>NZ_JADYVD010000047.1 GCF_020193575.1 Ensifer sp. IC4062
CACGAATGCGATGGATCGGCTGGTTCCAGGCATCGAGACGTGCCAGGGTTTCGGCTTCGTCGCGCCCCCACATGGCGGTAGCGATGACGCGCGGCGTGCCACCTTTGGCGGCACCGCATCACCGAAATGGCTGCCTCGACAGGCGCTGTCGGCATAAACCTCGCCCGGATTGTCCGGCAAGGCATCAGGAGCGGCCTTGCCGTCATTGACGTTGGCCGGCGTAACGGCGATCTCCTCGACAAGGGCCGTATCGGCGTCGGCACCGACATGCGCTTTGAAGCCATAGAATCGCCTGTGCCTTGAACTGATCGGTTATCTGCTCGAACAGGACCTTATCCAAGCCATGCGCGACAGGGTCCTGCGGAAACGAACAAAGGCGGTGCGCTCCGGCGTCGGCTCCGAGACCGAAAAGCCACAGAAGCGCCGAAAGGAGGCGCGGTCGTCCAGTGCTGCGGCGAGCTTGACGTCGGACAGGTCGTACCAGACCGACAACAGCATCGCCCTGAACAACGCCAGCGGCGGCCAGGCAGGTTCGCCCTTGGCGGCACTGGAGATCACCCCGAGAGCGCCATCGATCGGTGCCCAGTCGATCAGTTTGACAAGCGCATCCAGCGAAGACGGTTTACCGCGTTCGAGGACAAAGCCGAACTTTTCCTGACCAATGCGCCGACGCCCCATCGCATCCCTCAATCCATTGTTCAGAGAATCACAGTCGTTCGCTTCGGTCCAGATACCCGCGCACAGGTCTCATTAGGCATGACGTCGACTATACTTCATTTCAACGTTTTAACCCTTTTTAACTTTTTACCAGATGGAGAAGTTGTTACTGGGCCTCGGCTGGACACGACCGGTTAGGCGACAGCGGCGCTCGTTAGTGTCTCGGTACTTCATTATTGATCGCAGCCAAGATCGGCTGGTCGGGTTGGACGAGCAGTTCGATGCTGTGGGCAAGGCGGGGCCGCCTTCGAACGAGACCGCTGCGGCGGGCTAATCGCACTGCTCGCGAGGTGATGTGCAGGAAAACGCAGCAAACCAAGGGGAGAAAATGAGCTTCGACGACGTGGACAGTATCGTTCGCACTGCCCTCCAGGCAATGCGACAGGGCCGGATCGGTTTTTCGCTACAGCAAGTGAATTGCGTCAATGAGCACCATGAAGTGTTTTATTCTGAATGTCTGGCGAGACTTGAACAACTCGACGGCACCGTGATCACCGCCGGCGAATTCTTGCCCGCCCTGGAAGCATCGGGGCATGCACCAGAATTGGATCGCCATATTTTGAACTTAGCCTTCGAATGGTTGTCCAACAGCGGGTCCGTACCGCTCGGATGCAACGTCTCATCCTTGAACTTCTCCAGCAGAGAACGCCGGGCGATGCTCTTCGACCAACTCCATCGAAACCGGTCGCTTGCACCGCGACTGGTCTTGGAGATTACTGAGAGCGCGCCCGTCATACAGCAGTTCGGTGTTGCGGAATTCATTCAAGACATTCGGAATTTAGGTTACAGAGTTGCCATCGACGATTTTGGGACTGGTTACTCGAGTCCCGAAACCATTTTTTCGATGGCCGTCGACATTATCAAGATCGATGCTTTTTTCGCACAGTTGAGCAGGCGTTGTGAGGCTGACCGCTTGTTACATCACATGGTAGGGTTGGCCTCCTGTGTGGCCCCGACGATCGTCGTTGAAGGGATCGAGACCTACGAGCAACTCACGCTGGCAAGAGCGGCTGGTGCCACCCATGTTCAGGGATATCTCCTGTCCGAGCCTACGCTGTGTCCGGTTTTTCGGGGATTGGCACATCCCGCCGCTTTGGTCAGCACAACCGCGCGTGGTTTGGGGGTGCCCTGCTTCACCAAGCTGTCGGCTTGACAAACCGCCGCCCTGCCTGCCCCAGATATGGTGTGTGTCGCTCAATTGAGAGCCGCTTCGGTGGAGACTCGTGCGCCATGCTGCAGGCCAGGATTGGCGTCACCCGAAATCGACGACCGAAGTAGGACCAAGGTTCCACTTCGAATTTTGCTCTGCAGGAAGGATCGAAGGTTACAATTCGCTGTATCGGTACCCAGAACCGCGAACAGTTTGAATGCAGGATCCGCTCTCCTCGCTCAGTTGCTTCAGTTTCTTTCGCAATCGACTCACATAAACATCGAGCGTCTTGTCATACGGGTCGAATTCGCGAAAAAAGACGATCTTGTACAGGAAAGACTTCGAACAATTTCGGTTTCTGTTTTTGTAAAGTGCTTCAATGATGCGTGCTTCCGCGTCCGTTAGCCGCATTTCGCTCCCACTACATGCCAAGACTCTTCTTTGGAGGTCGCAGATCACGTGCCCGAAAGATACCAGCTCCTTTCGTTCCTCCACCGGCCGTTCGGACCTGTGCGTCACGAGCCTCCTCATTCGGGCGTGTAATTCCCGGACATGAAACGGCTTCATCATGTAGTCGTCTGCGCCGAGGTCAATTGCATCGGCGCGACTGTCGCCGGTTCCCGCCCCGGAAATCAGAATAAGCGGAACATTTGTGTTTCGCCGGATGGCTCGCAATATTTCGATCCCGTTGCCATCCGGGAGGTTTACATCGATGACAATCCCGTCAAAGTAATCGATCTCACAGCTGTGTACGATGTGCGCAGCCTGTTTGCAGGTCGACAGAAACCGAAGGCGATCGGAGGGGACCGGCCACGTAATGCGAATCGTTTCGGCCATCAACGGATCGTCTTCGATAACAAGTATATCCATGAACCCAGGTTGCCTTCGATCTGCTGTAACCGCGCGACGTGCCTCTCTCGCCAGTGTCCCGCAGGTAGGGAGCCTGGATTGCTCTTGAGAGTCGCCGCCGTGATGCGCGATGACCCGCACCGCCATGGCAAGCCACCTCCCTGACGAGTGCTGCAAGCGGGTTGTCTGCCGAAACGGCTAAACCACTCTCTGGGAAGATCTTCGCCCGCCATGCTTCATGTACCCTCGCAGAACGCGCATCCCGTAGTGTGTCGAGGCGGTTTGGTCCCGAGGCACGTTTCCACTCCGCCCCTTTATGCCGCGAGTTGCTTAATTGCCACCTCTTTAACGTGCTTTTACGCTTTTTTACTTTTGCTTAGGCTTCGGCAAGTTTTGGGCGGGCGCCCCCTGAGCGCAAGCACAGGCGGCTCAGAGCTTATACGCCCCCCAACGCCTCAAGCGTTGCCATCGAGCATCAGACGAACTTTTACGGCCAGCTCCGAGGGACGATAAGGCTTCCTGAGAAAGTGGATACCGAATCCGAGGTCGCCTTGGGCGTTATCCGCGTATCCAGAAGTAAATAAAATAGGCAAATTTGGACGAATTATGCGCGCCTCTTCCGCTAAATGAAGCCCACTTAGTCGGCCAGGCATTACTACGTCGGTAAACAGAAGATCTATCTCTGTTATTTTTCGGAGAGTGTCCAAGGCCTCCTGACCATTGCTCGCAGGAACTAGCTTGTATCCGAGGCTTGCGAGTTGTGTGGCTGCATAGGTGCGTACCAGCTCATTGTCATCCACCAAAAGAATCGTCTCCGAGCCTCGGGGCAGCTTGCTCCTGCTTGGACTCGATGTTTTTTCCTTATCAGCTTGGGCGGCTCTCGGAAGATACATCTTGATCGTCGTGCCCTCGCCGGGTTGCGAGTGAATCTTGACGTGCCCATTCGACTGCTTTGCAAAACCAAAGACCATGCTAAGGCCGAGACCACTCCCTTTTCCGGCTTCTTTGGTCGTGAAGAACGGTTCGAAGGCCCGCGCTAGGACGTGGGGCTCCATCCCCGTCCCGGTATCGGAGATTGTCATCACCACGTATTGCCCCGACGCGGCGTCCGCATTCCAATCGGCAAAGTGTTCATCGAGAGAGATGTTTGCTGTTTCAATCGTCAGACGTCCGCCACATGGCATCGCATCGCGCGCGTTGATGCAAAGGTTCAGGATTGCCGTTTCAAGCTGAGCGGGATCGACCAGAGCCTTCCAAAGGTCCGCCGGTTGTAGAAACTCGATCTCTATGTCTTGGGAAATTGTCCGCCGCAGGAGGGCGTCCAAACCATTCAGCAGAGAATTGAGATCGACCACTTGTGGTTCAAGAGCCTGTCGGCGCGCAAAAGCAAGCAGTCGGTGCACGAGTTCGGCACCCCGTTGAGCAGCCGCCCAGGACATCTCCGCGAGACGGCGGAGGTTCTCATCGTCGCTTAGCCGGTCGACGAGAACCTCTGCATTGCCCAGGATGACGGTCAGAAGATTGTTGAAGTCGTGCGCTAAGCCCCCGGTCAACTGGCCGATTGCCTCTAGCTTTTGGGCTTGTCTCAGTTGCTCCTCGACGGCGAGGCGCGCTGTTATATCCGAATTAATCGAAAGGATCGATCGCGGGCTGCCATCAACGTCACGCATCAGGGAGCATCGCGCGTCCACGGTAATGCAGCTCCCGTCCCGGCGCCGCTGCGCGATCTCCCCGCTCCATTCCCCCGTTGTCACGACGGCGGCTACATAAGCGCGGAGATTGGAATTGTAATCATCGCCGTAAAGCAGTTCTCGAAGAGATCGGCCTGCTGCTTCTTCCGCCGTCCATCCGTAGATGCGCTCCGCGCCCTTGTTCCAAAACAGAACCCTCTGGTCGATGTCATGGACGATGATCGCATCGCGGGCAAGATCGAGAAGCGCAGCCTGCTGAGTGAGCTTGTCTTCGGCTTCCTTTCGTGCCGAAATGTCAGTCATGCCGCCGACGAATCGAACCGGATTTCCCTGGTGATCGTAGATAATATATCCGGAATCCTCGACATGCGCGGTCGAGCCATCGCTGCGAAGAAACCTGTAGTCATCTTTCCATGTTTGTTGCCTGCGATCCATCGCCGTTTGAGTGGTCCGCAACACGCGCTCTCGGTCATCCGGATGGACATGGGTTTTCCAGAATTCAAGATTCCTGCGGCTTTCTTCGGGCGAGTGGCCGAACACCGTCTTGAGGCCATCACTCCACCAGATCGCGTCTGTAGAAACGTTCCAGTCCCAGATGACGTCAGCAGTTACGCTTGCGACTGCCCGAAACAGCTCCTCGCCTTCTCGACTCTTCTGCTCAGCAACCAGACGCTTGGTTACATCCAGAGCCATTATCAGCCTTGCGCTTCGACCTTCAAAGTCGAAGGGATGGGACGATATTTCTGCGAATACAATCCGGCCATCCTTAAGCTGATGGCGCCAAACACCTGACTCCTCGTGCCCGCGAGGCCCCGTGGCAATACTTTCCAACAACGCAGGCACGTCTTCCTGGGGACGAATGTCCCTGATGGTCATGTTCAGAAAATCGCTCCGAGAATAGCCATAGCGGGCGATGGCGGCATCGTTTACAATCAAGAATTGCAGCGACTCAATATCATACACCCACATTGCTTGTGGGTGGGACTCAAACAGTTGTGCATAGGAGTAAGCACATTTCTGGTCCGTATTGAGGGGATCATCTGTCATCTTCATTTGAGCTGTACCAAGGCACCAAGCCCGCTAAAGCACGAAATACCGAAACCCGCGAGCACTGCCGGACAGAGTGTGCCACGTCTTCAAAGTCGGGCCACCGAATCGCGGGAAGCGCTCTATGCGCCAGATACCATTAGAGGAACGGGCAACGAAACATGCGCCTCATCGAAAATTTCGAATGTGTACCTTCCCTGAGGATCGACGTTCACAGAGTAGCTCATGCGGTCGCGTATGTTGTTGTTTTCATCGAACATGAGTACCTTCGGTTTCAATGAAGTAATTCGGCTTTCGTCAAGATAGGCCGAGTTGCAAATGATGATCTGGTCACCAGGCTGACAAGTGCGCGCCGCGGCTCCGTTGAGAACGCAGCATCTCGACCCGCGTTCACCAAAAATGACGTATGTCGAAATCCGCGCACCGGAGTTCTTATTCCAGATCTCAACGAACTCCATCGGCAGGATGCCGGCTTCCTCGCAATGATCGGGGTCAAGAGTGATTGACCCATGATAGTTGAGGTTTGCCTCAGTCACGTAGATGCCATGCAGTTTGCCTGCGACAAGCTTTCTCATGTTCCCTCACCGTCACTTTTGTCGTGGCCTTAATAGAGGAAAGCCTGCGAGACCGGAAGGCGCTCGTATGCCAATCAGTCAGGCACCAGGTGGAGGCTCCCGATCGGTCACAGCACGCTGCCGCCCTGAAAGATCCGAACAGCCGACTCACAAAATGCCACCGCCATCCCTCACCTGAAATTCCGCGCCTTCACCCTGATCACGTCGCTGCAGATAGGATCGACGATGTCGCGCAGCCGCGGCCCATTCGGGAGCCCGCTTGGATCCGCTGCCGGCGATCCATGATGAAACTCGTTCCTGCGTCCGTACGGAAGCAGAAGGATTGCATCGCGATCGCCGACACTCGCGCGCTTGGACGACAGGTCCGTCAGCCGGTGTGCGACGAGTTCCGAGAAGCCTAAATGCTGAGCAGCACAGCCCCTCCGGTCATCCCCGCCCCGGCCGCCGTCAGCAACAGCTTCTCCCCGGGCAGGAAGGACTTGGCCTTGTGCGCAAGCGACAGCGAGAGCGGGATCGTCGCAGCCGACGAGTTGCCGTGCTCCTCGATGGTGCGCACGGTCCTTGACGGATCGACGCCGAGATTGCCGCAAACCACATCGAAGATCCGGACATTCGCCTGGTGGGGCACGAAGCGGCTGACGTCCGCAGACCCAAGACCGGCATCGGCAAGCGCGCGGGTTGCGCAGGCTGTCATCATGTCCACCGCCCGGACAAATACCTCCCGCCCGTCCCGCATCGTCATCAGCAGATCCTCCGCAGGCATGTTCGGCGCAAAGGGCCGGTTACTGCCGCCGGCGGGGATGGTGATCAGATCGTAACCGCTCCCATCTGACGCCAGGTCCACGCCTATCAGACCCTTGTCCGGCTCGTCCGAGGGCGCAACGACGACGGCGCCTGCCGCGTCGGCAAAGAGCACGGCGCTTGCCCTTTCGGCCGGGTTGATGCGGCGGCTCAGGATGTTGGCGGCAACGACGAGGACCGGTTTTCCCCGGCTACGGACGAAACCGTCGGCGAGCGTCAGCGCGTAAAGGAAGCCCGAGCAAGCGCCGGCCAGGTCGATCGCGCCGGAATTGGCAAGCCCAAGACGATGGGCGAGCAGCGGTGCGGAAGGCGGCAGCAGGTGATCGGGCGTCGATGTCGCGAGCAGCGTCAAGGCGATGCGGTCGCGTGAGATGCCCGCCTCCTCGAGTGCGTCCTCCCCGGCTTTGGCCGCGAGACCGCTGAGCGTATCGCCCTCCTCGACCCAGCGCCGTGCCCGGATGCCGGTGCGGCGCTCGATCCAGCCCGGCTCGAGATCAAACTTCGTTTCGATCTCGGCGTTGTCGACGCGCCTTGCCGGCACTGAATGGCCGAAGCCGGCAAGGCGAGATGACCGGACAGTGCTCATAGCCGCCCCGTCACAAAGGCCGAGACTGCCTCGTCGATCGCGTCATAGGCCCGGTCGAGATCGGCATCGGTGACGCAATAGGGCGGCATCAGATAGATGACATTGCCGAGCGGGCGGATAAGCAGCTTGCACTCGCGAAAGAAGGCCCTGAGCCGCGGTCCGACATCCGAAAGATAGCCGCCCGCCGGCACGGAAAGGTCGAGCGCGGCGATCGTCCCTGCCTGACGAACATTGCCAAAGCGCGGATCGGCGCCGAAGCGTTGCAGACGTCGCCGCTGGTTGGCGGCAAGGGCTTCGATGCGCCCGCCGACCGGCTCCGACTTCCAGACGCCGAGATTGGCGACGGCCGCCGCGCAGGCGATCGGATTGGCGGTATAGGAGCTGGAATGGAAGAATGTCCGACGCCGGTCCGCCGACAGATGCGCGTCGAATATCTCGGCCGTGCAAAGCGTCGCCGCTAGCGGCAGCGCGCCGCCGGTCAGCCCCTTCGACGTGCACAGGATGTCAGGCGTGATCCCCGCCTGCTCACAGGCAAACAGACTGCCGGTACGGCCCCAGCCGGTCATCACCTCATCGGCAATCAGGAGGCTGCCATGCCGGTCGGCAATCCGCTTCAGTTCGGCAAGGACAAAGGCCGGATAGATCTTCATGCCGCCGGCGCCGAGCACCAGCGGTTCGACGAGCAGCGCCGCCATCTGGCCGGAGGCACAGAAGCTCTCGAATGCGTCGAGCGTCTCCTGTTCACGACCGGCTTCGGGAAACGGCACTCGGTCGACCGCGAAGAGAAACGGCTCGTAGGCCGCATTGAAGACGCCGCGCTCGCCGGCCGACATCGTGCCGATCGTATCGCCGTGATAGGCATGCTCCATCACGCAGATGCGGTGACGCGGCGCGCCGATATTGTGGAAGTAGCCAAGCGCCATCTTCAGCGCCACTTCGACCGCGGTCGAGCCGCTGTCGGAATAGAAGACGTGTTTCAAGCCGGCCGGCGCGATCTCGATCAGGCCCCTGGCCAGTTCCTCCGCTGGCGCATGGGTGTATTCGGCAAAGATCACCTGATCATAGCTTTCGGCAGCGCGCCGGATCGCCGCCATGATCGCCGGATGCCGATGCCCGTGGGTGATCACCCACCAGGACGAGATCGCATCGAGAATGTGCGCGCCGTCCTCGTCGATGAGATAGGCGCCTTCGGTGCGGACGATACGCTTCATCGCCGGTTCGAGCGCGTGCTGGGTGAAGGGGTGCCAGACCGGGGAAACGTTCATGCCAGAACCTCGCGGAAATGGTCCACCTCGAAATGCTCGCGAAAGGCTCGCTGCAACCCATCCGGGGTCACCCGGGCAAGCCGCGGCAGCCGCCCGAGAATCCGGACACGCCCCAGTTCCGCGATCGCCCCTTCCGTGTCGGACTGTTCGTCGCCGATGAAGGCGACGCCGAGAACGGGGATTGAGCGGACGCGCAGCGCTTCGAGCGACAGCAGCGTGTGATTGATCGTACCCAATCCGGTTCGGGCGCAGAGCACGACCGGAATCCGCCAGTGCTGAAAGACATCGGCAAAGACCGTCCGCTCGGTCAACGGAACCAGCAGTCCGCCTGCCCCTTCGATGACGAGCGGCGCGTCGGTCTCAGGCGGGGAAAGGCTTTCCGGCAGGATCGTCACGCCGTCGAGCCTGGCGGAGAGATGCGGCGAGGCGGGTGTAGCGAGCCTGTAGGCCTCCGGCAGGATGCGGCAAGCCTCCAGTCGGCCGAGCCGGCCGACGGTCTCGCTGTCCGTCTCGCCGTCAAGCCCGGCCTGCACCGGCTTCCAGTAGCAGCCGGCAAGGACATCGGCGAGCGCAGCGGCAAGGACGGTCTTGCCGATGCCGGTATCCGTGCCGGTGATCACGATGCGGGACGTCATCATCGTTCCTCCGCCATCGCGACCTTTAGGCGTTCCAGCATATGCGCGATCGCCGGCCGGTCGACATTCAGCGTGATCGCGATCCTCAGCCGCGCCGTGCCCTCGGGAACCGTAGGCGGGCGGATCGCGCGGAGGTCGAATCCTTCGGTGCGCAGGCGCGCGGCGATCCTCACGGCCCGGCCGTTGTCGCCGATCATCACCGGGAGGATCTGAGATCCGCTGCCTTCGATGCCGAGCATCGCAGCGAGCGCCGCATTGGCAAAGGCGCTGAGAGCCTCGAATTCCGCCCGGCGCTGCGGTTCCTCCGCGGTGATCCGCAACGCCTCGCGAACGGCGGCTGCCGTTAGCGGCGATGGCGCGGTCGAATAGATGAAGCCGCGGGCGCGGTTGACGAGATAGTCGCAAAGGATTCGGCTGGCGCCGAGCAACGCGCCGGAGACGCCCAGCGCCTTGCCGCAGGTATGCAGCACCACAACGTTTTCCCGACCCTCAAGCGCCGCCGAAAAGCCGCGCCCGCCGGGGCCGAAAACACCGGTGGCATGGGCCTCGTCGATGACCAGAAAGCCATCGTGCTCTTCTGCGAGTGCGGCAAGTTCCATAAGCGGCGCCCGGTCGCCGTCCATCGAATAGAGGCTTTCAACCGCAATCCACGGGTGCCCGGTTCCGCCGGCGCCGCGCCACTTACGGATGGCGCCGGCGAAGGCATCCACATCGTTGTGCCCCGCGGTAACCGCCTGCACCTTGCTTGCTGCGATCCCCTCATGCACGCTCGCGTGGATCAACGCGTCATGAACGATGATGTCGTCGCGCTGCGGCAGGGTCGAAAACAGAGCGGCATTGGCCGTATAGCCGCTGCCGAAAAACATCGACCGCTCCGCGCCGAAGAATACGGCCGCCTCGAACTCAAGCGCCTCATGCTCCGGATGATTGCCGCGCAACAGCCGCGATCCGCCGGCGCCGACCGGCACCCCGCGCTCGACGGCTGCGCTGATTGCGGCTTTGAGGCGCGGCGAGTTGGCGAGCGCCAGATAGTCGTTCGATGTGAAATCAGTCCCACTTTCGGCAAGCAGTGCCCGTCGCCGCCCCTTTCGCGCGAGCCCCTGCAACGTCCTCTCATAGGCGTCGAGAGCACGCCTGCTCATTCGGCCGGCTCCATGTCCGCCGGCCGCAGTTCCATCGGCTTCAGCCCGAGCCGGCGGAACAGTGCCGCATCGTGGTCCTCGCCGGGGTTGTCGGCGGTCAACAGCGTCTCGCCAACGAAGATCGAATTCGCCCCGGCGAAGAAACAGAGAGCCTG
Source organism: Ensifer sp. IC4062 (assembly GCF_020193575.1). GTDB lineage: Bacteria > Pseudomonadota > Alphaproteobacteria > Rhizobiales > Rhizobiaceae > Sinorhizobium. The sequence continues at coordinate 10,614 of NZ_JADYVD010000047.1, forward strand.
AATCTCGTCGGTCATCTCCGTGCGGCCGGCTGAAAGGCGGACATGGGACTGCGGCATCAGGATACGGGCGAGCGCGATCGCCCGGACGAAATCGATCGGATCGACCGGCGGCGCATCAGCGAGCTTCGAGCCGGGAATGGGAATCAGCATGTTGACCGGCACGCTTTCGGGGGCGGTCGGAAGATTGGCGAGCGTCACCAGCATCGAAACGCGGTCATCGATCGTCTCGCCCATTCCCAATATGCCGCCGGCGCAGACCTTGATGCCCGCATCACGGACATTGGCAAGCGTTTCCAGGCGGTCGGAGAAGGTGCGGGTGGTGATGATCTCGCCGTAGAAGCGCTCCGAGGTATCTATATTATGATTGTAGTAATCGAGCCCAGCATCTGCCAGCCGCTCCGATTGGGCCGGCGACAGCATGCCAAGGGTCATGCAGGTTTCCATCCCGAGCGCCTTCACCGCGCGAATCATGGCGGCGATCGCCTCCATGTCCCGCTCCTTCGGGCTGCGCCACGCGGCCCCCATGCAGTAGCGCGTCGCCCCGCCTTCCCTGGCTTTGCGCGCCTCAGCGATGACCCGTTCGACCTCCATCAGTTTCGACGCCTTGAGCCCGGTCGGGTAATGCGCCGACTGACTGCAATAGCCGCAATCCTCCGCACATCCACCGGTCTTGATGGACAGGAGCCGGCTCATCTGCACGGCGTTCGGATCGAAATGCGCGCGGTGGACGGAATGGGCGCGGAACAGGAGATCGTTGAACGGAAAATTATAGATTTTTGCGGCCTCGGCGACGGTCCATCGCTCTGCCCTGGCCCCGGATTTGGCCCCAATTTCGCCCCCTATTCGGCGTTCATCTAGCATTCCTAGAGCTCCTCCCCGTGCGCAACAGCTTGTGTAGATAGATTCTAGTTTTTATCTATAATCTATTCGAACCCGACGCGGCGCAACCGCCTAAGCGGCGAGCAGGCACCGAACTTCAACCATGACGGGATGGCGGATCTATCGATCGGCCACGACGAATTCTCGCCCAAATCCGGAAAAATGTTGCAAATGCAATCTACTAGCGTCGTGATCAGCCGACGATCGCAAAGGTGCCAGGCAGGGAACCGGATGTATTTTTCATCGGCTTTTGGCCGATCCTCTGAACGTGGCGCCCCAGCACGGCGGCGGCGTTCTCGGTCTTGCCCTGACGAAGGAAGGCCAGAATCGAGCGATGATCGTGATCGGGCTTGGCTTCCCAGTTCGACCGCCACGTTGCAAACAGAAAACGCGCGCTGACCGCATGCAGGTCGTCGATAGCAGCAAGCAGGCGCGGCATGCCGCAGGGCGTCAGGATCAGCCGGTGGAAGCGTCGGTTCGCCTCCTCCCAGGAGCGCAGATCGCGGGCGTTGTCCGCTTCGGTCGTCACCCTCTCGGCCTCATTGAGGATCGAAGGCGTCAGATGCGGAGCCGCATGGCGAAGCGCGAGGATTTCGAGCGCGGCGCGCATCTCCGCAACCTCGCGAACCTCCTTGAGACTGAAGGACGCGACCCGCACTCCACGGCGCGGTTCACTGACAGCGAGGCCCTGCGCTTCAAGCCTACGGAATGCCTCGCGCACAGGCACATGGCTCGTTCCGAACTCCTCGGCGATATGGTCCTGCCGGAGCTTGGCGCCCGGCTCCATTACGCCCGTCACAATCCGATCGGCAAGGATGCGGCTAATGCGGGTGGCAATAGTGTCTTCGTTCCTGTTGGTCATATTTTATAGATAATTTGCAGCAGGCTCGCTGTCGAGCCGGACAGAGATTGCCACCGATCTGCCAGTGACGGAGGCCGCGAGCCAATCAAAACATACGGCCGCCTTTTGCAACGTCGCGACAGGGAGTTTTGCGCCGCTGCGATGGCCTCGATGACGGACAACGCGGCCTGTGCGCGCGCTCGCTTGAGATGTCGGTCCCCGCACCCGTTCGAGACAATGGATCGATGATGTGACCGCCGCCAATCGACTTTGCATCCATTCGCGTTGACAGGATTCGAACGGGAGACCCACCTCGAACAGGAGTTCGTAAGCAAGTATCGACGGCTCATTGAGAATCAGCTTGAGTCAGCTACTGTCCCACTAACCTAGACTTAAACCAGGTCACCAGTTCGTCGAAATCAATCTGCCCAGCAGCGACGGCAACGACGAGATCATCGACGGGTTCGTCGTCCGGAATATCCAGCCTATACCCGCTACGATCGACTAAGATTTCGACAAGGAGCCAGGCTGTTCGTTTATTACCGTCCACGAAACCGTGATTGCCGACCATGCTGTGCAGAAGGGCTGCGGCCTTCCGAGCAATAGGGCGATAATACCCCGAATAGGGTCGCGCCAGAGCCGACTCGATCAGGTGCAGGCTGCTAACGCCTTTCAGGCCGCCATACGTCAAGGCTTCATCGTGAGCGGTGATGGCGTCCGCGAGGGTCAGCCTGTAGTGCCGACGACTAGCGATCTGCCAGACGCTTCAGCGCCGAACTGCGCCTGGACGAAGCTTCCCTGACCGTAGCCTCCGTTTTTGAACTTGCCTTAGCGGCACCCTTGTGCGTGACAACCTCCATGAAACGGCCTGTGGCAGCTTCACGCTTGACCCACCCGCCCTTTACCGGAGTTGTCTCAGATCGCTTCTTCATAGTCCTAATCACGATTAAGCCTCTAACTTATATGCGGCGTTTCGTCGTTCTGCGCAAGGTCACGACGAGTGCCCTGCCACCTTTGTCCCTTTGTCTCTTCGATTGCAGGTTTCGCCGTCTCCTACTATCGTGACGGCAACACCGGGGGCGCGCGATCTGTATGATCGAGAACGACCTCCTTACTATCCTCTATGTCGATCCTGATCGCCCTGTCCACGTCGGCGCGTATTAGATGCATCGCACGGCTGCCAAAGCAGCCGTGCGCTTGGCTGACAGCCGATGACGACGCGTCCTCTCGCGTTGGCGACGTTTGATCCTGTCGGTCGGTGGTTCACGGCCCATTGATCGCGCTACTCTCAGACGCTCTCGAACGGCGGAGGCAAGGGAAGTCCCTACGAGCCGCCGCTCGCCGGGTGTCTAGCACCGCCTCGTTCGCAAGTGCACGCTTAATGGAACGCAATCGCGCTGGGAGCGTCGGCGACGGCCAGGAAAGGAATTGCCGGAACGCCGACAAATCGGGGCTCTCATCGGGTGTATTACTACGTCCGCTACTTCGAAGCAGGTGCAGTGCTCAGAACCGACGGACACTTCGCGGCGCCGGATCGAGAGCGGCCCTCCGGAAGGGTAAGCCGCCGGGCCCCCCGATCATACCACCGCTCGACATAGACATTGTTGCGAGCCGGGGCGTAGGCATGAAGGATTGCGACGCCTCAGCCGCACGAGCAGAAAATTTCTTTCTCCATTTTCTGTTCCATCATCTGCTCCCCGCGAAACGAATTGGCGGCGCAAAAATCTGACTCCAACGGGACCGTTGCCGAACAGCAGAAACTCCCCTGTTTTGGTTATCTTGCGGCTGACGCATTTCGGACATCAATGGAAGCTGTCTCGAACGATCGCACCCTCTCGGCCGCATCGAGCGCCAAGCTTCTCCAGAGCTGATGTATAGCCTTGGCTACGTGGATCCAGGCCTGATCGGTGCCAGCGATTTCCAGGTCGGTAATGAGGCGCCCGAGCCTCGCAATGCAGTCGTCGATGTGGCCGCTAAGCCGAGACAGCTGATCGAAAGTGACCGCTGGATGCGCCAGCATTCTGGGCACAGTCGCCGTCGCTCGTTTCGCAAGATCTTCCTCGTCCCGGAGAGTTCTCTGCCACTCGTAAGTCATGGCTATCCCTTTTCAGACCGCGACAGCATCGCCGATGGGTGCGGAATTAGTCAATGAGCAGGGGGGCGGAATAGCGTGCGCGCATTTCATCGAACAGATTGTCGCGGCAGGCGGATGCTCCACCGTTCCGCTAGGATGGAAATCCGGGGCCCCCACTTGCTTTAAACGCTCCGGCGGTTCACTGCGTTGGCTGATCATAGCGGCTCACTTTGCTGCGGGTTGATTGAAGTTCGCGCGGTAGACATCCCGCTCGTGTCTGGAAGGGTCTTCGGCTCTGAAAGAAAAGCCTTCCTCGGTCTCTGGGAGCCTTGCTTTGGGCACGGTGTCGGCGAAATGGCGCGTGGCCGTGTAGGTTTCCACGTCGTCAGCCCCCTTTTTTCAGCGATTGCCGGTCGTATTGTCATAGCTGGAGAAGTCGACGAGCGTGCCGAGCATCTGGAGATAGGCGATGAGCGCGTCCATTTCCGTCAGCTTCTGCGGGTCGCCGTCGAAATCACCGAGCTTGGCCTTGGGATAGCGCGCCTCGATGCCGGACGTGTCGGCATTCGGATCGGCCTGCGCCTTGAGATCAGCAACCGCGTTGTCGCTCATCTCGTCCGTGTAGGGAACGCCGACCGCCCTGTTGGCCTTGAGGTTCATCGCGACATTCGTAACCTCGAGCGGTGTTTCCTTCAGGAAGGCGTAGCTCGGCATGACCGATTCCGGCACCACCGAGCGCGGCTCGATCATGTGCTGAACGTGCCATTCGTTGGAGTAGCGATCACCGACGCGGGCGAGGTCCGGCCCGGTGCGCTTCGAGCCCCACTGGAACGGGTGGTCGTACATCGACTCCGCCGCAAGCGAGTAATGCCCGTAGCGCTCGACCTCGTCGCGGAACGGCCGGATCATCTGGCTGTGGCAGACATAGCAGCCTTCGCGGATATAGATGTTGCGTCCGGCAAGCTCCAGCGGCGAATAGGGCCGCATGCCTTCGACCTTCTCGATGGTGTTTTCGAGATAGAAGAGCGGCGCGATTTCCACGATGCCGCCGATCGAGACGACGAGCAGGGAGCCGACGAGCAGCAAGGTGGCGTTGCGTTCGAGTAGCGCGTGTTTATCGAGAATGGACATTATCTGCCCTCCTATTCCGCGGGCTGCGGCACCGGCGTCGCACCGAGAATCGGGGCTTCGTCGCGCACGCGTCCGAGGATCGTCATTGTTACGTTGAAGGCCATGACGAGTGCGCCGGCGAGGAACAGGGCGCCGCCTGCGGCACGCATGATGTAGTAGGGGAACATCGCCGCGACCGATTCCGCGAAGGAATAGACGAGGAAGCCCTGGTCGTCGTATTCGCGCCACATCAGCCCCTGCTGGATGCCGGCGACCCACATAGTTGCGGCATAGACGACGATGCCGAGGGTCGCGAGCCAGAAGTGCCAGTTGACCATGCGCACGCTATAGAGCCGCTCGCGGTTCCACAGCTTCGGAACGAGATAGTAGATCGCGCCGAAGGTGATCAGTCCGTTCCAGCCGAGCGCGCCGGAATGCACGTGGCCGATGGTCCAGTCGGTGTAGTGGCTGAGCGAGTTGACCGTCTTGATCGACATCATCGGCCCTTCGAAGGTCGCCATGCCGTAGAAGGCGACGGCCATGATCATCATGCGCACGATGGGGTCGGTGCGGACCTTGTCCCAGGCACCCGAGAGCGTCATCAGGCCGTTGATCATGCCGCCCCAAGAGGGCATCCACAGCATGACGGAGAAGACCATGCCGAGCGTCTGCGCCCAGTCGGGCAGCGCGGTATAGTGGAGGTGGTGCGGCCCCGCCCAGATGTACATGAAGATCAGCGCCCAGAAGTGGATGATCGACAGCCGGTAGGAATAGACGGGACGGTTTACCTGCTTGGGGATGAAGTAGTACATCATCGCCAGGAAGCCGGCCGTCAGGAAGAAGCCTACTGCGTTGTGCCCGTACCACCACTGTGTCAGCGCGTCCTGAACGCCCGAGAAGGCCGAATAGCTCTTCGAACCGAGGAAGGAGACCGGCACCGCCAAATTGTTGACGATGTGCAGCATGGCGATGGTGACGATGAAGGCGAGATAGAACCAGTTTGCCACATAGATATGAGGCTCCTTGCGCACAAGGATCGTGCCGAGGAAGGCGACGAGATACGCAACCCAGACGATGGTGAGCCAGAGGTCGACGTACCATTCCGGTTCCGCGTATTCGCGGCTCTGGGTAATTCCGAGCAGGTAACCGGTAGCCGCGAGGACGATGAAGAGCTGGTACCCCCAAAAGACGAACCAGCCGAGATTGCCGCCGAAGAGGCGTGCGCGGCTGGTGCGCTGCACGACATAGAAGGACGTCGCGATCAGCGCGTTGCCGCCAAAGGCGAAGATGACGGCCGAGGTGTGCAGCGGCCGCGTGCGGCCGAAATTGAACCATGGCTCGATATTGAGGTCCGGAAAGGCGAGCTGCAGCGCCACGATGACACCGACCAGGAAGCCGACGACGCCCCAGAACACCGTGGCGATGACGCCATATTTCACGACCTCGTCGAAATACTCCGACTGCGGGGGTACCGCTCCTGCGACAGCCGGGCGGAAATCGATCCGTCGCAGGAGCAGGACCGTGCCGCCGAGCAGCACGTAAAACAGCACCCACATATGTGCGCCGAAGAGGCGGTCCTGAGCGAAGCCAGCCCCAACCAGCGCCAGGAAGGCGCCGACCCCGAGCACGATCATCTCGAATGTGTATTTCATGGTTGGGTCCCCAACTTTCTCAAATCGCTGACGACGGCGCACCAAACGACGCAAGCCGCCGCAACCTGCCCTGATTTGTCAGAATCGCTCATCGTCAACCTTGATCTAGATCAAGGCTGGCCCTGCCGCGTTGACGCATCTTGCGAGCATGGAGGGCTGCACGTGAGGCGATGGTGGGAAGGGCCGGAGCGCATGAGAATAAAGATCAACGGCCGAACGCTATCGAGCAGAGCGCGGCCCCCTGCATCAGGAGAGCCGCCGGTGGAACCGTTGGCCTGGCTGGCCAGCGCTCACCATGATCAGCTCGCGCTCTGCGACAACCTGGAAGCGATTGCCGATAGCCTCCCGGAAAAGATCGACCGCGAGACCTGTGCCTACGCGGCAAAGGTGATCGGACCGATGATGCGGGATCTCCATGCCGGCGAGGAACAGCGGGTTTTTGCCTGGATCGAGCAATGCTTTGCAGGCGACGCTTCCGTGCATGCCCTGTTGGAGCGTCTGAAATACGAGCACTGCGAAGACGAGTGCTTCGCCGAGGAACTGACCGAAATGCTCGGTCGCCTGGGGGCGGCCGACAGGACCGTCAATGCCGAGACCGCCGGCTACATGCTGCGCGGCTTCTTCACCAGCGTGCGACGGCACATCAGGTTCGAACAGGAGTGCCTTTGCAGCGTGCTTGTCCGGCGTCCAGGCGAAACGTCCTGCTGATCCTCTCGCAACGAGCCGGCTAGAGCTCAACCCACTTTGGAGTAGATATCGAGTTTGTCGCTGGAGACGAATCCATTGCGAGCGGTAGAACTCGGATACTCTGCCCGAGCGTTGCGATACCAGCCATGCTTTGTGACACCCTGCCACTTTTGCCGCCTCGACGATGGCGCTGAGCAGTGCCGTTCCGACACCGCACCCTGCTCACCTGGACGCACTGCAACCTCCTCCAGGTACAGCAACTGGCCCGCATAGTATCAACGCCGTGTGCCAATTGTAATTCCAACGCATTTATCCGCATCCCAAGCCGCTAAGGCTATGCGCCTTGGCGCGGCCACAAGCTGCGAAACACGCTCGGTTGCGGCTTCGACTGACCAGTCCTCGTTCCAAGGAGGCGCAGCGTATGCGCTAGAAATGATGGTTGCTGCCGCTTCGAGGTCTGCCTCGTTCATCTGTGTAATCAAAAAAGACATGCGCTCTGATTTCATCAATGACCCTCCACAGCATGTCTCTCGAACACTGGCGATGTGAGCGTTTCGACCGCCCGCCTGCGTTCGATCGTGCTCAGCTTCGGTAAATGTGCAAGAGTCGCAAACTTCTCGAAATCGTCGCGCAATTTGCTGCTAAAATCCACTTTAACGTTAGTACGCCACGAAATGAACGCAATCGTTGAAATTCATGCGTAGTTGGCACAAACTTCCAATCACACAGCTGCTAACTCCGGGTTGCCAATTCGAGCCGCGATTGATGGCCTCCCGTTCTCACTGAGTCGGGCGCTAAAATGGCGCAGATCCGCCACCGCATTTTTGACGGTGCCTTCTTTGACGGTGCCGTCGTCCGGGTTGGGCCTGGCTTTGGTTTTGAACTCCTCAAACAGCGCCTCATCGTCCGCAGGGACTCCGCGTGTTCGGCCGGGCTGCTTGGCGTGATCCACACGGAATTTCGTTGAAAGGATCTCTTGTTGCACCGCCGAGCCGGATGGCTTTTCGCTGCGACTCGCCCCAAACGCCTTTCGAACCCCTGACTTGATACTGTTCCACAGTTTGCGATGTTTGCTGCTCTTCGTCTCAATCGCGGGCTGCTCTTGAGATGACAAGGTGTAGCGCGCGCTGCTGAACAGATCATCCCGCAAATTGGCCTGCGGTACTTGGGCCGCATCTCCAAAGTGAGCGCGGGGGAGATCAACGCTGTGGCGCGTGCTGTTGAACGGGTTGTCTCTCAGCCGACAGTGCGGCGGCATCCGCATCGAACCGCCGAGATTGGCGCGCCGGATTCCTCCACCGCCCTCTGCGGGACTCTCATCAGGCGAACTAGACTTTGCGAAGCTCTCATCGGACGAATTGAGTTGCAACTCGTTCATCTGTTGTTCAAAGCTAGCTTGCTGGCTCGTACTGCCCTGTTGCTGCCCCATCCGCGACTGTCGATAATACGCTTGCGCGAATCCTTCCACATCAAAATCAAACAGGTTGAAATTGTTATTCGTTCGCTCCATGGCACCTTACATCCCCTTGCAAAGCTCGTATCTGGCGCACGGTAAGGTGACCTGAGTAAAAGCGGCAGAGCCTTCGGCCGAGAGTTCGATGTCGAAGCAAAGTCTGGGTGTCGACCATACCGAGTCAACCCCAGAACGGACAGCAAATGGCGCCCCTCAGGAAATGGTCCCTAAAAGCCCTCGCCTTATGTATCTCAGTCCGCGTCGCCTGCCCGCTTCGCTAAAAAGCTGCCGGAAGGTTTGATTTTTAGTACGCGCGACAGATCAGCCTGCTCAGAACAAGCCGGCCATACCAGCGGTGAAAGGAACATGCCCGGCCCGCCCGGTGGCGGACGCGTATGAACGCGAACTCCCTGAAGAGCCGGATTCCAACCGCACCGACATCGGCCAGCGCCGTTTCGCCGTCGCGACCCACAGTGCCACTTATACAACGGCCTCCCACTGGCCCCAAACAACCGGACTGCCACAGCTCTTGCTAAATCAGCCTGGCACAGCTCTTGCTAAATCAGAATGGCACAGCTCTTGCTTCGAAGAGAGGCGAAGCGGTTAATTCTAAACGCTTCCAATAACGTTTAACGAGGCTTTCGAAGAGGTAAACCATGCTAGGTACATTTCTGAACAGCATGATGATGGCGATGGCTATGGTCACCATGACGGCTCCCGCCCCGCCCCAAATGACCACCGTCGCCGCCGCGATCGATTCCAACCCCAACAACGCTTCGCAGGATGCCGCCGATCCTCGCGCCTATCTGAACGAGATCGACGGCGACAAGGCGATGACCTGGGTCGAGGCGCATAACCTTTCGACGATCGATAAGCTGTCGAAAGATCCGCGTTACAGCGAATACCAGGCCGACGCTCTGAATATCCTACAGGCCACCGACCGCATTGCTTCGCCCAGCTTCGCGCGCGACGGGATGATCGACAACTTTTGGCAGGACGGCACGCACGTGCAGGGTCTGTGGCGGCGTACGACCTGGGAATCCTACAGGTCCGGCAACCCGCAATGGCGCACAATTCTCGACGTCGATGCGCTGTCCAAGGCAGGAGGCAAAACCTGGGTATTCGAAGGCGGGGACTGCCTGCCGTCCGCCAGCAATCTCTGCCTGATCCGGCTCTCCGACGGTGGCAAGGATGCGGTTGTGGTGCGCGAATTCGACATTGCCAAGGGTGAATTCATTAAGGAAGGCTTCGTCCTACCCGAAGGCAAGCAGTCGGTGACCTGGGTGGACGAGAACACCATCTACGTGACCCGGGAATGGACGCCGGACGAAGTGACCTCTTCTGGCTATCCCTACGTCACCAAGGTAGTGAAGCGCGGCCAGAGCTTGGATCAGGCGGCCGAGATTTTCCGCGGCCAAAAGATGGACGTATCGGCTGAACGCGGCGTGCTGCGCGACATCGATGGCAAGTATGTGATGGACACCTCGTATCGCGGCCTAGACTTCTTCAATACCGAACTAGCCTTTTACCCAAACGGCCACACCGATACCCACAAGGTGGTCCTGCCCCTGCCGACCACGGCCACCTTTAGCGGCTACTACAAGGGCCAGGCAATCTATTGGTTGAAGTCTGACTGGACCTCGGCCAAAGGCACCGTCTTCCGCAATGGCGCGATTATCGCTTTCGATCTCAAGGGGGCGCTCGCCGATCCAGCGCACGTTGAACCGCTTGTGCTGTTCATGCCAAACGAGCATCAATCTGTCGCAGGGGCTACCCAGACCAAGAACCGTCTCGTGCTGTCGATCCTGTCAAATGTCACCAGCGAGGTCCGCAGCTTCGATTTCGGCAAAGGCGGCTGGACGTCTTTTAAGTTGGCTCTGCCGGCAAATTCGACCCTGTCCCTGACGTCCAGCGACGATGAGAGCGATCATCTGTTCGTCTTCTCAGAAGGGTTCCTCGAACCTTCAACTCTCTTTTGCGCCGATGCCGTAACGGGCCAAGTCGAAAAGATCAATTCGGCCCCGGAACGCTTTGATGCCGAAAGCCTGCAAGTACAGCAGTTCTGGGCGACCTCGAAGGATGGCACGAAGGTTCCGTACTTCCTCGTAGCGCGCAAGGACGTCAAGCTGGACGGCACGAGCCCGACCATCCTCTACGCCTATGGCGGTTTCGAAATCCCAATGCAGCCCAACTATTCGGCGGTGCTTGGCAAGCTATGGCTGGAGAAGGGTGGTGTCTATGCGCTGGCGAATATCCGCGGCGGCGGCGAGTTCGGCCCAAAATGGCACGAGGCCGGTTTGAAGACCAATCGTCAGCGCGTCTATGACGACTTCCAGGCCGTGGCGCAGGACCTGATCGCGAAGAAGGTAACCTCGACACCGCATCTCGGGATCATGGGGGGGTCGAACGGCGGCCTGCTCATGGGCGTGCAAATGATCCAGCGGCCCGACCTGTGGAACGCGGCCGTGATCCAGGTGCCGCTTCTCGACATGGTCAATTTCATCCACATGTCGGCAGGAGCCTCCTGGCAGGGCGAATATGGCAATCCCGACGATCCGGTTGAAGGCGCCTTCCTGCGCTCGATCTCGCCCTATCATAATGTCAGGGCGGGCGTGGCGTATCCGGAACCCTTCTTCGAAACTTCGACAAAGGATGACCGCGTCGGGCCAGTGCACGCGCGCAAGATGGCCGCCCTGTTCGAAGATATGGGCCTGCCCTTCTACTATTATGAAAGCGTCGAGGGCGGTCACGCCGCCGCCGCCAACCTGCAGGAATACGCCCGCCGCTACGCGCTTGAATATATCTACATGTCTCAAAAACTCATGGATAACAAGTGAGTCCGCAAAACCTTAGGCCTTGTGGGCAGATCTGAGCCAATACGAAGCCGGTGGCGAGGACGACGAAAGGGGCGAAGGTTCGCTTTGTCTTCTCGCAGCGTAGGGCGACGCCCTCAAAGCGCGTGACCTTGCGCCGGCCCGCTTCTTTTGGACCGATCTTTATAAGCGTCTTGGGGACGAGGGCGGGCTTACCGTCGTCTCGCGCAGCTTGGCGCTGCCTACTCGGCGAGAGGTTCAACTCCTCCGCGGCTGCCCGAAGGAGCAGAGCCTTGCGGCCGCTTCGAAGATGCGCACGGCGGAGAGTGAAGCCATCTGCAGCATCAGATTAGTGAACCAGATTCACCTATAGATGTAAACTTGGCGCTTGATAGCAGGCGCTCGCTGCGCCAGAACTTCTCTACGAGGACAGGCAACGGGCCTGAAGGGAGAAGCCGAACACCGTTCGATCGCTGCCGGGTCCTTGGCATCGGGCTCTACACCCCGCCGATTGGCACGACGCTCTTCATCTCCTCGTCGATCGCGAAATCGCCGCTCGGCGAGACCACCCGCGAGCTGTGGCCCTTCTTCGCCATGGCGATGATGCTCCTGCTTGCGGTGAGCTTCATATCGGCGCTCACGCTCTACTGAGGACAGGACATGACCGACGACAGCAAGCAATCGTCTGTGTCCGATCACTGACCAAGTCCTATGGCGCAACGTCCCTTAAACGCGTGGATTTTTCGGTAAAGCGCGGCGAAATTCACGCGCTCCTCGGCGGCAACGGCGCCGGCAAGTCGACACTCATCCGCATCATCACGGGAACGGCAGCCAAGGATGGTGGCGAACTCGTCTTTCGCGACGCCGCCGGCAACATCCTTACCGAGACGGACGGCCGCCGCAAGGTCGCCGTCGTTCACCAGGAACTCGCGCTTCTTCCCCACCTGACCGTTGCTGAGAACATCGCCCTGCGCCATTTCCGCAAGGGTTCGCGCCTTTTCGACCGAAGGACGGCCGCCAGCCAGGCGCATGCCGCCTTGTCGATGATCGATCGGGAATTCGCCGGGACCGCGTTGAACCGCCTCGTCGGCGACCTCAGCCTCCATGAAGGACAGATGGTGGAGATCGCGCGAGCCCTCTCGTCGGTGCCAAACTCATCCTGCTGGACGAACCGACCGCCAATCTGACCGCGGCCGAGATGGAGCGACTGTTCGGAGTTTTGAGAAGATTGACGCGGGAAAATGGCCTCTCGGTCGTCTTTGTCTCGCACCGCATGAAGGAAATTCGCCAGATCGCCCATGTCTGCTCGATCATCCGGGACGGAAGAACCGTGGTGAGGAGCGTGCCGACGGCAGAGCTCACGGATCTCGCCATCATCGAGCATATGGGGCAGGCGCATGCCACGGCAGCTCCCCTGCCCGCGCGAACGGCAGCAACTGGGTCTCGCCTGGGGAGCCACGGACCATTGCGGAAAAAGGGTTCTCCGTAACGCTCAAGCCCGGGGCCATTCTCGGCGTTGCCGGCGCCCCAGCAGGCCCCGAAACCCTGATCTCCGCACTCATTGGTGCCGCATACGAAAAACGCTGGACGGTAACGCGCGCCGGATGGCCCGGCCATTTCCGCTCGCCGCGGCCGCGCGCCTCGAAGCGGGCTTCGTGACCGGCGGCCGATCGCACCGCGGCGTCCTCCGTTCCCTGCCGATCATCGAATTCAGCGGCACGTCCGGCTTTTATTCGTGTGCGAGACGGGATTGGCATGCGGCTTTTTTGCACTGCGCGGCGAGGCTCGTCAGCATCTCGCCAGCTTGCCAGCTTAGCGTGCTGCCGGGATCTGCGGAGATGAGGCTATCGTGGATAATTTTTCGCCAACCAAACTGGCGGCTTTGATGCAGGTGCAGCACGCCGTCCCGGACGCTCGGCAAGCTGGCCAGGCGCAAGCCGCCTTTGAGCAGCAATTGGCGGGCGCGCGAGAGGCTACAGTCGTCGATGAGGCCGCACCTGAGGCACCGCCCCCTCAGCGGCCTAAAGATATCCGGAGCATCATAAGGAGGGCGATCCAGGCAGAGGCGACGCGGCGGAATTTGAGCCCGCAAACCGCCCCGGGCTTATGCTAGCGCGCTTCATAAGCTGGAAAAGATCTCAGCTCTGGGGGTGAAACGATTGCCACGCTGGACCACAATTCTCTGGTAGCTCGTGCTGAAAGGTTCTTCTCGCGCGACTCGGCAATGGCTCCCGCGCTAACGGCGCTTCATAGGTATCGCAATCCCAATGCTCCTGACGGTCCGCGCCGCCGATATGTTGTTCCCTCTGCGATAGGTGGCGGCCCCGTCAACGAGGCCGCGCCTCCAGCTGACAACTACCTCATCTGTTAGACCGGGGTCTTATCGATAATGCAGTCCGGCATTTTGGCCGCAGCCTACAAGGAAGTACCGCTTACGAATATGGCCGGGTGCTTCGCACCTTGGGAAAATGATCTGGGATCACTAGGCAAGGCGGTCGACGGGCTTGATCACGCCGCTTTGGTCCTGCATGCGAGAACGTCTTTTCCTGAGGATGGGCATTTGCTCTCGGCATGGAGCGCGCTGCGGAAGTATCGTGAGCCTGAACCTTTGCCTGATGGGCGACATGACTTTCCCTCTGAAGAGAGGCAATCCTGATTGACGGCGCAGTCCAGGCAGCTGCTGCCCGTCGGGGCTGGACACCCGGCACTACCGAGAACTACTATCGGGCTTTTCACAAGCTGGCGAAATCTCTTCCCGGGGCCAGGCAATCGCAGCGCTGGACCACAATTCGCTTGTAGCCCATGCCAAGACATCACACGAGGACGACAAGGGTATAAGCGCCGCGTTGGAGGTGCTTCTCGAGCATCGTGATCCGGCTATCCTGGCCAGGCGCAGCCAGGGCAATCATCCTCCCTCCGCGAAAGACAAGAGTCTCATCGAGGCTGCGGCCTGTGCCAGTCAGCGGCCGAGGAAAGCCGTCGAAAAGTCTGTCAATAATCTTCTCAGATTTGCAGGAGCGCTCAACGCCGATGATGAGCAAATTCATCAGCTAGAGCACGCCGAACTCGTCAAGCTTGCAAGAAAAAAGTTTCCCAGTAACAAAAGCCTCATCAGCGGGCTTGGCATGATCCGTGATCACCGCAAGGCGGAGCACGCTTCCAGCACAGAAGCCCCCTGGCACGCGAAGGATGACCTGGCCCAGTCGCCGCTCTTAAGCGTCACCCAGACGAGCTTCGATGCGGAGTCCATCCACCTCATCACTTCACATCCGGGTTACGATCACGGCGTGCACTACTACCGTTCTTAATCTGCTTGTATCCAAACATTGCTTCGCGGGGGGAAGCTTCGCTCGTCAGGAACGAAACGACTCTTGCCGTTGTCGCCAGCAACTGCTTCGCCCGACAAGGGCAGGCGCCGGTCCTGCCGGCATGCCGATGGGGCAACGGCAGCGAGCAAACATAGTGACGTTCGCCTAATAGGGTGTTCCTCTTTTCTGTAGGTTGGAAGATGGTTTTCTTCGTATAGATGCTCTAAAAAAGCAACTTAGACCAGGCATTTCCTTGCGCCTTCCTGCTGATCGATCGCGTCGCGGATTACACCTATGTTGGCTTCATACTCTTGGATCTTGTAATATCCTTCGTGCAAGCAATTGAAATAAAGACTTTTAAGATACCTGTCGCTTCTGAACTTCAAAAAATCGTGATATAGCTCGCTTGGATCTGCGGCGAGAATATATTTAATTTGGCGAACGGTCATGTGATGATTTGGCTCCGCCGCCATCCGATTCAGGTCCCTGATTGACTTAACTGCGGCAAGATTTATCTCAGACTCTATGTCGGGACGATCACCCGTATATCGAGCAAAATAAAGAAAAAAAGTTTTGTTTTTCAACTGTTGCTCGTGCATGAGCTCTACTAACCTGTTTTCGTGAGTGCCGGTGATCTTCACGTCGTCGACAAACAGAAGGCAACGACCTTCGAAATGTTGCGAGTTGAAGTAGAACCTATCACCGGCGATCAATGACTTGCGATGTTCCCCTGACAGGAGTCCGTAGTCGTTCACATAACTGATCTTTCGTGGGACAGTCGCATATTCCACGTGGTTGCCTTTGGCATCAACAATGTGGCTGTTGAGGCGATTAAGCAAATGCATCGTCATTATAGTCGCTGCATTCGGGACAAAATTGTATGGCGACGAAATCATCAGGGAGCTACTGTTCAGTAGAGCGGGTGCGTTGTTTTGGAAGAACGCGTCTGCAATCTGGTAGCCCATCTCGCGGGCTGCTTCGTCGCAACCGAATTTCAGACGTGAATATTGTTCCGGTCGAAAGGGTGCATCCTCAATCGACTGAAATTCATGGAGCGCAAACTCCTGAAATTGCCTCATATACAACCTCTCGAATGTCCTCAGGTCGTCCCACCAGGGCACCATGCATTCCAGCGCTCTGTGCACCTTGTAGATCGCAGATCGGGTCGTCGCCCACATGCAGGATGTTGTTCGCCGCAATGTCGCACGACTTGATGATTTTGTTAAAGAAAGTCTCCTTTGGCTTTGCATATCCAAGCAGGTCGGAATAAAGTCCGAACCGAAATACGCATCCAAACGTGTTCTCAAGAAAATTGTGCACCGTCCGGCCGCTAATAAAACTCGAGTTGCTGCCAAGCGACAGCTTATATCCGTCTTCGACCAACCCATGGATTAGCTTCACGGTAGGATTCAATACAACTGGTTTGAATTCATCAAAAATGTGCTCAAACGCCTTTGCGATGAAGCTTGGATCGTTGTGAACATTGCAATACAACATAAGCAAACGAATATTTTCGAACAGAGATGGAGCGTACCCAGTTTCGATCGCGTGTTGGGTCACCCACTTCTTGACCTCGACGTATGCATTCCTGACGGCTGCTTCTTCTGTGTGAAAACAGGCTGCGAGAAACTTCGTCCTCGTCTGCGCATGGCATGGGTTGGGCAATACGAGAGTGTTCCAGACATCGAAGGAGATGTGACTTATCAACTTGTCTTCCCGCAGTCTCTTAAGTGCTCGGAGGTCCTGCATCTGCGATTGGCCGCAGCCGTCTCGGCGTCCGGTACATGCGCGGGTCCGAAACGGATCGGGATGCCCGCATCGACAACGGCGGTGGGCGTGCATCGGGAGATATCGCCCTGCCGATACCGCTCTTCTCTGAAAGTGGATTGTGGCGAACTAACATATTCGCTTTGTCTTTCGTTAATTGTTCGTGACGGCGCTCGACACCTGAATGTCCGGGCGATGTCCATCTGTTTATGGCTGAGAATGAGCAAACGTCATGCCAACCGCGCTCGGCGTCTCGGGAGTGTAGTGTTTGCAAAGGGTTCCCATGATTGGGATAGCTATGCCGCCAAATAAGGCTGCGTCGCTAACCACACAATTCGACAGTTGGTGTCGAATTTCGGACATTCCCTCGGTACGGCCTGCAGAGCGCATGGAATAAGCTCGTCGTCAACCATGGAAGATCATCTCCATCGGCGGCCGGGGCTGGGCACATCGATTACGATCGGCGCTCGTGGATGTGAGCCACAACCGCCATCGGCAAGCACCCAGCCGAAGTGCACGCTGCCGTGCGAAGCCGTTCCCGACAAAGCCACATGCAGGCCTTCGACTTGCCGGTCGGCGCGTAACTATCACGGAGCCGAAGCACAGGCACTCAACAGGATGGTCTCGCCGCGCGCCAGACGTGCTTCTGTGGCGAATTGCGATCTCTGGTCAGCCAGGCGTTTGCGATGCGTTCGCGGGACTGTGAAGAATATTCCTGTGCGCATGCCCTGGAACGGTCGCGATCGGGAGTAGCGGCCATGTCTGGATATTCTTCGCTGAGCCCGTTCCGGCCCGGATCGCCAGGCAGTTTGGCTCTGCCCTGCTCACGGAAACATGGAGAGATGCCCCGAGATCGGCTTGGCATCCTATGATCGCTTCTTTCCAAATCAGGATACGATTCCTCTTGGGGGCTTCGGCAATCTGATCGCCTTGCCGCTTCAAAGAAAGGCCCGTGAGGTCGGCAACAGCGTTTTTGTCGACAAGGATCTGCGACCTTAAAGCCCGCCTACGTCATCGCATGGTCATGCTGGAGACGCGCCCATTAGGCGGCCGCTCGACGAGCTCATCTCAAAACTAAAATGCAACTTTATGGTAGGACGGGTCTACGTGCGTAAGACGGACTAAACTGCCCGACAGCTCGTCGTCAGCTTGCCTGATTATCGTTCGCAGCAGGGCCAAAGCAGCAGACTCACTACGAGAGACTTACGCCGAAGGGATCGCGAATCACCATGTATAATCGAATCGATGGTTCATCCACACACGTTACACAAGCTGACGAATCGAGTCAGCCGGTGGACGGTGACAGATTTACAAAAACAGTTGCGGATCTTGCGCTGCTGCGCAACCTGCTGCATTGGGAGTTGCCCGACAAAATGGGAGCCTGCTTCAGCATGCCGCATACCTCGGATGCAAGTTTTGACAACTCAGACTCGTCCAGCGCCAGTACCCCCTCTCCCGGAAGGCCGAGTACCTCCCTGTTTGAATACAGGACGGCGGAATTGCTTGGGGCGAATGTGGACGGCATCTGCGTTGGGCTGACTACGGAGTGGCTCCTCAATCTCCACAACACAGAATCCCGAATGACTGCGCTCATGCCCGGATCGGACGGGCACGGCACAGCGGCTGAGTGGCAGAAGCAGTATGAGCAACTCAGGAGTTCATTGCGCAGGGAGGGGAGAGAACCTTCCAAGGCCAACAGTGAGGCAAGATACACCGTGTTTTGCGAAGCGGGTTTGGAACCGTCCAGGAAAGAGACGGTATACACATTCGACGAGCCTGAGAGCTTCTCGCGCATGCTGAGCAAAATCACCGTCGACGGATCGAAATATTTGCTCAGCTTGCGTTTCGCCGGAGCTGAAGGGCACACGGTTGCGACGTCGTCGTCGAATGGAAGCACCATGCTCTTCGATCCTAACCATGGAGAATTTACTGTTAAATCAGACCGGGTGAGGGGCTTGTTCCAAAGTCTCGCCAATCGTTACAGGAAACCCAACGGGCTGCATTTGTTGACAGTCACCACACAAAAGATGTGATCCCTGCGGACCGTTGGCGATTGACCCTTCTCTGAAGGCGCGTCCGCGCCCCGGTGCTTCATCAGCAGAAGGCAAAACAGAGTGTCGGTCTCAGGCGACGGGTTTGGGCGGATCGATGCATCGACGGTGTTGGGATCTGTGCTAGGTCGGGGCGCAGCTTCACGGCTCAGTGACGATGCATGCGCAGGACCGACCGCGTCGGGCAATGCGGCTCAAGCGATGTATCTCCTCTACGGCATTGCATTCGAGGCGCACCAGCAAAACAGCACGAGCGGCCGCAGTGCCTCGAATGCCGCTTCCGTCTCCTACTTCAGGATACGCCACCGGCTGGCGTCCGGAAGCGAATACTGTTCTGTCAGGCAAAGGGCAATCTCGTGCAGGTGACAGGCAAAGTGCGCACCGATGACAAAGGAACGAACCAGGTTGATATCGTCATCGAAGGTTTTGGGGCCGCCTCGCTCCACGACCGCAGCGGACGGGAGGATTATGCCCTCCTGGAGCAGGGGGACAATCCGGTTCTGGCCGCGCGGAGAACTTTGCGGGATCCCCTGGTAGCCCATTATCATCTGCGCTTGGGCCCCGAGACCGTCGCGCTACGCGCATTCCAGCGCATGGTTTATGATCAGAACGGAAACGACACGCCGAGTTCCTGTTCCTGCCCCTGAATGATGCCAGTGCTACGGATCCTAATCGCGGCGGCACTCATTGGGTGGCTGCTGCTCCTTGATCGCCGCGAGCGGGCCAGGTCAGTCGCCTATCACTACGACCCCAGGGCCCACCAACAGCGCCATGGCAGCAGACCTCGCAGGCTGGGCGCTCGACCGCACCCAGCCCGCCCAGCCCAGCAGCAGAACGGTTATGATTGCGGCGTGTTCGTGGTGGACGGCACGCGGGCGCTGGTTAGCATATTGGCGCAACGAGAGCTACCCGGGCACGAGCCGCTGCACCTCGACAACCTCGTCGCCAATCGGCCGGCGCTCCAGGCTCGGCTCAGGGCGGCAACCACAGCTGTGGAGGAGAGCCATTCAAATGCCTGAAAGACGGATTTCACCACCGATTCTGTGGTCATCACCCAGCGGTAGCAGGCCCTTGAGCGGCTATAAAAAGCGGCGCGCGGCCGTTGCATTGTAGAGCCTGCTTAAGCGAGTCGAGCAAGACATCCGCATCGTTGGCATCGGTATTGTTGTGTGTCTCGTTCGGCGACGGCTGGCTCGATGTGCGCAGGAAGGGCTGTTGCCTGCCCTACCGGGTGTTCGACGAGGACCAGCGGGAACCTATGCGCGGACGTTGCAGCAGCTCGCTGTCGTGATGCTTGGAGCATCTGGTCGACGAACCTGTTCATTTGGCAGGCCGGCGCAGCTCTTGATCCTGGCGCTGCGAATGGAAAGTTGCGACTGGACATCCAAAGCCGGAACCTGGGTGTCGAGGATTGCGTCGACCGGCGGCCCGTCCCGCACTGGCGCATGGGCTGCGGTCCGGCTTCACGCCCGAAATCCGCAGGCTAATCTCGGAAGCCCGCTGCCCGATCGGCAGTCGCTGCATAAATCAGTGACCCGGATGGCGAGTTCCTGCAACAACGCGGACCCAAGTCGGGGCTTGTTGCGCGGTCGCCGCTAGTTTCTGAAAGTCCGGCCCTCAATGGAAACACCGGGGCCCTCAAGCCGATGTGTTGGAATGCATTCGTTCGCACATTTCATGGTTTGGATAGGCCCCATAAAAAAAATGGATTTTCCGAATCTTGCCGGATGATGCATAGCGAAGCTCCCGACGCGTGCCTCGCCGACGCTACCTTCGTTAGGGCATGACATACGACAATAGAGAAAGGCTGTCAGATGAAGAACGTCACATACCTCTTGGACCCGGAGTCTTTTGCACTGTTGAGATTGCCGACGGTGTCGGCCTCGCGCCGATCTTTGGTTTGCTCGGTTGCCGCCTAGTGCAAATGATCCGCTTTGACGACTCGCATGCGCTATTCTTAGATGAAGAAGGACTGCGCGATGGGACATGGACGGAAGGCATGATGAATATCTCAAGCACGGAAACCATTTGAACTCGTAAAGGACAGTCGAGGTTGCCCTAGCACCGGCGCAGGATCGGGACTCCCCCAATCCGCCGTGTCGCCGGCAAAACAGCGAATAGGCCCGTGGAACAGGAAGGTAAGGGCACTTGTCTGCCGCGCCTCCCAGACAATCGGAACCGAAAACACGGTCCACCGCTATTGCACGCCTCTTACTGCGCCATTTTGCAAATTTAACCCGAATTTTCGGAGGTATACCTCATGAACCGTAGGACCGTGCTGATGCTCGCATGCACCGCAGCAGTCGCCACATGGCTCGTAGCCTCGCCGGACGTGCGGGCGGACCCCGTTGCGGATATATGTTACCTTTTTTGCCCATTGGAGCAGGATGACACCGTTGGCGCGTTTTGTTCATCTTTTTGCTCCTCATCTCCTTCCCTTCCGCTTCCAACGAACCCTCAGAGCGGAAGCGAGGTAGAGAGACAAAATCCGACTCGAACCACAGACGCTGCGAGCCGAACGTCAGAGAAGCCGTGACAGGAGTAGTGCAATTCAGGCCTTGGCGGATCGTCTGGGTCTCGAAGAAACGCTCTCCAGTTGCCGAGCCGCTGTCAAGGATCGGCAACGCGCTAGTTCAGTTTTCATCCATAAACAACGAGCGATTGTTCCGGCGAGCGATGAATCTCGGTTTGCGCGGCAAGGACCGGCGATCTCAAGTATCCTGGATCATGCCACTGATTCCAAGTCCTGCCCCCGCCGGACCCTTCAATACGCAAAGAACGCATCGTACAACTTAGCAATCCGCGACATGCGCGAGCAGACGGGCGCGATAGAGACCCATCGTGCACGAGACGTCCTGATCGATCTCCGGATATCGTCGGAGCGCGCTCGAGACCTTTCGGCGGAAGACGTCAGGGATGCCCTGGTGGACGCGGCCGATGTCATCAGGACACTGAAAATCCTCTTGGGACGGCTTCCGTAACCGTGCCAATCCGAAGGCAAGGCCCTCGGCCGCCCCTCGACGCTCAGCGACAAACAGAAGCAGGACGTGCGCGACGATCTCGCGACGGGGATGAGTGTCTTAGCGATCGCACGGAAATTCGCGACCAGCCGACAGCACATCATGCGCGTACGAGCTGAAAGTTCATCTGGCAGGAGATTTCGACGTGACGCTGACTAAGCTTGAAAGGCAAGATGCGGTAGCATCGAGCGAAGGCAGCGATCTGGCTTTATGAAGCTGTTGCGGATCTTTACACTTCGCCAGAACAAGGTCGACAAACTTAGTCGCTATGAGATAGGCCGCCTCCTCGACCGACTCGATCGATACCATCCGCGACGCCAGCGAGCAGATTGGCATTGCAGGGACTCCTCTTATGTTCGTTTGCAAGTCAGTCCGGCATGACTGTTCCTTTCCGTCTGATGACGAAAGGCAAACCTTCGGAGTTTCGCCGATTTCGACCACGAAGGTGACCGCTGTCATAAACGCCACGCCCCGCATTGCTTGGTAGGTAGCCACGGGAGCCATAGACCAGGATGCCGCGGTGTCAGTCACAAGCTTTGTTCAGCCGATCCAGGCGCGCGGTTGCGTCTTCAATCGCCTGACAATATTCCACCAACAGAACGTGGTGAGCATGTGATCGAATGCTTGGCTCGCCAGCCAACGTGCATGCGCGCGCGTCCAGGGCTTGCGCCCCGGATAAATTCTGCCGTGACGCAGCAGAAAGGCCTGGAGCTGCTGGCGAACTTGCTTCTGCATTTTCTGGGCCGCATCGCGTGCGCGCACTGAGTCGCGCATTGCCTCGTGGCCTTCGTCCGGGACCCAGACAGGCGTCAATTCGCCAGCGCGATGCAGCCGTGCCAAGCTCATCGCATCCCGACGATTTGTCTTCACCCGGTCGCCGAGCCGCTTGGGCACAAGTGACGGTGCGACTACAGCGCATTGATGGCCCAATTCCACGATCTGTCGGCATAAACCGCAACCTGTAGGTCCGGCCTCGTAACAAAAGTGAAGAGTGCCTCCGCGTTTGGAAAGCTTGCGGATCATTGCCGCCACCGAGGCGGGCTCTGAAGAGATGTCGCCCAAGAAGCGCACCTCGCCACCGCGCTCACTCCCCGCGACCGCGACAGAAATCTTCAGTTTCGAAACGTCTAGTCCGACGAAGATTTCGCTGTTTTCCTTCGTGGTTGCCCTCGCTAAGCTTGGGGCTCTGCTCTGGCCCATCCAGAGCAATCTCCGCGCGCAGCATATTCCGGGGGCGAGCCACCTTCACGCCACGAACATACGGTCTAGTGCACGGGACGTTCTAGTCGATCTCCGGATATCGTCGGAGCGCGCTCGCGACCTCTCCGCGGAAGAGGTCAGGGAGACCCTCGTCGACGTGGCGGACGTTATCAGGACACTGAAGATCGCGTTGGACCGGAGCGACTGAGCCGGCCGCAGCGCCTGCGCGCATTGACGGCGCCTGTGGATGTGAACAAAATAAGAACATTGACGGAGGTTCTCATGACTCATGCAGAAGAAGTAATTGAGCGCGCTCATTCGGTCGTTGCGGCTTTACGGGCAAAAAGAGAGCGCGAGGCAGAGCGGCGCAAGGAGGTGTTTGGGCGCATCGACGTCTCCAAACCGTCGCCCAAGCCAAATGGTAGCATTCAGCTGAGCCTGAAATTGCAATGAGGTCACCACTAAGAAAGGCAGACCGCGCCGACCTGGATTGGGAGGTCGAGCAGCGCTCGCCTGGCACGATGAAGATCCGCGGGCAACGATCGTCACGCTGTTGCTCGACTGCAAGCATCTGCGCGAACAGCTTGCGCTTGCCGAGCAGTTCATCAGTCGAGGAATCTCGCGCGGATGGTCCCCGCAGTTTCAGCGGCCCGAGGACTGAGGCAGCCAAGTGCAGACATTTAGCTCGTGCCCTGGCCAGCTAGGGACGCCCGCATGGCACCACTCCGACGGGCTGGAACCGGGACGGATTGACCGGCCCGGCGCAGGAGCGCGTACGCCACGACACATAGAGGAGCGCAAGGCCGTTCGCGAGTGCATCGCGGGCCTTGGCGACAAAGGCGAGATCATCGTCGACTCGGACACGCCGAAGAAGAAGCCTTCGGTCGGCGGCAGGGTACGCTGCGGATCGCCGGTTCCAGGCGCTCGAGATCGTCGGCGGTCAAAGGCCACAAAAACGACGGTGCCGGTGCCAGCATGCTCCTCCTGGCACCGCCGCACCGACCTGCCCTGCTCCGAACCTCGTATAGGGATGCGCGGCGGTAACGGCACGAGCCGAGCAATCGCGGCCGCAGTGTCTGCGTCAGTGATCAGCGGCACGATGATTAAGGAATGCCCGACGGATTCGAACCTCCTGCGTCCCTGCCTTGTATGCGCGGGGACACCTTACGCGCACATCATAATTCCGGTGAAATAGCTGGATCGAAAAAGTGCCTGCGCATCCCCGAATACGAAAAAGCCTGCCGCGGGAGGAGGTGCGGCAGGCTTTCCCAAAAGAACCGAACAGCGACTGGGAGGAGGAATGCCGCTGTTCCCACAGACGTCCCTGGGAGGAGTGGGCCGTCTGAAATACGAAGCTCTGCGGGAGGAGACGCATTGCTTCGATAACTGATCATACACCGCCGCCGATCACTTCCTACGCATTTTGCTGCAATGCAGCAATGCATCGCGCGCAGAGCTGAAAGGCTGCGGATCACCGGTATCGCCTTGCAGTGTTGCTGTTAGCGAGCGCCCGACGCGCGGGCGATACTTGCGGATGTCCGCGGGTCGAACGTAGGTCTGTTCACAACCGCCAATGCCTACGATTTCGATCATCTTCGCGCAGATCCTCCATGGCGATCTCACCTTGGATTGCTACATGCGAGAAGCCGAAGCGGACTGAACCGCCGGTCAGTGTTCCCGGCCTTTATCAACCAAAGACAGCGACTGCTGATTTGACGATGATCCCACCATCCGGGCTTCTGCGCATTTGGCGGCCGGTAGCCACGCGAAAGACTTGCGCAATTGCAGCGCCGGCGGCACCCGCGACCACAGGGTTTTCATGCGTTCCCTGCCATTTCGGCTTTTCCGCACCGCCTGGCCCGTCACAATGCGCTGCGACCAGCGGAAGCCGATCTCGTGAAAATACAGGTCGGCATGCTGCGGGCTGATATGATGAAAGACGCCGGCAATTGTGCGACGGACACGGGAATTGAATCCTTCGACCGAATTGACATGAACGGCGTCCCGAACGTATTCGCGGCTGGAATGCTTCACGGTGTCATGCCTGGCATAGTTCTCGCCAAGGGCTATGAACGCTGTCGCCTCATCACTCATCAAGCAGGCATGAGGCTCGATCTGCGTTCCAGCGGCGCGCGCCGCTGCACGTAGCGAAAGACCAGTCACCACCGCAGCACGGGCGTCACCGGCCGGAGTGCCGGGTGTGACGTCATCTGGTCGCTGCACCATCACCATGGCCGGTGTCTTCTGCGTGTTCGGCAGACCTTTTCGGCCTCGTCCAGGCGGTGGATCGTCCGGATTTATTCTCGGTCGCCCACCGAGATGAAAATGATCGATCTCCACCGTGCCTTCGAGCATGTGCTCGCGCGCCGCCATGAGACGCAGCGCGTGTCCCATCCGCCAGGCTGTGGGTTGGCTCACCCCCAGAGCCTCGGCAAGGCGCACCGAGGATAAACCTTTATCCGACTGCAGTATAAGCCACATACCCTTCAGCCAGACACTCAAAGGCAGCTTTGTGGAATGCAGAGGCGTGTGTGTCGTCACCGTGAACTGGAACCGACAATCACCATTGGAGCATTGATAGAGACCCGGACGCGCACGCCGCTTGCCAGCATCGCGCCCGGCTATCGCGATCGAGCGTTTGTAACCACAGGCAGGGCAAACTCTCCCAGCCGGCCACACCATGCTTTCCAGCAATCTCCGACACTGATCCTCATCGCGAAAGGCCACGATCATATCTTCCGCGGTCCGAATGTTGGTAAGCGCTGCAAGCATCGTTTCCGGCATTCTCATCTCCTTCGGGTCATGTCCGAAGAATCGCATGGCAACCCTTGGTTAGCAAGTATATTGCTGTCTTTCGTTGATAAAGGCGTGGTACATTATGCGAATCTTTCGAGCACGGAACGAGAACATCCTCAGCAGGGCTCGTGACGAACGGCTCCCGTCGACCCATGTTGTCGTTGGCGTCCGGCGCACCGAATGGCTCGATTTAGTGCGGGTAGCAGACGAGTGCGGCGCAGAGGGAGTGTTACGCACGTGCAGGAGCGAAATGCGAGGAAGCGCCGGTCGACGCCAGCTGCAGGAGCGTAGTTCCACACGCGAAGGCAAGGACGAGCCAACTCGACTCGAAGTTTCCGGCTAAAGCCTGTAGAACGATGCAGCATTGTCGTGGAACAGCGCCATGCGCTCGCTCTCCGAGTACGCGCTCGTGATCTCCTCGAAGGCGTTCCAGATTGCATCGTAGGTGGAGAAGAGCTTGTCGACGGGGAAGTTCGACGCGAACATGCAGCGTCTCACACCGAAGGCGGCGATGGCCTCCTCAACGTAGGGCCGGATGCTCTCGGTCGTCCACGTCCAGTCTCCCATGCCAAGACCGGAAATCTTGCAAGCGACGTTCTGCGCCTGCGCCAGCGTCTTCATGGCCTTGCGCCAGCCCTCGAAGTGCTCCTGGCCATCAACCTGCATGCCCGTATGGTTTAAGATGATCTGGACCTCGGGAAAATCACGCGCAAGGTCCAGAAACTCCTCCATCTGCCAGTAGTAGAGCTGAAGGTCGAAGCTTAGTCCGCGACGGGCCAGTTCCTTGAAGCCGCGCCGCCATTCCGGCGTCCGGCTCACCTCCGGCTCCGTCAGATAGGTCTTTGCCGGATCCTTGTGGAAATTCATCGACTGACGGATGCCGCGGAAGTTCGCGTATTGCATATGCTCGTCCAGCAGATCGCCGACGTCCGCCTTCCGCAGATCCGCGTAACCGACGATCCCGTGCGGATAGCCATGCTTGTCGGCTACCCCTTGCAGCCAGCGCGTCTCCCCCGCCGGATCCTTCGGATCGTAGCCGACGTCCAGATGCACCGCCTTGACAAGGTTCTTGTTCCTGGCGTCCGCCAGAAAGTCGTCGATCAGATAGGTCTTGTTGATCGCAGCATAGTCGCCGAAGGCGGATGGCTTCACCCCGTCGGAGAGCCAGGGGTAATAATTGTTCTCCAGATCCCAGAGGTGGAAGTGAGAGTCGATTATCGGAAGACTGTCCATTTTTTGTGTTCCCCTGATTGAAGCGAGATGCCGGAAAGATCCGGCATCCCTCTCACTCTTTCACTTTCTCAATTTGCGGGCGGGAAGACGCGGTCGATCACCCCCTTGGCTTCGGCAGAATCGACCTTATCGGCGGTCACGAGCGGCATGACCAGAGCGAGATCCTTCTCGACGGGAGCGCCGGTCAGCGCGTTGTAGACCTGCTGTGTCCCGTCCAGCCCCTGGCCAACGGCCTCCTGGAAGAAGATCCCCTGAATGGCGTTGGCCTTCAGAAGGCCGATGGTCGTGGGGCTGCCATCCGCAACGGCGATTCCAACCTTGCCGGTCAGCCCGCGCGTTTCGAGCACCTTGGCCGCGCCGGTGCCCGCTTCGTCATACATGCCGTAGATCCCCTTGATGTCGGGGTGCGCTGTGAGCATGTCATTTGCCTGCGTCACCGCTTCATTCACGGTCAGACCGCGTGTTTCCAGCATCTGCACCAGGTCGCAACCATCCGCCTTGAACGCCTCTTCCGCGCCCTTCAGATATTTCTGCGCATTCTCGCGGTCTTGCGGCAACGAGAGCATGCCGACCTTATTGCCACCGCGCTCCTTGGCGAGCTTGCAGACGAAGCTCCCCTGGGCCTTTCCGGTCTCGAAGTTATTGGCCGTCACGGACGAGGTGTAGTCGGTCTGACCGGGTTGCGGCCCGATACCAGCGAACGCGATCGGTATGTTCTGGGACTTCAAATACGCCAGAAGCGGCGGCGTGCTCGTTGAGCTGACTGGCCCGATGACGATGGCATCCACGCCCTTCGTGACAGCCGTGCGCGCGTTGTCCATCTGCTTGGCGGGCGAGTTCTCCGATGTGAACTCGACATAGTCCATGCCGAGCTCCTCCGCCTTCTTCTTCACGCCGTAGCCGACCCACTGCCAATAGGAAATATCCAGCGACGGCGCGAGATAGGCGACCGTTTTCTTCTCCGTAGCTTCCGCGGGGGATGCCAATCCAAGTCCTACCGCAAGCGCCACGGCAAGCCCTGCCTTCATTCTTTTTGTCATGCGTTCTCCTCCTCCAAATAAACGGCGATATGCTGAATTGTCATGCGGCCCTGCGCCGGGATTTACTGAAGCGATCAATGAGCACGGCAATGAGTATCGCGACGCCGGTCACCGAACCCTGCCAGAAACTGTTGATGCCAATGAGATTGACGCCGTTCTGGATGACGGTGATCATCAGAGCACCAAGCGCAGCTCCGACGGCAGTTCCTGTGCCGCCGAGCAGGCTCGCCCCGCCAATGACGACTGCTGCAATCGCCTGCAGCATCAGGCTTGAACCGGCCGTGGATTCGGCGTTCAGAATGTAGGAAATCGTGAGCAGGCCGGAAAAAGACGCCAGAAGCGACGATGCTACATAGGCAAGGAATTTCGTCCGCTTGACGGGAATGCCGAGCAGAAAGGCGGCCGCCGAGCTGCTGCCAACGGCATAGAACCACCGGCCTGCCACCATCTTCTTCAAGAAAATCTCGATGGCGACAAGCAGCACGACACAGAACAGGATGTAATTTGGCATGCCGGGAACAAGGCTGCCGCTGTTGAGCAGCCAAAAATCCGGATCGCCGATCGGCATCGAGCGCCCGTTCGTGACGATGAAGGCCAGCGAACCGGCGACGGCGAAGGTGATCAAAGTCACCACGAAGGGCGCCAGTCCCGCGATCGTGACCAGGAAACCATTGATCGAGCCGAAGACCAGACCGACGCCGAGGCCGATGAGGCTCGCCCCCACTCCGCCGAAGCCATGGGCCATCGCCTGCGCGGTGACCATGCCCGTGAGCGAGAAGACCGAACCGACGGAAAGGTCAATGCCCCCGGTGATGACGACGAGCAGGACACCGAGCGACATGATCATCAGCGGCGCGCCCGCTTGCGTTATGTTCGCGAAATTGCCCCAGCTCAGCGCTTGGGGGACCTGGGAACCGACTGCGAGCGCCAGCAACACGATCGCAATGGCAATGGCGATTTCCGTGCGATAGGCGCCGATGACGCTTTCCCTTTGCCGGATGGGGAGCGGCGCACTGCCGTTTCGGAGTGCCTGCTGCGTGCTTGCCTCTGTCATGCCGCCATTCCTGTCAATTCTGCGAGCCTGTCCTCGCTCAGTTCCTCATGATCGATGATGCCGGCGCAGCGGCCCTCGGTGTCAAAGGCCACCACCCGGTCGCACACCTCCAGCAACTCGGCATTTTCGGTCGACCACCAGACGATGATGGTGCCGCTCGAGGCCATGTCCCGGATGAGCTGATAGATTTCCTTCTTCGTGCCGATGTCGACGCCGCGGGTCGGCTCCTCCAACACCAGAAGCCGCGAGGGCACGCCGAGCCAGCGCGCCAATAGCAGCTTCTGCTGGGTGCCGCCGCTCAGCGTGTCGGGCAAATCCCAGAGCGAGGCTGCCTTGACCTTGAGCGCCTGCAAGAGATCGATGCATTCCACGTTTTCGCGCCCGCCTGCCAACCGGCTGCCACGGGCCACCCGGCGCGACGCCATCACATTGTCGATGATCGGCAGACTGCGAAGGACGCCTTTCTGAGACCGATCGCCCGTGATGAAGCCGGCCCCGAGGGTCGCTGCCTGGTGCGGCGAGGAGAAGCGTTGAGGCCAGCCTGAGAAGGAGACGCTCCAACGCTTCGATTGCGCCGCGCCGACGAGCGCGGAGATCAAGCTTTCCGGCCCGGCGGGCGCACCGGCAATACCGAGGATCGCGCCGGGCGGCAGCGCGATTTCGAGCCCCTCCTCCCGGATCGTCAACGCTTCGCCAACAGGCACCGCCTGGCGTACTCCCGATACGGAGCCCGTTGGCGCATGAGCGGCGAGCTGGCCCATCTTTTCCACGATCGTTGTATCGGAAAGGCTGGATGTCGCGACGCGATCGACCACGGTGCGGCCATCGCGAATGATGGTGCAGACATCGGCGATCTGCCGGATTTCCTTCATCCGGTGCGAGACGAAGACCACGGAAAGGCCGTTTTCACGGGCAAGCCGCCTCAGGAGCGAGAACAGCCGCTCGGTTTCGGCCGCCGTCAAGTTGGCAGTCGGCTCGTCGAGGAGGATCAGTTGCGCGCCGGACGACAGGGCACGGGCAATCTCGACCATCTGCCCCTCGTGCAGGCTGAGATCGCCAACCAGCCGATGCAGCGAGCTTGCGGCGAAATCGCGGTCGATTATCGCAAGCGCTTCGTAGGCCTGCCGGACGGAGCGCTTGCGATGGAAGACGGAGAGGCCGGACGAGTAGCGCGGCAGGACGATGTTCTCCGCGACCGTGAGGTGAGGCAGAAGCGCCAACTCCTGGTGCACTACGGTAACAGTCCGCCGCCCCTCCGCCTCGGGCCGCGCGTTCCCGCCCGCATCGCGGAACTCGATCTCGCCGCCATCCTTGGCGGCGGAGCCGGTGATGATCCTGATCATGGTGGATTTTCCGGCGCCGTTGCCGCCCAGAAGCGCGTGAATCTCCCCTCTCGCCACGGAGAAATCCACGCCCTTCAGCACTGCGGTCGCGCCATAGGACTTGGTCAATCCCCTCACGGTCACGACGAATGTCTGACGGTCGTGCATTGACGTGGCGTCCTCAATAGATCGTCAGGGCCGGGATGAAGCTGACCGAAAACAGGAGCAGCATCGCCATGGCGAAGAAGGGAAGAAGCTCGCGCGTCGTTTCCCCGAGCGGGGCCTTCGCAATCGACGAGGAGATGAACAGCGTCGTGCCGATCGGCGGCGTATAGAGGCCGATGCCGAGATTGATGACCATCATCAGGCCGAGTTGCACTCGGTCGAGCCCGATGGCATCGGCCAGCGGCACGAAGATCGGCCCCAGGAGCAGGATTGCGGGCGGCATGTCGAGCGGCATGCCGACGATCAGCATGATGATGTTCATCATCAGGATGATGACGATCGGGCTGGAGATGTTGGTGGCGACCCATGCCGCCATCTGCTGCGGCGCCTGGTCGAACGTCAGAACCCAGCCCACAGCGGCGCTGCCCATGATCACCAGCATGACGACCCCGGTTCCGACACCGGCTTCGACCACGTTGTCGCAGAACCTCTTCCAGGTAAGATCGCGATAGAAGAGCAGGCTGAGGAGCAGCGAATAGACGACCGAGAGAACAGCGACCTCGGTCGGCGTGGCGAGGCCAAAGCGCAGGAATAGGATGATGAGGACGGGCAGGAGGATGGCCGGCAGGCTGTTCAAGGCCAGTTTCGCCAGATCACGCTTGCGGATGCCGCCCTTGTGCATCCGGTATTGGCGGCGCACCGAAATGATCCAGCAGACGAGTATGAAGCTTCCCGCCATGATCAGGCCCGGCAGGATGCCGGCGAGAAAGAGATCACCCACGCTCACGCCGCTGACCAGCGAATAGAGGATCATCGGGATCGACGGCGGAATGAGGACATCGATCACTGAAGAGGTGGCATTGTTGGCTGCGCAGAGGGCGGGCGGATATCCGTGCTTCTTCTGCCAGGGAATGAGAACCGAGCCCAGTGCGCTGGCATTGGCAACGGCCGACCCGGACACGCCGCCGAAGACCACCGAAGAAATGACCGTCGTCGACAAGGGACCGCCGCGCCAGCGCTGCATCGCCGTGGAGGCAAGCTCCAGCAGTTGCCGGCCAAGCTCTCCGCCGAGCATCAGCGTACCGGCAAGCATGAAGAATGGCAGTGCCAACATCGGGAAGGACTGGGTCTGGTCGTAGACTTGCTGCGCAACCACCGAAAGCGGCACATAACCATTGAACAGAACGGCGATGCCTGCAGAGATGATGAGCGCGTAACCAACCGGCACCGCCATGACCATGAGAATGCAGAAGGCAATGATCATGACGATCGTCATAGCGGCAGCTCCTGGACGTTGAGTTCGATCCGGTGCTCCCAGCCAAATCGCAACACCCTGAGGGCGGAGGCGATTGTCACGATCGCCACGAGCAGCGCTCCCGCCGCAAGTGAATAGTAGCCAACGCTATTCGGTAATTGCAGAACGGGACTGCGTTCGATCCCGGCGATGTCAGCCACCAGGACGGCTTCATAGGAAAGCGTGAGGAAGGAAATCGTGCTGACTGCCGCGGCAAGCGCAAACGCCGCATAACGAGCCCGCCCTGTCAGCTTGTCGAAAAGCCATTCGACGGCCATGTGGCCTTGCCTATGGGCGGCTAGGACAATTCCGGCCAGGATGAACCACGGAAAGATCAGCATCGGCAATTCCTGTGCGAAGGAAAAACCGCCGCTGCTCAGCGCGTAACGGGCGACGACGTTCGAGGTTGTCACGACCGTCAGCGCAATGCCGCTGGCGATCACGACGAATCTCGCGAATGAGACGATGACACGCGCCACCAGGTCTATGGTGTTCAGTACTGCTGACATTGGTCCCTCCCAACCGGAAGCCGATCAGGCCTTTGCAGCCTCTTCGATCTGGCTGACGAAAGCGCCGAACGGCTTCTGCCTCCAGTTCTCGCCGACGGACGCCGTCGCTTTCACGAAGGCCTCACGATCCACTTCCGCGACCTCGATGGCAGCGTTCTTGCGGAACGCCTCGAGAACCTCGGTCGCCTTTTCGGCCGACAGCTTGCGCTGAAGCTGCCCGGCCTCCTTGGCTGCGGCCTGGACGGCCTCGAGGTCGCCGCCGAGACGCGCTTGCGCGATCTTCGACATGAGGAAGGGCGTCGATTCCCACTTGTGGCCCGTCAGGCTGATGAAGCGATTGACCTCGAACAGCTTGGAGCTCTCGATGTTGGCGAGCGGGTTCTCCTGCCCGTCGACAACACCCTGCTGGAGGGCGATGTAGAGCTCTCCGAAGGCGATCTGCTCCGTGCTGGCACCGAGCGACTGGAATATGTCGATGGTCATCGGATCTGCGGGCGTGCGGATCTTCATGCCGCTGAGATCGGCGGGCGCGACGACTTTCCGCTTGGAATTGGTCAAGTGACGAATGCCGTTGTCCCACCAATCGAGCGGCACGACCCCAACCGCCTCGAACCGCTTATGGAGCTCTTGGCCGACGGGGCCGTCGAGCACCTTGATGGCGGCATCCGCGTCCTTGAACAGGAATGGCAAGCCAAGAGCCGCGAGTTCCGGCACGATGGCGGATGTAGCACCCTGACTGTTGGCGGTGAAATCCAGGGCGCCGGTGCGAAGACTGGTCAGCATGGCCGCGTCGCTGCCGAGCGTCTCGGCACGGGCAACGTTGATCGTCACGCGACCGGACGTCTTCTCGGACACCAGCTCGGCAAATCTGGCAGCAGCGACGGTGCGCGGATTTCCCGGAGCGGCGCCATGGCCGAGCGTCAAGGTGGTTCCGGCCTGCGCCGGGCGAATGCTTGTGACAAGCGCCGGCGCGGCAAGTACGGCCGCAGCCGATCGCAGGAAACCGCGTCTCGTAGAAAGCAAATTCATCTTCTCCTCCACTTTTATGACTGTGCGGGTCTGTCGGCCTCCTCCAGGCCAGACCCGGCGGATGTCTATGTGTCCAGCCAGCCTTTGATCGCGCTGACCACCTTCGTCGTCGAAATCCCGTACATGTCGTGCAGCGTCGGCAGGGCACCAGCCTCAAGGAACTGGTCCGGCAGACCGATCTGGCGGAACCCGGCCGGACGAATGTCGGACCGCATCAATGTTGCTGCCACCGCTTCGCCCAAGCCGCCGATGACGGTGTGATTTTCCGCGACGACCACGAGCCGGTTCTGCTTGCGGCATTCGGCTACGATCGTTGCCTCATCGAGCGGCTTGATCGTCGGAACGTGCAGAACCGCGGCATCGACGCCGTCCTTCTGAAGGGTTTTCGCTGCCTCCAGCGCGCGCATCGTCATGAGCCCGGACGAAATGATCAGCGTGTCCCTGCCGTCGCGGATGAGCTTCGCTCGCCCGAGCTCGAAACCGTAGCCGTACTCATCCAGAACGAGGGGCACGTTTCCGCGCAGGAGCCGCATGTACACCGGGCCCCTTTCCGCCGCGATCGCGGGCACCGCCTGCTCGATTTCCAGCGCATCGCAGGGATCGATGATCGTGAGGTTCGGCATGCCGCGGAACATCGCGATATCTTCGGTCGCCTGATGGCTCGGGCCATAGCCGGTGGTCAGGCCCGGCAGGGCGCAGACGATCTTGACGTCGAGCATCTCCTCGGCGATCGCCAGGCAGATGAAGTCATAGGCGCGGCGCGATGCGAAAACGGCATAGGTGGTGACCCAGGGCTGCAGCCCCTCGCGCGCCATGCCGGCAGCCGACATCATCAATAGCTGCTCCGCCATGCCCATCTGGTAGAATCGCTCGGGATGGGTCGCGCGAAAAACATGAAGGTCGGTGTATTTCGCGAGATCCGCAGAGAGACCGACGATCCGCGCATCCTTCTCCGCGAGCCTCGCCAGCGCATGACCAAAGGGCGCGGCCCTGGTCGGCTGGTCCGCTCCGGCGATGGAGGCAATCATTGCCGACGTGGTCAGGCGAGGCCTGTCGTTGTCACTCAGCAGATGCACGGGCCGTTCATATTTGGAGCGTCTCATGCTTGAACTCCCGCATCGATGATCCGGATCGCCTCTGCCCATTCATGGGGTTCGACGCGCAGGAAATGGTTGCGCTCGCGCGCCTCGAGGAACGGAACGCCCTTTGCCATTTTGGTGTCGCAGATGATGATGCGCGGCTGCTCGCCCGCGTGGTGACGGGCCGCATCGAAGGCTTTCACCAGCGCATCGATGTCATTGCCGTTCACCCGCTGGACGAACCAGCCGAAGGCCTCGAACTTCGGACCGAGCGGCTCGAAATTCAGGACCCCGAGCGAAGGGCCGTCCGCCTGCATCTGGTTGACGTCGACGATGCCGATCAGATTGGCAAGCTTGTAGGAGCCGGCCGACATCGCGGCCTCCCAGGTCGATCCTTCATCCAGCTCGCCATCCGAAAACAGGTTGTAGACGAAGGACTTGGACTTCTTCCGCTTGAGCGCCAGGCACATGCCGACGGCAATCCCCAGTCCATGGCCGAGCGAGCCGCCGGTGATCTCCATGCCGGGCGTATAGGCCGCCATGCCCGACATGGGCAGGCGGCTGTCGTCCGTGCCATAGGTTTCCAGTTCGTCTTCCGGAATGATCTTGGCCTCGATCAGCGCCGCATAGAGCGCGATGGCGTAATGACCGATCGAGAGCAGGAAGCGGTCGCGGCCCTCCCATTCGGGGTCGTCCGGCCGGTATGTCGTCGCATGGAAGTAGGATACCGCCAGCACATCCGCAATGCCGAGGGCCTGGGCGATGTAGCCCTGCCCCTGCACTTCGCCCATACGCAGAGCATGGCGACGAATGCGCCGCGCTCTCTCCGGCAGGCTGACGTTATGACCGATCTGGGTCATTCTCTCGTTCTCCTTGAAGATGGGCGAGGTTCTGCCGCTCACGTCAGTGGATCAGCATGCCGCCATTGACGTCGATGACCGCGCCGGTGACATAGGCGGAGAGGTCGGAGGCGAGGAACAGGTAGATGTTCGCCACATCGCGCGCATCGCCGAGACGATTGAGCGGGATGCCCTTCAGGATGTCCGTGCGCATCTCCGGGGTCAGCTTGTCGCCGGTGATGTCGGTCTGGATGAGGCCGGGCGTGACGGAATTGACGCGTATCCCCGCGGGACCGAATTCGCGCGCCATGGCCTTGGCGAGGCCGAGGACTCCGGCCTTGGCGGCGGAATAATGCGGCCCGCCGAAAATGCCACCGCCGCGCTGGGCGGAGACCGACGACATGCATGCGATCGAGCCGCCGCCATGGTCGCGCATGTTGGGGATGAACGCCTGGCTGAGGTTCAGAACGCCCGTCATATTGACGGCAACGATGCGCTGCCAGTCCGCGTCGGAAATCTCCAGCGTCTTGACCGGCTGGGTAATGCCAGCATTGTTGACCAAGACGTTCACGGAATCGAAAGCTTCGATGGCCGCGGCCGCGGCCGCTTGGCATGACTGGCGATCGGCGACATCGCAGCGCAAGCCGATATGCGCGCCCTCCGCAACGGGCTTCAAGGTGCCGGCGGCTTCGCTGGCTGCATCCTGATCGAGATCAAGAATAGCGACGCGCGCGCCGTGCTCGGCAAAAAGCTCCGCCGTGGCGCGGCCAATGCCGCGCTTGCTCGCCGCGCCCGAAATGACCGCGGTCTTTCCTCTCAGCAACATCTATGGCTCCTCCCGACGCCCTCCCGCGGGCATCTGGTCATGGTCTAAGCAACGGTAATGCCGTGATCGCGTCAGGAGTGTTGTCCAGGAGGCATGGTTTCGACAAACGCAAAGTTTACATCTGGTGATGACTGTGATTCACTAATCGTATGCTCCACATGTTGCCGCTCTCCGCCATCCGCATCTTCGAATCAGCCGCGCGCCTGGGCTCCTTCCGTGCGGCGGCGGAAGAGCTCAACCTTTCCCCGAGCGCCATCAGCCATGCGATCGCGCGACTGGAAAGGGACTTGGGGGTGTCCCTGTTCGAGCGGACGACGCGCAGCGTGACCTTGACGCTGGCCGGTCAGACCCTGCTCAACCATGCCTCGAATGCCTTCGAGGAACTGCGGCGGGGTATTGAGCTGGTTTCATCGAAGAGCGCCCAACTGCTGCGCCTGCATTGTGCGCCAAGCTTTGCGGCGCAGGTCCTCTCGCCGCGCCTTCCGAACTTCCTGAAAGAAAATCCAGGCGTCGAGGTGAAGGTCGCCGCCAGCACGACCTATGCCCGTTTCGTTGACGGCCTTTACGACGCAGACGTCGTTTATGGCGAGCCGCTCAATCGAGAGGACCTGATCGTCGTGCCGCTTGGCGAGGAGATCGTTTCGCCAATGTGCTCACCGGAGATGGCTAGCCGGATCCGCTCACCGCGCGATCTGTTGCGGCTCCCGCTCATTCGAAGCGACCTCAAGCGGATCCAGTGGATCGACTGGTTCGAGGCGAACAGCCTTGGGCCGCCGCCTCCGCCGTCGATGAGCTTCGATCGGAGCTTTCTCGCCGTAGACGCCGCCGTCAACGGCCTCGGAATCGCACTCGAGTCGGATCTACTGGCGCGCCGGGAGCTGCAGAGCGGCAAGTTGATCCGCCCGTTCCGTGGCGTGTGTCGCGATAACCGGTATATCGGCCACTACGTCGCCTACCCGAAATCCGGCAGCCAAAGGCGTCTCGCTCGTGTCTTCGCCGACTGGTTGACCAAGCAATAGGACTCCAATCCAAACTCGGCGCCGTTCGCGCGTTCAACGACCTCTCTTCGGTTACGAATCTACAGAGCGGCAGACTGGAGATTCACACGGCGATGTGCATGACTACACGTTACTTGATTAACTTGAGGCTCTTTACAAATCGCCCTCCAGAAACTGCGCTCTACCAAGGCCGAATGACCAATCTTCATCCGTATTTTCTACAAAGGAAATCATGAGGTCTGACGGTGGAATGGCGCATTCGCTGGCGAGTTCGTGGCAGAGATTCTCATAGAATGCGATCTTGTCTGCTTTTGATCGAGGCCGTGACACCACTTCCAGGAGAACAAAATTTTCCGTACGTTCAAAGCCGAGGCCCGTATCAAGCGCCCGGAACCGAGACGGCTCATATTCCGTGACAATTTGATAACGGTCCTGCTCTGGCACTCGAAATGATCGCAGCATTACGCGGTGAGTGGTCTCTAGCAGACGATCGACTTCATCATCAGCGCGGCCCTTCAGCAGATGAAATTTCAAAAGCGGCAAGATCGGCCTCCTTCTCTCATTGGGAAACTCACGAACGTCCGGGCGGCAACTTGAATGGCGTGGTCATCATTTCAGAGTCGAGGATAAGCCGCCCGTCCAATTGTCCATTCAAGCGCTCGACGAAGCTGGACGCTTCGTCCATGTGCGCGCGCATGAGGTGACGGACTCTTTCGGCGTCCCTCTTTCGAGCCGCCTCGAGTATGTTCGTGTGGCATCTGGCATTGGCGCATCCGAATTCCGCATGCTCTTCAGGCGGCGTGTGGGTGCTAAAGACGACCAGGCGTCGGAGCATTTCATTGATTGTCTGACAGAGGAAGCGCAAGAACGGGTCCGGATTGGCGGAAGCAAGGATGTCGTGGAAGTCGAGGTCCGCCTGTCTTTGATACACGAGCCGCGTTTCGTCACGAGAGGTAGGCTGGCAATTCTCAATGTTCTCTTCCAAAGCACGGAAATGCTTTTCGGTAAGATGTGGGACAGCGCCCGCGGCGAGCTCAGGCTCAAGCAAACGTCTGGCGGCGTAAATGTCTTTCATCGTCACGTCTTGGAAGAACAGGTAGTTCTGCAAGAAAAGCAGAGTCCGCTCCAAGGGAACCTCGACGATGGTTGCTCCGCCGGTCGGACCGGTGCTGATTGTTATCAAACCTTGCACCTCGAGTGACTTTAGCGCCTCGCGAATGGTGCTCTTGCTCACGCCGAACAGTTTCTGCAGTTCCTTCTCCATCGGAAGCTTGTCGCCTGGCCTCAGCTCGCGCTGTGTGACAAGCCGCTTGATATCCTCAGCGACTAGGTCTGCCCGTTTTTGCTGCCTCACCCGAGGCGTCTGTGACCTAACGGCATGTTCCATGGTGCGTCCTCTCTATGTTCCCCCTCCATATCATCCGTAGCCGCGTCTTGGAATCCGTTTATCGCTATGGATTGCATAATACGGTTTATCATGATAAATACGATAAAAAGTATGCAGGGGAACGAATATGATTGCAGTACCCACCGGCATATGGGCAGCCATACCGACGCCGTTTTCACCGTCTCTCGAGTTGGACGAGCCTGGCCTGCGTCACAACGCCCGGCACTACATTGGCCTTGGCTTGCGTGGCGTCTTTTGCAACGGGCTGATCGGTGAGGTCTGGGCCATGACGCCCGCCGAACGAAAAAGAGTAGTAGAAGTCCTCGTCGAGGAAGGCCGAGGAAAGCTCGGCGTATCGACAGTTATCTCGGCCAGTTCGATCCATGAAACGCTTGAGCTCGGGGCTCACGCAAGAGAAGCAGGCGTGGACCACGCCGTGATCATGGTTCCGACGTCCGGCCCCAGGTCCCGCGAGCAGCAATTCGAATATGTGAAATTGATCTGCGATAGGCTTGATATGCCGATCGTGATCTTCAATGCAGCAGGGGCGACAGGAAGCCCGTTATCGCCGGAGCTCTTCTCTGACATCTGCACTTTGCCTCAGATCGTCATGCTCAAGACGACCGCATATGATTACAATACCGCCCTTCGAAAGGCCGCCCACGGCAAGGTGGTCGTTTCCGACCCGCTGGAAGAGCACTTTCTCGAAAACCGGCTGCAGAGCCAGCAGCCTATTCTTTATGCCGATCCCGAGCCGTACCTCTACCAGTTTCCGGGAATTTGCCCAGTAGCAGACTATGTCGCACAACTCGACCGCGGAGAGAACGATGCCGCCCGCGCAGCCCGCGAAAGACTCGAACCGCTGCGGCGTGCCTTCAACAAATGGGTGATGAAACCATTGATCGAAGGCCACATGCCGAATGCCGCCGTCAAGCGCTGGTCTGAGATGATGGGAATGGCGGGCGGAGCCGTGAGAGCGCCGATACGGCCGCTCGGCTCAATCGAAAAGCAGGCGCTTGAACATGACGTGCGGATCGCCTTCGAACAATCCGGCCTCCCAAATCCGGAGGTCGTCAACGCGTAAGTCAGTGTAAACCAAGCAACAAGGGGAACTAGAATGAATAAGACCTTTGCAATAAACCGCCGCTCAGTCTTGAAGCTAATGGGAGCTGCGTGTGCGGTGCCCTATGGCATGGGCAGAGCATTCGCACAGGAAGCGAAGCCTCTCACCGTCGGCGTAGTCTACCCCGGTTCGAAAGAAGACTACGGCTATAACAAGTCGCATGCCTCAGCCGCAGCCCAATTGAAGGCTCTGCCGGAGGTCACTGTCATCGAGGAGGAGCGTGTTCCTGAGACGGTCGCGGTGCAACGAACCATGGAGGGTATGATCCAGCAGGACGGCGCCAACCTGATCATCGCGACGTCATTTGGCTATTTCAAACCTCACGTGCAGCAGATCGCTGCGAAATATCCCAACGTCATGTTTGCGCATTGCGGCGGTGTGTGGGACGAAACGATGCCAACAAACATCGGCACCTTCTATGCCTACATTTATAGTGCGCAGTATGTTTCAGGCATCGTTGCGGCTCATATGACCAAGACGAAGAAGCTGGGAGTCGTTGCGGCCAAGCCTACGCCGAACCTTATCCGCAGCATCAACGCTTTCGCGATTGCGGCGCGCTCCGTCGATCCGAGCATCACAGTCCAGGTCATCTTCACCGGTGATTGGGTTCTACCCGTGCGCGAGGCCGAGTCGACCAATTCCTTGGTTGACCAGGGCGCCGACGTCATTGCCTGCCAGGTCGACAGCCCCAAAGTGGTTGTGGAGACGGCTGAGAAGCGTGGCGTATACTCCTGCGGGTATCATTCCAGCCAGGCCGACATCGCGCCGAAGGGTTTCCTGACGGGCGCAGAGTGGAACTGGTTTACGCCCTACAGCAATTTCGTCGATGCTGCCCGGAACGGCAAGCCTCCCGTTCACTATCTTCGCGGCGGTTTCGCCGAGAATTTCATCAAGAACACGCCGTTCGGCTCGGCAGTAACCGCTGATGCTCGCGCGGCGGCCGAAAAGGCCCAAGCCGCTCTCGTATCCCGAAATCTATCGATTTATGCTGGTCCGTTGAAAGACAACAACGGCAACGTGGTGATTCCGCAAGGAACGAGCCTTGCCGAGAACGATCATCGACTGGACAAGATTGACTATCTGGTCGACGGCGTGATCGGTCAGAAGTGAGGTCGGTCCCCATGGTCGACTTAACTCGAGCGCTGACGGCAGTGCCAGCACGAAAATGGCATCCAAACTACGTAGCAGTGACGGCCCCCCTCGGGGCTGTCATCGTTGCCTCGATCGTCTTTGCGATGTTTGTCGGACTCTACGGTTTTGACCCCTTGAAGGTCTTTACCTTCATCCTCGAAGGAGGGTTCGGCAGCGGTTTCGCCTGGCAGGACACCCTTTCCCGTGCAGCTCCGCTCATTCTCGTGGGGCTTGCGGTGGTGATACCGGCACAAGCCGGTATGGTCATCATCGGTGGGGAGGGAGCCCTGGTTCTCGGAGGGCTTGCGGCCGCCGTCATCACCCTGCCGTTCATAGGTGCTCCACCACTTCCAATGCAGCTCATGATGATCTCAGCAGGATGCATTGTCGGAGCCATCTGGTTTGGACTTGTGGGTCTTCTGCGGCAATGGCGCGGCCTCAACGAAACCATAACGAGCCTCCTCCTTGTTTACATTGGTCTTGCAATCTTCAATCAACTCGTTGAGGGCGTGCTTCGCGATCCGGCCAGTCTCGACAAGCCGTCAACGCATCCGATCGACGCAAGCTATATGTTGCCGACTATACCCGGTACCTACATTCACATCGGACTGCTGATTGCCACGTTCATGGCCGTTATCGCCTTCGTTGTCATTCGCTTTACGAAATGGGGCTTCGCTCTTCGTGTGGTTGGCGGCAGCGAGCGGGTTGCCCGGATGATCGGTCTGCGGGTCAACCGTTGGGTCATCGGGGCGGCCGCAGCAGGTGGCGCAATGGCGGGCTTGGCTGGCGCGATCGAGGTGGCAGCCGTGCAAGGCACAGCCAATTCCTCGCTACACGTGGGCTATGGCTTCAGTGGCATTCTGGTGGCCTTTCTCTCACGCCATTACCCCCTGGCTGTCATTCCAGTGTCGATATTGATCGGCGGCATTCAGGCCAGCGGCAGTCTCCTTCAGCGCCGCCTTGGCTTGCCCGACGCCACAGTGCTGGTCTTCCAAGGCATTATCTTCGTTTGCGTTCTGCTGGGCGACGCCATGACCCGTAAACTCAGCGATAGCGGAAGGAGCTGACCCATGGACACGACCTCACTCGGCTGGACCGTTTTGCCGCTCGCTATCCTTGCAGGTGCGATCCGCGTCTCGACTCCGTTTATTTTCGTCAGTCTCGGCGAGAGCATCACCGAGAAGTCCGGCCGCATCAATCTCGGTCTTGAAGGTAACCTCGTTCTCGGAGCGATGTCGGCCTACGCTGTCTCGTTCCTTACCGGTTCGCCGTGGGCTGGTGTTCTCGCCGCAGGCGCGGTGGGCATGCTCTTTGGCACACTTCATGGTCTCCTTTGTAGCGTACGGCGGGTGAACGACACGGCGATCGGTATCAGTCTCATGGTCCTTGGAACCGGATTGGCGTTTTTTTGGGGAAAGCCGTTCATCGAACCGAAGGCTCCGTCACTGCCGACAATTCCCCTGGGATTTTGGAGCGATGTGCCTCAGATTCAGTCGGCTCTCGACGTAAACGTGCTCTTTTTTGTTGGAGTGGTGCTGGCGTTCGTGCTGCGCCTCTTTTTCAACCGAACCGGTTGGGGCCTCATGCTGCGGACTGTCGGAGACAGCGAAGACGCCGGGCGAGCCTTGGGTTTTCCGGTTCTGAAAGTACGGATCCTTGCCACGAGCGTCGGCGGATTTCTCGCGGGCGTGGGCGGCAGCTTCCTGTCGCTCTCTTATCCCGGCAGTTGGAGCGAAGGCCTGTCCAGTGGGCAGGGCATCATGGCGGTGGCGTTGGTGATTTTTGCCAGATGGGATCCGGTCAGGGCGCTCTGGGCGTCGCTCCTTTTTGGAGGCGCCGGCGCAATCGGCCCTGCTTTGCAGGGAATGGGCATTACCGGTTTCTACTACCTTTTCAACGCGGCCCCATACGTCCTGACGTTGGCGATTATGATGGTGTCAACCTCACGGGCTCAAACGTTCAGTGACGCACCCGGTGAACTCAGCCTGCACCGATAAGAGCGAAGGAAAACCAACATGAATGCGATCAGTTTGGACCTCGTGAACATGACCAAGCGGTTCGGGGCGCTCACGGCACTCGACGGTGTTTGCCTTTCCGTCAGGGCCGGAAGCGTCCACGCGTTGCTGGGCGAGAATGGTGCGGGCAAGAGTACGCTCGTCAAATGCCTTGTCGGTTTTTATCAGCCAGACGAAGGTTCGGTCTTGGTTGATGGTCGAGGAGCCAATATCGCAACGCCAAAAGACGCGGATGCCTTGGGGATAGGCATGGTGTACCAGCATTTTACCCTAGTTCCGTCCATGACCGTTGCCGAAAATCTCGTAGTGAGCGAAGCGCGGTTGCCAGGCTTGATCGATTGGCACTCGACCGGCGATCGGTTGCAGGCGCTGATGAAGGCGATGCCTTTCCACGTCCCTCTCAACGTGCGTGTGTCCCAATTATCTGCCGGTGAGAAGCAGAAAGCCGAGTTGGTCAAGCAGCTCTACCTCGGTCGCCGTCTCCTGATCCTGGACGAGCCCACCTCCGTTTTGACGCCTGATGAGGCGAAGGAGGTTCTGGGCTTCGTGCGGCATCTCACCGGGACCGGAGAACTCAGCGCCATTCTCATCACACACAAGTTCGAAGAAGTGACCCGCTATGCCGACGACGCGACGATTTTGCGTAAGGGGCTGGCGGTCCATACGGGCCGCGTGGCGGAAATGACCACTGCGGAGATGGCGGAGGCGATGATCGGCCATGCATTGGAGAAGAAGAGCGCCAAGGCTCGGGTTCCAACGCATTCCGAAGCGCTTTTGTCAATCCAACATTTGTCCGCGCTGGGGGATATCGGCTTGCCCGCCGTCAAGGATGTCTCTCTTGATGTGGGAAGATGCGAGATCGTCGGTGTCGCCGGAGTATCCGGGAATGGCCAGAAGGAATTGGTCGAGGCCCTGATGGGGCAGCGAGATCGCTCGGGCGTTGTCAAGGTATGCGGCAGAGCCTTCCATGGAACCCGGAGAGAAATCGCCGATCTCGGAGTCTACGGCCTCCCGCAAGAGCCCTTGAAGAATGCCTGTGTTCCACGCATGTCGCTTCAGGAGAATATGGCGCTTCGAAACTTCGACAGACCGCCGGTCGCCGTGGGGCAGTTCATCAGCGGCAAGGCAATGGCAGAGCAGGCGCGGAGTTTCGTTCAGCAATTCCGAGTGAAGGCAGCAGGTCTCCACGCCGAGATGAATACGTTGTCAGGCGGCAACGTGCAACGCGCCGTACTCGCACGCGAGCTGACAAATGACGTGCAGGTTCTCATTGCCTC
Organism: Ensifer sp. IC4062; assembly: GCF_020193575.1. Taxonomy (GTDB): domain Bacteria; phylum Pseudomonadota; class Alphaproteobacteria; order Rhizobiales; family Rhizobiaceae; genus Sinorhizobium. The sequence goes on from NZ_JADYVD010000047.1 coordinate 54,586, forward strand.
TAACCCCACCTTTGGGCTGGATTTCAATGCCTGCGAGGAGACACGCGAAAGGATTGTCAACACCCGCAACAACGGCGCTGCCGTCCTCCTGCTTTCCGAAGATCTTGACGAGCTGTTTGATATTGCCGACCGCATAGTTGTCATGAGCGAAGGCCGGTTTGTTTACGAGGTCGACGTCAAAGCAGCGGAAAAACGGACCGTTGGCCGGCATATGGCCGGTGCAGCAACGTCGGGATGAGCGCGACAGACTGCAGCCGGTATCTCACGCGTTTTCATGTCTCTTCAGTCCGGTGACGTGACTTCAACGGGCACGCCCCCGAGCGTCGGGCTCGGACAGAAGCCGCCTGTTTTCACTGGATCCGACGGAAAAGCTCTCCGCCCATGGCGCCGTAGCAGGGATCAAAGTACATCATATCGGAAATCTGTTGGTATCGCAGGAGGTCACCTGGGGTGCCTTCTGTGAGACGGACTCAATGCAGGCCAGCGCAATGTTCCATTGCGCGCGTCCATACCGGTCGGTCCTTCGGTGATCTCGCCGCGAGGAACGGCTGTTACGAAGGACGCGAGCTGCACTGTGTAACCTTGGACGAAATGGTCGGTATCGCGACGCCAGGCCTCGCTCGTTACGCCGTTCTTGTCGAACAGGGTCATGCTTGAACGACGGACGTCACCCATGGTCACCATGCCGCCGGAGCCGAAGGCCTCGCCGCGGGTCTCGTAGCCGTAAATCGCGAAGAAATTCGCTTCCGCGACAGCGATCGATCCGTTGTCAAAGCGGATCGTGACGACCGCGGTGTCGTGGAAGCGCTTGTCGGCGAAATCCGGACGAACCAGCGCGTCGGCAACGGCCGTAACCTCGACCGGCTTGGCATTCGGGTTCAGCCAAAGCAGCGCGTCGAAATCGTGGATCAGCGTTTCGTAGAAGATCGTCCGGAATCCCGGCAGGGTCGGCACCAAAGGGACCGGGATCGCGGGTGAGCGACCGGAGCAACTGAGGGGTGCCGATCTTCCCGCCATCGAACACAGCACGTCCCGAGGCCATCATCTCTCGAGTACTGCGAGCGCCCTGCCGCTCAAAGAAATCCATCCTATGCGGAGAACAATATGATCCCCCGTAAAGCCATTATCTTGCCCGCCTGCGTGCGTCTTGTGTCCATCTGAAGGACGTCCGCGGCCCAGTGATCCGCGATGTCCGGGCGAGCGACCTGAGCTTCAATGCCGGTGTGCGCAAGGGCATGTTCACTGTGCCCGGCGAACGGTATTGTCGATTTCGGCCTGATTGGCCGCTTTTGTCCGGGAAAATGGCTATCGTGGGTGGATGGTGGTCGAAGCTGAGCAGGATTCCGCGCTCGCCCCGCGTCGCCCGCGCTTTCGACATGTCCGGGGCGTCTTGCTGGCTGAACGCATCTGCGCATGGTTCGACGCGGCGGCGCGATGACGGCTTGCCCGCGCTTTCTGCCGTTCGCGCGTCGCGCAACAAACTTCCGCTGTCCACCCACCTGAGACGATCGATCGACGGCCGATGCGGCCGCCGCCTTCGTTAGTCGACGGTGCATCCCTAAGATCCTGAAGGGAGAAGAACCCGAGACCCGTCATTTAACGTCTGACGCAGTTGAAGGGAATCGAACCGTCGGCACGTCCCGTGCATTAGCTAAACCCCTGATTCATTGAATATACTTGAGACGAGGCGCAATAAGGTGGCTTTCGATACCGGGGAATTTCACTGAGATCCCAAATTTCACTAACGAGTGAAATGGCGCCGTTTGCTGAAAGTGGTTGCAACTTTCACTAAAACTGGTTATTTCACTGTCCAATGAAATCCCGCGACCGAATGAAAGACATCGAATACGAGCTCGCTGAAGCCCTGCGCCAACAGCTGGAGCGGGTTCCGTCGCTTGAGATCGAGTCAATCACCCAGGACCGGGAAGTGAGCACCAGCCGCAATGTGCCGCTGGCGCGTCCTGATATTCTCGCTCACGTCAAAATGGCAGACCGAGCAGTTACGCTGATCTGCGAGGTGAAAGATCCAGCATACCCGCGTCAGGTCCGAAGCGCGATTGATCAGCTTTATGCCTATATGACGCGATATCGGCTCCACGAGGATGCCGATGTCGTTGTACCGGTCGTCGCGGCCTCGTGGCTATCTCCCGAGTCCCGCGATATCTGCGCGGAGGCTGGAATGGGCTGGCTGGATCTTGCCGGCAACTGCCGGATAGCCTTCGACGGCGTCTTTATCGAGCGGGAAACAGCTGACAAACCGAAGCCGGCGGCGCGCAACTACCGTGCCGTCTTTTCGCCGAAGGCGGGACAGGTACTGCGCACGCTTTTGCGCGATCCTACACGGGCCTGGAAGGTCAATGATCTTGCCGAGGCCGCAAACGTCAGCCTCGGCCATGTTAGCAATGTCCGATCCGCACTGCGCGACAGGGAGTGGGCAAAGGTCGATGACGAAGGCCTTCACCTGACCGCTCCTGACGCGTTGCTAGATGCCTGGCGCGACTCTTACGAGCCGATCCGCGGCAAGCGCTCTTCCTGGTACAGTATCCTCCATGGACGTCAGTGGGAGGAAACGCTTCGCGAAGCGTTGAACCGGCCCCACACGGCAGGGCATGCGATGCTTGGTGGTCTTTCGGCCGCGCAGTGGCTCGCTCCCTATCTGCGCGGCAACATGACGACACTCTATGCGGACCCGACGGTCATGCCGGAATTGATCGAGGCGCTGAAGCTGAAGCCATCGAAGAGCGGCGCCAATGTCGAAGTCATTGAACCGGACGATCCGGCCATTCTGAAGGAGCGTGTCGAGATTCCCGGAGCGCCACCCGTGTCCTCACCGATCCTCACCTATCTCGACCTTTCGCATCTCGATGACCGAGGGCGCGAGGCCGCTGAACATCTGCGAGAAAAGTTGCTAAAATGGCAATAGCGCCCGATCCACAATCCGCCGCCGAATACACCGACCGCGTCAGCGATGCGGTCAAATCCGCGCTCATGGAGATCGGGCAGATCCTTGGGAGTTTCGCGGGCAAATTCGCCGTTGTCGGCGGAGCGGTGCCATGGCTGCTTCTGGAAGCTGACGACATGCAGCACGTCGGCACGCTCGACATTGACCTCACGCTGGACGCGGAGGCGCTTGGCGATGGCGAGTATGTGCGGTTGGTCGAAGCCCTTATGGGCCATGGTTACGCGCAGAGCGCGGAGCACCGCCGGTTCCAACTGGTTCGCAAGATTGACGTGGCAGACGGGGGGCCGCCCGTCGATGTCATAGTCGACTTCCTGATGCCGCGCGATGCTGAGATCGAGAAGAACATCCCGCCTCTTCTGTCGGAATTCGCGGTGCAGCGCGCTTCAGGTGCGGAGCTCGCCGTGCGCTTTCATCAACTGACGGCGATTGAAGGCCAGATGCCTGGCGGTGGGCATAATCGCGTGCAGATCGCCGTTGCCTCGATCCCCGCGCTGCTCGCCATGAAGGGTCATGCACTGATGCGCCGCCACAAGCGCAAGGACGCTTATGACGTCTACTATTGCATCCGCAACTACGACAGCGGTCCCGAGGCGCTTGCGGAGGTCTGTCGTCCGTTACTCGAGATCAAGGAGGCCCATGAGGGCTATATGGGGATCGCGGAGAAATTCGCGAAAGAGGATATGATCGGACCGGTATGGGTGCGCCAGTTCATCGAGGGAACGCCGCATATCGGCGAGCGCACGCCGGAGCAGTGGCAGACCGATGCCTTTGGTCAGGTGCACGCTTGGATGACGGCGCTCGGGCTGGCCAAATGAAGGTTGTCCAGCTTTAGCGGGTCGCTCAATTATCGAAAGTCGTGCTTCTTCACCTTAGTCGGATGCCCCATAAGCTCGCGCCGCGGTTAGCGCTTGCTCGGAGTCTGCGATCTTCCATCTTCGGGGAGAATATCTGGCTGAAGGGTTCTTCAGCATATCAACGGGAACTTGATCTAATTCCGTCTTCTGTTCTTGAATATTTGGAATTTAGCTCCGATAAAACCTGAAAACCCACTCGCTTCCGCGAATGGGTCCCCACCTCGGGCGTCTCCTTGCTGTCGTTTGGCATTTAATTAGGGTCTTCCTCAATTTGTGTGGTTCACTCGCCGTTAGACATGATGCCGCTATAGGCGGGTATGCGAACGAAAATGAAATGGTCGCCCGGCTCAGGGGCAATAGTTCTGGGTGTTGCGCTCACGGATGATGATGGTTGGGTTGTTTCCGCTGCCGGGCCAGCTTTCGGCATTTGCCCTGATTGCGGACGGCGGACCCGAAATCGGCATGGCTGGTCCAACCGAAGCCTCCAAGATCTTCCGGTCCAGGGCAAAACCGTAACGGTGAAGCTTCGGTTGAGCCGCTGGCGGTGCGCGCATCAGAAATGTGAACGACAAACGTTCACCGACCGACTGCCGACGATTGCTTCCCCTTATGCGCGCCGGACAAGGAGGGTCTCCGAGATTGTCGGTCTGCTCGGCCATAGCGCAGGCGGCCGTCCCGGCGAGCGCTTGATGCGACGGCTCGGCATGCCGGTCAGCGACGACACGATCCTGCGGCAGTTGAAGCGGGATGCCGCGCTCGTTTCCTGCGATGCCACGATCCGGGTCGTTGGCATAGATGATTGGAGCTGGCGGCGATCGTGGCGCTACGGCACGATGATCGTCGACCTGGAGCGCCGTTTGGTTGT
>NZ_JADYVD010000048.1 GCF_020193575.1 Ensifer sp. IC4062
GCACCGTCTCGCCGATGCCCTCGGCCAAGGTCTTGCCCTCCTCGCGCGACAACAGCCGCCCGAGTTCGTCCTTGCGGGCGAGGATCTCGTCGGCGGTCTTCTTCAGGATCGCGTGGCGCTCGAGCAGGCCGGAACGCGACCAGGCCGGGAATGCCGCCTTGGCCGCCGCGATCGCCGCCTTCGCATCGTCGGCGCTGGCGCGGGCATAGTCGCCGACGACATCGTTGGTGTTCGACGGATTGACATTGGCAACGCCGTCCGTGCCGACCCATTCGCCGGCGATCAGGTTCTGATGAAGTGTCATGGGCTTTGGGCCTCCTTGTCTTCTTGACGCAACCGGCCACCCGTCGCGGCCTGCAGCTGCCTAGCAGATATATCAGAGTTGGAGTATGGCGATCTCTTCCTCTGCCGCAATCGCCAGCGGATTGCGCAACGGCAGGCCGAATTCCCCGGCCTCGATCTCGAATACATCGCCCTCCTCAGTCCGGATGCCATCCCCGAAGGAAAGCGTCGCCGTGCCGAACATGTGCACATGCACGTCGCCCGGCACGCGGAAGAGACCGTACTTGAAATGGTGATATTCGAGATTGGCGAAGCTGTGCGACATGTTCGCTTCGCCGGAAAGGAACGGCTTCTCCCACAGGACTTTGCCGCCGCGCAGGATGCGCGAGGTTCCCCGAATGTCGTCAGGCGCCACACCGATGCGGATTTCCGGGCCGAAGCTCGCCTGCCTGAGCTTCGAATGGGCGAGCCAGAGATAATTGACCCGTTCCGTCTTGTGATCGGAAAACTCGTTGGCGACGGCAAAGCCGAGGCGGTAGGGCACGCCCTTGTCGGAGATCACGTAGATGCCGGCCATTTCCGGCTCCTCGCCGCCATCCTCGGCAAAGGCGGGCGACGTCAGCGGTTGCCCCGGGGCGATCGCCGCTGTTCCGTTGCCCTTGTAGAACCATTCCGGCTGGACGCCCTTCTCGCCCGGCTTCGGCTTGCCGCCTTCGAGCCCCATGCGGAACATCTTCATCGAATCGGTCAGCGCCTCTTCCGCTGCCTCGGTCGTCTTCTTGTGCATGGCGTCGCGGGTCGCCGCCGAGCCGAGATGCGTCAAGCCGGTTCCGGTCAGGTGCAGGTGCCCGGGATCAGGATGCGTAATCGGTGGAAGAAGCCGACCTTCCGCATAGGCCTTCTCGAGATCGATCGTTTCGCCGAGACCGCGGCCGTCGATCACTTCCTTGAGGCTTTTGCCGCCGTTGGCCGCCTCCATCGCCAATGCGTAGACGCTTTCCGCGCCCTTGACGACGCGAGCCGCCTCACCCGGAGACCGAACGGCGACGGCGATCGATTCATCTTCTTTCCTGACCTGAGAAATCAGCACGTTCCTGTCCTTCCTCTCGACCTGGGCTTCACCGCCCACCTTTTCGTGACGCAGGCAATGCGATGCCCCGAGGGTGACTTGCGCCACCCAATCCAGCGGCTGGAGCCGCCCGCTTCTGTTTCTGGTTCATTGAGGCTGATCGGGGAACCGGTCAGCCTTTGCCTTTGTTCTTGTTGTAGACGTCGAAGAATACGGCTGCGAGCAGCACCAGACCCTTGATCAGCTGCTGGTAGTCGATGCCGATGCCCATGATCGACATGCCGTTGTTCATCACGCCCATGATGAAGGCGCCGATGACGGCACCGGTGATCTTGCCGACGCCGCCCGAAGCCGAAGCGCCGCCGATGAAGCAGGCCGCGATCACGTCGAGTTCGAAACCGACACCTGCCTTCGGGGTCGCCGAGTTCAACCGCGCCGTGATGATCATGCCAGCGAGTGCGGCGAGCACACCCATGTTCACGAAAGCGTAGAAGGTCAGCCGCTCGGTGTTGATGCCGGAGAGCTTGGCAGCCTTTTCGTTGCCGCCCATCGCATAGATCCGGCGACCGATCGTCGACCGCGTCGTGATGAACGTATAGGCGGCGATCAGGACGCCCATGATGATGAGCACGTTCGGCAGGCCGCGATAGGTCGAGAGCTGAAAGCCTATGAACAGGGCGACGACGCCGATAACCGCCATCTGAACCGCGAAGAAGACGAAAGGCTCGTTCTCCGTGCCGTGCTGCTCGTTGATGCGGCGATTGCGCAGGCCGGCAAAGATCGCATAGCCGACAAGGGCCAGGACCGCCAGCAGCGCCACCATGTTCTTGATGACCTCTGGGCTCGGGTTGAGGAAGTAGAGAAAATCAGGAACGAAGCCGGTCGAAAGAATCTGGAAATCCTTTGGGAACGGTCCGATCGGGCGTCCGCCGAGAACCACGTAGGTCATTCCGCGGAACACCAGCATGCCGGCGAGCGTGACGATGAAGGACGGGATTTTCTGATAGGCCACCCAATAGCCCTGTGCCGCCCCCATGATGCCGCCGACGACAAGACAGGCGGGCACGACGACAAAGGCGGGCAGGCCCCATTTGACCAGCATGATCGCCGAGATAGCGCCGATAAAGGCGACGATCGAGCCTACGGAAAGGTCGATATGCCCGGCGACGATGATCAACAGCATGCCCAGCGCCATGATGACGATGAACGAGTTCTGCAGCACCAGGTTCGTGATGTTGACGGGCCTGAAGAGAACGCCGTCGGTCACGAACTGGAAGAACAGCATGATGATGACGAGCGCGACCAGGAGGCCGTATTCGCGGATGTTGTTCCTGAGATAGTCACCGATCGACGGTTTGGTGGTTTGGGTGCTCGTATCGGCGACCATTAGTGTTTCTCCCCTGAACGCATGATGGCGCGCATGATCGATTCCTGGCTTGCTTCTTCCTTGGAAAGCTCTGCCACAATGCGCCCTTCGTTCATGACATAGATGCGATCGCAGGTTCCGAGCAGTTCCGGCATCTCAGACGAGATCATCAGGATGCCCTTACCCTCGGCCGCGAGTTGGTTGATGATGGTGTAGATCTCATACTTAGCGCCAATGTCGATGCCGCGTGTCGGCTCATCGAGTATGAGAACTTCGGGATCGGTGAACAGCCACTTGGACAGCACGACTTTCTGCTGGTTGCCGCCCGAAAGGTTCACGGTCTCCTGATAGATCGAATGCGACCGGATCCGGAGCTTGGAGCGATATTCGGATGCGACCTTCACTTCCTTGCGGTCATCGATGACGCCACGCGACGCCACCGCCCTGAGGTTTGAGAGGGTCGTGTTCTCCTTGATGTTGTTGATCAACACCAGGCCGAGTTGTTTGCGGTCCTCCGTGACATAGGCAAGGCCGGCATCGATGGCACGCGGGATGGTGCTGACGTCCACCGGCTTGTCGCGCATCGTCACCTCGCCGGTGATCTTGTGCCCCCACGACTTGCCGAAAATGCTCATCGCCGTTTCGGTGCGGCCGGCGCCCATCAGGCCGGCAATGCCAACGACCTCGCCGGCTCGAACGTTAAAGCTGACCTCGTGCAAGAACTGCCGGTCGCGGTGATGCTGATGGAAGACGTTCCAGTTCTTCACTTCAAGCAGCGTCTCGCCGATGTTCGGCTCTCGGGGCGGGTAGCGATCTTCCATCGCGCGGCCGACCATGCCCTTGATGATCCGATCTTCGCTGATGTCTTCCTTGTGACAGTCGAGTGTTTCCACCGTGCCGCCGTCGCGCAGGATGGTGATCTGGTCGGCGACCTTTTTGATCTCGTTCAGCTTGTGCGAGATGATGATCGAGGTCATGCCCTGCTTACGAAACTCCATGAGCAGCTTCAGAAGCGCGTCGGAATCGGTCTCGTTGAGCGAGGCGGTCGGTTCGTCGAGGATAAGCAGCCGGACCTTCTTGGAAAGCGCCTTGGCGATCTCCACCAGTTGCTGTTTGCCCACGCCGATATCGGTGATGAGCGTCGCAGGCGCTTCGTTCAGGCCCACCTTCTTCAAGAGCTCCTGCGTGCGGGCAAAGGTCTGCGGCCAGTGGATCACGCCTTTGCTGGCGATCTCGTTGCCGAGAAATATATTCTCGGCGATCGACAGCAACGGAACGAGCGCCAGTTCCTGGTGAATGATGATAATGCCGAGATGCTCGCTGTCCGAGATCGTGCTGAAGCGGCGCACCTCGCCGTCATAGTGGATCTCACCCTCGTAAGTCCCCGCGGGATAGACGCCACTCAGCACCTTCATCAAGGTTGACTTGCCGGCACCATTTTCACCGACGAGAGCGTGGATTTCACCTTCGCGGACCTTGAAGCTGACATTGTCCAGCGCCTTGACGCCCGGAAACGTCTTGGTGATGCCCCGCATTTCGAGAATGATATTGTCCATGTTCAGCATTCCAGCGGCAGTCTGCGAGAGACTACAGACTCCCTTACCCAGAGAAAAGGGTCCGCAACAGATCGCGGACCCTCCGTGTTCGAAGCGATCAGTTGTTGATCTGGTCTTCCGTGTAGTAGCCCGAGCCCACGAGGACTTCCTTGGCGTTGGACTTGTCGACCGCAACCGGCTTCAGCAGGTAGGACGGAACAATCTTGACACCGTTTTCATAGGTCTTGGTGTCGTTCACTTCCGGCTCCTTGCCGTCCATGATCGCGTTGACCATGCCGACGGTAACCTTGGCGAGTTCGCGGGTGTCCTTGAAGACGGTCGAATACTGTTCGTCGGCGAGGATCGACTTGACCGACGGCAGTTCGGCGTCCTGACCGGTAACAACCGGCATCGGCATGTCGCCGGAGCCGTAGCCGACGCCCTTCAGGGCCGAGATGATGCCGATCGAGAGGCCGTCATAGGGCGACAGAACGCCGTCAACCTTGGCATCGGTATAGGTGGACGACAGCAGGTTTTCCATGCGAGCCTGCGCAACGGCACCGTCCCAACGCAGCGTGCCGACCTGGTCCATGCCCATCTGGCCGGACTTGACAACGATCTTGCCGCTGTCGATCAGCGGCTGCAGAACCGACATGGCACCGTCATAGAAGAAGAAGGCGTTGTTGTCGTCCGGCGAACCGCCGAAAAGTTCGATATTCTTCGGCTCCTTCGCTTCGTCCAGCTTCAGACCCTGGACCAGCGACGTCGCCTGCAGCACGCCGACCTGGAAGTTATCGAAGGTAGCGTAGTAGTCGACATTGCCGGAATCGCGGATCAGGCGGTCATAGGCGATGACCTTGACGCCGGCGTCGGCCGCCTTCTGTAGGATGTCGGAGAGCGTCGTGCCGTCGATGGCACCGATCACGAGGACCTTCGCGCCCTTGGTGACCATGTTCTCGATCTGCGCGAGCTGGTTCGGAATGTCGTCGTCAGCAAACTGCAGGTCCGGCGTGTACCCGGCTTCCTTGAACAGCTTCTCCATGGTCTCGCCGTCCGAAATCCAACGGGTCGACGTCTTCGTCGGCATGGAGATGCCGACCGTACCCTTGTCCTGTGCGAAGACCGGTGCAGCAAACGACGCGACGGAAATCGCCGCGGCTGCGAGAAGCGAAGTAATCAATTTCATCAGATCTCTCCCTGAGTGTTGAAGCCGGCAGGCCCCGTCATATGCGCAGCGATCCACCGGCGCGGAGAGCTGGTCCCCGGCGGTGGTTCAAGGTGAAGGAAAGCCCTCCCGGCCTCACATACTCCCGCATGCACTGGCGCATCGAAAGGGAAACTGGAATCAATCGACATAACTGTCAAATACAATATCGCTTTGCATGCATATCAAAATTGATATATCACTCCAAAAGAGTGTGATTATTGAAAATTTTGCAACGGGACCAAAGCGGTGACAGTGGACAGCAGGGCGAATGCCGCAGGGATGGGGGACGAGCTTCTTGATACCGCCCTCCTTCGGTCGGGGCTGAAGATCAATCACCTGAGACTCATCCTGGCTATCGAGGATCATCGTCGCATCAGCACCGCCGCCGATTCACTCGGCATCTCGCAGCCGGCAGCGTCGCGCATGCTCGCCGAGATCGAAGCGATCATGAGGGCGCCGATCTGCGAGCGCGTGGCGCGCGGCGTCGAATTGACACGTTATGGCGAGGCGCTTGCGCGACGCGCTCGAACGATCTTTCTCGAACTACGCGAGGCCGCGCGCGAGATCAATGAATTGAAAACCGGGAGCGGCGGGTCGGTATCGTTGGGCTCGGTCACCGGCCCTGCCCTCAATCTCGCCGTGCCCGCGATCCGCCAGGTTTCGACGGCCTACCCCGGCATCGAGATCAATGTGCAGATCGACAACAGCAATGTGCTGACCCGCGAGCTCCTGGCGGCGCGCCACGACTTCGTCGTCGGCCGGATTCCCGATGATCTCAATCCGCGTCTCTTCAACATGGTGGAGATCGGCTTCGAGGAAGTCTGCCTAATCGTTCGCGAAGGCCATCCGCTGCTCGACAAACCATTTGCCAATGCCGAGGACCTGCCCGGTTACGACTGGGTGTTTCAGCCGCCGGGCACGCTGTTGCGCCGCGCGGTCGAGGACAGTTTCGTCGCCGCCGGCGTCCGGCTGCCGGCAACCGTCATCAACACGTCCTCGATCATCCTGACGTTGTCGATCGTTCGAAATACCAATGCGATTGCACCGGTCGCCCTCGACGTGGCGAACCTCGTCGCCGGCAACGGGACGCCCGCCGGCGATATTCGCGTCCTGCCGACCCAATTCCCGATACGCATCAAGCCCTACGGCCTCATTACCGCCGAAGGCCGTGCCCTGCCGCCAAGCGCAAAGCTGCTCTATGACCTGATCCTGAAGCAAAGCAGAGCGTGATCAGGCCCGCATAACCCTCATGGGGCAGGATCACCCGTACTTCGTCGGTCGTTCGCAAAACGGCGCACCGAACAAGTGCTCTTGGAGAAGGCTACGCCATGTTCGGCATGTCGGTGTTTCAGTCGGTGCTCGAGCGATTGAAGGCGGAGCAACAGAACGAGCCGGGCGACGAAAACGTCAGCGAGCAGGCACTCCGGCATGGCACGGCCGCCATGCCACGAGGATTTATCGTCGACACCTCGCCAGCCATAACGGCGTTCGATGCGGTGCAACGTGCCTATAGCGAGCTTGCACCGGCCGAGAGCACGCAGCCCCCGGTGATGCCCGATTATCTGAAGCGCACAAGCCTTGCCGAGATTGCGGCCGAACTTGCGCTCGAGGAGCAGGAAACCGCGGTCACGCTTGCTGCCAAACGACGGCGGTTCGCCGCAGCCAACCATCCGGACAGGTTACCGGCGGAATTCAGGGCCAACGCTACCATCCGGATGAAGCTCGCCAATATGCTCATCGATGAAGCGGGGCGAAGGCCGCCGAGCGACAACAGGTCGAAATGACTTCACTTCGGGGCGTCACCCGTATCGGTCTTGTCATCCTCCGGCTGTTTCGGCTTGAAAAAGATGAGCAGAGCACAGCCGGCATAGGCGGTCACGGCCAGAAAGATCATGCCCCACGTTACCTGGCCGTTGTTGAACTCGACCGCCGTCCATGCGGCGCAAACGGCGACGATCAACAGGCGGATCCACAGGGGTCGGTAAAAGGGGTGATCCGGATCGATGAATTTCAGCATCCTGTCTCTCGGCCTGTTGTAAACGGGCCTTCCTTCTAGGAGTAAATTGGCTGCCTCTGCAAGTGCGCCACCACAAACAGACGCTTGACGCCCCCAACATAAATGGAATAAAAATTCCGAAATAGAACAAATTGGCCATTTCATTCCGGCGACGACCTCTCGCGAAATTGTCGCGAACGAGAGACAGTGTCTGGATGGAGGCAAGGGAGAGCGGCACGTCGCCACGGTGCGCGGGGACACAGTACCGGCAAATTCTTCGTATGCGCGGACAACTTGGTCCGCGACGCTTTTGCGCGATGAGCGTCAATCATAGCGCCCCCTTCCGGTTGCGACCGGATTTCGAGAGAGACGAACATGACAGTGAGATTTGGTCTTCTGGGTGCCGGACGCATCGGCAAGGTTCATGCGAAAGCCGTCAGCGGCAATCCCGACGCCATCCTCGTCGCGGTTGCCGATGCCTTCCCCGCCGCCGCGGACGCCATCGCCAAGACCTATGGCTGCGAAGTGCGCACGATCGACGCGATCGAAAGCGCCGCCGATATCGATGCCGTGGTCATCTGCACGCCGACCGATACGCATGCCGACCTGATCGAGCGCTTTGCTCGTGCCGGCAAGGCGATCTTCTGCGAAAAGCCGATCGATCTCGACGTCGAGCGCGTAACGGCTTGCCTCAAGGTCGTGTCCGACACCAAGGCAAAGCTGATGGTCGGCTTCAATCGCCGCTTCGATCCGCATTTCATGGCCGTGCGCAAGGCGATCGACGACGGCCGCATCGGCGTTGTCGAGATGGTGACGATCACCTCACGCGACCCGGGTGCGCCGCCGGTGGACTATATCAAGCGCTCGGGCGGCATCTTCCGCGACATGACGATCCACGATTTCGACATGGCGCGCTTCCTGCTCGGGGAAGAGCCGGTTACCGTGACCGCCACTGCCGCCGTGCTCGTGGACAAGGCGATCGGCGAGGCCGGCGACTATGACAGCGTTTCGGTCATCCTGCAGACGGCCTCCGGCAAGCAGGCGATTATCTCAAACTCGCGTCGTGCCACCTATGGCTACGATCAGCGCATTGAGGTCCACGGATCGAAGGGTGTCGTCTCGGCGGAAAACCAGCGCCCCGTATCGATCGAAATCGCCACCGACGAAGGCTACACCCGTCCGCCGCTGCACGACTTCTTCATGACGCGCTATACCGAGGCCTACGCAAACGAGATCGAGAGCTTCATCGCGGCAATCGAAAAAGGCGCAGAAATCACACCCTCCGGCAAGGACGGACTCGCGGCACTGGCGCTGGCAGACGCGGCCGTGAAGTCGGTTGCCGAGAAGCGCCAGGTCAGCGTCGCCTGACGCCGGCGTTTTCAGCAAAACAGCCGAGGCCGGGTCCACTGTAGTGCCCGGCCTCGATCGTTCTCATTCGGTGAAAATCACGCCTCTAACCTTTTCAGCCGATCCTGCGCCGCCTGGCTCGGCGCGCGCCCCGGGCGACCGGAAAGGAAACCCTGTATCTGCCGGCATCCCTCTTCGACGATGATCTGCTTCTGCCGCTCTGTTTCGACGCCCTCGGTCACCACCGGGAGGTTGAGGCTTTGGCCAAGCGCGATGATCGCGCGGATGATGGCATGCGCCGCAGGATCCTTGTCGAGTGCCGCGGTGAAGCTGCAATCGATCTTCAGTTTGTCGAACGGGAAGGTCTGGAGATTGCTGAGCGAGGAATGCCCCGTCCCGAAATCGTCCATGACGATGCGCACGCCGAGCAGCCGCAGCCGGACCAGCGTCGCCAGCACGTCGTCCCTATTGTGCATCAGGACTGCTTCGGTGATCTCCAGCTCCAGCCGGCGCGGCTCGAGACCGGTGCGCCTCAGAATCCCTTCGATCTGGTCAAAGAGGTTGGGAAGCAGAAACTGCACCGGCGAAATATTGACCGAAATCGCCAGCGGCTCGCTCCACCTGACCGCTTCAAGGCAGGCCTGCTCGAGCACCCACTCGCCAATCTGGATGATTGAGCCGCTTTCCTCGGCAATCGGAATAAAAACACCGGGACTGACGAGGCCGCGATCGGGATGCTGCCAGCGCAACAACGCCTCGTAGCCGACGACGCTGTCGTCACGGACGTCGACGAGCGGCTGGTATTCGAGGAAAAGCTGGCGCCTGACGACCGCGTGCCGAAGGTCGTTTTCCATCTGCCGGCGCGTACGCACCGCGGCATCCATCTCGGCGTCGAAAAAGCAGGCGAAGCCCTTGCCGGTCCGCTTCGCGCGGTAGAGCGCCGTATCGGCATTGTTGCAGAGCCGGTCCGCGGTCATCCCGTCGGCCGGATAGATCGCCACGCCGATGCTGACGCCGACAGCCATCGGGTCACGGCTGGTGTCCATTTCTTCGGCGAAAAGCCTGAGAATACGCTCCGACAATTGCCGCGCTGCCTCGGGCTGCCCGGCGGAAGGCTGGAGGATCGCGAATTCGTCGCCGCCGAGCCGCGCGATCGTATCGCCCTCCCCGCATGCTGTGCGCAGGATGTCGGCCACCTTGCGCAGGATGCGATCGCCTTCCCCGTGGCCGAAAATATCATTTACAGCCTTGAACCGGTCGAGGTCGAGACAGAGGACGGCCAGCGGCTCGTTCCTCGCGCTCGCCACGGCGATCGCCTGCGCCATGCGGCGGTCGAACGAACTGCGGTTCGAGAGGTCCGTCAGCGCATCATGATGCGCAAGGTGCTCGATCGTGCGTTCCGCCTCCTTGCGCTGACTGAGATCGCGCACGAAAATCACGTCGCACTCGCGGCCGCGGTATTCGATCATGCGGCACATGTATTCGACGGGAATTCGCCTCCCGTCCGCGTGAAGCAATTCGACTTCGCTCGATCCGCAGAACGCCCGACGCTCCGCCGGCCGCTCTCGATCCTGCGCGAACAGCTCCGTGAAGTTTCTTCTTGCCAAGTCGGTTGCCGTACGGCCGCAAAGGTCGGCGAAACGCTCGTTTACATCGACGATTTCATCGCCGCGGACGACCATCATGCCTTCGAGCGACGCGTTGACGAGCCCGCGAAGATCCGTGAGGTGCCGGTCGAGAAAAAGCGCGCCGAAAGCCATGAGGATGAGTGTCGTCGATGCTGCGATCACGCCGCCAGCAAGCCAGGCAGGATCGAATGTGGCGGCGGCAACGCTTGGGTCCGGGACAAGGCCGACACCGCTCATCGACTTGAAGTGCATCGCGCAAATCGCAAGCACGAGCAGGACAGTGGACACGACCAGCCCGCGAACGCCCTGCAGCGTCCGGAACAGTTGGAGCGCGACGCCTGCGATCAGCGTGCCGAGGATGATGGCGGTCACGGTGGACCGAAAGTCGAACGTAACCTGGCCTTGCGCCTCGACCGCGCGCATGCCGGTGAAATGCATTGCTGCGATGCCGAGGCCGAGTAGGATGCCGCCGACGGCGAAGCCATAGCGGAAGGTTGCAGCGAGCGCGACGGTGAATGCAATCCAGGACGTCGCGATCGCCACCAGCACGGAGAGGGTCGTGCCTCGAACCTCGTATGCAATCGGTATGCCGCCGTCGTAGGCGAGCATAGCGATGAAGTGTGTTGACCAGATACCGACGCCGGACGCGAAGGCGCAGGCGACGGTCCAAAGGCGGCGCTCAGTGCCGGCGCTGCGCTGCGCGCGCATGAGGAGCAGCATCGTGGCGACGCTGCCAGCAAGGCAAACGATCGCCGCAACGGCGATCAGTCGCCAGTCATGATCATTGCGTATGCATGCAATCACTGAAAACATGGCTGCCCCCCGCGTCGGAGACAGCTTTGCTAGGAGTCGCTAAATAACCGTAAATTGTAGAAGCACCAGAATTCGCCTCAACAATTTCGGCGTTGAGCGACGCGGAATGCCGAGACAGTGTTTGAACTTAGCCATGCCCGGCGGCAATGTCGGCATCGATCGTGCTCAGTGCGCGATTGAGATGGCCATCGAAAACGAGCCGCTGCTCGTCAGCTACCACCGCGATCTCAGGCAGTCCTTGCAGGCGTACCTGCAGGGACTGGGCAAGCCCCTCCTCCACTCCCTTGTGAAGGAGATCGAAATAGCGTGTCCCCGGCCCGGTGACGAAGATCGGCATCGGCTCGTAGAGGCTGAGCAAGCGGGAGATGCCGTTGCCGAGCGCGATGCCGGCCTGGCGGAAGGCGTAGCCGGCCATGCGGTGTCCCTGGCGCGCGCTGGCCGCGATCTTGTCCATCTCCGATAGCGGCACGAACTTCGCAGGGATCGTGTCGGAGGGCACCTCGAACGCCGTGCGCAGGACTCCATAGAAGCCCGCGGCCGCCTCGATGCAGCCGTGGCCGCCACACCGACAAAGCCCGGCGGAATTCGTGTGCAGCATGTGCCCGAAATTCGGCGCCGAAACATCGAGCTCGCCGAGGCGGCCTTTCCGTGCAAGTCCGAGACCAATGCTGTGCCCGAGCGATATGGCCGCAAGCGCCTTGAAGTCTTCTCTCCCCTCCTCGGCGCGGACGGCGAGCGCCTGGGCAACCAGCAGCGTCTCGTTGCTGAGCATGATCTTGGCCCGCCAATCCGGGCGCAGCAACTCTTCGAAATCGAGTTCCTCACGGCCGAAAACCGGCGACCAGATCAGTCGCGCTCCATCGGCCGCAACAAGGCCCTTGCTGCTGATGGAGATGGCAAGCACGTCTTCTTTGGTGATGCGGGAGCGCTGGAGCAGCCGTTCAAGCGCGGCGGCGAATATCTGCCCGAAGGCGGCGGTACCCCTGAGATCGTGATTCCTCGCCTCCTCGAACCGGTCGAGCAGAGTGCCGCCGTAATCGGCGAGCGAATACTGCACGATATCGGACGAGATGCGCACGACGATCACATGGCCGCAGTCGCGCCTCGGCATGAAAAGCACACGCGGCCGGCCACGGCCGGCCTGAACATGCTGCTCGCTTCTGGCGATGATTCCGGCGCGTTCCAGCTCGGCGGTAATGGCGGAGACGGTAGCCGAGGCGAGATCGGTCTCCGACGCGATTTCCGTGTGGGACAAGGACCCTTTCCGGCGGAGCGCCGCAAGGACAAGCGTGCTGTTCTGCTGACGTACAAGTTCAGTGCTGGACTTCGTCAGCATTACGCGTTCCTGTCGATGGCGGATCCTTCAGACCCATGCCTCCTCCAAAGCATCTGTTGAACGGCAAGACAAGGCGCCCTGCATGTTTCCCTGGACCGAAGTCGGCCTAGCGATAAAAACATCTAGCATTTCAATGCGCTACGGCGCCTTTTGCGCTTCCCGGAGGAGGCGCATGGCCGCTGCGCGGAGCCTTGTTGACAGCCTGCTAAAACTCTGACATTTATTTTCTCGACTGTCGAGAAAAAAGTCCGCACTGGTTGCGGCGGGTTTGCGACAGCACTTCACGGTTGGCCGAGGAGGCGTGCGGGAGGTTCGTGCGCACGGCGCAACCACTTGGGAGGATGAAATGAAATCCGTTTTGAAGTTGATGGCGGGGGTTGCCATCATCGCGTCCATGCATTCGGCGGCGATCGCCAAGGATCTTGTCGTCGGCGTTTCCTGGTCGAACTTCCAGGAAGAGCGTTGGAAAACCGACGAGGCTGCCATCAAGGCCGCGCTTGAAGCTTCCGGCGACAAGTACATCTCCGCCGATGCCCAGTCTTCCGCCGCCAAGCAGCTCACCGACATCGAATCGCTGATCGCGCAGGGCGCAAATGCCTTGATCGTGCTTGCCCAGGATTCCGACGCGATTGCCCCGGCGATCGAAAAGGCCACCGCAGAGGGCATCCCGGTCGTCGGCTACGACCGCCTGATCGAGAATCCCGCCGCCTTCTACATCACCTTCGATAACAAGGAAGTAGGCCGCATGCAGGCCCGCGAAGTCTTCAAGGTGAAGCCGGAAGGCAACTTCGTCTTCATCAAGGGCTCTTCGTCCGACCCGAACGCCGACTTCCTCTTTGCCGGCCAGATGGAAGTGCTGAAGGAAGCGGTTGACGGCGGCAAGGTCAAGAATGTCGGCGAGGCCTACACCGATGGCTGGAAGCCGGAAAATGCTCAGAAGAACATGGAGCAGTTCCTGACCGCCAACGACAACAAGGTCGACGCGGTCGTCGCGTCGAACGACGGCACGGCCGGCGGCGCGATTGCCGCACTTTCGGCGCAAGGTCTCGCAGGCTCCGTTCCGGTATCCGGCCAGGACGGTGACTTTGCAGCGCTCAACCGCGTCGCGCTCGGCACCCAGACAGTTTCCGTCTGGAAGGACGCGCGCGAGCTCGGCAAGAAGGCTGCTGAAATCGCTTCGGCGCTCGCCGCCGGCAAGACGATGGACGAGATCGAGGGCGTTCAAACCTTCAACGGCGGACCGAAGGGCGTTGCCATGAAGTCGGTCTTCCTGGCACCGCTTGCCATCACCAAGGACAATCTGAACGTCGTCATCGACGCCGGCTGGATTTCCAAGGACGCAGCCTGCCAGGGCGTTGCTGCCGGCACCATCGCCGCGTGCAACTGACGGCTCGGCATTTGAATTGACCTCAAGACGCCGCAACGTGACCGCGTTGCGGCGTTTGCTTGAAGTCGCGACGGTCTTCGCATGCGGGTGATAAGATCGCGGCAACGCGGCGCGAAAACAAACCGCATGAGCAAATGGAAACAGTGGGGGACGGCGGCCATGGCCGACACGACAAATACCGCACATTTTAATCGCGCGCGCAGCGCGGCTGAAAATCCGGTGAAGCGCTTCTTCCGCGCCACCGAAATCGACACCCGCCTCCTGGGCATGGTCGGCGCGATGCTGATCATCTGGATCGGCTTCGACTTCCTGTCCGGCGGCCTGTTCCTCACGCCGCGAAACCTCTGGAATCTTTCGGTGCAGACCGCCTCTGTCGCCGTCATGGCGACCGGCATGGTTCTCGTCATCGTCACGCGCAACATCGATCTGTCGGTCGGTTCCATCCTCGGCTTCGTCGGCATGATCATGGGCGTGCTGCAGGCCGAACTGCTGCCGCAGGTCCTCGGTTTCAACCATCCCGCCACCTGGATCATCACCCTACTCGCCGGCCTTTCCCTCGGCGCGGCGATCGGCGCGCTCCATGGCATGATCATCGCATTCCTCAACGTGCCGTCCTTCATCGTCACGCTTGGCGGGCTCCTCGTCTGGCGCGGCGCAACCTGGTTCGTCACCAGCGGCCGCACGGTCGCCCCGATGGACGCCACCTTCCGCCTGATGGGCGGCGGCACCGAAGGGTCGATCGGCTCGATGGCAAGCTGGATCGTCGGAATCCTTGCCTGCCTCGCGATCGTCGCCAGCATCATCAACGCCCGCAAGCAGCGCAAGCGCTTCGGCTTTCCCCGCCGCCCGGTCTGGGCCGAATACTTCCTGTCGGGAATTGGTTGCGCCCTCGTCCTCGGCGCCGTGGCGGTCGCCAACAGCTATCCCTGGCCGACCAACATCGCCCGCAAATTCGCCGAAGCCAATGGCATCGCCTGGCCTGAAGGCGGCCTCTTCATCGCCCACGGCATCGCCATTCCGGTGCTGATCGCGATCGTCATCGGCATCGTCATGACCTTTATCGCCACGCGCCTGCGCTTCGGCCGCTACGTCTTCGCGATCGGCGGCAATCCGGAAGCGGCTGAACTTGCCGGCATCAAGACGCGCTGGGTGACCGTCCGGATCTTCGCGCTGATGGGCATGCTTTGTGCCGTCGCCGCCGCGATCTCGACGGCACGCCTCAACGCCGCCACCAATGCCCAGGGCGAGCTCGACGAACTCTACACGATCGCCGCGGCCGTCATCGGTGGCACGTCGCTTGCCGGCGGCATGGGTACGATCGCCGGCGCCATGCTCGGCGCACTCGTCATGCAGTCGCTGCAATCCGGCATGGTTCTGCTCGGCATCGACAGCCCGCTGCAGCGGATCGTCGTCGGAGTCGTTCTCGTCACCGCCGTCTGGCTCGACACCGTCTATCGCGCCCGCGCAAAATAATCAGGAGTACGAACATGACAGATCAACGCACTCCGCTCGTGGAAATGAAGAACATTTCCATCTCCTTCGGCGGTATCCATGCGGTGGACAACGCTTCCGTCGATCTCTATCCGGGTGAAGTCGTGGCGCTCCTTGGCCACAACGGCGCCGGCAAATCGACGCTGATCAAGATCCTCTCCGGCGCCTACAGACGCGATGCGGGCGAGATCCTGATCAATGGCGAACCGGCCGACATCCACAATCCGCGCGACGCCAAGAAATATGGCATCGAGACGATCTACCAGACGCTCGCCGTCGCTGACAACGTCGACGCCGCCGCCAATCTCTATCTCGGCCGCGAGCTGCGTACCCCCTGGGGAACGCTCGATGACGTGGCTATGGAGGCGAAGGCGCGCGAGGTGATGGGCCGCCTCAACCCGAACTTCCAGCGTTTCAAGGAGCCGGTGAAGGCGCTCTCCGGCGGTCAGCGGCAATCGGTGGCGATTGCGCGGGCGATCCTCTTCAACGCCCGCATCCTGATCATGGACGAGCCGACCGCTGCCCTCGGGCCGCAGGAAACCGCGCAGGTCGGCGAGCTCATCAAGCAATTGAAGCGCGAAGGCATCGGCATCTTCCTGATCAGCCACGACATCCACGACGTCTTCGACCTCGCCGATCGCGTCTCGGTGATGAAGAATGGCCAGGTCGTCGGCCACGCCCGCACCGAGGACGTGACCAAGGACGAGGTGCTCGGCATGATCATCATGGGCAAGGTGCCGCCAAAGGCGATCCCCGGCCCTGGCGCCATGCAGATGGCGTGAGCCCGAGGTACCGAAACACTATGAATGCCGCGTCCCCAAACGCGGCATTTCTCTTCGCGGAAGCCCCCTGCCCTAAGCGACGCTGCGGCGTAGAGGCGATCACCAAACGCAAATTTCCGCTGCAAAGTCTTTCAATCACCATTGAAGCGGCGCGCAAGCTAGGCTAAGAACCGCTCACAGCCTGCTTCGGCGGCCCTGCCGCCAACGGATGCACCCGTAGCTCAGCTGGATAGAGTGTTGGATTCCGATTCCAAAGGTCACAGGTTCGAATCCTGTCGGGTGCGCCATTTCCGTCCATCGAACGGCTCCGCAAAAAACTCCTGCTGCCGTTTCCCGGCATTTGGCTAGAGGGCGAACGCGTCCGGCACTTGGACGGCCGCTTGGGGATGCATCCACAGCGGCTCCCAAATATGGCCGTCGAGATCTTCGAAGCAGCGGCTGTACATGAAATCCGTATCCTGCAACTTTTCCCGCGCCTCGTGTCCACCGGCCGCGACCGCCCTTTCGGTGATCCTATCCACCGCCGCGCGGCCCTCCTGCGAGATGACGAGCAGCATTTCGCACGTCGAATGTGCATCCGCGATCCGCTTCGACGTGAACTGACTGAACTTTTCGTGGGCTAGCAGCACAACGAAGGTTGTGTCGGAGAAGACCATGCACGCGGCGGTCTCGTCCGTGAACTTGGGCTGGTTCACCGCGCCGATCGCTTCGTAGAAAGCCTTGGACTTAGCAAGGTCGGCGACCGGCAGATTGACGAAGATCATGCGGGGCATGGAGTCCTCCCCATTTTCGGCTTCAGATCGAGCAACGCCTTGCCGCATTCTGGATCGAAGAGAACAGCGTCGTGATCATGAATGATCAGCCGGGCCATTCGCGCCTCTGAAAGCCTAGCACCAGGATCGTCGCGCATCCAAATCCAGAGACGCGACTGTAGCGGGCTTGTTGTCGCGCCATCGGTAGATCGCTGAATACAAAATGCGCATAAGCTCATCGCTTGAAATTACATTAGCGCTAATCTAATTTGTTGCCATGAGCAATAAACACATGCCGGGTCTCGGCGAACTGCTCCGCTATGTCGGAGAAATGGTCGATCAGGGTGCGGAGGAAGAGTACCGCGCCATGAAGCTCCCCTATCGCGCAAGATACACCCCGATCATGCGTGCGCTCGCCGCCGGCGCAGAAACCGTGACCGAGATCACCGCCCGCTGCAGCCTCACGCAGGGCGCGATCAGTCAGTCGGTGAGGCTGATGGAGGCCGATGGTCTGGTGGCACGCCACAGCTTGGAGGATGGACGCAAGAACGGTGTTCATCTGACGCCTCGTGGCCAGGAACTGCTGAAGAGGCTTGAACCCCAGTGGGCAATCACCTTCGCAGCCATAGGCGCGTTGGAAAAGGAGATCGGCCATCCGCTTCTTGAGGTGCTGGCAAAAACGGCGCGCGCACTGGAACGCGAAGGCTTTGCCTCTCGACTGAGGGCCGCCGCAGCACACCACGCTAACGAGGATCACGTCGATGCGGAATGACGCCACGCCACGCAAGAACTGGTTCAATGCAGGTGGCAGCGCCTATGCGCAGTTCAGACCGGAGTACCCGGCCGGACTGTCTACGTTCCTTGCGGGGATTTCCCCCACCCGCGAGACAGCAGTTGATGTCGGGTGCGGCAATGGGCAACTGACCCGGCAACTGGCGACCCATTTCGATCGGGTGATCGGGCTCGACTCCAGCGAAGATCAGATCGCCAACGCGCAGGCTCAGGACAAGGTGCGATATCTTTGCGCGCCGGCCGAGCGACTGCCCCTTGCGGACAACACGGTAAGCCTCATTACCGCAGCACAGGCCGCCCACTGGTTCGATCTGCCGGCCTTTTATGCCGAGGCCCGCCGGATCGCCGTCGAGAACGCCGTCATTGCGCTGATCAGCTACGGGGTCCTTCGGCTGGAGCCGGATGAACTTCAGCAGCGGTTCATCGATTTTTACCGCATCGAGATCGGCCCCTATTGGCCGCCGGGGCGCAAGCTGGTGGACACCGGCTACGCCGATATCAGCTTCCCTTTCGATGAGCGCGCCGCACCGGAGATGGAGATTCACAGGGCTTGGGAACTCGGCGATTTCCTTGGATACCTGTCAACATGGTCCGCCGTGCGCCGTGTCAATGACGCCGGGCGCGAAGACATTCTCACTGCCTTCGTGCGCGATCTTTCCGAACTCTGGGGCGATCCGACGAAGAAGCGACCTGTGTCCTGGCCCATCAACATGAGATTGGGGACGATATGAGCGATACCTTGGAATTGCCGATACTCGCAGCTGGCCTGCGTCATAGCGCGCGGCTGACCGTGACCCCATTTCACACCGTGCCCGAGGTCGATGATGCCTGGCCAGGCTTCAGGGACATGCCGCCGGTTTTCGCAACAGCAATGATGATCGGCTTCATCGAGCAGACCTGCATCGAAGCGTTGCGTCCCTATCTCGCGTATGAACAACGCACCGTCGGCACTCATATCGATGTCAGCCATGTCGCGCCAACACCCGTTGGCATGTCGGTAACGGCGGATGTCGAACTGATCGCCGTCGACGAAAGGTCGCTTCTCTTCAAAGTCTCCTGCTGCGACGAAGCCGGTCTGATCGGCCAAGGCACCCATCGTCGCGCCATAATCGACCTGAGCCGGTTTACCCGGCGATTGGCTGACAAGGCCGCCAAGCGAGATAGTTGACATTGTCAGGCATTACATGACAAAGTCAGCGATATATCTGACAACGTCAACTAAATGAGTGTTCGATGCCGCAGGTCGATCAGGAAGATTATGTGGCCGCGGTGCGCCGCTTCAGCCGCTTTTACACACGCCGCGTCGGTCTGCTGCACGAGGGCCTGCTTGGCGGTCCCCTGTCGTTGGCCGAAGGCCGCCTCGTTTATGAGCTCGCGCAGCGCAAGACATCCACGGCCAAGGAGCTTGGTGCCGAGCTCGAACTCGATTCCGGATATCTCAGCCGTCTCCTGAGGACTCTTGAAGAGCGCGGTCTCGTCTCGAAAAGCCCGTCGCAGGAGGACGGACGGCAGGTTCTGATCTCGCTGACCCCGGCAGGCCGCGAGAGCTTCGCTACCATCGACGCGCGCTCGCGCGACGAAGTGAGCGCCATGCTCGATCGTCTCTCACTGCCCGAGCGGCGGAAGCTCGCCATGGCACTTGCCGAGGCCGAGCGTCTGCTCGGAGGGCCGACCCCGGAGCCTGCTCGCGTCCCCTATCTCCTCCGCACACATCAGCCCGGAGACATGGGTTGGATCGTCCATCGTCATGGCGTGCTCTATTCCGAGGAATACGGATGGGACGAGAGGTTTGAGGCTCTCGTCGCCCAGATCACGGTCGATTTCATTCAAAACTTCAAGCCGAAGCGCGAGCGTTGCTGGGTCGCCGAGCGCGACGGCGATATCGTCGGCTCTGTCTTCCTGGTTGAAGAATCGGCCGCAGTCGGCAAGCTCCGCCTCCTCTACACCGAACCGAGCGCGCGCGGTCTCGGGATCGGCCGTCGGCTCGTCGAGGAATGCATCCGCTTTGCGCGACAGGCGGGTTATTCGAAGGTCACCCTCTGGACCAATGACATCCTGGCCGCCGCAAGGCATATCTACCAAACGACAGGTTTTCATCTCGTGCACGAGGAGAGGCACCATAGTTTCGGGCACGATCTGGTCGGGCAGAATTGGGAGCTAGTGCTGTGACGGCTGACAGCTCCGCGTTGAACGCCGCGCAATTACCCCTCGGAAGGGCCGACTCGGCGTCGGTTGTGAGGACTAGACCGGAGACCGTGACCCTTATGACGGGTGACTGAAGCGGGCGACCTGCGCATCCTTCATCAGGCTGCGGAAGTTTGGTCCGCTGACATGCACCAGTGTCTTGTGATCGCCGCCTTCGAAATAGACGTCGCTGACGTTGCCGAGGCTCTCGTCAAGGACCACCGGCACATTATAGGCCGATCCGATGGGCGGCACCGCGCCGGTATCGCAATCGGCGAAGAGCGTGCTGACCTCCTCCTCCGAAGCGAGGCCGAGGCGCCTATTCATCACGTCCTGCAACGTGGAGAGCTCGATCCGATGCGTGCTCGGAACGACGGCGAGAAAGTACCCCATTTCGTGATGCACGACCACGGACTTGGCAAGCCTGCTGCCCGGAACATGCGCGGCCTGCGCCGACTGACTGGTGGTTGCCGTGCGGTGATGAGCGACGGTGTCATAGTCGACACCCTCGCCTTCGATGTAGTCCTGAAGTTTCCTTGCGATCGTCATCGTAGGCACCTCAATGTTGCGTAGTGACGTATCAGGAGAGACATTTTCCTCTCATCACTTGCGAAGTCAACGCCGAATGGCCGTTGCGTTGCGGAGCGCACTTCAATTCCAGGCTCACCCACGCGGTCGCAAAAAAGGACGGTGGCCGCGTTGTGCAGCCACCGTCCTTTAGATCCCTGAAACTCCGGACGCAAACGCCACACACGTCTGCTGACTTGCTCCGGCAAATCGGTCCGTTCGTCAGGCGGGGACGCTTTCCTGAGGAAAGTCTGTGGACCCCGCGAGTTCCCGCCAAGCGGCGAGTTCGCCGGCAACATGGGCATTCTTGGCTTCGATGGCGGCGACCGTGTCGCTGCCGAAGGGCATGCGCAGCGGCGGGTTGTCGGCATGGGCGAGTTGTACCATAGCCTTTGCAAGCCGTGCCGGGTCGCCCGGCTGGGCATGGTTTGCCGTCTTGGCGAATTCACGCATGGCGCCGACGGTCTCGCTATAGTCGGAGATCGACAGCGGGCTCACCGCCAACGACTGCTCGTCCAGGAAGTCGGTCCGGAAGAAACCCGGCTCGACCACCGTCGCCTTGATGCCGAGCGGCGCCAACTCCTGCGCAAGCGCCTCTGTCAACCCTTCGATCGCGAATTTGGTCGAGCCGTAGACGCCCCAGCCGGTAAAGGCCGTATAACCGCCGATAGAGGAGATGTTGATGATATGCCCCGAGCGCTGGCTCCGCATCTGCGGCAGGATGGCACGCGTGACGGCGAGAACGCCGAAGACATTGGTGCGATAGATCTTCTCGATTTCCTCCGCCGTTGCTTCCTCTACGGCGCCGAGCAGGCCGTAGCCGGCGTTGTTGAGCAGGACATCGATCCGGCCGAAGCGCTCGACCGCTGCCGCGGCTGCCGCCCTTGCCTGCTCCTCATTCGTGACGTCGAGAGCCAACTTAAGAAGGTTCTGGTGCTGGCCGAGGGCATCGAGGGATTCGACGCGGCGCGCCGTGGCGACGACCGCATCTCCGGCACTCAGTGCCTCCTTGGTGATCAGCGCGCCAAAGCCGCGGGAGGCACCCGTGATGAACCAGATACGCATGGGAATATCCTTTTCCTTGAGTTGAGTTGGATGTTTCTTTGAGTTTCAAATCAGTTCGATTCAGGGGCCGGGAAGTCGGCCCCTTCGGTTACTTCGGCCCAGGCATCGAAATCCCTGCGCAAGGCCTCGAGCTTCGCCCGAGCGCCGGCCAGAGCCTCGCGGCCGAGCAGCAGCCGCAGCGGCGGTTCGGCGGCATTGACCGCCATTACGATCGCACGTGCTGCCCTTTCCGGATCGCCGGGCTGCTTGCCGCTGTAACCCCTGATCCTGCGCCAGACGGCACCTGCCGTCTCCTCGTAGTCATTGATCGAGACGGTGGCCTCACCGGCGGAGCGTCCCGCCCAATCGGTGCGGAAGGGGCCGGGCTCGACAATGAGCACCTTGATGCCGAGAGGCTCGGTCTCCTTCGACAGCCCCTCGGACAAAGCCTCGACGGCGAATTTCGAGGCCGCGTAGAAGCTCAGCGACGGTACCGACCGCAGGCCGCCGACTGAAGAGATGTTGACGATCGTGCCCGAGCGTCGCCGGCGCATGCCGGGCAGGACCGCGCGCGTCATGTTGGCGAGGCCCCAGACATTGACCTCGAACATGGCGCGGACCGCATCCATGTCGCTCTCCTCGAAGGCGCCGAAATAACCGACACCGGCATTGTTGACGAGAACGTCGAGGCGCCCGAAGCGCCCCTCGGCGGCGCGTGTTGCCGCAGCAATGTCGTCTGCCTTCGTCACGTCGAGCGCGAGAGCGAGCGTGCGATCCGGCGCGATGGCCGATAGCTCGGCAACCTGCGCCACATCACGAGCCGTGACGACGACATTGTTGCCGAGCGCGATCACATGCTCTGCGAGCGCGCGGCCGAAGCCGGTTGAGCAGCCTGTGATGAACCATGTCTGTGCCATTGCGAACTTCCTCCTTGATCGGATGAGGATCAGATCCTCAAGACCGGGGCCGACTTGCCCGCGGCGACAAGGGGAGAAT
This sequence comes from Ensifer sp. IC4062, assembly GCF_020193575.1. Classification (GTDB taxonomy): domain Bacteria; phylum Pseudomonadota; class Alphaproteobacteria; order Rhizobiales; family Rhizobiaceae; genus Sinorhizobium. The sequence continues at coordinate 22,575 of NZ_JADYVD010000048.1, forward strand.
GGCGCAATTCAATTTGCGTGATTAGAATGGTAATACTCGCAATAATACTGAGCAGGATTCATCTATGCGCGCGACCGACCTGTCAGAACTTGCAGCATTCGACGCCGTCGCCCGGCACCGAAGTTTCCGGAAGGCGGCCGAGGAACGTGGGGTCACGGCCTCGGCGATCAGCCATGCCGTCAGCAATCTGGAGGAGCGGGTCGGGCTTCGGCTGCTCAATCGCACGACTCGCAGCGTCTCGCTGACGGATGCCGGCACGATGCTCCAAGCACATCTCACCCCGGCCTTCGGTGAGATCGGATCGGCGCTCGACGCGCTTAACAGGTTTCGCGAAACGCCGTTCGGGAAGGTGCGCATCAATGTACCGAATTCGATCGCCCCTTTCATCCTGGGGCGGGTGATGGGGCCGCTCATCCGGGACAACCCCAATCTGGAACTCGAGATCTCCGCGACCGACCGGCTGGTGGATATCGTCGAGGAAGGCTTCGACGCCGGCATCCGCCTCGGCGAGAGCCTTCGTGAAGGCATGGTAGCCGTGAAGATCAGGCCTCGGCTGCGCTTCGCGGTTGTGGGCGCACCCGCGTATTTCCGCGAGCGGAACATCCCGCAGACGCCGCACGACCTGAAGGACCATGCCTGCGTCCAGAACATGTATCCGAGCGGGGTGCGCTACCCTTGGGAATTCGAGCACAAGGGCGAGGCTGTCGCCTTCCACCCGAGCGGGCCCATTGCGCTCGACGACCAGGAACTCATGGTCCAGGTGGCGCTCTCCGGCGTGGCGCTCGCCTATGTCTGGGAAAACCGCGCGCAACGCGAGATCCTCGACGGCCGGCTGATCCGCTGCCTCGATGAATGGTGCCCGCCGGAGGACTGGTTTTATCTCTATTACCCGAGCCGCCGGAACATTTCAGCGGGGCTGCGGGCCGTAATCGAGGCGATGCGGGTGTGATGGGGCCGGCACCGCGTAGCCATGACGGCCACTCATTGCCTTCGGGACGCCTCACACATGGCGCTCCAGCCATGCCTTCAGCGCCACCGCATTGTTTCTTTCCACGTCGCGCGCTGCGTAAAGCAACGTCACGGGACCCTTTGCCAGTTGCTCGCGCAGCTCGTGAACCGCAGCCTGCGCCGCCGCGTTCCCCAGTTCCCCCGCGTAGGCTATGCAGAACTCGTCCCATGCATCCGGCTGCCCATGGAAGCGTTTGCGCAAGGCATCGCTCGGCGCGATGTCCTTCAGCCAGATATCGACCCCGGCCTTGTCCTTGGCAATGCCGCGCGGCCAAAGCCGGTCGACGAGGATGCGCGTGCCGTCGCTGGCCTCCGGCACCTCGTAGACTCGCTTCAATTTCAGCGAGATCATCAGAAAAACTTTCCATGTAGCTACATACTATGTATATGCATACAATTATGGATAAGAAGAAGCAACCGCCGAAAACGCTGCGCAGCGATGCCAGTGCCCTGGTAGAAATCTGCGCCGGCCTGAACAGCCGCCTCGCCGCCCGGCGCATCACCCAATTCATGGATCGCGAAATGGCGGGATGCGGACTCAACGTGGCGCAACTCGGTCTGATGGCCCAGATCGCAGCGGCGTCCGACGACACGCTCGGCGCCCTAGCGCGGCGCAGCGGGCTGGAACAATCCACCCTTTCGCGCAACCTGCGCACGCTCGAGAATGAAGGCTTGATCGAGATCGCCGTAGTCGAGACCGATTTGCGCCGCCGCGCCGTGTGGCTGACAGAGTCCGGCGCTCAACGGCTTGAGGCGGCGATCCCGGTCTGGCGCGACGCCCAAGCAAGGCTGGCGGCGCACGTTTCCCCTACCCTCGCCCGCGATCTGGCGGAAGCGACGGAGGTACTAGTCAGAGCTTGAACTCATATCTGCCGTGAGCCCCGAATAGGACCGTCACTCTCTCGGAGCACCACCCTCCACGCCGCGATGATCGCGTCTGCGGCAACATTGCCGGCGACATCGTCGGTCAGCCATGAGATCACCGAAACCCGCATCACCTTGCGGCCACGCCAGAGCGCGCCGCCGCAGAAGCAGACACCGTCAGTCTGTATCCGCTCGATCGTCCGCTGGGTGAGCCAGTCGGCCTCGTCGTCCGCGTGTGTCGCACCGAAACGCACGAGGATCTGGTTGAGCACGACGTCGTTCAGTACTGCGATTCCCTCTTCCGACCTCAGTCTTTCGGCCATTCCACGGGCGACCTGGCAATGACGCTCGACCACGGCGGCTATCCCGTCACGCCCGAGATGCTTGATCATTGCCCAGGTGGCAAAGCCGCGGGCACGACGAGACAATTCCGGGACGAAATGGCTCGGATCCCGCTCGCCCTCAAAGCTCGGCGGCAGGTAGCTCGCCGCAATCGTCATGGCCCGGCGATGCGCCTCTTCGTCGCGAACGATGGCGTAACCGCAGTCATAGGGCGTCTGCAGCCATTTGTGACCATCGGTCGCCCAGGAATCGGCGCCGTCGACGCCTTTGGCGAGGCCGCTCCTTTGCGGACAGGCGCGCGCCCAGAGGCCAAACGCGCCATCGACATGAACCCAGGCGCCGATGTCCCTGGCGATAGGGATGATGCGGTCGAAATCGTCGAATGCGCCCGTATTGATCTGCCCCGCCTGAAGGATGGCAATGCAGGGTCCGGAAACCTTGCCAGCCGCCTCGGCGAAATCGGAAACGAGGATGCAGCCGGCATCGTCGGTCTTCACGCGGACGACCCGGTCGTGCCCAAGACCGAGAAACTGCAGCGCGGAGAAAACCGTCGCGTGGGCATCGTCGCCAATCAGAACCGTGACCGGCGCTGCGCCGAACAGGCCCTGCGCTTCGGCGTCCCAGCCGACCTTCCGCAGCACGTCGCCGCGTGCCGCGGCAAGGCAGACGAAGTTGGCGGCCGTCGCCCCGGTTACGAACCCGACGGAACTTTCTCTCGGCAGATCGAGGAGATCGAGCAGCCAGTTGCCGGCAACCGCCTCGGCCGCCGCGGCAGCCGGCGTTGCACGATGGTTGCCGGTGTTCTGGCCCCAGGCACTCGTCAGCCAGTCGGCGGCGACGCCCACGGGATGCGACCCGCCGATGACCCAGCCGAAGAAACGCGGGCCCGTCATCGCGTGAAGTCCGGGTTCCGCCTCCGCCACAAGCGCGTCGATCACCTCAAGGCCAGCATCCCCTCGCTCTGGCAGAGGTTCGCGAAACGCCTCAAGCGATGCTTCATAAGAGACCCGCGGCCTTTGCGGGCCTGCGGATATGCTTTCGCGGAAGCGGACGGCATGTTCCGTCGCGCGCTGAAACAGGTCGCGTACCGACTCCTCCTTCATGAAGCCCCTCCGGCCAAACCGCCGGCCCTCACCGCCGACAATGACAACTCCTTACGCCTCTGTTCTGCCGTCACGACAGGAGGCAGGCCATGCGCGTGATGAACGCGCATGGCATGGTTTTTTTGCGTGAGCGGCAGATCTTCCAGGCTCAGGCCGCTCCCCGCTCTTCGATCGGCCTTACGTTCTGGTTCATGCGGAACAGGTTTTGCGGATCGTAGCGCCGCTTGACCTCGACGAGCCTTCCATAATTGCTGCCATAGGCGGCCTCGACCCGGTCGATCTCGTCAGCCGGCATGAAATTGATATAAGCCGTCCCGGCTGCATAGGGCTTGGCCGCTTCGAAAAGGCGGCGCGCCCAGTCTATGCAGGTCTGATCCATCTCGGGTTCGCGCCACCGAGCGTGAACGTTCATGACGAAATGCGAGCTGCGCTGCGGGAAAGCCGTCTCCTCTGCCGCGACGCGCCCGGCGGCACCGCCGACGTGACCGATGAAGATTTCGCATTCCGGTCCCGGCAGTTGACGAATGGCGTCCAGCAGGATGCCGATCGTCGTGTCGGACAGTTCCATGAAATCGTGACTCTTCCAGTAGTTGCGCGCACCCGGCGTGAGCAAGGGATCGAACGCCTGCTGCCAGCCGACGAAAGGACTGGGGCCGACGACATCCGCGATCGGCTTGCCGATCGCGCGCAAGGCCGCTGTTGCCTGCCCGCCGGCAGCGATGTCGCCTGAGTAGCACATTGCCAGCACGAGGATTTCCTTCCCGTGCCATTCCTCCGGAAGGAAGGGCAGCGGAGGCGCCTGCCGCATTACCGCCCAGCAGGTAAGTTCGTCCGGGGCAGTCTCGAGCGCCTCGCGGTATTGTTGAAGTACCGTTTGCGCATCCGCGAAGGGGTGAACGACGAGACCGGCGAGAACCTGGTTGTCGAGTTCATGGAGCTGGAATTCGAAAGCCGTGACGACGCCGAAATTCCCGCCGCCGCCGCGGAGCGCCCAGAACAGGTCGCGATGCTCAGTCGGGCTTGCGCGCACCAACTCACCATTCGCCGTAACCACATCAACCGAAAGCAGGTTGTCCAAGGTCAATCCGAACTTGCGGGTGAGCCACCCGAAGCCTCCGCCAAGCGTCAAGCCGGCAATACCCGTCGTTGAATTGATGCCGGTCGGAAGCGCCAGCCGGAAAGCCTGGGTTTCCTTGTCGACATCGGCGAGCGTTGCTCCCGGCTCGACCCAGGCCCGTTTCGTCGCGGCGTCAACACGGACCGACCTCATCGGCGACAGATCGATCATCAGGCCGCCGTCGCAGACAGCGTTGCCGGCAATGTTATGTCCGCCGCCGCGAACGGCAACAAGCAGACCGTTTTCGGCCGCGAAACGAACGGCGTTGATGACGTCGGCGGCCCCGGCGCATTGCACGATCAGCGCGGGCTTGCGGTCGATCATCCCGTTCCAGATCGTACGCGCCTCGTCGTAGGCTACGTCGTTCTCGGTGAGCACACGGCCGCGCAATTGCCCCGCCAGCGCCTCGATAGCTTCCGCCTTAACCGTCGTCTTTCCCGCTTGCAGATTGGTGAGGCTCATTTCATTCATGATTCGCTCCTCCCGCGTGAACCATGCCCCAGCGAGCGGCATTCTGCGCCTTTCCCCACACCCGCGCAAGCAGCCGGCCCGGCTGCATCGACCGGCCTCAACGCGCCCCGTGGTTGCAATTTTCATCAAAATACTCCAAGGAGCGCCGGTGGCGCGCGGATGCCTCCGCAGTCCGTGCCGAATCCAGGAACGGCGTCGCCAATCAAGCCCCGGGCAAGGCTGGAATACGAGAAAAGCGGAGCGCGAGTGCGCACGTTGGAGGCAGATCGGGCATGAAAGTCGTCATTCTCGCCGGTGGATACGGCACACGCATCTCCGAGGAGAGCCACCTGCGACCCAAGCCCATGATCGAGATCGGCGGCCGTCCGATCCTCTGGCACATCATGAAAATCTATAGCCATTTCGGCTTTTCCGATTTCGTGATCTGCCTCGGCTACCGCGGCTACATGATCAAGGAGTACTTCTCCAACTATATCCTTCACTCTTCGGACGTCAGCTTCAACATGGCGACCGGAGAGACCGTTTATCACACCAGCAAGGCGGAGCCTTGGCGGGTAACCCTTGTGGAAACCGGCGCGGAATCGATGACCGGGGGGCGCCTGAAGCGCGTGGCCGATTATCTCGGCGATACCTTCTGCCTCACCTACGGGGATGGCGTTGCCGACATCGACATCCGCGCATTGACCGATTTCCATCGCCGGCATGGACGAGATGCGACCGTGACGAGCGTCGTGCCGCCGGGACGGTACGGCGCGCTCGCGATCGACTCCGGCCGCGTTTACAGCTTTACCGAAAAGCCTGCGGGAGACAACGGCCGTATCAATGGCGGCTTCTTCGTGCTCAACCGCGCTGTGCTCGATCGCATCGAAGGCGATCACACGCCCTTTGAGGACGGGCCGCTCGAAGGCCTGGCGCGGGACGGCCACTTGATGGCTTTCCCGCATGACGGCTTCTGGCGTCCGATGGACACGCTGCGCGACAAGAACCAACTTGAAGAACTCTGGCAGCAGAACCGCGCGCCCTGGAAGGTCTGGTCATGACCCATTTGCCTGATCCGGAGTTCTGGGCGGGAAAACGCGTCCTTCTCACCGGTCATACGGGCTTCAAGGGCAGCTGGGCTGCGCTGTGGCTGAGGGAGATGGGGGCAAACGTCACCGGCTACGCCCTGCCACCGACCTCCCAACCATCACTGCACGCCCTGCTGCATACGGACGAATTGCCGGACGGCCAACTCGGAGACATTCGCGATCGCGAAGCGCTTGCCGAAACCCTGCTGAAGAGCGAGCCGGAAATCATCCTGCATATGGCGGCGCAGCCGCTGGTGCGGGAAAGCTATGCGGCGCCAGCCGAAACCTTCGACGTGAACGTCATGGGGACTGTACGGCTCTTGGAGGCCGCGCGCGCTGCTCCCTCAGTCAAGGCCATACTCGTAGTAACGACGGACAAGGTCTACCGCAACGACGAAAGCGGTCGCCACTTTCAGGAAACCGATACGCTCGGCGGCCACGACCCCTATTCGGGCTCGAAGGCTGCATGCGAGATCGCGGTCGCGACCTGGCGCAGTTCCTACCTCAACGAGCGTGGCATCCGTATTGCCACGGCCCGCGGCGGTAACGTGATCGGCGGCGGCGACTTCTCAGCTGACCGTCTGGTGCCCGACATCGTGCGGGCAGCGCTTTCGGGCGAGAGGCTCAACATTCGCAGTCCGCTTGCGACACGCCCCTGGCAACATGTGCTTGATTGCCTCAACGGCTATTTTCTGCTCGCCGAATCGCTCTACAAGGGCGAAGTCACAGTGGATGCATTGAACTTCGGCCCTTCGCCCACGGAACAGCCGATAGCCGTCCGAGACGTTGCAAACGCCATCCAGGCGGCAATGGGTCTGTCCCCGCGTTGGGACGATGTTTCCTCGCTCGCGCAACCGCGCGAGATGCAGACTCTCGGTCTTGACCCGGCACTCGCGGCCGAGACCCTTGCCTGGCGCGCGCGACTGACGCAGCGACAGGCGATCGAGTGGACCGCACACTGGTACAACGGCTGGCGCCGGGGCGAGACGGCGCGCCAACTCACGCTCGGCCAGATCGCCGCATTCACGAAAGGTCGCCCATGATAATGCCCCATCACTGCCGTTTCTGCTCGACCCCGCTTGCAACGCTCGTTGCCGACCTGGGTGCGACGCCCTGGTCCAATTCATTTCTCGAGCCGACCAAAGAAGCGATCGCGCGGGAGCAGGCCTTTCCCTTGCAGGTGATGGTCTGCTCGGAATGCCTGCTCGTCCAGACCACCGAAACGGTACCCGCCGATGAAATCTTCAACGCGGAATATCACTACCTCTCGTCATTCTCGACGAGCTGGCTGGACCATTCCCGGCGCTATGCCGAAAAGATGATCGGCCGCTTCAATCTCGACAGCACGTCACAGGTGGTGGAGGTTGCCTCCAACGACGGCTATCTGCTGCAATATTTCGCCGAGAAGAATATTCCCGTGCTTGGCGTCGAACCCGCGGCCAACGCTGCCAAGATCGCCGAGGGCCGCAACGTCCCGACCCACGTCGCCTTCTTCGGGCAGATAACCGCGAGTGAGCTGGTTGCCCGCGGCATCCGCGCCGACCTGACGGCCGCCAACAACGTTCTGGCGCACGTGCCTGATATCGCCGATTTCGTAAGCGGTTTTCCGATCCTGCTCAAGCCGGACGGCGTGGCGACCTTCGAGTTCCCGCATCTGCTGCAAACGATCGAAGGCATCCAGTTCGATACGATCTACCACGAACACTACTCCTATCTCTCGCTCGTCGCTGTCGAGCGCATTTTCAAGACCTGCGGCTTGCACGTCTTCGACGTCGAGGAACTGCCGACCCATGGCGGCTCGCTCCGCGTCTATACGCAACTGGCGGGCGGTAAGAGGCCGGAGACCGCTGGCCTCGCGAAGGTGCGCGCCGACGAAGCTGCGGCCGGTCTGATGCGGATGGAGACCTACATGGCGTTCGGAAAGCGGATCGCAGCGGTCTGCGAAGAGTTCCGAGCCTTTCTTGCGGACGCAAAGGCCGAGGGCAAGACCGTGGCGGCTTATGGCGCGGCGGCCAAGGGCAATACGTTCCTGAACGTTTGCGGCCTTACCTCCGACGACATAGCCTTCATCGTCGACCGCAACGACCTGAAACAGGGCAAGCTGTCGCCCGGCAGCCACATCCCGATCCACGCGCCGGACGAACTGGCCGCCGCCAAGCCCGATTATGTCGCGATTCTGCCCTGGAACCTGACGGACGAGATCGTTGCCGCGAATGATCATGTTCGCTCCTGGGGCGGCCGCTTCGTCGTAGCCATTCCGGAGGTCCGGGTAATTTGAGGGCGCACGACCACGCGCCCCACTCCCAGCCGGCGATCAGATGAAGGCGAGGTTTCGGTCGCGCTCAGACATCTGGGTAATTTCGATCGGCCATGCGATATTCACGCGCGGATCCAGCGCATTCAGTCCGCCTTCCGCCTCCGGCGCAAAGGGCTTGTCGTGAAGATAGATCAGCTCGCAATTCTCGGTAAGCGTCTGGAAGCCGTGGGCAAAGCCGCCGGGGATCATCATGGACCGCGCGTTCTCGGCGCTCAAGACTTCGCCGTGCCAATGCAAATAGGTCGGCGAATCCGGCCGCATGTCGACAGCGACGTCGAAGACCGCGCCGGTAAGACACGACACGAACTTTGCTTCCTCATAGGGCGGCCGCTGGAAATGGAGTCCGCGGACGGCGCCTTTGGTACGCGTCATCGAGTGATTGATCTGCGCAATCGCGCCGGAAGAACCGAGCTCGGAAAGCTCCTCCTGGCAAAAGAAACGCGAGAAGAAGCCACGCTCGTCGCCGAACTGCTTGCGTTCGACCACCATCAGCCCGGGAAGTCCCGTATGGATGCGCTTGAAGCGCGACATTGCATGTCCTCTCAATTGGCCAAGCGATTCATCGGCGCGGCGGGTTCGGAGGCGGTATCATCATTGCCGCGCGATCGAAAGACGTTAGAGCGATTCCGCGAAAAGTGTGTAGCGGATTTCCCTCCGAAACGGCATCGTTTCAGAGGGTTGCGCCGAAGCCTGGCATTGATCTCATGAACACTATCCCTTGCAAAAATCGCCCTTGCCCGCGAATGGAGACCGCTTGATCAGACAAGTCCTGCTCACCGGCGCTACCGGCTTTGTCGGCCGCCACGTCCTGCGCGAATTGGCCAAGCGCGGCATCGTCGCGTGCCCTGTCGTGCGCACGGGAAGCGAAAACCGCCTCGCCGATGCGGCCGGAATCGGGCGCATTCTTTCAACCGATGCACTCTTTTCCGAGTCGGCGGAATGGTGGGCGCAGGCACTCGCCGGAATCGACACGATCATCCACTTGGCATGGTACGCCGAGCCCGGCAAATACCTCACCTCACCCATCAATCTCGATTGTCTCACTGGAACTCTGGCGATGGCCAAGGGTGCTGCGGCCGCCGGCGTCAGGCGCTTTGTCGGCATAGGCACATGCTTTGAATACGAGCTTACCGGCCGGCCGCTCACCATCGATACGCCGCTCAAACCCCTGACCCCTTACGCGGGCGCCAAGGCCGCGGCCTTCATGGCGCTCTCACAATGGCTGCCGCAGGCGGGCGTCGAATTTGCCTGGTGCCGACTGTTCTATCTTTATGGCGAAGGAGAAGATGAGCGGCGCTTCGTTCCCTATCTTCGAAAATGCCTTGCCGCCGGGCAGAGAGCGGATTTGACCCAAGGTCACCAAGTTCGCGATTTTCTCGACGTTAGCGAAGCCGCCAGGATGATCGTGGACACTTCGGTCAGCACCGCGCAAGGAGCGGTTAATATTTGTTCTGGCATACCGGTAACGATCCGAGAACTTGCCGAGAGAATCGCCGACGAACATGGTAGGCGGGACCTGCTCAATTTCGGAGGTCGAGCCGAAAACCTCATCGACCCGCCATTTGTCGTGGGCGTCAGGTGAACCGACAGGCTGAGGAACCACTTATGGCATCAGGAAACGCCACGCGAGTGCTTTACGAGCAGCGCGAGTTGCCGATTTTTCAGAACAGGATGTACCACAGCGCCGAGGAGGCGATATCCTCGCCACGCGGGGAAATGCGCCTTGTAGAGGATCTTGGCACGGGCCTGGTAAGCAATGCGGCCTTCAGACCGGAACTGTTGGTGTACGATACGAACTATCAGAACGAGCAGGCCGTCAGCCCCTCATTCCAGCGGCATCTCGATGACGTCGCCAAGATCATTCTTGATACGATGGGACGCCACGAACTCGTCGAAGTGGGATGCGGCAAGGCCTTTTTTCTCGAGAAGCTTCTTGGCGACGGGGTCGAGATCACCGGTTTCGATCCGGCCTATGAGGGTGACAATCCTCGCGTCCGCCGAGAATATTTCCAGCCAGGCTCGGGCATCGAGGCAAAGGGCCTCATCCTGCGCCATGTGCTTGAGCACATCCCGGATCCCGTCGCGTTTCTCGAGCAACTGAAACAGGCGAATGGCGGTCAAGGAAAAATCTATATCGAAGTCCCCTGCTTCGACTGGATCTGCAAGCGCCGGGCCTGGTTCGACATCTTCTACGAGCACGTCAACTATTTCAGGCTATCCGATTTTCACCGGATCTTCGGCAACGTCATTTCGAGTGGCCGCATCTTCGGCGGCCAATATTTGTTCGTGGTAGCGGATCTGAATTCCTTGCGCAAACCCGTTATCGACGAGAAGGACCGGGTAGGACTTCCAGAGGATTTCACCCGCAAGCTCGACGCGCTGGACACTACCGACCGGGAACCGGCGGTGATCTGGGGCGGGGCGTCGAAGGGCGTCATCTTCTCGCTGCTGCGCACGCGCGCAGGGCTGCCGGTGAAGGCGGTCATCGACATCAACCCGGCCAAGCAAGGCAAGTACCTGCCGATTACCGGACTACGGGTCCGCGCACCGGAGGACGTGCTGGCAGACCTGCCCTCCGGTTCGAGCATTTACGTGATGAACCGCAATTATCTCGAAGAGATCAAGCGAATGTCCAACAACGCATACACCTATATCGAGGTCGATCATGAGTGATTTCCGACAGGAGGTCGCCGCGCGAATCTCCGAAATCGAAACAAACAGCACGTTCCGCAAAAGTGCCGCCGATTTCCTGCGCCAGTCGATCGGTCCGAAATACTCCTACAACTACTTCTGGATGGACCGACCGATCATCCAGTATCCGCAGGATATCGTGGCGATGCAGGAGATCATCTGGGCAACACGCCCCGATCTCATCATCGAAACCGGCATCGCCCACGGAGGTTCGCTCATCATGAGCGCATCGATCCTGGCGCTCCTCGATATGAGCGACGCAATCGAAGCGGGCACGACATTCGACCCCCGAGCCCCGCGCAGGAAGGTGCTGGGCGTCGACATTGACATCCGCGCCCACAACCGGGAGGCCATCGAGGCCCACCCGATGTCGTCCCGGATCCACATGATCCAGGGATCAAGCATCGAGCGCAATGTCGTCGAACGAGTCTACGACTTTGCGAAGCCGTACTCCCGCATCCTCGTCTGCCTCGACAGCAACCACACGCATGATCATGTTTTGGCGGAACTGGAAGCCTACGCCCCGCTGACGACGAAGGACAGCTATTGCGTCGTCTTCGACACCGTTATCGAAGACCTTCCGGAAGAGGCCTACCCCGATCGTCCGTGGGGCAAGGGAAACAACCCCAAGACGGCAGTGTGGAAATATCTGGAATCTCATCCGGAATTCGAGATTGACCGATCCATAGACCAGAAACTTATGATCACGGTTGCTCCGGACGGCTTCCTGCGGCGCAAGTGATCAAGCGACGAACGCTTTCTGCAAACGCCCCGAGACAATGTTTCGGGGTTTTGCGTTTCACGGGGAGGCTGAAGCGCTTCGGGCGATCACCCCCGCCGAAAGCCTTTGCTCGCCACCATCAGGTTGCGGGTATAGTCCTCGCCGATGCGCCCCGCGACGAGATCGGCCGACGACAGCCGCTCGACGACGCGCCCGTTCTGCATGACCGCCAGCCGGTCGCACATATGGGTGACGACCCCGAGATCGTGGCTGACCATGATGAAGGTCAGCTTGCGGTCGCGACGCACCTGTTCGAGGAGGTTGAGCACCTCCGCCTGGACGGAGGCATCGAGCGCCGACGTAGGCTCGTCGAGCAGCAGGATCGAAGGTTCGAGGATGAGTGCCCGCGCGATGGCGATGCGCTGACGCTGGCCGCCGGACAATTGGTGCGGGTAGCGGAAGCGAAAGCCGGACCCGAGCCCGACCTCGTCCAGCGCCTTCAGGATGCGGCGTTCGCCGTCGCCGACACCGTGGATCGCGAGCGGCTCCAGCAATTGCCGATCAACCGTCTGGCGCGGATGCAGCGAGCCGTAGGGGTCTTGAAACACCATCTGCACCGAGCGGTAAAAGGCCTTGTCTCGGCGCGCGCCTCGAAGCTGCCAGTTCTCGACACGGATCGTGCCCTCGGTTACCGGCGCCAGTCCGGCAACGGCCCTGAGAAGCGTCGATTTTCCCGAGCCGGACTCGCCGACGAGGCCGAAGGACTCGCCGGCAGTGACATCGACGCCGACGTCGTCCAGCGCCTTGAAGTCGTCATAGCTGACAGTGAGATTTTTAACGGAAACGGCAGTCGTCATAGCGCCCACTCCGGCTTGCGGTCGAGGACGGGCAAGGGATGGCGGTCCGCTCCGATCACGGGCATGCAGTTCAGGAGACCTTGGGTATAGGGGTGCTTGGCGCTGGCGAGATCCGATGCGGCAATCTCTTCGACGATTTTCCCGGCATACATCACCAGCACCCGGTCGCAGAAAGAAGAGACGAGCCTTAGATCGTGCGAGACGAAGATCAATCCCATGCCGCGATCCGCGACCAGCTTGTCGAGGATCGACAACACTTCGAGCTGCACCGTCACGTCGAGGGCAGAGGTCGGTTCGTCGGCAATCAGAAGCTCTGGGCCCGCGACCAGCATCATGGCGATCATTGCCCGTTGGCCCATGCCGCCCGAAACCTCGTGCGGGTAAAGGTCGAAGACGCGAGCCGGATCGCGAATCTGCACCGCCGCGAGCATGTCCAGCGCCCGCCCTCGGGCTTCGGAACGGCTGACGTTCTCATGCCGCCGAAGCGTTTCGACGATCTGCCGGCCGATGCTCATCACCGGATTCAGCGAATATTTCGGGTCCTGCAGGATCATTGCGATGCGCTTGCCGCGAAGATCGCGGCGCACTTTTGGCGGAGCGGAAATGAGATCGATACCGCCGAATGAAAGCGTTTTTGCCGTCACCTCTGCATGCGACGGGGTGAGCCCCATTATCGCCCTGCCCGTTTGCGATTTGCCGGAACCGCTTTCGCCGACGATGCCGAGACGTTCCCGGCCGAGCGTAAAGGAGACGCCGCGCACGGCTTCGACCACGCCGGTGCGCGTCGGAAACCGGACCCGCAGGTCTTCAACGGTCAAGAGCGCGCTCATTGGCCGCTCTCCCGCGGATCGAGCGCATCGCGCAGGCCGTCGCCGAGAAGGTTGAAGCCGAGGCTGACGATCAGGATCGCGATACCGGGCATGGTGGCAACCCACCATTGATCGAGAATGAAGCGGCGGCCGGAGGCGATCATCGCACCCCATTCCGGCAACGGCGGCTGTGCGCCGAGGCCGAGGAAACCGAGGCCCGCCGCCGTCAGGATGATGCCGGCCATGTCGAGCGTGACGCGGACGATCAGTGACGACAGGCACATCGGCATGACATGGCGGAAGATGATGCGCGCCGGCGACGCCCCCATCAGTTGCACCGCAGCGATATAGTCGGAATTGCGCACCGTCAGCGTCTCGGCGCGGGCGATGCGCGCATAGGGCGGCCAGGAGGTGATCGCAATCGCGATGACGGCGTTTTCGATGCCGGGTCCAAGCGCCGCGACGAAGGCAAGTGCCAGGACGAGCTTTGGAAAGGCAAGGAAGATATCGGTGATGCGCATCAGCACGGCGTCGATCCAGCCGCCCGAGTATCCGGCGACAGCGCCGACGATAAGGCCGATCGGCGCGGCGATAACAGCGACGAGCACGACCACAGCAAGCGTTAGCCGCGACCCGTGGATCAGTCGCGACAGGATATCACGGCCCTGGTCGTCGGTGCCGAGCAGATAGCCTTCGCTCCCCGGGGGCAGCAGCCGTGCGCCGGCAAGATTGCCGACCACGGGCGAGTGCGGCGCCAGCATATCGGCAAAGGCTGCCACGAAGACCAGGCCGAGCAGAATGATGAGGCCGAGAACCGCAAGGCGGTTGGCCGAGAAGCGCCGCCAGGTCATGTAGGCGCGGCCGAGACGCGCCTGAGTGCGCGACTGCGGCCGGTCGGACAGCAACCATTCGCGGCGTGTCATCGGTCCTGTTTCGGTGGCAAGGCTCATCGTGCGCGCGTCCTTGGATCGAGCGTCCGATAGAGGAGGTCGGACAGGAGATTGATGCCGATGAAGACCGATCCGATGATTATCGTTCCACCGAGCACGGCGTTCATATCGGCATTCTGCAGCGAATTGGTGATATAGAGACCGAGCCCCGGCCAGGCGAAGACGGTTTCGGTGAGCACCGACCCTTCGAGCAGGCCCGCATAGGAGAGCGCAATCACCGTCACGAGCGGGACGGCCGCGTTGCGCAGCGCGTGGCCCCAGATGATCCGCGCTTCCGAAAGACCCTTGGCGCGTGCGGCGACGATGTATTCCTGTTGCAACTCGTTCAGCATGAAGCTGCGGGTCATGCGGCTGATATAGGCAAGCGAGAAATAGCCGAGCAGCGACGCGGGCAGAATGATATGGCGGAAGACGTCGCGGAAGACGTCCCACTGCCGCTGCCAGAGCGCATCGACAAGATAAAAGCCGGTGATCGGCGAAAACGTATACTCGTAGACGACATCGATGCGGCCGGGATACGCGACCCATTGCAGCCGTGCGTAGAAGACGAGCAGGGCAAGCAGGGCGAGCCAGAAGATCGGAACCGAATAGCCGACGAGGCCGATGACGCGGACGATCTGGTCGGCGATACTGCCGCGCTTGACCGCTGCGAGCACGCCGAGCGGCACGCCGATAAAGGCGCCGATCAGCGTTCCGAGAGTCGCAAGCTCGATCGTCGCCGGGAAAACGCGGCGGATATCCGTCATGACCGGGTTTGTCGTCAGCACCGAAACGCCGAAATCGCCGGAAAGCGCCTGCCGGGCATAGATGAAGAATTGCTGGTAGAGAGGCAGGTTGAGCCCCATCGCCTCACGCGTTCTCTCGACGACATGCGAAGGCGCCCGGTCGCCGAGAACGGCAAGAACCGGATCGATCGGAATCACGCGGCCGATGAAGAAGGTGACGGCGAGAAGGCCTAGATAGGTGGTTGCCACGACGACGATGAATTGCAGCGCCGAAGTCACGACCTTTCGGGAACGGGCGCGTCTGCGCCCGCTCAGTCGTTCTGTTCCACTCATGCTCAAGGAAACGGTCCTTTCGACTTATTCCTTGGAAACGTTCCAGACGTAGTTGGTGTCGAAGCTCGGTCCGAGCTTGAAGCCCTTGAGGTTGCTGCGCGTGCCGGCGACCTCCGTCTGCTGGAATACGATGATGAAGGGACTATCCTCTAGCACAGTCTTCTGGAGTTCCTTGTAGATCTCCGCGCGCTTGGCACCGTCGCGTTCGAGAAGCGCTTCCTTGGTCTTCTTGCTCAACTCCGGAACGTCCCAGGCGTTGCGCCAGGCAAGCGTCTTGTTCGTACCCTCGTCGGAATTGTCCGGATTGTTGGTGAAGGTATCGGCGTTCGAGTGCGGGTCGAAATAATCCATACCCCACTGGCCGATATACATATCGTGGTTGCGGGCGCGGTACTTCGTCAAAGTCTGCTTGCCGTCGCCAGGGATGATCTCGAGCTTCACGCCTGCCTGTCCCAGCGTCTGCTGGAACGACTCGGCAACGCCGGTGACCGGCTGCGTGTTGCGTACGTCCATGGTGACCGAGAAGCCATCGGGATAGCCGGCCTTCGCCAGCAGCTCCTTGGCCTTGGCCACATCGAACTTGTAGGGGTTCTCGTCAAGCGCGCCCAGAACGCCTTTTGGCAGGAAGCTCTGGTGGATTTCGCCGATGCCCTTGATCAGGGTCGCGCCGATTGCGTCGTAATCCACCAGATATTTGAAGGCCTGCCGAACCTCCGGCTTCGCCAGCTTTTCGTTCTTCTGGTTGAGACTGATGTAATAGACTGTTCCCTTCGGCGCGCTCGCCGTCGCCAAATCGGCGTTCTTGCCGACCGCCTCGTAATCGCCAGGCTCGAGGTTGCGCGCGACGTCGATATCGCCGGCTTCGAGCGCGAGCCGCTGGCCGGAGCTCTCCTTCATGTGGCGGTAGATGACACGGGCGAGCTTCGCCGGTTCGCCGTAGTAGTTGTCGTTGCGTTCAAGCACCACGACTTCGTTTGCGCGCCACTCACGCAGCTTGAACGGACCGGATCCGGCATAGCCGGTTTTCAGCCATTCATTGCCGAAATCGTTGTCGTATTTGTACTCGTTGCTCGGCGTCACCGGCTTGACGTGGTCGAGCACTAGTTTCTTGTCGACGACGGATGCAACCGTCGCGGTGAGGCAGTTCAAGACGAAGCTGGGCGCATAGGGCTGGTCGACAGTGAAGACGAAAGTCTCAGCGTCGACGGCCTTCGCCTTCTCGGTGACATTGTCGCCGTTAAGGCCGAACTGGGTGAGGATGAAGGCCGGGCTCTTGTCGAGCTTGACGGCGCGCTCGAAGGAATAAGCGACGTCCTCGGCGGTGATAGGATTGCCGGACGCGAACTTCATGCCGGGCTTCAGCTTGAACGTATAGGTCAGGCCGTCGTCGGAGACCGTCCAGCTTTCGGCGAGGTCGCCGACAACCTTGGACGTGTCGTTGAGGTCCAGACGGACGAGCAGGCTATAGGTATTGCTGGTCATCTCGGCGGTCGAAAGCTCGAAGGCTTCACCGGGATCCATCGTGATGATGTCGTCGAACGCGAAGCCCTCGACCAGGGTGTCTTTTGGCGCTTCTGCGAAGACGGGCTGTGCGGCGCCCATCGCCATGGCAAGTGCTGCCGAAGCGGCAAGCAGTCGAAAACGTCCATTGAGCTTGTGCATCATTTGCAGTTCCCTCGTTTAATGCCCTTTCCGGGCTTTCTTCATAGGATCAGGCAATCTCGTGCCACGCCTGTCCCAGAACTCTCAGCCAGTTCTCCCGGCATATCTTTGCCAGTTCGGCCTCACCATATCCGGCGTCCTCCAACGCTGCAACGAGCCTCTGGTTACCCGCCGCGTCGGCTATTTCCTCCGGTATGGTCGCGCCGTCGAAATCCGATCCAAGCGCGATGCAATCAATCCCCATGCGCTCGACCATGTAGTCGACATGGCGCACCATGTCGGACAGAGGCGTTGCGGCGTTCTCCTGCCCGTCCGGGCGAAGCATCGTCGTCGCGTAGTTGAGGCCGACGAGCCCACGGCTTTCACGCACGGCGTCGAACTGCCGGTCGGTGAGATTCCGGGCGACGGGCGTCAGGGCATGGGCGTTGGAGTGGCTGGCGACAAGCGGCTGGTCAGTCGTCTTCGCCACGTCCCAGAAGCCCTGTTCGGTGCTGTGCGCGAGATCGATCAGGATACCGAGCCTGTTGCAGGCGCGCACGAGCTCGAACCCCGCCTCGGTCAGACCTGGGCCCGTATCCGGAGACATGGGATAGGCGAACGGCACGCCATGCCCGAAAACGTTGTGACGGCTCCAGACTGGACCCAACGACCGAAGCCCCGCCGCATAGAAGGTTTCGAGCGCTGCTAGATCGGGCCCGATCGCTTCGCAGCCCTCCATGTGCAGGACCGAGGCGAAGATACCGTCCGCGATCGCCGACCGGATTTCCTCGGTCGAGCGGCAAAGCCTCCAGGCCCCGGCGCGATCGAGTCTCACGGCAATGTCGGCAAGCTCCATCGCCGTGGCAAGCGACGGCAGACGATCAAGCGGCGCGGCCATAGGGGTGGCGTAGTGGCCGTTTTCGTCCGGCGTCTTCAGCACCAGATCGCCCGATGGAATGTAGATTGCCGAAAGACCGCCGACGAGCCCGCCCCTCTTGGCGCGCGGCGCATCGATGTGGCCCTTGTCAGTTCCTTCGACGAATTCGGTTACCGGATCGCCTCCGCTGCGCCCGTGCTGCCAGAGGCGCAGAAGCACGTCGTTATGGCCGTCGAAAACCGCCTGCATTCCCAGAATTCCTTCGCATTATCAGGGAGATGGGATGGAATTCTTCCATGCCGCATCCAAAGAAGGGACACGCGCGATGCTATTGAAACAGATCGGCCATTTCAATGAATTTCAGGGGCTTTCCCCGAGTAGCCTGTAGCTAAATGTTGTGACGCGGTGCAGATTCGGTGAGGGAATGTCGGAAAACACCGCTCGAAGGCACGTCGACGGCTCAGTGAAACGTCGACTTGGAAAACAAATTGAGAACCAGCACTCCGGCGATGATGAGCGCCAGCCCGAGTACGGCCGGCAGATCGAGCTTCTGGCCGAAGACGAGATAGCCGGCGAGAGAGATCAGCACGATGCCGAGGCCGCTCCACAGCGCGTAGGCGATGCCGACGGGAATATAACGCAGCGTATAGGACAGGAAAAAGAAGGCGACGCCATAGCACAGCACCATGACCACAGTGGGCGCCAGCCGCGAGAAATGCTGCGCCGCCTGCATCGCTGAGGTGCCGAGCACCTCGAAGACGATGGCGACAACAAGGACCGTATAGAGCATGGTGGGATTCATGAACGCCTCCGGCGATAGTTAAGAGCGATCTGCTCCGCTTTGCTTATTGCAATGAGAGCGCCTTGAGGTTCTGGAACAGAAGCGCCCGCGTTGCTGCGTCGAACTCATGGCTCTCAAGCAGGTCCGCCAGCCAGACGCCGTCGGCGGCAAACCGGGCGAGCAGGCAGTTCGGCGAGGAATCGGTCGTTGCGAACTCGTCCGCGCGTCGTGCCACCCATTCGCGCCAGCGCTCCTTGAGATGCGGCTCCGCAAGCAATGCGATCGTCAGCACCTGCCATCCCTTCCCATCCGCCTCCGCGTCGAGCGCAAAGCAGACCGTCAGATAGGCGCGCGTAAACCGTCCGCGCTCGACATCGTCGCCTTCCATCGCCTCCTCGATTGCGCGGTCGAAGCGCGCGACGAGTTCGTCAAAAAGGCCATCGAGCAGGGCGAGTTTGTTCGGGAAATGATGCAGGAGCCCGCCCTTGCTGACGCCCGCCGCCTGCGACACTGCGTCCAGCGTCACGGCACCGATACCCTGCTCCAGCGACAGGCGCGCGGCGACCTCCAGCAATTGCTGGCGAACTCGCTCCGGCTGCTTCTTTCTTTGATAAGCGTTTGCCATGCCGTATAAAGATACCGTCTGGACGGTTTGTCAAGGGTGCGTCGACCGGCGCGATGAAACGCCGCAAACGGAGGACGATGAAAGAGATTGTCGGAAGGTGGGGCGCGTTATACCAATCCGGCAAAGGACGACGATATGGCGGAAACAGAAACGACAAGCCTTTATGAAGCGATCGGCGGCGACGTCACGGTTCGCGCGCTTACGCGTCGCTTCTACGCGCTCATGGATAGCCTCCCGGAAGCCGTCCACTGCCGGGCCGTCCATCCGCCGGATCTCTCGAGCAGCGAGCAGAAACTCTACGAATACCTGACCGGCTGGCTCGGCGGGCCGCCGATCTATGTGGAAAAGCGCGGCCATCCGATGCTGCGCCGTCGGCATTTCATCGCGGAAATCGGCCCGGCCGAGCGCGACGAATGGCTTCTTTGCTTCACGCGAGCGCTCGAAGAGACGGTTTCCCACCCGAAATTGCGGGCGATAATTCTCGAACCGATCACACAGCTCGCCCATCACATGCAGAATAAGGAATAGTCTTCGATGCCGAACAGCGGAGCGCGCTCGACCGTCCTTTTTATCGCCGGGCTGATGGGGATTACCGGTGTCGCCGCTGCGGCAGCGGCATCGCACGGCGCCGATCCGCGGCTGCTCGGTGGCGCGTCCGCCATGTGCCTCGCCCATGCGCCGGCGCTCGTGGCGCTCCACGCCGGATGGGCCCATTTCCGAACAGCCGCAATCGCTGCTTTGCTATTGGCCGCAGGGACCGCACTGTTCGCCGGCGATCTCACGGCGCGCCATGCTCTCGGCCACGGCCTCTTCCCGATGTCGGCGCCACTCGGCGGCCTGACCATGATGGCCGGCTGGCTCACCGTGGCGCTCGGGGCATTTCTGCCGTCGCGCAAGCTAAGGGGCGCTGCTCACGCGCCCTCGACGACGGAATAGCCTTCGAATTTCGGCGAGCCGAGATACATGGCCTTGTTGTCGCCCGCGCTGCGGTGCGCCGCGCGGAAATTTTCCGACTTTGTCCAGGCGATGAAAGCGTCCTTGCTTTCCCAGGTCGATTTAGAAATGAACGGTGTATACCCCTCTTCCGGCACGCTTTCTCCGCGAAGCAGGTGGAAGGCGATGAAGCCGGGCATTTCGGCAAGGCTCGAGTCCCGGCCTCTCCAGACGGCCTCGAACGCCTCTTCCTGACCGATTGCAACGCGGAAACGGTTCATCGCGAAGTACATGTTGTCGCTCCCGAGCATTTCACTCTTTGAAAATACGCAATTCCGGACGGAAAACCGTTACACCCTTTTCCTGGAATTGCTTTATGCACGATCCTTCCTCAGCGGAGCGTCGGTCCCGACGCTCGGGAAGGGCAGGATAGCGCCCTCAAGCGGTGGCGCAAGGCCGAGAGGATCCCTGCCCGGCTGCCGCGCCTGCCATGTCGGGAACTCGGCAACGTTCGGGGTTTCCTCCAACATGCGGGCCCGGCGAGTCAGCAACTCGTAAAGTTCGGGCACCAGTCCGTCGCCAAATTGCGAGGCCAGCTTGTGCAGACCGATCAGCATCATCTGATCGGGGCGTTCGTCATTCATCGTCAATTCTCCCGGCACGGCGCCTTCACGCAAGCATGCCGTTGTTCTTCGAATAAGTTCAGCCTTCGCGGCTGTTGTTCGTGGTCAGATCCTGCAGCGCCCGCTCTAGGCTCGACTTCGAGCCGTTGCGGAGCGGCACGAAGGCTTTGCCCCACTTCTTGCAGCCGGTCTTCACGCGAAGACACGCATCGTGACTGATGCAGTCGATGGGGCAGAAGACACAGTCGACCGATGGAAGCACGCGGTCGATACGCGACACGGCTTCGCGCAGCCCTCCGTCGTGATGGATCAACTCCGCCCCGAATGAACTGGCGATCGCCCGCAGATGCGCAACCTGGCAGTCTCTGCCACCGACATAGAGAAAGCTGCGGCCCTCGAGCGTCGCCTTACCGGCATCGGGCCTCGGTTCGGATGCTGCATTCGCGTTGCCTTTGCTGCCTTTGCCTGCGTTCTGCCGCTTGCCGCGCATGCATTCCTCTCCATCTTGTTCCGCGTCCCGGCGCTTCGCCGGCGATCGCCCTTTGGATTTTCGATTTCAGAGCACACACACACCGATTGGTTGCGTGACGGCGGCAACTTATTAAACTTGATTATCAGAGTAAAGTATAAACATGAGTATTTAATTCATATTTTTGGTCGCGCCACTCGCCAAAGCGCCGCGTGTCCAATCGGGCCCGCAAAGATTGCTGTAACACTTTGAAATGCTGCATGCTTCCTCAAAGGAATCATGCAGCAGCCGTTCAACGGCGGCTGCGGAACACGGTGAGCGGTCGTCCATTGCTCGCGCAACGCGCGTGCATCAATTCACCGGTTGAAGGCGAGCGGGATGGTAAAAACCCAACTGTCGCGACCCGCACCGGCGGGAATCGCCGGGAACGGAGCCGCGCGGCGCACGGCATCAAGTGCTGCCTGGTCGAGGATCGGCGAGCCGGCGCTCTTCGCCAGGCTGACACCCGCCACGCCACCGCCGGAGGTTACAGTGAAGCGAACCTGGGCGACGCCGCGCAGACGCTGGCGCTTTGCTTCGGAGGGATAGCGGAAGGCGCGATTGAGCTTGCTGCGCACCTTGCCAGGATAGTTCGACACTGCCGCGTTGCCGGATTGTTGCGCCACACGACCCTTGTCGCCCGTGGCCCCGCTTGCAGCGGCGTTTTCTGCGCCATCGGCCGTGCCCTTGACCTGCGATTTCGCCTGCGCGCCGCCGTCACCGGTCTTTTTCCGAGTGGCTTTCTTTTTCTTTACCGGCTCCTTCTTCGGCTCCGGCTTTTCCGCCTTCGGCTTCTCGACCTTTTCCGGCTCCGGTCTTTCTGCCGGAACGACGGTCTCGACGGGCGCCAGGCTGGCTGTTACCGCGGCCTCCGGCTGCTGAAGGGTGGGCATCTCCTCCGCCGGCAGGATGACGTCCGCTTCCGTAGGCGCGACGTTGGATGGCTGCTGCGACACCACCTCCGGCGTGGTGGGCGGCACTTCCTCGCTGAGTTCGGCGGTCGGCTGAACCTCGTCGGGCTTCAACTCTTCAGCCACATCTTCCGTCGGCTCAACGATTTCAGAGGGCTCGCCAGCCTGGAGCGTCTCCTTAAAAGCGTCGCCGAGCAGCGTCACCTCCGTGGCGGCGCCGCCAGCAACCTGAACCTCTTCTTCGCCGGGGCTAAACAGCATCGCGCCGCTCGCATGCGCAAGAAGCGATAGCACGATCGCCGCCGTCCATTTCACCGTCTGCTTCATCGATGCCCTACCTTCAGACCGAGCGGCCGGCATGCTCAGCCCTTGAGCTCGACCGCCGATTTGGAGCCGGTCTTGAGGCCCGTCATGCAGACATTCTTGTCGACACCATCGCCGACACATGCCGGGGCATCATTGATCAGCAAACTCTTCACCGACTCGCATTTCGTTCCCGGCAGATCGAACTGACGGACCTTCGTCTTGCCGGCAGGCAGGTCACGGAAGTCGAGTACGGCCATGCGCTCCACCAATCCCTTCTGATCGAAGAGAACGAATTCGAAAGAGACTTTCGAAAGCGACTGCGGCAGGGCGTTGCCGGCGACGAAAGTCAGCTTGCAGCCCTTCTCCGATGGAGCGACGTCGTTCAATTCGATGGCGAGTCCGCCTGGAGCCGCAGTCTCCTGCGCGATGGCCGGCGCGGCCGCAGGAAAGAGCGCGACTGCGGCCGAAAGAGCGAAATGGAAAGGATGCATCATCATAACACCACTCGACATCTGCGCGCGTGCCTGGCGGTCCTCGAACAGCTCTCGCGCTCATAAAACTTGACTGCAATAATCCGGTATTGCGTCCTTAAAGAAATATGAGTAATGAAGTCAAGATACTAAAAGGGAATACGCGGGAGGAATTCGGAAAAACAGCCGGTTCGTCCCTCGCGAACTGGCCAAAACCGTGACACCTAACGACACCGATACCGCGCGCCCCTCGCAGCCGCCCCTGGCCGGCCGAAACCAGCGAATCGTGGAGAGCCGCGATCTTTTCCGCGGCGATAGCGAGATCCTCATTTCCCATGACGGTACGATCTATCGGATGAAGATCACCCGTCAGGGCAAACTGATCCTGAATAAATAGGCAGAAGACAATGATCGAGAGCATTCGCCCAACCTCTTCCGAAATCCGTGCCTACCGCGCCGCCAACCCGAAGCTGCGCGAGCGCGATATCGCCGCCCAGCTAGGCGTTTCGGAAGCTGCGCTGGCGGCTGCCGAATGCGGCCTCACGACGGTTCGCATCGATAGCGACGCGAACCGCTTCCTGGAGCGGGTCGAGGAACTGGGTGAAGTACTCGCGCTGACCCGCAACGAAAGTGCGGTCCACGAGAAGATCGGCGTCTACGAAAACATCAAGACAGGAAAGGCGGCGGCCCTGGTACTCGGGACCGAAATCGACCTGCGCATCTTCCCAAGCGCCTGGGCCCACGGGTTTGCGGTCACCAAGACCGACTCCAACGGCGAGGTCCGGCGCAGCCTGCAATTCTTCGACAAATGGGGCAACGCCGTCCACAAGGTTCACCTGCGCCCTGCCTCGAACAGAGCGGCCTATGACAGAATCGTCGAAGATTTCCGCCTGGAAGACCAGTCGCAGGACTTCGTTGCCGACGCGAGCGCGCCGACGAGCGACGACCATGCCGACGTTGCCGTCGATGCCACGGAACTCCGGGACCGCTGGTCGAAGCTGACCGACACCCACCAGTTCCACGGCATGCTGCGCAACCTGAACATCGGCCGGCGCCAAGCCCTGCATGCCGTCGGCGAAGATCTGGCCTGGCGCCTCGATCCGACGGGCGTCGAGGCGATGATGCGCGGCAGCGCCGAAATTGAACTGCCGGTCATGTGCTTCGTCGGCAACCGGGGCGTCATTCAGATCCATTCCGGTCCGGTTGCCCGCATCGAGGTGATGGGACCGTGGCTCAACGTCATGGATTCGACGTTCCATCTGCATCTGCGCGCGGACCATATCGCCGAATTGTGGGCAGTCCGCAAACCGACGACCGACGGCCATGTGACCTCGCTCGAGGCACTCGACGCCAAGGGCGAGATGGTCATCCAGTTCTTCGGCAAGCGCAAGGAAGGCTTCGCCGAGCAGCCGGAGTGGCGAGGCCTCGTCGAACGTCTGCCCCGGCTCAACACGATCGTCGCAGCCTGAGGAACGACTATGCTCACAGGTCTCGATTTCCGCCGCCTTCGTCGTTGGGAACTCGCGCTTGCCGCCTTCGCGCTCTCCGCGCCCCTGTTGCTGCCGGCACTGGCCCCCGGAAGCCCTTCGTTCCTGCGCCCCGCAATGGCCGAGGACATGCAGCAACCGGACGTTTCCCGCGTCGTGTCGGTTGGCGGCGCGATCACCGAGATCATCTACGCGCTCGGCGAGGAAAACCGCCTCGTCGGTCGCGACTCCACCAGCACCTATCCGGAAGCGGCAACGAAGCTGCCGGACGTCGGCTATATGCGGCAGCTTGCGCCGGAAGGTATTATCGCCGTCAACCCGACGGCGATCCTCGCGGTCGAAGGCAGCGGACCGCCCGAGGCGCTAACCGTGCTTAAGGAGGCAAAGATCCCCTTCACCAGCGTTCCCGATACCTTCGACAGAAACGGCATCGTCGCGAAAATCCGTGTCGTCGGCGCCTTTCTTGGCGTGAAAGACAAGGCGGAAGCTCTTGTGCACTCGGTGGAGAAGGACCTCGATGCTGCGCTAGCCGAGGCAGCCAAGCGTCCGGAAAATGACCGCAAGCGTGTCCTCTTCATTCTGAGCACGCAGGGCGGCAAGATCCTGGCATCGGGTACGGGCACGGCCGCAGACGGCATCATCCGGCTTTCCGGCGCGGTCAATGCCGCCGGAACGTTTCCGGGCTACAAGGCGCTGACGGACGAGGCAATCATCGAAGCCAAGCCGGACTTCGTCCTGATGATGACTCGAGGCGGCGGCGAAACGGCAGACACCAACGAACTGTTCGCCATGCCGGCCATGAGCTTGACGCCGGCGGCAAAGAACAAGGCGCTGATCCGCATGGACGGCCTGCATCTGCTCGGCTTCGGCCCCCGCACCGCCGGCGCCATCCGCGAACTGAATACCGCAATCTACGGAAAGAAGAACAATGCCTCGCAGTGAGGCGATGGAAGGCAGCATGCGCGCGCCTGCCTTCGCCGCTAATGTCATCAGTGAATGGCGCGCCGGCAACCGCTCGGGTCTTGCGCGCCTACTGATGGTCATGCTCGCGGTCGTGGCGGCCGCGACATTCGTCACGTCGATCATGACCGGTGCCGCCGACGCCTCTCTCTCCAATGTTATTCATTGGCTAGCCGGCACGGAGGGTGCCGACCAGGCGCTGAGTGTCCGCGACCGCATCATCATCCTCGACATCCGCCTGCCGCGGGCCGTACTGGGCTTGCTCGTCGGTGCGGCACTCGCCGTCTCCGGCGTGGTCATGCAGGGCCTCTTTCGCAATCCGCTCGCCGACCCCGGTCTCGTCGGCGTCTCGTCCGGTGCCAGCCTTGGCGCCGTTCTGCTGATCGTGCTCGGTTCGAGCGTGTTCGGTCCGCTTTTCGCGCTCGTCGGATTTTACGCACTTCCAATCGCCGCCTTCCTCGGCGGTCTCGCCACCACGCTGCTCCTCTACCGCATCGCGACGCGCGGCGGCCAGACTTCGGTGGCGACGATGCTCCTTGCGGGCATCGCGCTCGGCGCGCTCACCGGTGCGGTCACCGGCGTGCTCGTCTTCATTGCCGATGACAAGCAGCTGCGGGACCTGACCTTCTGGGGCCTAGGTTCGCTTGCCGGCGCCAACTGGACGAAGATCCTCGCCGCCGCCCCGATCATCCTCATGTCGCTTGCCGTGGTCCCCTTCCTGGCGCGCGGCCTAAACGCGATCACGCTCGGCGAAGCGGCGGCGTTCCACATGGGTATTCCCGTTCAGCGCCTCAAGAACATTGCGATCCTGAGTGTTGCGGCCGCGACCGGAGCCTCCGTTGCGGTCAGCGGCGGCATCGGTTTCGTTGGCATCGTCGTGCCGCATCTTTTGCGCCTGGTCATCGGCCCGGACCACCGCTACCTCCTGCCCGCCTCGGCCCTGCTCGGCGGCACCATGTTGATCTTTGCCGACATGTTGGCCCGAACGATCGTCGCCCCCGCCGAACTGCCGATCGGTATCATCACCGCCTTCGTCGGCGCGCCATTCTTTCTCTGGATCCTGCTGCGCGGCCGATCGAGCATGGGACTTTGAGGGCCGATCATGATCAAGGTTTCCGATATCTCCGTCCGTCTTGCCGGCAGGCAAGTGATCCATGGAGTCTCATTCGACGCCGCTCCTGGCACGATGACGGCGATCGTCGGCCCGAATGGGTCAGGCAAGACAACCACCCTGAAGGCCGTTTCCGGCGAACTCCCGCCTGTCACCGGCAGGATCACCATCAACGGCAATGATCTTGCCGCCCTCAGGCCGTGGGAGCTTGCGCTGAAACGCGGCGTACTGCCGCAATCGACCGTCATTTCCTTCCCCTTCACCGTGCGGGAAATCGTCCGCCTCGGCCTTTCTGCCGGCGGCACCGGCGGTCACTCCGCCAACGACCGCATTGCAGACGATGCGCTCGAGGCTGTTGATCTGGCGGGCTTTGCCGGACGCTTCTATCAGGAGCTCTCGGGCGGCGAGCAACAGCGCGTCCAGCTTGCGCGTGTCCTCTGCCAGATCTCGGCGCCAGTCAGCAATGGCGAGCCCCGCTATCTCCTGCTCGACGAGCCCGTATCGAGCCTGGACATCCGCCACCAGCTGACGATCATGCAGCTTGCACGCCAGTTCTGCGAACGCGGAGGCGGCGTCATCGCCGTCATGCACGACCTCAATCTAACCGCGATGTTCGCGGACCAGATGGTCATGATGAGGGCCGGACGCGTCCGCGCGAGCGGGCCGCCAAGGAAGGTCCTGACCGACGAAACCATGGAAGCGGTGTTCGGCTGCCGAATGCAGGTCAGTGTCGCCCCGACGCGAGACATCCCCTTCGTACTGCCGCAATCGGTGGCAATCTGATCGACTGGCCGGCCGGGCTTTTTCTCTGCGCCTCTAGGAACTGTTTGCCGTAACGGCAGGATTTATCGAAACAAATCTCGCTTTCGCGCGTTGTTCCGCTGAATCTCGGGCGAGACACTTGCCCGAGGGGTGAACACGCGCCGGCTCTCTTGGCCGGCGTTGCAGCGAAAGGGAGCTTCACATCATGGCAACGGGCCTCTTCTCGAGTTCGAGCACCAGGAAACGCAACGGCGGATCTAGCGAAACCCCAATCGAAGACCAGCTCCAGGAGATCCGAGCGGACATAGCGGCGCTGGTCGGACTGCTCGGCGAGCGCGGAGCAGCCGTTTCCCAGGACGCGAAAACCAAAGTAAAAGGCGCGCGCGATCGGGCCGAAGCCGACCTCGAGACTCTACTGGCCAGCGGCGAGCAGCTGCTCTCGGATCTGCGCGACCGTTATTCCGGGACGGAAAGGGAGCTCCGCAGGGCGGTGCGCGAACATCCGATCGCAACGCTCAGCGCAGCCGCGGCGATAGGCCTTGCGGTGGCTGCACTCCTGCGCCGGTGATCACGTCCCATTGATGAACGACCAGTCGCAGGAAGGCGCTTCCTGCACCGCTTGACGCGCGATCGGAGTAGCTTGCATGGGAACGCTTGGGGCCGCCTTGTCCACCTTGCTTGCAGTCGACGTGGCTGCCGCCACCTCACGCTACAGGCGCAACGCGATATTTGGGGCGATCATCGCGACCTTGCTCGGCACGGCTTACGTATTCGCGCTGGTAGCGGTCACGCTGTTTCTCGCCGCACGTTATTCGCCGGTAGCGGCTACGACGACGATGGCGGTCGTTCTGTTTGTGACAGCATTGATCTTGGTCGCCGTGATGGCAGCGCTTCGCGCCCGCGACCGGCGGCTCGCTGAAGAGCGTCGGCGCCTCGCGGCAATGCAGGCGAATATGGCGCTTGTTGCCGCCGCAGGTATCTTGCGAAGGCAGCCGCTGCTCGCGGTTGGCACCGCTGCCGCGGTCGGAGCCCTGCTCGGCCTCGGCAGGCGCAGTCATCGCAACAAAAGGAGCTGATTCAGCGCCTGCGCCGCAATCTTCTCCCCGCCCTGCGCCGGAAAGGGCCCGCGGTCACAAAGGCAAGCGGATCAGCGCGGTCACACCGGCCGACAGATATTCGACTTTCACGGAACTGCCGATGACCTTGTCGAGGCTGCGTTCGATCAGGATCGAACCAAAGCCACGTCGTCTCGGCTCGCGGACCGGCGGACCGCCCACCTCGGTCCAGGTCAGATGCAGCACGGAGTCGCCCTCTTCGACGACGTTGCGCGCGGTCAGCACGACCTTGCCTTTCGGGACCGAAAGCGATCCGTATTTCAGGGCATTCGTCGCGAGTTCGTGCAGCACCAAACCGAGGCCAACCGCCTGATCGGGCCCGAGCAGGATTTCGTCCTTATGGATCTCGACCTGTTCGGCATAGTCGCTGACATAAGGGCGCAATTGCTTCAATATCAGCTCCGAGAGGCGGATAGTGCCCCATTCGTAGTCGGAGAGCAGCCCGTGCGCGTCCGAGATGGACTGAAGGCGGCCGGCGAATGCAGTCATGAACTCGGCCGGATCGCTCGTTTGTCGAAGCGTTTGACGCGCCAGCGACTGCAGCATCGCCAAGGTATTCTTGACGCGGTGGTTTAGCTCCTTGAGCAGAAGCCGCGTCCGCTGCACCGAAGCCTGCTGGTCGGTGACATCGATGGTCATGCCGAGGAAGGTCAGTGGAGCACCCCTGCCGTCGCGGTCGTGCACCCTGCCTCGGCCGAGCAGCCAACGGCCGCTGTCGCGAATGCGAAACATGCCGTCATATTCCTCGTTCGCGGCCATGGCCTGCCTGAGCTTGGAAAACGTTGGGATGCGATCATCGGGATGGATGGCGGCGAAGATCGTTCTGGCGCCAACCGAGCGTTCAGGCGGCAACCCGAACATGCGCATCATCGCGCCGTTGCCCGCAACCGTGCCGGCGCGGATATCCCAAAGCCAGCTGCCGACATTCGCTGCGTCGAGCGCCATGGCGAGGCGCTGTTCCTCACGCGAAAGCGCCGCCTCCTTGAGCGCGCGTCGGCGCGCCTCGTCCTTGAGCTTCAGCAATGATGCGGCGATACCGGCAATCCGGCGAAGCTCATCGACCAACTTCGGCGCGACCTCCTCACGCGGGGCCACATCGAAAACACACACCGTGCCGACCGCCTGACCGTCCAAGAGAATGGAAGCGCCCGCGTAAAAACGCAGGAATGGCGCATCGGTTACCCTTGGGCGATGACGAAATAACGGATGCCGCGACGCATCAAGCACGACAAAAGCGCCATCGGGATCCGCGACCGTGTGAAGGCAGAAAGATTCATCGCAGCGCCGACGCGTTTCCGTTGTTCCGACTGCCGCCTTGAACCATTGCCATTCACTGTCAACGAGACTGACGAGCGCGATTGGAGCGTTGAATAGGCTTGCTCCGAGCTTCGCGAGACCGTCGAAGTCAGCGTCCGGCACCGCCATGTCGGGCACGACGGCATGCAAGACGCCAAGCCGTTCACGGGCATCGAGCACCTGCGCTACCGTTGGAAGCATCGCCTCGGTCTTTTCGCGCATCCGGTCCAACTCCAAACTCGCGCACCCGCCACAGCAGAACCGACCAAGGTCTCCTGCATGTTTTCCTTAGATCGTACCCGATTCAGGTTGAGAACATGCAGCAGTTCAAAGTGCTACAGCGTCCTTAGCGCGTCTGAAAAGACGCGCGGCGCCGTAGAAGGTTCCCGCCCTCACCGCCAACCGGTGCTTCGAGCAAAAAAGCAGGACTGCCGTCGACTTGCAACGGGTCTCGCCTCAAGAGCGCACGACGATCACGAAACGAATGCCCGCGAAGTGATGGGCGCCGAGGTCTCGTCGGGGCCGTAGTCGTTCTCGCCTTTCACCTGGAGAATTTCCTGAAGGCGCTGGCGCGCGCGATTGACGCGGCTCTTGATGGTGCCGAGCGCGCAGCCGCAGATGTTGGCAGCCTCTTCATAGGAAAAGCCGGATGCACCAACCAGGATGATCGCTTCGCGCTGGTCCGGTGGCAACTGATCCAGGGCCCGCCGGAAATCCTGGAGATCGAGCGAACCGTATTGCTCGGGATGATGGGCGAGCGATTCAGTGAAATGGCCATCGCTGTCCTGAATCTCCCGACCGCGCTTTCGCATTTGGCTGTAGAGCTCGTTGCGCAGGATCGTGAAGAGCCACGCCTTCATGTTCGTGCCGATCTCGAAATGGTCCTGCTTCGCCCAGGCTTTCATGATCGTGTCCTGCACCAGGTCGTCCGCTCGGTCATGACGACCGATCAGCGACATGGCAAAGGCGCGCAGACTGGGAAGTGCGGCGAGCATCTCGCGCTTGAATTCTTGGTTTTCAGATGGCATCCCGGCGCCTACTCC
Source organism: Ensifer sp. IC4062 (assembly GCF_020193575.1). GTDB lineage: Bacteria > Pseudomonadota > Alphaproteobacteria > Rhizobiales > Rhizobiaceae > Sinorhizobium. Next base: position 53,399 of record NZ_JADYVD010000048.1, read on the forward strand.
CTCCCTTGCAGAACCGATTGGCTTTGCAGAGTCGAGTGCTGTTCCGCCGCGTCCAGCTTTTCCAGCAGATCAAGAAACCGTGCCGGAATCGCCTCTTCCTGCACTGATTGATAGAGCGCCTTCAGCTTCGCTGCGATCTGTGCATTCGGATCACCGGTCGACGAGCTTGCGCCAATCGGCCGCCCTGCCCCTGAATTATATCTCATCTTGCAATCGTCACCTTAGAGAGTTCGCCTGCACCATAACGCAGGAAAAAAATGAAATGTTCCAGCGCGGAACCTTTTTTTCGGCCGGGCGTTTCCGCGTCGAGACAAAAACCGAAGACATGACTGAGGGAGTCCTGAATGACACTGTCCAACCGGATCGCGCCACTCTTGCCATATCTACGCCGTTATTCCCGCGCGCTGACCGGCTCGCAAACGTCGGGTGATGCGTATGTGGCCGCGGTTCTCGAGGCTCTTATAGCGGACACCACCATCTTTCCCGAGGCGAGCAACGACAGGGTCTCCCTGTTTCGCCTCTATACTTCATTGTTCGGATCATCCTCGGTCCTGATCCCCGAACCGGTTTCACCGTTTGCCTGGGAACAGCGGGCTTCGGTCAATCTCGCGGCGGTGTCGCCGCTGGCGCGCCAGGCCTTCCTGCTCGTGTCGGTCGAAGGCTTCAGTCCTAGCGAGGCTGCCGAGGTGCTTGACGTCGATGCAGCCAAACTAAGCGCGCTTCTCGAGCGGGCATCGCAGGAAATCTCCCGTCAGGTCGCGACCGATATCATGATCATCGAGGACGAACCACTGATCGCGATCGACATCGAGCAGATGGTCAAAAGTCTCGGCCATCGCGTCACCGGTATTGCACGCACCCGGGACGAGGCAGTCGCGCTTTACAAGGAAACGAAACCGAGCATGGTGCTTGCCGACATCCAGTTGGCCGATGGAAGTTCCGGCATAGATGCCGTGAACGAGATCCTAAAAACCGCCGCCATTCCCGTGATTTTCATCACTGCCTTTCCTGAAAGGCTGCTGACCGGCGAACGGCCCGAACCAACCTTCCTCGTTACGAAGCCCTTCAACCCGGAAATGGTCAAGGCGCTCATCAGCCAGGCGCTCTTCTTTAATGAATCGACGAAGGCAGCAGCTTGAGCCGCAATCGGGAAACGGCGGCATTTCCCGTCCTTGACAAAACCGGATCGCCTTAACGCAAAACAGCCAGTGCCGAGGGAAAGGCACTGGCTGAGCTTTATCAACTCACAGAGGGGATGTGAGTTGGCAACCGGCGGTATGCCTCCGGCGTCACATTGGGGGCGATGTGCGCCACCGTCCGGCTGTTCGTCCAAACGCGCGAGGCAAAGAAAGGTTCCACAAAAATGAAATCGATGCCTGCAGCGCCGCGTCTTTTTCAGATGCGCAAGGGACGCTGCGGGACTTTGAATCGCTGCATGTCCTTACTCCTAGATCGGATACTATTTAGGGAAACATGCAGCAGCGCCGCCTAATCCATCGCCTCCAACTCCGCGCGATGCCGGTAAAGCGTCAGAAACCGCCTATAGTCGCGATCGTAGAAGTGGCGCGACGCGGCATCTGGAATGCGTTCCTGACCGCCCGACGCCATTGCTGTCCCCGCATTTGCCAGATCGGAATAAAGCCCGCCGGCAACAGCAGCCGCCATCGCAGTGCCGAGCAGGACAGCATCCGGCGTTTCGGGAGCGACCACGCGGCAGCCGGTCGCGTCGCAATAGAGCTCCATCAGCAACGGATTGCGCACATGCCCGCCGGTCACATGCAGCGTATCGAGATCGTATCCCGCCTCTTTCAGCATTTCGAGGATGTGCCGGATTCCAAGCGCGATCGCGACACAGGTGCGCCAATAGAGACGGCAAAGCGCGTCGAACGATGAATCGAGTGCGAGACCACTGATGACGCCGAGCGCGTGCGGATCGGCGAGTGGCGACCGGTTACCGTGAAAATCGGGAAGGACGTGCAGCCGATCGGCGAAGGCCGGGCCATGAAGCGCGCGCAGTTGCTGGACGCGCTCGATGATCTTCATGTGCGTCTCCGTGGTCGGTTCCTGCCCTGCTCCGTGCACGCGCACGATATGATCGAGGAGCGCGCCCGTGGCCGACTGCCCGCCCTCTACCAACCAGCAGCCCGGAAAAACCGCCTCGAAATACGGCCCCCACATGCCGAAGCCAGCCTTCATCTCGCGTGAGAAGGCGACAATACAGCTCGAGGTGCCGGCGATGAGGGCGAGTTGCCGTTCGAGATTTGCGGGCTCGGCGGCAAATCTGCCGAGCACGCCGAGCGCGCCCGCATAGGCATCGATCAGTCCCGGTGCAACTTGGCATTCCGTGTCGAGGCCGAGCTCTTCGGCCGCCGCCGCGGTTAGGCGCCCAACCGCACTGCCGACGGGCAGGGTTTCCTCAGGCAATCCCCCTCGGTCGAGAAGATCCGCAAGGCCGATCTGTTCGAGGTAGTCGGCCTGCCAGCCTCTCTCCTTGTGCGCGAGATAGTTCCATTTTGCCGTGAGCGTGCAACGCGAACGCGCCGCGCTGCCGGTCGCGCGCCAGGACATGTAATCCGCCAGATCGAAGAAATAACCGGCCCTCTCCCATTGCCCGGGAAGGTTTCGCTTCAACCACATCAACTTCGGCATTTCCATCTCCGGCGACATGACGCGGCCGGAGTGGTGAAGGACGGGATGCTCCGTCGACGTGCAGAAATCGGCCTCCTTGAGCGCTCGGTGATCGAGCCAGACGATCGTGTCCCAACGCGTGTCGCCGGCACGATTGACCGAAAGCGGTGCGCCATCACGATCGCGCACGACAAGCGAGCAGGTCGCGTCGAAACCGAGCGCCGCGACATTCTCCGCGGCGACCCCGGCCTTGTCGCGTGCCGCCTTGACCGCCCCGCAGACCGCCGCCCAAATCTCCTCCGAATCCTGCTCGGCGTGGTTTTCTTCCGGGCGGTTCATCGCAATCGGCCTGTCGGCCCGCGCGAGAAGCTTGCCTTTCCGGTCAAAAATGCCGGCACGGGCGCTACCGGTGCCGATATCGACCGCGACGACATATTCGCGCATCAATGGATGTCTCCGTCCCGAGATCACGATGATTTAAGAGGTCAGAACGGGATGTGGTCACGCTGCATTGCTGCCATCCTGCTCTGACCTATTGCCGGACAAACTGTATCAATTCGCCCATATCGTCAAACAGGACATCGGGGTGAAGTTGTGCCAGCGCTTGCCGATGCCGGTCGTTCCGCGCGTGGCTGCCGCCGGCGAAAGCAAAGACACGCATGCCGGCCGCCTTCGCTGCCTCGATGCCAGCCGGACTGTCTTCCACGACGACGCAATCGGCGGACGCGTAGCCCATTTGCTCGCTCGCATAGAGGAAGAGATCGGGCGCCGGCTTGCCGCGCGCGACCATGCTGGCGCTGAAGATGTGCGGCTCGAAGAGATCGATCAGTCCGGTCACCGTCAGCGAAAGACGAATGCGCTCGGGCTGGCTCGACGACGCGACGCAGCAGGCTCCGTCGAGCTGTTCGATCGCCCGGCGAACGCCGTAAACGGGCTTCAGCTCCTCGCGGAAACGCGCATAAAGGCGCATGCGCATACCTTCGAGAAAGGCGTCGTCGGTCGCCAGACCGTGTTCGTCATGAAGGATGGCGGACACGCTTTTCAGGCTGCGTCCAAGGAAGCGTTCGCTCGCCTCGGCCGTCGTCATCGATACACCCGCCGCATCCAGCGCCTCTACCAGAACGGCAAGCGAAATCGGCTCGCTGTCGACCAGGACGCCGTCGCAGTCGAAGATCACCAGCCTAGCGCGGTCCGCCATCGGCTCTATCCCCGAGCTTCCCATTCAGATAGAGCTGGAGCGTTGCGCGCGTCCCCTTTTCCCAGAGAGTTTTCAATGCATGCCCGAAACGCCGCCGGAAGAGGTAGGACTGCGCGACGTCGCCGAAAATATCGGAAAGGGCTAGGAAAGCCATCGGGTCTTCCTTCGCCGCAAGGGCGACGGCGTGCAGCCGGTCGGCGCTTCCGTCATTGAAGACAATATCCTTGCCGCTGTCCGATTTGCCCGCGAAATATCGGCACCAGAGTGCAGAGACCAGCGACAGCCCCACCACATCTTCGCCGCGGCGGAGGCGGTCGGCGGTCGACGGCAGGATGAATTTCGGCTGGCGGTTCGAACCATCCTGAGCCAGCCGCGGAATGGTGTCGCCGATCTTGGGATTGGCGAAGCGCGTCTCGATGAGCCTGTAGTAGTCCTTGAGATCCGTATTCGGGACCGGCGGAATGACGGGGATGATTTCGTCGTGTTCGAGTTTCGCCAGGAAGTCGCGGATCAGTGGCTCCTCCATGGCTTCGTGGACGAAATGGATATCGAGCAATGCCGCCGGATAAGCGATTGCGGCGTGGCCGCCGTTGAGGATGCGGATCTTCATGTGCTCGTAGGGAGCGACGTCGGGGACGAACTGGACGCCGACCTTTTCCAAAGCCGGGCGGCCTTGCGGGAAATGGTCCTCCAGCACCCATTGCTTGAATTCTTCGCAAAAGACCGGCCAGGCATCGTCGAGGCCGTATTCCGAGGCGACGAAATCGATCTCGCGGGCGCCCGTCGCCGGCGTGATACGGTCGACCATCCCGTTCGGAAAGGCGACATTGGCATCGATCCAGTCTGCGAAGGCAGGATCCGAGAGGCGCGCAAGGCCAGCAATGGCCGCATGCGTCACCTCGCCATTGCCAGGGATGTTGTCGCAGGACATGACGGTGAAGGGCGGAATGCCCCTCGCTCTGCGCTCGGCGAGCCCTGCCAGAATGAGACCGAAGACCGTCTTCGGCGAAGCCGGATTGCGCGCGTCCTCGACGATTGCCGGGTGGGCGGGATTGAAGACACCGGACGCCGGATCGATGAAATAGCCGCCTTCGGTGATCGTCAGCGATACGATGCGAATGGAAGGGCTGGCGAGCTGCGCCACGATGGCCGGCGTGTCACCGGGCCGGAGATAGGCGATCATCGCACCGGTGACATGCGCACCGGTGCGGTTGTTGTCCTGCTCGACCACCGTCGTCAGGAAATCTTGCGATTCAAGCTTGTTCCGCATGATCTCGTCCGACGGCAACACCCCGGCCCCGATGATCGCCCAGTCACGGTCGAGCCCCAGATTGAAGAGATCATCGAGATAGACGGCCTGGTGGGCGCGGTGAAAGTTGCCAACGCCGAAATGAACGATGCCGGCGCGAAGATCGTGCCGACCGTATTTCGGAACGCCAGCCTTGGCCTTGACTGTGTCTAGTGTGGCAAGGGAGAGGTTGGTCGTCATCCTATCGTTCCTGTCGGGGGTC
>NZ_JADYVD010000049.1 GCF_020193575.1 Ensifer sp. IC4062
ACAGACTGAAATCCGCTCCGCCTGCATTCTCTGGGCCGCCGGCGTCATGGCCTCGCGCGCGGCCAGGTGGATCGGTACGGCTGCCGACCGCGCTGGACGGGTCATCGTCGACGAGCGCCTCAATCCGCCTGGGCACAGCGAAATATTCGTCATCGGTGACACGGCTTCGGTGACCGATGCGGACGGACGTCCGGTGCCGGGCGTGGCGCCGGCAGCCAAGCAGATGGGGCGCTACGCTGCGCGCGCCATTCTCGGCGACATCGCGGGCCGGCAATCGGCGCCCTTTCGTTATCGTGACTACGGCAATCTCGCCACCATCGGCCGCAAGGCAGCCGTTGCGGATTTCGGCCGGGCCAAGCTCTCTGGCTATGCCGCGTGGCTCGTCTGGAACTTCGCCCATCTGTGGTTCCTCGTCGGCTTCCGCAACCGCCTCGTGGTGTTCCTCGACTGGGCCGTCGCTTATGTGCGCAACGATCGCGCCGCGCGGCTGATTACCGGTCACCATGAGGCCTAGCGATGTATCGCCCGAAGCTCGCCCAGGTCGTGGTCGTTCTCGTCATGCTATCGGTGCTCTCCACCGCCGCGCTGATCCATCTCATCTGGCAGCGGGCAGCCGGCGAGAGCATCGAGGAGATCGTGGCGAGTCTCGATGCCCGGACGGCGGGGTCCGTCAGGAATGACCTGTCCCGGACGCTGGCGCTCGTGTCGAGCACGGCTGAAATTGTCCGCTCCATCTTCTTCCAGGGCGCGATCAGCGCCGATGATGAGGTCAAGCGCGAGTTCCTGTTCCTGTCGCTGCTGCGCGAGCAGCCGTCAATCGCCTGGATCGGCTTCGGTTTTCCGGATGGGCGCTTTTTCGGATCTCATGCGACCGCTGACGGCCGGATCGAGATGGTGGAGATCGGCGCGGCGGGAGCCGGCGAACTCCGTCCGCTGCGGCGCGATCTTTATCGACCGATCCCGGGCGACATCTTCTTCGAGGAGCGGGTCAAGGCGGAGAGCGCCTATGTGGCGCTCGGCGCCTCCTGGTATCGCTTGGCTAAGGAAAACGGAGAGCCCGTCTGGACAGTGACTAATGTGCTGCCGAACGGTTTCGAGCCCGCCCTGGTCCTGTCGAAGCGCGTCGAGACCTTCGGAAAGTTTGCCGGCGTGGTGATGGTGGCCGTGAGCCTCCGACGCCTTTCCGAGGCGCTGCAGGCACTCGAACTACCAGCGCTCAGCAAGGCCTTCGTTCTTGACGAGAGCGGGCGGGTGCTTGCGACATCGCAACCCTCCGACGGCGTCATGGCGGCGCATTTTTCCGACTTTCCGGCCTCCGATGCGCAGGCGTCGGCCGCAGCCGAGGCGGTCGCGGCCAGCAAAATCGACGCCTTCCGCGTGGTTGTGCCGAGCGCTTTGCTCGGACCTGTCTTCGTGTCGTCGTCGCGCCTGCCGTTCGAGAATTGGCGCCTCGTTACCGCCACGCCACGCTCAACCTTCGCAGGCGGCATTGACGAGAGTATCCGGCGCATAGCCCTCGTCGTGCTCGCCATGGCAGCGCTTGCCACAGCAACGGCCGTCGCCTTTGCAAATTTCCTCTTCGCCCGGCCGCTCGCCCGGCTGGCAGCGCAATTGCGTGCAGTCGAGCGCTTCTCGCTGGAGAGCGTCCACCATCACCCGACCTTCCTCGCCGAGCTCAACGATTTCTCCCAGGCGTTGAAGCGGATGGCAGTCGGGCTTTCGGCCTTCGCCCGCTACATGCCGCTCGAAGTCGTGCGACCGCTGGTCGAGGGCAGCATCGAGCCGAAGCCTGGCGGCGAGCTCTGCGAGGTGACCGTCATGTTCGCCGACCTGCCCGGGTTTACCGAGCTGACGGAGAGACTCGGACCAGACGTCGAGCCGCATCTGACGCGTTTCCTGACGATTGCCGTCGCCGCGATCCACGCCGAGGGCGGCACCGTCGACAAGTTTATCGGGGACGCAGTGATGGCGATTTGGAACGCGCCGGGAAAGCAGGCGGACCATGCCGCCCGCGCCTGCCGTGCGGCTGTTGCGATCCGAACCATAATGCATGAAGACGCGCCAACAGCGGCCGGCGAGCATGCCATCCGCGTGCGCATAGGCATCAACAGCGGCACGGCGCTGATCGGCAATATCGGCTCCGCCGAGAGGCTGAGCTACACCGCCATCGGCGATACGGTCAATCTCGCGAGCCGGCTGGTGGATGTGGCCAAGGAGCACGGCGTCGAAGTCGTGCTGAGCGACGCGACGATGCGGGAGCTTGGGGAAGAGCCGATGACAAGGCCGCTCGGGCTTGCGGCGGTCCGCGGCAAGGCCAAGCCCGTTGGCGTGCATACGATTGACCAACTAAACGCTCGATCCGCGGGAGGAAGCGATGGAAATGGCGATTACGACGGTGGCGATGCTCGGTTGCATGCAGCTCAAGCACTTCATCGCTGATTATGTGCTGCAGCCCGCCTGGGTTCTTCGAGGCAAAGGAAATTTCCGCATGATCGGCGGCCATGTCCATGCGGGCGGGCACGCGCTCGGAACCGTACCGGCGCTGATGCTTGCCGGCGTTGGCATGACGCGAGTCGCCATTCTCGTGCTCGCCGAATTTCTTGCCCACTATCTCATAGACTACGGCAAGGTCCTCTTGTCGTCGCAGCATAGCCGCGCCGATGCGACGACCCGGATCTACTGGGCTATGCACGGAGCCGATCAACTGCTGCACCAGCTCACCTACGCGGCGCTGCTCTTTGCCGCATTGGCGTAAGTGGCTTCGTTGGGCCCGCGGCCGTCAAGTGCCACGCGGCGACAGGGATGGAGTCGGACACCTCTGCGATAGTGCATCTGACGAAGATCACTAGTCCAGGTTGTTCACGCTCTGTGTTCAAAAGATCGCACAATGTATCGACTGGAACACGAGAGAGGGCTCACGCTCCCTTCCTTCGTTGCCAAAGGACGTCGGTCCGAAAAGACGAAGACGCCCCTCTGGAAAACCGCGCTCTAGTTTATCAACATATGACCGTCTGCCGCAAAGGCACGGTCGCTAACATCGGCCACAGCATGCGAACGAGCAGACACGCCCAAACCTTTTGGTCTCGCCAACGTTTTACTTCCTCAATCGAAGGAGGTCCCAATGAAATCCGAAACCGGTCAGAAGCAGCGCGAAATCCAGAAGCAGGTGGAAGAGGCCGACAAGAAGCAAAAGCCGAAGGCCTCGGGAGCCATGCAGGCAGGCGCTCGCCGTTATCCAGAGCCGCCGTTTCCAAAGGTGCATCAGGACAAGCCAGGCTCAGAGGCAGATCTTCCTCTCGCGCCAATGTATGATGCCCCGTTTTACAAAGGTTCAGACAAGCTGAAGGACAAGGTAGCGCTTATTACGGGGGGCGACTCCGGCATCGGTCGGTCGGTGGCGATCCTTTTTGCTCGTGAAGGGGCGGACGTCGCAATCGTGCATCTCGACGAACCCCGGGACGCGGATGACACAAAGGCCGCTGTTGAGAAGGAGGGCCGCAAGTGCCTTGTGATCAGAGGCGACGTCAAGGATGCGAGCTTCTGCCGAAAGGCGGTGGAAAAGACCGTTATGCAGCTTGGCCGCCTCGACATCCTCGTCAACAATGCCGCCTTCCAGGTCCACACGCAGGACATCCAGGACCTAACCGACGAGCACTTCGACGAAACGCTGAAGACGAATCTCTATGGATACTTCTACATGGCAAAGGCCGCTATTCCTCGTTTGAAGAACGGCTCGGCAATCATCAACACGGGATCGGTCACGGGCCTCACCGGCTCGAAGGAGCTTCTTGACTACTCGATGACCAAGGGCGGCATTCATGCCTTCACCCGTGCTCTATCGGGACATCTCGTGCCTAGAGGCATTCGGGTGAACGCCGTCGCTCCCGGCCCGGTCTGGACGCCTCTCAATCCATCGGACAAAGAGGCTGAAGATGTGGAGAGCTTTGGCTCGCAAACGCCGATGAAGCGGGCTGCGCAGCCAGAGGAGATTGCTCCGGCCTACGTCTTTCTCGCCTCTTCACAGATGTCGAGCTACATCACCGGCGAGATCCTGCCGATCGTCGGCGGTTACTGATCTCTCTTTGTGCAATTCGGGGTCTCTGGTTCGAGGCTACTCAAGGCGACGGATTGTTGGTTGCTACGCTAGCCTTGGTATTCTCGGTCCGTAGCAAGGCCTGGCACGTTCCTGTCGGAGCGCCAATGCAACTTACATGCAGGAAGCCGCAGATTCCTGCATGGGCAGTTTTGATGGAACCACCGCTACGTCGACAGCGTCTTGTTCGGTCAGGTCTTGCCAATCGATCATTTATTTCCCACGATATTTTATTGTGCAGTGCAGCAACAAATTTGGCGTAGCAACGTTGTTCCTCGATCGCGCCACTCGCTGCAAGGAGATAGCTTTTCATGCGACCCCTATCTGATACGTTTGCAAGAATCACGCGGCTCAGGACAGGCAAAGCCAAGCATCTGCATTCCCGCAACAGGCTTTCCACACTGACGAATGTCGGCTCGAACCCAGGTGCGTTGAAGGCCAAATATTATCTGCCGACTAACTTGGCGAAGAAACCGGCGCTTGTCGTGGTCCTGCACGGATGCACGCAGATTCCAGCCGACTATGATGTCTGCTCGGGCTGGTCGAAAATGGCCGACGAGTACGGGTTCGCACTGCTCTACCCGCAGCAGGTGCGCGACAACAATGGGAATCTCTGCTTCAACTGGTTCTTGCCCGGCGATATCAGGCGCGAAGCGGGCGAGGCTCTTTCCATCCGGCAGATGATCGAGACGATGTGCTCCAGGCACAAGGTCGCCAGTGAAAGGATATACGTCACGGGGCTGTCCGCCGGCGGTGCAATGGCGAATGTTCTGCTCGCGACCTATCCCGAGATCTTTGCCGGCGGGGCGATCATTGCCGGCCTTCCATATGCAACTGCACTATCCGTTTCGGAGGCGTTCGACCGGATGCGGGGGCAGGGCATCCCGAAACCGCGAGAACTGCGCGCCAAAGTTCTCTCAGCGTCCGGCCATTCGGGGCCATGGCCGACACTCTCCGTCTGGCACGGAACAAGGGACAGCACGGTTGCCGAAGTGAACGCGCAGGCAATCGTCGAACAGTGGCGCGGCGTGCATGGCTTGGGCGCGGCGCCGACGGATACCGAAACGATAGACGGGCAGACGCGGAAGGTCTGGAAGGACAATGACGGGCGGGGGCTCGTCACCCTCTATAGCGTCCAAGGAATGGGGCACGGGCTGCCGCTCGATGTGGCGAGTGGCTATGGAAAGAGCGGTCCCTATATGCTCGACGTTGGCATATCATCGACTGCCGACATTGCCCATTCATGGGGGCTGACGCGAAAACCGGCGAGGGGCCGACGGGGGGAATCAATTGCAAATCCGTCTTCCGAACACTCCGCGGTCGCGGGTCATTCATCATCGGCACAGGGTAAAATCCGGAAAGTCATCGAGGATGCCCTTCGATCGGCCGGACTGATGCCAAAATAGCTTTCCTGACGCCCAAGCGATGGTTCCATGAGCGGCGCTAACGGTATCACGGAGGTCAAAACTTCAGACTGATTTTCTGGCGAGCAGGAGGTGCTGTCTCCGGAACCGGGGGGGCTGGCGTCGTAGACGATGTTTATCGACTGATTCCCGGCCGTTTGTTCTTGTGAACTCGAGGGAAAGGGAGGGGGTGGCCTGTGTCAGAAGCTCACACCGACGGCTGGCGCACGGGAACAAAGGCGGATTTGATGCGTTAGCTGCCACTTGAGCAAGGTGCGCACCGGGGCGATCGCACTGCCGCCAGAGTTCTCCTCCTCACTTCCGTGAAGGTGTTGGCTCAATCAACTGAGTGCTGCTTATAAGGGGCGTGCTTTATGTCGAATGTTGAGGAGTTTCCACTCTCCGGGCGCCCGCTTACCGAATACGACGCCTTGGTCGCCGCGGCCCCTGGGGCACTCGAAGCAATCCCGGGAGCCGTATATCTGTGCGACCACGAGGGATGGCTCGTCCGTTACAACACGGAAGCCGCTGAGCTTTGGGGAAGGCGGCCATCGCTTGGTGATGAGAGAGAGCAATTCTGCGGCTCTCAACGCCTGTTCCGGTCTGACGGCTCGCCGCTTTTGCACGCCGAATGCCCTATGGCGGAGGCGATCCGGTCTGGCGCCTCCACGCGCAATGCCGAAGTCGTGATCGAGAGGCCCGACGGCTCGCGCATCATGGCGCTCGTCAACATTCGGCCCCTTAGGGATCATCGCGGGCAGGTCCAGGGAGCGATCAACTGCTTTCAAAACATCTCAAAGCAAAAGGAGGCTGAGGAGGAAGCGCGCCGCAAGAGCGACGATCTTGAGGACTTTTTCGAAAACAGCGCAATCGGCCTGCACATCGTGGACGGCGCCGGAATAATCCTGCGGGCCAACAGGGCGGAGCTGGAACTTCTCGGCTACCCGCCGCAAGAATATGTGGGGCGACACATCGCCGAGTTTCACGTCGATGCGCCCGTCGTCGGCGATATCCTCCAGCGCCTGTCTCGCGGCGAAAAACTCGATCGCTATCCAGCCCGCCTGCGCGCCAAGGATGGCTCCATCAAACATGTGGTAGTTACTTCCAACAGCCGGTTCGAAGGCGAGAGACTCGTCAATACCCGTTGCTTCACTATCGATGTGACCGACGTCATCGAAGCCGAGAGCGCAAGGCGCGAGAGCGAGCAACGTCTGGCAGCGACCTATCAGGCCGCCACAATCGGGATAGCCGAGACCGATGCGGAAGGCCGCCTGGTCCGCGTCAACGACGCGTTCTGCGCTATGGTCGGACGCTCGCGCGACGAACTGCTGAAGATGACGGTTTTCGACTATACGCATGTAGAGGATCGTGAGAACGAGGCGTACCAGTACGGGCGCCAAGTTCGGGGAGAGATCGAAAGTTACACCGCACGCAAGCGTGTCGTTAGGTCTGAGGGGACAACGGTCTATCTCGACGTCTACAGTTCGTCAGTGCGAGATTGCGGCGGCGCGTTTCGTTACGGCGTTCGCATCCTCCTGGACGTGACGGAAACCAAGAGAATGGATGATCGCCTTCGTGAAAGTGAGCGCCACATGCGCGACTTGCTCGAGGCGCTCCCCGCAGCCGTCTACACCACCGACGCAGAAGGCCGCATAACTTTCTTCAACAGGGCGGCCGTGGAGATGGCCGGCCGCATGCCTGCAATGGGGGACAAATGGTGCGTCACCTGGCGGCTCTATAGGCCGGATGGGACCTATTTGCCGCATGATCAATGTCCAATGGCTGCGGCGCTGAAGGAGGACCGGCCGGTGCGCGGGGAGGAGGCTATCGCCGAACGGCCCGACGGAACGCGCATCCCCTTCATTCCCTATCCGACACCGTTGCATGATGGGGATGGCAAACTCATCGGCGCAATCAACATGCTGGTTGACATCTCCGACCGAAAAAAGGCCGAGGCCTATTCCGAACGGCTCGCCGCTATCGTGAGATATTCGGATGACGCGATCATAAGCAAGGACACGCAGGGGATCATACAGACATGGAATGTAGGGGCCGAACGCTTGTTCGGCTACAAGGCGGAAGAAGTGATAGGAAAGCCTATAAACATTCTTATTCCGCCTGATCGCCAGAATGAAGAGCCGGGCATTCTCGACAGAATCCGGCGGGGCGAGCACATCGACCATTACGAAACGGTGCGGATGCGAAAGGACGGAAGCCTCGTTGACATCTCCTTAACGGTGTCGCCGCTCAAGGACGGTCGCGGCCGCGTGGTCGGCGCATCGAAGATCGCCCGCGACGTTACCGAGAGGCGCCGTAGCGAGGAGCGTCGCCAGCTGCTGGTCAATGAGCTGAACCACCGGGTGAAGAACACGCTGGCTACGGTTCAATCGCTTGCCATGCAAACCTTCCGTAGCGAAGGCGAGGCGACTGCGTTGAGGCGGTTCGAAACCCGCATCATCGCCCTGGCAAGGGCTCACGATCTGCTAACGCGGGAGAGTTGGGAAGGCGCGGACCTTCACGAGCTTCTCCGCGACACAATCGCCCCCATATGCGCCGAACCGCAGCAGCGTCTCGAACTGGCAGGGCCGCCGTTCCGCCTGCGCCCAAAGCTGGTGCTTGCCCTGTCGATGGCCTTTCATGAGCTCTGCACCAACGCTGCAAAATACGGGGCCCTGACGACCAGCGAGGGGAAGATCAGCATCAATTGGCATATAGGCGATCGCCTGCGCATACGATGGGAGGAAACGGGCGGTCCGCGGATCGAGCCCCCAACAAGCAGAGGTTTTGGCAGCCGCTTACTCGAGCGGGCCTTGACCCGGGAGGTTGGCGGAAACGTGAATCTGTCGTTTGCGCCGACGGGTGTAATCTTCGAAGTCGAGGCGTCATTGATATGAGACATGGCCTGAAACATCGCCGTTTGGCCGCTTCGCAATCTTACCTGAAGCAGTGGGCTTAACATGCGCAAGCTTCGTGTGTTCGTCGTCGAGGATGAGTCCTTGGTAGCGATGCTGATCGAAGACCTTCTACATGATATGGGGCATGACGTCGCAGCCGTCGCATCAAGGATAGAGGACGCGCTGGGTCCCGCCCAGAGCGGGCAATTCGATGTCGCTATTATCGACGTCAATCTCGACGGTCGATCCAGCTATCCGATTGCGGATGTTCTAGTGGAGCGCGGAGTGCCTTGTATTTTCGCGACTGGTTACGGCGCGACCGGTCTCAATGCAAGGTACTCGGACACGCCCGTGCTGGTGAAGCCGTTCACGGCCACGGAGTTGGAGAACATATTGTCGAGGCTTGAAGAACGCCTTTAGGTGCAGCCGGGCGGGGCCAGACGAGCCGAGCTGTTGGTTAGGCAGGCGATGACCCAGGCCACATGTCCACGGATTCGCGCGAAGAACGGGTGGGTCAGTATCCGATCGCTACCAGGATTGTCCGGGCGCAGCGTGAGCTCACGCGCAGCGCGCGCAACACCTTCCCTTGCCGCCAACTTCATTTCCGGCTCGCGCCCGAGCGATCGGAGAACGTTAACGAGCACAAGCAAGGCCTGGTAATCGTCGGGCTTGATCTCTGCGGCGCGCTGGAAAAGCCTGGCCGCCTCGTCCAAAATCGGAGCTTCATCGTTGCGATGAATTCGCTGGGCAGGATTGACGGGTGTCAAGGCGACAGAGTCTGCTTAGGGCAAATTGCCCTTACTAGGCTATTGCGGGAGGGGCGGACTTGCGGCAAGGACGAGTGGAGCGCAAACCCCTGCCAAAGCGCATTGCTGGTGCGCGCCTCGAACCGTACCGCGGCCGGTGCTCGCGTCATACGGGCGTGATCGTATCCCCATTGCTGCAGATACCGGTTTACGGTCGCCTTGTTCAGGAGTCCCTTTGGTGCCCGCACCGGACCGTCCGGCGTTTCGACGCCGTGCGCCTCCATCAGCTCGATCGCACGGGTTCCCAAAGCAACGACTTTGCTGCATGAGCCTCCCGGGCTTTTATCCCGCCGTACGTATCGCCTCTGGTTCCTCCTGGTTACGCATGCTGCGTTGCAGCGACGAATTGCACTTGATGTGTTTAGTAAAACGTATATCACTAAACACATTGCTCAACATGGGGAGTATGGCTTTGGCATGTGAGCAAGCGAGAATTTTCCGAGACCGGCGTCGGTCGGTTCTGTATCTGGGAGGAATACATGCGGAAGATGACGAAGGCCCTGATGGGCATGTCGTCGGCACTTGTGCTGTCGACGGCGATACCGGGACTCGCGAAGGCCGATGAACTAACGCTGTGCTGGGCGGCGTGGGATCCGGCGAACGCGCTGGTAGAGCTCTCCAAGGATTTTACCGCAGCGACCGGCACCACGATGAAGTTCGAGTTCGTGCCATGGCCGAACTTCGCCGACCGCATTCTCAACGAGCTCAATTCGGGCGGCAAGCTCTGCGATCTCCTGATCGGCGACAGCCAGTGGGTCGGCGGTTCCGCCGAAAATGGCTACTACGTCAAGCTCAACGATTTCTTCGACAAGGAAGGGATCAAGATGAGCGACTTCGCCGAAGCCGCGGTCAATGCCTATTCCACCTGGCCGAAAGGGACGCCGAACTATTGGGCGCTGCCGGCCATGGGCGACGCCAACGGCTGGTTCTATCGCAAGGACTGGTTCGCCAAGCCGGAATTGCAGGCCGAGTTCAAGGAGAAATACGGCCGTGATCTCGGCGCGCCGCAGACCTGGGATGAGCTGAAGCAGGTCGCCGAATTCTTCACCGGTCGCGAAATTGATGGCCAGAAGGTCTATGGTGCGGCGATCTTCACCGAACGTGCCTCCGAGGGCATCACCATGGGCGCGACCTCGGCGCTCTATCCCTATGGCTTCAAATACGAGCAGACCGGCGGCAAATACGACATGAATGGCGCCGTCAACTCCGCGGATGCCGTGGCGGGGCTCGAAGCTTACAAGGCGCTCTACAAATGCTGTCAGCCGCCCGGCTATACAGACAGCTACATGGGCGAGGGGCTCGACGCCTTCAAATCCGGCCAGGTGGCGATGGCGATGAACTGGTTCGCTTTCTTCCCCGGCCTCTACAAGGACGAGAAGGTCGGCGGCGACAGGATCGGCTTCTTCGTCAATCCCAAGCAGAAGGTCGCCGCCTCGACGCTCGGCGGGCAGGGGATGTCCGTTGTCGCCAATACCGACAACATGGACGGCGCGCTCGCCTATATCAAGTGGTTCGCCCAGCCCGATGTCCAGAAGAAATGGTGGACGCTCGGCGGCTACGCCGTGCACAACGCGGTCCTGAACGATCCGACGTTCAAGGCCAGTCAGCCCTTCGCGGCCGATTTCCTCGTCGCGATGAACCAGGTGCAGGATTTCTGGCAGGAGCCGTCCTACGCGATCCTGCTGCAGGCCATGCAGAAGCGCCTGCACGACTATGTCGTCGCAGACCAGGGCACGGCGCAAGAGGCGCTCGATTCTCTTGTCAACGACTGGAAGGAAATCTTCGAGGACGAAGGCAAGCTCTAGGCTTCCCTCGGCAACGGCCCGGCTGCGAAGGTCCGGGCCGTCGGCCTCGAACCCGATCCTTCCCTGAATTCAGGTGACGTCAGTGACCGATGCCCCTTCCACCATTGCGGAGCGATCCGCCGACATGCTTGCACACGCTACGCCGACAACGATCGCGGTTAGGGTGCGCGGCCTTTCGGACCGCGCCATCGCCTGGCTCTTCATAGCGCCGACGATCGCCTTGCTGCTTGCGATCAATATCTTCCCGTTGATCTGGGCGGTCTATCTGTCCTTCACGAACTTCCGTGCGAACCGCCCCAACGCCGAAGTCGAGGGCGTGGGCTTACGGAACTACCAGCGGGTGCTGAACGATCCGGACATCTGGATCGCCATGCAGACGACCGCGCATTTCGTCTTCTGGACAATCCTCCTGCAGACGGTAATCGGCTTCGCGCTCGCCTATCTCATCGACCGCAAGTTCCGCGGTCATGCCTTCTGGACGACGGTCATTCTCATTCCGATGATGCTGTCGCCTGCGGTCGTCGGCAATTTCTGGCGGTTCCTTTACCAGCCGCAGATCGGCCTGTTCAATTATATCGTCTCGTTCTTCACGGGCATTCCGCCGTCATCCTTTGAGATGCTCGGCTCTGTGATCTTGGCACCCTGGGCGATCATCATCGTCGACACCTGGATGTGGACGCCATACGTCATGCTGATATGCCTCGCCGGCCTCAGATCCATACCGGACTACATCTACGAGGCGGCCGAGGTCGACCGCGCCTCCGCTTGGCGACAGTTCTGGTCGATCACCGTGCCGATGGCCTTGCCCTTCATCATGCTCGCCGTGCTCTTCCGCGGCATCGAGAATTTCAAGATGTTCGACATGGTCATGCTGTTGACGGGCGGCGGACCCGGTTCGACGACCGAGGTCGCGTCGATCACGCTGAAGCGCGAGGCCTTCGAAAGCTGGCTCACCGGACGATCGTCGGCCTTCGCGATCATCCTTTTCGTCGCAGTGTTCGGCCTCGCAAACATCTACGTCAAAGCGCTCAACAGGGTGAAACAGCGATGAGTTCGACCAATACCACCGCCCATTCCGTGGTCGAGCCGACGCCGACCGTCAAGCGCATCGCCGGCGCGATCGTCATCCTCTATGCGCTGGTGACATTGGTCCCGCTCGCCTGGATCTTCCTGACGAGCATCAAATCGCCGCCAGACTCGATCAGCTATCCGCCCAAGATCGTGTTCACGCCGACGCTCGAGGGTTTCTGTAACCTCTTCACCACGCGCACTAGGCAGACGCCGGACTATATCCAGTCGCTCCCCGCCCCGACAGGTGCCTGTGACGAGATCACCCGCAGCCGCAACATGGTCATCGCCGGGCCCTCGAACTACTGGCCCCGCTTCGGCAATTCGCTCGTGATCGCTTTCGGCTCCACCTTCCTCGCCGTCTCGCTTGGTACGCTTGCGGCCTATGGTTTCTCGCGCTTCCGCGTGCCGCTCGCTGACGATCTGCTGTTCTTCATCCTGTCGACCCGGATGATGCCGCCGATCGCGGTCGCGATCCCGATCTACCTCATGTACCGCCAGTTCGGCCTCTCCGACACAGCACTTGGCATGATCCTGCTCTACACCGCCGTCAACGTCTCGCTCGCCGTCTGGCTTCTCAAGGGCTTCATCGACGAAATCCCGCGGGAATACGAGGAGGCGGCGATGATCGACGGCTACACCCGCCTGCAGGCCTTCTGGAAGGTCGTGCTGCCGCAGGCCACGACCGGGATTGCGGCGACCGCGATCTTCTGCCTGATCTTCGCCTGGAACGAATATGCCTTCGCAGTGCTCCTGACTTCGGGCTCGGCGCAGACCGCGCCGCCGTTCATACCGACGATCATCGGTGAGGGTGGGCAGGATTGGCCCGCAGTTGCCGCCGGCACGACGATCTTCCTGGTACCGATCCTCGTCTTCACCATCATCCTGCGCAAGCAGTTGCTGCGCGGCATCACCTTCGGAGCGGTACGCAAATGACGACCCCACAAGAAACGACCCGTGCAGCCCGGCAGAAGCGGTCCTTGTTCATGCGGCGCGGATCGATGGAAAACATCGCGACAGTACTTATCGCCGCGGGCTTTCTGATGCTGTTCCAGCCGTTCCTGCTGGCGCTCTACACCTATTCGCTGACCATGCTTCTCGCTGGAACCGTCATGTTCATCATCGTCTCGAAATTCCCGGAGTAAGCGATGTCCGAGATCAAGATTGTAAACCTCCGCAAGCAGTTCGGCGATTTCGTCGCCGTCGAGGATTCGAGCTTTACCGTCGAGGACGGCGAGTTCCTGGCGCTGCTCGGGCCCTCCGGTTGCGGCAAGACGACAACGCTTCGGATGATCGCCGGCCTGGAACTGCCGACCAGCGGCAAGATCCATCTCGACGGCGAGGACGTCACCTTCAACCGCGCGAGCGCCCGCGACATCGCCTTCGTCTTCCAGCTCTTCGCCCTCTATCCGCATATGAATGTGTTCCGGAACATCAGCTTCCCACTCCTGTCGCAGGGCGTTGCTAAGGCGGAAATCCGGGCCCGCGTCGAAGAAACCGCGAAGCTCTTGAGGATCGACCACATCCTTGACCGGTCGGTTTCGGGGCTCGCCGGCGGCGACCGCCAGCGCGTCGCGCTCGGCCGCGCCATCGTCCGGCGGCCCAAATGCTTCCTGATGGACGAGCCGCTGGGCACGCTCGATGCGGAGTTCCGCGAGGTCATGGTCCATGAGTTGCGCGAGCTGCACAACCGCATCCATGCGACGACGGTCTACGTGACCCACGACCAGCACGAGGCGATGGCGATGGCCGACAAGATCGCGGTGATGAACCATGGCGTCATCGAACAGTACGGCACGCCGCAGGAAATCTACAATCGCCCCGCTTCTATGTATGTCGCCGATTTCATCGGCTCGCCGCCAATGAATTTCATGCGCTTCCATTCGGGGCTCAAGAGGGGGATGCGGTCGATCTTCCTCGACGGTGTCGAAGTCGCCGTGCCGGAGATGGGGGAGGACGCGGCGCCGGGCGAAATGGCGCTCGGCGTCCGTCCGGAACATATCCGATTCAGCGATCGATCCCCCATCCGCGGCGCCGTCTACGGCAGCGAATATCTTGGCACCAACCAGATTGTCGCCGTGGAGACCGCCGCCGGCATCGTCAAGGCGCGCGTTTCGGCCGACCGCAGCTTTAGGCTCGGCGAGGCGGTCGGTCTCGAATTCAATCCGGCAAAGCTCGCCGTTTTCGACTGCGCCTCGGGTAGGGCGATCGCCTCATCCCTCTATGCAGAGGCGCGCCATGGCTGAGGTCGTTCTTCACGGTATCGGCAAGACGTTCGGCGACACGGTCGCGGTCGACGATCTCTCGCTGACCATCAGGGATGGGGAATTCGTGGTCCTCCTCGGGCCGACGGGTGCCGGCAAAACGACGACCCTGCGTCTGATCGCCGGCCTCGAAAGACCGGATTGCGGGTGGGTGACGATCGCCGGTCGCGACGTCGGCAGCTACTCGCCGGCCGAGCGGGACGTGGCCTTCGTTTTTCAACAATATTCGCTCTATCCGCACTTAAGCGTCTACGACAATCTCGCCTTTCCGCTGCGCTCGCCCGCGCGGCGGCTCGACGCCGGGGAGATCGACCGCCGCGTGCGCGAAGTGGCGCGCATGGTGCGGATCGAGCACAAGCTGCAAAACCGCTCCACGCGGCTTTCGGGCGGCGAGATGCAGCGCGTCGCGATCGGCCGTGCGCTGGTGCGCCGCCCGGCGATTTATCTCATGGACGAACCGCTGTCTTCACTCGACGCGAAGCTCAGGGCGGAGCTTCGGCTGGAACTGAAGCGGATCCAAAAGGAGCTGGGCTCGACGCTGCTCTACGTGACCCATGACCAGGTGGAGGCGATGACGATGGCCGACCGCATCGGCATCCTGTCCGAAGGGCGTCTCGTGCAGATCGGCACCCCGCGGGAGATCTATGCGGACCCGGCCAATCTGCATGTCGCCGCGCGTCTCGGCCAACCGCACATAAACCTTCTACCCATAGACCTCCTGCCCGGCGCCGCGCCACCTTCCGGCGCGCGGACGATCGGCGCGCGGACCGAACATCTGGAGATCGCCACACACGCCCAGGGCAATGCCGAGGTGGACTGGATCGAGCACCTTGGCGACCAGAACCACCTGCACATCCGGGTGAGGGGCCACAAGCTCGTGACGCTTGCCGATCCCTATCTCTCCATCAAACCGGGCGATCGGATCAACCTGACGCTGAAACAGCCCCTTTATTTCGGGTCGGACGGCGACCGGATGCGCTGATGCTAATGCGTGTCGCCCAGAAGTGTGCAGCGATTTTGGGGCAACGACACGCACAAAAACAAAGACCTAAAGCGCGTTGCGTGAACCTGTTGAACGCGACGCGACCAATCGACAAGGCAATTGGATGAGCACGATGAAGCACTTTTTCAACCGCAGGGAAAACATCGTCACCGAAGCGCTGGACGGCCTGCTGCAGACGGCGCCGGCGGGAAGCCTCGCGCGGCTCGACACCTATCCCGACATCAAGGTCGTCCTACGCGGCGACTGGGACAAGGCGAAGGTAGCGGTCATCTCCGGCGGCGGCGCCGGGCACGAGCCTTCGCATGCGGGCTTTGTCGGGAAAGGCATGCTGACCGCGGCGGTTTCCGGCGAGATCTTTGCCTCGCCGAGCGTCGATGCGGTACTGACTGCGATCCGCGCCGTGACCGGGCCGAAAGGTTGCCTGCTGATCGTCAAGAACTACACCGGCGATCGGCTCAATTTCGGGCTCGCGGCGGAGAAGGCGCGCGTCGAAGGCCTTCGCGTCGAGATAGTAATCGTTGCCGACGACATAGCGCTTCCGCATATCGCCCAGCCGCGCGGCGTCGCAGGAACGCTCTTTGTCCACAAGATTGCCGGACACCTGGCCGAGCAGGATGCGGATCTCGAGACCGTTGCCGCTGGCGCCCGGTCGGCCGCACGCGACATCGTCTCGCTCGGCGTGTCGCTCTCCTCCTGCTCCATTCCTGGCCAGGCCCATGCGGAGCGGCTCGAGGCGGACGAAGGGGAACTGGGGCTCGGCATCCACGGCGAACCCGGTGCCGAACGGATCGCGCTCCAGGAGGCGCGCAGCATTGTCGCCACCATGTCCGAGCGGCTTTCCAGAGCTTTGCCGCAAGACGGCGGCTATGCGCTTCTCATCAACAATCTCGGTGCCGTGCCACCGATCGAGATGGGATTGATCGCCCACACGGTTCTTTCATCGTCGCTCGCTGAGCGCGTGAAGCTGACGATAGGCCCGGCACCGATGATGACGGCGCTCAACATGAACGGCTTTTCGCTTTCCCTCATCCGGCTTGATGGCGAGCGCGAGGCAGCATTGAAATCGCCGGTCGGCCCGCATTCCTGGATGCCCGCCGTCGAGCGGCATGATGTCTCCGTTCTGTCGGTGACTGCCGTGCCCGCCACTCAGTCCGTGGCGGCCAGTCACGATCCGGCGGCCGATCGACTGATCGCGGCGATCTGCGATCATCTGCTCTCCCTCGAAGCGGAGCTCAACCACCTCGACGCCCGGGCCGGCGATGGCGATACCGGCTCGACCGTGGCGACAGGTTCGCGCAGCGTTCTGGCGCAGATCGAAAGCTTGCCGCTGAAGGACATCGCCGCGACGCTCTCGTCGATCGGCAGCATTCTCAGCACCAGCATGGGCGGCTCAAGCGGCGTGCTTCTGTCAATCTTCTTCACTGCGGCTGCAAAGGCCTATGCCGACACCAAGGACATGGCGAACGCGTTGCTGGCGGGCCTTGAGCGTATGACGTTCTACGGGGGCGCGGCCGTCGGCGACCGCACGATGGTGGATGCTCTGGATCCGGCGCTGCGTGCGCTCAAGGCCGGCGGTCTTGCCGCGGCGGCTTCCGCAGCGCGCGCCGGCGCCGACGCGACACGGGCGATGAAGAAGGCGAAGGCCGGCCGCGCTTCTTACGTCGGCGAACGGGATCTCGACGGCATCCCGGACCCGGGCGCCATGGCGGTGGCCGCTGTCTTCGAAGTCGCAGCAGGGCTTCGCTAAGCACATGCTCTAACGGTGGCGACCGATCGCGAGTATGATCGGGGAGGGTTGGAAGAAGGTGTCCGTGGTGTCGGCAAACGCAGCGCTCATAGGCGGGTTGATCGAGGCCTGTCGCGAGGTGATTGCCGCCAATGCCGATCATCTGTCGGAACTCGACAGGGCAATCGGCGACGGGGATCACGGCACCAACATGCGTCGTGGCTTGGAGGCGGTCCACGCCGAACGAAACCGGCTCGTGCAGCTTCCCTTGCCAAAAGCACTGGAGGAGACCGGCCTCACGCTCGTCATGAGCGTCGGGGGCGCGGCCGGTCCGCTCTATGGGACGCTGCTGATCGAGATCGGCCGTCAGTTGGCGGACGCGAACGGACAGATCGACTTTGCAAGCGCGCTTGAGAGTGCCATCGATGCCGTCGCCCGCCGTGGGCGGGCAAGCCCCGGCGACAAGACGTTGCTCGATGTGCTTTACCCGGTGCATGCCGAAGTGGTAAGGCGCGCGGGATTGGCAGGCATCTGCGAAGAGGCGGAACGGGCGGCAAGCCTGACTTTCGGGATGAGGGCGATGCGCGGGCGTGCCGCCTTTCTCGGCGACCGGTCGATCGGGCATGTCGATCCGGGCGCGAGGAGTTGTGCGCTGCTGACGGCGGCGATCTGTCGTTTCTTGGAGGAGCAATGTCCGGCATGAACCCGAAATCTGCAAATGTCGGCATCGTCATCGTGTCGCATTCTCCCCTTATCGCCGAGGGTGCCGCCGACATGGTGCGCCAGATGGTCGGCGATTGCGTGCCGCTCGCCTGGTCGGGCGGCAATGCGGAAGGTGGGCTCGGCACGCATGCGGCCGGCATATTGGCCGCGATCGAAAGGGCCTGGTCGGATGCCGGAGTAGCCGTCTTCGTCGATCTCGGCGGCGCCGAGACCAACAGCGAAATGGCGATCGAAATGCTCGGAGAGCCGCGTTCCCGAAGAGTGATCATTTGCGATGCACCGCTCGTCGAGGGCGCGGTGATGGCCGCGGCCGAAGCATCGGGCGGAGCGGCTCTCGCCCGCGTCGTGGCGACCGCGGAGGAACTGTCACCGTGATGGACAACAGGCCGCGACGGAAAGCGACGGAGGCAGTCGACACGCACGGTTACTGCCAGGCAGAGATCGAGGTGACGCACGGCTTCGGGCTGCATGCCCGTCCGTCGGTCATCTTCACGCGGCTCGCGAAGTCGTTTCCCTGCACGATCGAGATCGAGGTCAACGACAGCCATGTGTGGCTGAACGGAAAGAGCATCGTCAAGATCATGGGGGCGAGGATCCGAAGGGGCTCGATTCTGAAAATCCGAGCCCGAGGCTTACGCGCGGCCGAAGCGATCCATGCGCTCAAGGCGTTCGTCGAGCGCGACTTTGATGAAGAAAAGAAGCATGGCCGAAACGCTTGAAATCACCGGGGTCTCCGCCTCTCCGGGCGTCGCGGTCGGGCCCGTCCACCTCGCCGCCGATGCTACGGCGGAGGCGCTTGCGCTCGGCGATACGGTGGCCGCGGAGGGCGGCAAGCTGCGGCAGGCCGTCGCCACCGCCCTCGCGGAGCTCGAGGCTCTCGCGGATCGTTCGGACGAGGAGAGCGCCGGCATTCTCGATTTCCAGATTGAGATGCTGCTCGATCCGGCTCTCGTCGAAATGGCTGAGGACCGGATCGTCGCCGGCGATGGCGCCGCACTCGCTTGGTTTGTGGCGCTCAACGACTATATTGCTGGTATCGAGGATGCACCCGACGAGCAGCTCCGCGCCCGCGCGGTCGACATCGTCGACATACGCAACCGCGTCCTCGGCGCGCTGACCGGCCGCCCGCTGGAGGACTTCGCGCCGGGTTCGGTTTTTGTCGGCAAGGACCTCGAGCCGAGCCTCTTCCTTCAGCATGATTGGACCGCCGGCGGTGGCATTGTCCTCTTCGAAGGCAGCGTTTCCAGCCATGTGGCAATGCTCGCCCGCAGCCGTTCGGTGCCCATGCTGGTGGCGACGGGGCGGTTCGAAGTCGCCGCCGGAGCTCGCGTGCTCGTCAATGCGACTGGCGGCCGCGTGGTTGTCGCGCCTGAAGATCAGCAGATTCATGAGGCGCGGTCGAGAGCAACCGAGGCAAGACCAGCTGCTCCGTCTCGAGCCGGCGGCGTGATCGAGACCGTCGACGGGATTGCGACCCGCCTGTCGGCGATCGTCAATCATCCGTCTGAGCTCAAATCCATCGACCCCTCGTCCGTCGCGGGCATCGGCCTGATGCGGACGGACTTTTTGGGCAATGTCTTCAATCAGGAAAGGCATTACGACATTTATAGGCAGGCGCTGGACTGGGCAGGTGATGCGCCGGTGATTGTGCGCATGTTAGATCTTGGCGGCGACAAGATGGAGTTGGGCGTCGGGGCCAAGGAGAGCGAAGCGTTCCTGGGACGACGAGGCATCCGGCTGCTTCTGGCGCTTCCGGAAATAGCCCGCCTGCAGGCGCGCGCCCTGTTGCGGGCAGCGGCGCACGGCAATCTCGGCGTCCTGCTGCCAATGATTACTGTGCCGGAGGAACTGGATGCGATGCGGATCATCTTCGAAGAGGAGACGACCGCGCTTGGAAAAAAGGGGGTGCAAACGCGCATGCCGGAGATCGGCATGATGGTGGAGGTCCCAGCGGCGGCGCTGATGCTCGATCGTTTTTCGCGGTCGGACTTCTTCTCCTTCGGGACAAACGACCTGGCGCAATACCTTGCGGCGGCCGCAAGGGACGACCAAAGCGTCGCCGCACTTTACGGCGCCGCCACGCCGGCGGTCTTGAGGGTAATTGCGCAGGGCGTAGCGCTTGCCGAGGCTATGAAAAAACCGATCGGGATCTGCGGCGAGATGGCCTCCGACCGCCGGCATATACCGGCGCTCATGGCTGCGGGCCTTCGCCATTTCTCGGTGGCGCCCAATCGCTTGGCGGACATAAGATCCACAATCGGCCGCATGTACTCGGACGGCCGGGCCGCGCCGGAGATGAAATGAATGTCGCGCGAGACGGTTGAAGACCCCATCATCGCCTACAAGACGATCCTGGCGCAGATCATCGACAATCGGCCGTCGGGAACCCGCCAGCGGCTCGCCGCAGCACTCGGCAAGCATCGCAGCTTTGTGACGCAGGTGACAAGTCCAGCCTATTCCACCCCGCTGCCGGCGCGTCACCTCGCGACGATCTTCCGTGTCTGCCACTTCAGCCCGGGCGAGCAGGAGCGCTTCCTTCAGGCCTATCAGTCCGCGCACCCCGGCAAGCTTCCGGATTTCGGAAGCGCGGAGAAGCTGCGCCAGCTCTCGCTGATCGTTCCCGATCTCGGCGACGAAAAGAAGAACCGCCTGTTCGACGAGGCGATCGAGGAACTCGTCCGGAACATGGCGAAACTGGTCGGAACGATGGATTAGAGGGTCGCGATGTGTTTCAGTACATCGCTGCCCCGGCGAGACCCTCTAAGCTGGAGTCCGATCGAGGGCACCCGGTGGCGAGATTGGAGCGTTGCTGCGATTTTGCGCTGGACAGGAGGGCACGACGTCGTGGGAGGGGCACGATGAAGAAATTCATGAACCGAGCGGAGACGCTGGTCGCTGAAAGCCTCGCGGGCTTCGTCGCGGCCCACGAACGGCTGGTCGCTTTCGGAACCGATAGGAAATTCGTTCGCCGCCGCAGTCTTTGTCCGGGTAAGGTCGCGCTCATTTCCGGCGGCGGCGCCGGGCACGAGCCGATGCATGTAGGCTTTGTCGGGAAAGGTATGCTGGACGCTGCCTGCACCGGACATGTCTTCACCTCTCCGACGCCGGACCAGATCATTGCCGCGATCCGGGAAACCGACGGCGGCGAGGGGTGTCTGCTCATCGTCAAGAATTATGACGGCGACGTCATGAATTTCGAAATGGCCGCCGAGCTCGCGGCGGCGGAGCATCGGATCGGCACCGTGATCGTGCGCGACGACGTAAATCTCAGCGGGTCGAAGCGCAGCCAAGGCAGAAGAGGCGTTGCGGGAACCCTGGTGGTCGAGAAGCTGCTTGGAGCGGCGGCGGAGGCCGGCTGGCGGCTCGACGACCTGAGCGCGCTTGGTGAGGACCTAAACGGCCGCATTCGCACCATAGGGGTGTCGCTCAGCGGTGTCACCGTACCCGACACGGAGCGGGAGACCTTCGTGCTCAACGAAGACGAAATGGAGATGGGCGTCGGAATTCACGGAGAGCCGGGCCGTGCACGGGTCAAATTCGCGACCGCCGACGAAATCGTGGAAACGATGCTCGAGGCGATCTTGAGCGATCTGGCGCCGGACCGGAGCGACAAGCTGCTCCTCTTCATCAACGGCTTCGGTGGCACGCCAGTATCGGAGCTCTACCTCGCTTACAATTCCGCCCGAGCGCGGTTTGCGCGCCTGGGCGTCACGGTTGCCCGGTCGCTGGTCGGAACCTATGTCACCTCCCTGGATATGGCGGGCCTCTCAATTACCTCCGCGCGCCTCGAGGAACGAGAGCTCTCCTTGTGGGACGCGCTGGTCGACACGGCGGCACTGCGCTGGGGACGCTGATCGGCTATCCGCCGTGGGCGGTGGACCCAACAACATCTGCCGCCCGCAAGCGCATGAAAGGTCCAGGTGAGTGAAGAGCACTGACGTCATTTTCGGATGTCGTGCATGCCCTTCCGGCGTTCCGCTAGCGGCGCAAATCAGACTCACCATATGGGCTTCTGCAGGAGGCGTTGTGCTATCGCTCGAAGGGTTCGCCGAGCGAGGCGACGCCGTTCAGCTTCAGCAGGCGGCGGTCTGCCGAAATGACGCCGAGCACGATGATCGTGACGAGATAGGGCAAGCTCGCAAGCACTTGTGACGGAACGTCCAGTCCAGTCGCCTGGGCTGCGAGTCCCATCAGGGATACTGCGCCGAAGAGGCATGCCCCCAGGAAGATCCGGCCGGTCAGCCACGTCCCGAAGACGACAAGTGCGATTGCGATCCAGCCACGTCCGGCGATCATCCCATCGGCCCAAAGTGGGGTGTAGACCACCGCCGCATAGGCGCCGGCGAAGCCTGCCATCGTCCCGCCAAATGCGACGGCGGCGAAGCGAACGGCGATGACCGAATGGCCAATGGCGTGCGCCGCCTTGGGGTTCTCGCCAATGGCCCGGATGACGAGACCGACCTTCGTGTAGGCAAACATCACCCAGATGGCGAGGGTCGCGGCAAGGGACAACCAGACGACGACGTCCTGAGTGAACAGACGGCCGACCAGCGGGATTTCCGAAAGCCATGGCAAGGCAAGCTTCGGGACCCCTTTAACCGTGAGGCTTTCATAGGACTTGCCGAAAAGCGCCGAAAGACCTTGGCCGAGGATACCCATGGCAAGACCTGTCGCAACCTGGTTCGCCCGAAATCCGAGCGCGCTGACGGCGAAAACGAGGGAAAGGACGGCGCTGCCGAGACCGGCGGCGACGAAACCCAAAAGATGTCCCCCGCCATGATAGACGGTGATGAAGGCGAGCACCGCACCGAACGCCATCAAGCCCTCCACGCCGAGGTTGAGAACCCCGGCTCGCTCGACCACCATCTCGCCGAGAGCCGCAAGCAGAAACGGTGTCGCAGCGGCGAGCATGCCGGCGAGAATGAACTCGATGGCGTTCATGGCTCACTCCGGTACGCGGCACGGCGCCATTCGAGGCGGTACCGCACGAAGGCGACGGCGATGAGGTAGAAGAGAAGGAGGCTGCCTTGGAAGACGCGGACCGCGGCGATCGGCAGGTTTGCCGATACCATGGCATTGTCTCCGCCGATGTAGAGGGCAGCCATGAACAGCGCGGAAGCAACGATGCCGATCGGATGCAGGCCGCCGAGATAAGCAACGATAATGGCCGCATAGCCATAACCAGTCGAGATCGAGCGCTGCAACTGGCCGAGGGGACCGGCGACCTCGGCTGCGCCGGCGAGGCCGGCGGCGCAGCCGCCGATGAGAAGGGAAAGCCAGATCGCCCAGCCTTCATTGAAGCCGGCATAGCGGGCGGCACGCGGCGCGAGGCCCCCGACCTGGAGCCTGTAGCCGATGAAGCTCTTCTGCATGAAGATCCACGCCGCCACCGACAGGGCGAGCGTCAACAGCAGCGAGAGGTTGACACGAGTGCTGGGGATGAGGATCGGCACCATCGCGTCATTCTGGAACATCACCGACTGGGGAAAGTTGAAGCCGTTGGGATCCTTCCAGGGACCAAGGAGCAGGTAGTTGAGGAACTGCGCGGCAACGAGGCTCAGCATCAGGGACACGAGGATTTCGTTCG
This sequence comes from Ensifer sp. IC4062, assembly GCF_020193575.1. Lineage (GTDB taxonomy): Bacteria > Pseudomonadota > Alphaproteobacteria > Rhizobiales > Rhizobiaceae > Sinorhizobium. Next base: position 23,373 of record NZ_JADYVD010000049.1, read on the forward strand.
CATTGAGCCTGACGCGCCAGAAGGCGGCGATCGACGCCCACAGCGCGCCCCCGAGAGCGCCTAGGAGCAGCATCACAGGCCAGATCCATTGACCTGCTGCCTGCGGAAACCATACCGGGATGGCGGAGGCGAATATCGCGCCCAGAATGAACTGACCCTCGGCACCAATGTTGAAGACCTTCGCGCGAAAGCCGATTGCGAGGCCCTGTGCAATGAGGAGGAGGGGCCCCGTCTTCAGCAGCACCTCCGAGAACGACGCCCAGGACAGGAACGGCTCGAGAAGCATCGCGTACATAACGGCGACTGGATCCCGGCCCATCAGGACGTAGAGTCCGAGATTGAGAACGGTCGCCACGACCAGGGCGACTGGGGGCGCAAGGAGCGTCGCTGCAAGCGAGGCGCGCTCGCGGCGGGTTAGGGTGGGAAGGAAGGCTGCGGAGAAAGCGCTCATACCAGGACCGTCTGGGCAGAAGTGGTATGTGCGCCGATCATGTATCGTCCTATCTCCTCAGGCCGCGTTTCCCGTGTGTCGAGCGGCGGGCTGAGCGTACCGTGGTGTAGCACCTGGATCGAATCGCAGAGTTCGAAAAGCTCCTCGAGTTCCTCGGAAATGACGAGGATGGCCATGCCCTCGTTGCGCAGCGTGACGAGCCGCGTGCGGACAGCGGAAGCGGCGCCAACGTCGACGCCCCAGGTCGGCTGGGCCACGAAAAGCAGTTTCGGGGAGAGCATGATCTCGCGGCCGACGATGAATTTCTGCAGATTGCCGCCAGAAAGCGCGCCGGCCTCCACATCCGGGCCGGGCCCGCGGACATCGTATTGGCGGATGCACTCGTTGGCGAACGCCGTCGCCTTCGCCTTGTCGATGAGGCCGTGTCTGCGAAGGCCGAGCCGATGCGCCGTCAGCAGGCCGTTGAGGACGAGCGACATTTCGGGTACGGCGCCGCGTCCGAGCCTGTCTTCGGGAACGAAAGCGAATCCAAGCTGCCTGCGGGCAGCCGCGCCGAGCGTTCCCGCGTCCTTTCCCATCATGAAAATCCGATCGCGCAGTTCTCGCGGCAGGATCGTTTCGCCGGATATCAACGCGGCAAGCTCGCTTTGCCCGTTGCCCGAAATCCCGGCTATTCCGAGGATTTCGCCGGCACGCACCGTGAGGCTGATATCGGAGAGCGGCATGGCAAAAGGGTCGTTCGGCCGGTAGTCGAGGCCGATGATCTCTAGGCGCTTCTCGCCCCTAGACTGGGGAAGTGCCGGCGTCGGTTCCGGCATATCGCGGCCGATCATCATGCGGGCAAGGTCATGCGCATCATGCTCGCGCGGGTCCACATGGCCGGTGACGCGCCCGCCGCGAAGGATGGTCGCCCTGTCGCAGATCGACCGAATTTCCTCGAGCTTGTGGGAGATGAACAGGATGGAAACGCCGCCATCGCGCAGGCGACGCAAGGTGTCGAAGAGCATGTCCACCGATTGCGGCGGCAGGACGGAGGTCGGTTCGTCGAGGACCAGCAACCTCGGATTGGTCATCAGGCATCTGATGATCTCCACCCGCTGCCGCTCGCCGACGGAAAGCGCATGGACATGGGCAAGCGGATCGACCTGGAGACCGAAGTCGCGTCCGAGCGTCCGGATGCGTTGCGTGAGGTCGGCTTTCCGACCGGGAACGACCAGCTGGATGTTCTCCACGACCGTCAGGGTCTCGAAGAGCGAGAAGTGCTGGAAGACCATGCCGATCCCCTGGCGCCTCGCCTCCGCAGGGGAGGCAAGGCTCAAAGGCTGTCCGTCCCAGACGACGGTCCCGCCGTCCGGTTGCTCGACGCCGTAGACCAGCTTCATCAGCGTCGATTTGCCCGCCCCGTTCTCTCCGAGGATCGCATGGATCGACTGCGGGGCCACGTCCAGATCGATATCCTGATTGGCTCTAATCTGGCCGTAGCTTTTGGAAATGCCGCGGAGCGACAGCAAGGGCGCGGTCATGGTTCACTTCGGCAGGGGGGTGGCGACGCCTTTGACGTGCCAGTCCATCGCGACGATTTCACCATCCGTCAGCGTTGCGCCAGCGGCCACCCCTTCGCTGCCGTCGGCCTTGGTGATCGGCCCGGTAAAGGGCGAGAAGCTGCCATCGGCGATCTTCGCCTCGATCTCCTTGATCCTGGTCATCACGTCGGCCGGTATACCCGGGTTCCAGTCGACCACCTCGACGACCGTGTCGGATACGCCGAGGAAGGCGTTGGCGCCCTTGAAGGTGTCGGCGACATGGGCGTCGACCGAGGCCTTGAAGAAGGGCGACCAATCCGTCGCCACGCAGCCAAGATAGGTTTTTGGCGCATATTTCTTCATCGACGAGTTGAGGTTGAACGCGTAGACACCGGCCTCCTCGCAGGCCGAGATGACGGACGGCGTGTCCTGTGCGTTGGAGAAGATCACGTCGCATTTCTGCGCCATGAGGGCCTTGGCAGCCTCCTGCTCCTTGGCCGGATCGAACCACGAGTTCACCCATACAACCGACACTTCGACATCGGGATTGACCGCTTGCGCGCCGAGCGTGAAGGCGTTGATGGATGTGATCAGCTCAGGGATGGCGAAGGCGGAGACCGAGCCCAGCTTGCCGGTCTTGGAGAGCGCGGCGGCAGCCATGCCGAGCAGGTAGGTTCCCTGGAAATACTTGGCTGCGAAGGGCGAGAAGTTCGGCGCCACCTGGTAGCCGGAAGCGTGCAGCACGGTCACGGCGGGATTGCGGCGGGCGATCTGCAGGGCGCCGTTCTGGTAGCCGAAGGAGCCAGCGATCAGGAAGTTGTTCCCGTCGGAGACCGTTTTGTTCATGATGCGGTCGGCATCGGGACCTTCCGGGATGTTCTCGATGACAGTGACCTTCACCTTGTCGCCGTAGGCGGCCTTGACCGGCTCGAGGCCGGCGGCAAGAGCATGACCCCAGCCGACGTCGCCGACCGGCGAGGGGATTACGAGGGTGATTCCGAGCGGCTCGTCGGTCGCCATGGCGGCCTTGCCACCAAGCGCGCCTGTGAGGCCGGCGGCCGCAACGCCCTTCATTAGTGTTCTGCGAGTCAGTTTGTGCAGCATGTCAGTTCCCCTCTTCTAGAATTCCACTGTGGCGAGAGCGGCCTCGGCCTCGGCGAACAGCCGCGCCTCGTCGAGCCCGATGAACTCGCCCTTCGCCCAGACGATGCGGCCGTTGATCATTGTGATGTCGGTCGGCATGCCGATGCCCACCTTTGCAATCAGGCTCAGCGGGTCGTGCCGCGTGCCGACATAATCCATCCGCCGCGTATCGATCGCAAAAAGATCGGCGGCCATCCCGGGAGCAAGCCGGCCGATGTCGCGGCGGCCGAGGAGCGTAGCGCCGCCGGTCGTCGCATAACCGAGGAAATCCGCCGGCGGCGGCACGGGATGCGCGCGCGTCGATGCCGTCAGGCACTGGAGCATGTAGGCGGAGTGCACGCAGTGCATCAGGTTCGAGTTGTCGTTCGAGGCCGCGCCGTCGCAGCCAAGACCCACGCGCAGACCAAAGGCTGACATCGCCGGAATATCGGTAATCTCGGCGCCGACTAGATAGACCGGCTCCGGGCAGTGCGAGACGCCAGTGCCGCTCGCGGCCATTGTCCTGAGCTCGTCATGGCTCAATTCCCAACAGTGGGCGTAGAAAGTGTCGGGGCCGGCAAATCCGAGCTCCGCACAGTAATCGACCGTCCGCATGCCGTGGCGGGCCTCGATGACCGGGCTCTCGCCTTCGCCCACATGCGTGTGCATCTGCACGCCGCGATCGCGCGCCAGCGAGACCGACTCCACGAAGGTCTCGCGGTAGCAGTTAACGGGCTGGCAGGGCGCGACCACGACCTGCCGCATGCTGAAGGGGCCGGCATCGTGATAGGTGTCGATCAGCCGCGCGCAATCGGCGATGAACTCGTCCGTCGTTTCCAGCATGGCGTCCGGGATTGTGGACCCTTCGGATTTCGGCAGCGTGTTGCCGCCGCGTCCTGCATGGAAACGCATGCCCAGAAGGTCGGCAGCCTCGAACTGACGGTCGATCAGCCGTTTGCCGGCGCGCCGCGGGAAGCAGTACTGGTGGTCGAAGGCCGTGGTGCAGCCATGCTTGATCATCTCGGCCATCGCCGCGACCGAGGCATGGAAGAAACAGTCCTCGTCGAGCCGCGAGAAGATCGGATAGATGCGGTCGAGCCAATCGAGGACCGACAGCTTCGTCCAGTCGAGATCGGCGCGGTTGCGGACGAAGCATTGGAAGAAGTGGTGGTGGGTGTTGACGAGCCCGGGATAGACGAACCAGCCGGTGGCGTCTTGCGTGATCGTTCCGGCTGGCAGCGGTCCTTTGTGAAGGTTTTCGCCGATTGCCTCGATCGCGGGACCATTCGTCAGGAGGTCCACGTTCCGGGAGACGCCCGGACCGTTGCCCTGGTCCACGATGACGGCCGCGCAGTTCCTGAGAAGATAACCGGCCATGTCACACCTCGCCCGGTTCGACATGTTCGCGCTTCAGTTCGTGCAGCCGATGGATTCCGGGCATCTCGATGAAATTATCGAGGCTGCGGATCGCGCGGGACCAGAGCCTGATGGCGGGATAAGGATCGAGCGGGACACCGCCGTCCGGCGCGAGCGCGACGTAGGGGAAACAGGCGATATCGGCAACCGTCGGCCGGTCGGAGGCGAGGAACCGCATGCCGCGCAGCCCCTGCTCCACCAGGCCCGCTTCCAGCTCGCGAAGCGCGGCGATGCCCTGCGCCTGAAGTGTGCCAATGTCGCCCGGCCGCAGGAGCATTTCGTGAAGGCGGGCGCCGCCGAGGCTCGCGGTCAGCCGGTGTGCGAACGAAAGCCACTGCTGGAGGCGCGCCGTTTCCTCCGGCGCGCCGCTGCCGAGCCATTCCGGCCCGGCCTTGGCGGCAAGATAGGTGAGCATGGCGGCGGATTCGGTCAGGATCAGGTCGCCATCCTCGAGGATTGGGATGGAGCCCGCCGGATTGAGCGCCATGAGCTCAGGGCCGCGATGCTCGGCGCCGGGATGAAAGTCGACCGCTCTGATTTCCAGCTTCACGCCGGTCAGTGCCGCCATCAGGCGCACCTTGTAGCAGCTCGGTGAAAGGACGTAATCGTAGAGCTTCATTGCGCCACCAGCTGTGCGCCGTAGGTATAGTTGTGACGTTTGAGCCAGCGCCTGTAGGCGACCGAGGTAAGGTCCGCCCGAGTCGGGATTTCCATCCCGGGATCGAGCGGCAGGAGCCGCGGGATCTGGTTTTCGAGGATCGAGCGGTCCTGCAGGAAGATCGTCTGCTGGAAGTGGATGAGGTCGGTCATCGGCGTGGCATCGTCGAAAAGTGCCATCCACGGCCAGACGTCGCACAGATCTTCGGCGAGCGGCTGGACGAAGAGGGTGATAACGTCCCATTCGCCCGGGCGGGGCGGGCAGGTTTTGTAGAGAACGCAGCAAGTCGGTGCCGGCACGCGGTACATGTATTCCGTCGTGATGCCGCCGCTTGCCGATTTGGCAGCCTGCGGCTGGTAGAATTTCACCTGCGTTGCCCAGACCTCATCCGCATCCTGTCGGACCTCTACCTTGTAGTCCTGCACCTCCGTGTGCGGCTCTGCGCCCAGGATATCGGTGTGCACGAAAGGGAAATGCGCGATGTCGAGAAAGTTCTCGACGGCGCGCAACGGTGAGCAACGTACGCGAATGACGCCGACGTCGACGAGCGTGCGGCCGGGCTGGTCAGCCTCGGGAATCGCGAAAAGGTCCTTCTGAGGTTTGCCGAGGGAGGACCAGACATGGCCATAGCGGACGCAAACCGGCAGGCTGCGCCCATCGCCGGACGTGACCCTGGCGTGACCCTCGGCCTCGACCGCCACCTCGATCGGCCTTCCCATGAGGGCGGTCTTGCGTGCATTCGTGTCGAGCTGGCTGAAAAGGCCGACGGGGTACCACTCGTCGATCATCGCGTCGTGCGTCATGGCGCGGTCGCTTTCGTCTCAAGATCTTCGGCCGTCCGCCGCAAGGTCTCGACGGCACGTGACGCGGCAATGCGCTGCGAGAGACTGCTGTCATCGTCCAGAAGAACATGGATTAGCGTCTCCTCAGCGCCCTGGGGGACGAGCAGCAGCCGGATCTGCAGTTTAGACTGCGGTTGCCAGGCAAAGCCGTCGACACCTGCCTTTGCGCCGGCCGCAGCCTCGATCGCCGCAACGGCGGCATGCGCCGTCAGGGAACGCAGCGGAACGACGCCTTGAAGCCGCGGGGGCTGAGCGGTGGCTTCTCCCACAGCAACCCAGATGACCCCGTCGCACTCTTCAACCTCATGCGTTGGGACACGGATTGTTTCCGGCGGCGCAAGACCCGGATGGGCCGGGATGCGTAGGCAGTTTCCGGCCCGAGCGTAACTCCAGCCGTGATAGATGCAGGAGAGGGCCTCGCCACGCACGAAGCCATGCGACAGGCGCATGCCGCGATGCGGACAGCGGTCCGCCGAGGCGGCCGCGCGGCCCGACTGGCTGCGCCAGAGGGCTATCGGCCCGACGGGTGTTCGCGCCGGCATGACGGTTCCCGCTGGCAAATCCGCAGAAAGGGCGACTGGCGTCCAAGAGCCGGTCTTGTCGGACAGCATAATAGACTTTCTAAATGATACCAATACTTTAGCTTGGCGAAAAACCCGAAGTCGACGCGAGTCCTTGCGGCTCAATGTTGCCACGCTTGCATAATTTTTCTGCATTGGCAACTTTGATTAAATAAACGGCAAAATAACTGTGGACGGTCAAGAGGGCCGGTCGCGGACCTGGTCGCCTCCGCCGTCGACCGGTGTGCGGTGTATCGTTTCGACCCAGACGTCGAAGGGCCCGAGTGAGCATCCCAGCTCCATCATGTCGATCAGATCCACCGGTCCGGCGACCTCGAGTTCGATCCGCTGGGAACTGGTATGAGATATGGCCTGGGAGAGACCAAGCTTGGCTGCATGGCGCCGGATCCAGGGAACGAAGGAGAGGGCGTCAAGATCGCCAAGGATGGTCATCCGCTCTCGGGAGTAGCTCTGATGTCGGTCCGTCATATGGCCTCGCGCTTGGTATGTTGGCTTACAGCATAGCGCCTGAATGAGCTTGCGAAAGGGTGATCGACGAATGGATAAAGCTTCACGGCGCCGCAGAGAGTGCCCCATCGCTAATGCCTTCGCCATCCGGAAGGCGGACCAGCTCCGACTGCGGACAGAAGCAAGCACTCGGCGAGGGATTACGCTCACACGGGATTGACGCAAAGCCCGTTACAGAAGATCGCATAATGTATCGACTGGAATGCTGCGGGCGCCGGATACCTCCATTAAAGCTGATGTACCCGCTGGGTTCCACTCGAATTGTCATTTCTTCCTTTGATGCTAAATTGTAGGTAATTACCTACATGGAGGTGAGCCGTGGGTATCACGACCCTTTCCAGCCGAGAGCTAAATCATGACGTGAGTAGCGCTAAGAAGGCAGCCGAAGGCGGCCCGGTTATCATAACTGACCGCGGCAAGCCTTCCCACGTCCTAATGACCTATGATGAATTCGAGCGCTTGACAGGTAAGCACCGCAGCCTTGTCGACGCTCTTGCCATGCCTGGCCTCTCGGCGATCGATTTTGAGCCGCACCGCGTCGAAATCGGGCCGCGCGAAGTGGACTTGTCTTGAGATACCTGCTGGATACCAACGTCGTTTCCGAATTGCGCAAGGTCGGCGACGGCAAGGCCGATGCCAATGTAGTGGCGTGGGTCGGAGCGGAGGATGCGAAGCGCTTCTTCCTTTCGGCGATCACGATTCTTGAGCTGGAGCGCGGTGTACTCGGGGTACAGCGCCGGGACGCTACACAAGGCGCTCGCCTGCGTTCTTGGCTTGACGGTCACGTGCGCCCGGAATTCGCCGACCGAATTCTGCCGGTTGACGATGCGGTTGCGACACGTTGCGCGCACCTGCACATCCCCGACCGGCGCAACGAGGCCGACGCGCTGATTGCGGCGACGGCTCTCGTTCACGACATGATCGTCGTGACGCGAAACATTAGAGACTTCGAAGGTACTGGCGTCGTTGTTATTGATCCTTGGCAAGGCTGACAGGACTTGTACTCGGGTGCCTCCGCGTAACCTCGATCGCAGCGTCGTCTGACTGAATCCGTTCAAGGCGAGGAACGGCTGGGAACGGTTCTGCAGCTGTCGCTCGAAACGGGCGGTAGTTGTCGCCAACTTTTTGAGATCGGTGCCAGAGCCAGGCGCGGGTGACTGGTGCGCCACTTATCGCGGCCAGCCGCTGCGCTCGTATCTGGAATTGCGGCATCGCCCCCGCCGAAGGCAGACCAGTCTGCGAAGCCATGGCATTCTGCATCAAGTCGATGATCACAGCGCCCCGAGCAAAAATGTGCTGACCGCAACATGCGCCATAATCAAGTCTTGTCGTGTAGTCCCTGAGCAATCTCAGAAGGTGGAGGCAAAATGTGTGGGGGCCGCGGCCTGATTATCGTCGCGGGCACCACAGAGCACAACGATCGGCGTATGTGATAGGCGAGCCGGACTGCCATTGCGACGGCCGGCAGGGTAGGGTTGGCCTGGCCCGACGTCACGAACACCGAGCTACCTGCCACGAAGAGATTGGCGATGTCATGCACCCGACAATCTGCATCAACGACCCCGTCGCGACGGTTTGCGGACATTCTCGTAACGCCGATCTGGTGGTAGCCGTCCTTGGCCTGCATCGCGACCAGCCGTTCAAGGTCCTCGGTCCCGGCCAAGAAGACCAACCTGCCGACACCTTGCCGGGCGAGCCACAGATTGAGCGCCTGATGAGCTAGAACCGTCGAGTGATAATCCTGCGTCAAATATTTGAACGATACGGCCAGCTTCAAGGACCCGTCGCGGTCGCGCACCTGACTAAGGAACACCCTGCTCTCGCGATTCGGTATTTGCTCTGCATGGTAACGCAGACGGTAGAGATGATGCGGGTCAGGCACGAACAAATGCGGCTCATGAAGGAGAACCCTTTTGTGGAAGAGGTTCGCGGCTGAGCCGATGGATTTCAACGGATTGCGCGCCAGGTTCCACAGATGAGGCGCAATGCTCGGTTCCGTTCGCCCTCGGTTCACGGAATTCATGTTCTTGAGCACATATCCGAGGGAACTAGTCGTGTCCCCGGGGACGGCAGTGGCCATATCACGATTTTGCGGCCACATCGCTATGTTCGAGATACCAAGCTCCGACTGAAGTTGAGCATCCGGCTGAAATCGCCTGCGCACGAAGGTGCCATTAGCAGACATGTAGAACCGATAGCTTCGTGCCTGCTCGGAACCCGAGAACTGAACCTGTGCGATCTCGCCGGCCAAGTGCCCCATGTAGAAGCGGCCAAGCGGGCCTTGCTTACCCGAAAATAGCTCAGGAAACTCCGCCTGTAGGTTGAGCAGGAGGCGGGCGTTTCCACGACCGCCGCAGGCCAGTACGAAATATTGCGCGGATATGAAGTGAGAATGACCCCTGCAGGAGACGCCGAGCTTCCTCACCGTGCTGGCGACGGGATCGAACTCTATGGAGTGTACCCGCGCGTTCAAGGCGACAGTCAGATGCGGCGAGGAATGAAGTTCCTGTCCGTTCGCCGCAGCTGTGTCACGCACGCGCGTCCAGCGTTCAAGCGACCGGAAAAATCCTTGTGGTTCAAGGGCAGCGGGCTCGTCGATATCTGCGTCGCAGCTGAGGATTGCACGCGCTCGCTCGTAAAAAGGCGAAAGCTCCCTATGGCTTATCGGCCAATTTCCATCGCCGATGTGGTTCCGCTTCACAAAGTCGATATCGTCAAACTCGACGCATTTGCCTCCCCACCGCCGTGACGTGCCGCCGAGCCCTGTTCCGAGCGTTTCGGGGTCTCCACGGTGGTTCTCGCCTTCGCAGACGTCAAAGGGCGGCTCGTTCGGGCGTGGGCGTCTCGCGCGCCTCGCTCCTGCGTCGATCAGCAATGTGCGAATATTCAACCGGCTCAATTCGAGAGCCACGGCTAACCCAACGGGTCCCGCGCCGACGATGCAAACCTGAAACGGTCCAGAAAAGGCTCGCGCGTCTCCAAACATCATACACTCCCATTTTCGAGCGAATTCCGTAGCGTGACACGCTGGCTGGGATGACTCTGGCTGAGCTGTGATGAAATCGCGTGCTGATCGATCGCATTCCTCCAGTATATCCATCCGGCGCCTTGAATAAGTCCGACCCCTGACAGATCCTCCCAGGTCTTGTATTCAGTGGTATTGCTGCTGAGGAAGTTGGTATTGTCGATGTTTGAGGTATACGCCGTGTACTCCTCGGTGTGTTCGGCCTTGTTAAGCGGATCAATTGCCTTTTTGACGAAAGTCGACAAGAACTTGAAATGTAAGAGCGCCCCCGAGATTCTAACGGCGCCACGCATTTCGCCAAGATTGAGGAAAAGCGGCCAAACCTGATGCGACGATTTCAGGAACATGCGTTCCCCGCCCATATAGATGAGGGGTACTTTATTCAGCGCAGGCCCATCCCACATCCGGTTTTGAAAGTACACCCGTCCACGAACGCCACCTTTGATCCAGATCGTTTGATTGCGTTTGTCGAAATGTGACGCATAGCCGGTGCGATCGAACAGGTTGCAAATCTCAAGAGGATCCCGTCCGGCCTCGCAGATATTTTCAAGAATCGGCTTCCGACTGTACATGTCGACCATGACCGTCTGCAGGGACTGGTTGCCGTTTGATTCAAGATAGGCAGTCAGACTACTGATCGATTGTGTATCGCAGTGCGGATAGACGAAAAATTCATCTGCATCGACGTAGAGAATCCATTTGCCCCGGCAGTTCCGATTGATGACCGCGTTGATCCAGTCGTTGCCGAAGCGCGCGCCTTTATAGGAGCCTCCGCTTGAAAGAACGGACACATCGCTGCAGCCCGACAATTGCTCGCGTGTGCCGTCGGCCGATCCGTTGTCGATGCAGATGAAGTGCTCGAAGCCGAGATTGCGATAATACTGGAGAAAGAAGGGAAGCCGGCGCCCCTCGTCACGAACGACGAAGATAACGACGTGACGGGCGCGCTCGAGTCCACTGCGCAACTGTTCGTACGTCACCTCCCTGGCTTTCCAGGTCCGACGCAGGCGAGCCTTGACGTAGTGGGATATGCTGGCGGTGGTTGTGATCGGGTCCATAGGTCTTTCTCAACCTTTCGCGGCGTATTCTCTCGCCTTCGGTGCACGGGTTACTTGGATCGCCGCTACCGCGCCGCGCGTTGACCGGCCGTGCGACATCGCATGCGGAGATGACGGTCAGACAGCGTAGTCTCCGACAAACAGGCCCTGCAGCTGCGGACCGTATTTGTTTTGCCGAATAGTGTGCGTGAGACGCTCCTTCAGCGAGCGATATTTGTATAAGGCCTTACGATCGAAGCTTATTCCCCGGTAGAGGGATCGGAACAGCGGATGGGCCTTGCGCAAATCCACATAGACTTGGCTTTCCTTGTCCGTCCAGGGAAAGAATGTTCCATGCCAAGGCTTCGGATGCGCCATGTAGTGGACGACGGCCAAGGAGGACGAATTGACGAGGTGAAGGAACTGCTTGGGAAAGTTCCAGCGGCTTGAAACGAGAATGAGCGAGGAGCCGCAGACACAGTTCAGGGCACCCTGGTCGTGCATCCCATCGCATGCAGCCGGATTCTTGACGAAAAACTCCAGTGCTTCCGGGCCGATCCAGCCATTGCGGTGAAATTTGAGGAAGCCCGCATTGAAGTAGTGGCTGTCCTTGCCATAGTTCAGAAAGTCACGAATGGATGTGTAGTCTCGAGCCGCAAAGAATTTACCTTCAGGGACATAGGCTTTTTGAAGCTCGCTCAAGCTGCTGACGACTTGGGTATCGCCATCGAGATAGATAATCTGCGTATAGCGTGGTGGCAGGACGTCGCAAAGCACGAGCTTCGCCATGGTGCTGACGCTGATGCGCCCTTGAAAGTGGGAGCCGTCGAGTCTGCCGAGGGCCTGCTGTAGGGCTTCGGTGGCATCCACCAGTTGAACCCCGCGCAATGCAAGCAGGCTTCTTAGCTCGCCAAAATTTTCCAGATGCTCCGACATGAGGATACAGACATCGCTTGTCGGACTTGAGAATTCTCGTGCCTGGAGCGCTGACAGGATCGTCGGAAACGAATATGCGACATCTGTCACGTAAACAACGCATTGAGTGTTCATGTCATCTCCCTCTTTTCATGCCGCCTCGCCGGGAAGGCGATGATGAAATCTGTTGCGGAAGCTGTCGTTTGCAAAACCGGTTCCAATTGTTAAGCCGCAGGAGGTTGAGCCGTGGGCGAGTTGGAAGCGGTCAACGCCTCTGCGTTTGATTATCGCAATCTTAAATGCCAGCGTGTATAAACAGCTGATACCCTGAAGGTGCGTGTTGGACGGCTCAAACCAGGGGGCAGTGGGCAATATTCTAAAAGGGACGCAAAGCGAGGGATGGCGATACTTTCCGGAGTCATCGTAGCGGTCATATCGATCGCGGCCGGGGCCCGCATCCGCGCAGCCGCCTTCGCCGTTTTTGCGCTTTTCGTAGCACTGGGCTTCGGAATTTTGACCTTTGTGAAAGGGTCTCCCACGCCCCATGCAATCGTCTCCAGCATCGCCCTTCTCCTGCTGATGGAGATTTGCTACATCGGCGGCGTGTTCTTCTGGGGACTCTTGCGCCGGGCACGCCGGCCTTCCGCAACGAAAGCGATCGCCGACCCCTCGCATACCCCGGGCAAGTAGCTTCCAGGCTTTCGGACGGGCAGGTACTTCTAAGTCGATGGATGCCGCGCGAAAGCGACGCGCGCTCATCGCCGATGGCCGAGTCGTTTCTGGTCTGGAATGCGAGCGGTCGATCATCTTGAGACCAGCACCGGCAAGGTCGTCAACGATGCCGATGTCCTCGATAGATGCGGCTGGGCGAACCGTTCCCGGGATGCGCGGGGGCGTGTCAGGCAACCGGCAGCCAGGCCCGCGGTAATGCTGAACAAAAGGCCGAGGTCGGTGCCGCTTGCCGACACCGTTGCGGAGGCGATCTGGGCCATCGATGCGAAGATCGCGGCAAGTCCAATCGTTCTCTCTTCAATCGTTCTGCCTGGCCGCTTAGCCGTTTTTTTTGAGCGCGCCGCGTTTAAGAGGCTATGCAGGAAGACGAGGAAAAGGACCGTGCCGGCCACTCCGGTATTGGACAGTAATGCGGCCGGAAAACTTGATGCCCGCACGGTTCCGAGTCCGCCGCCGAACGTCGCCGTCTCGACAAAAGCCCTCAGAGCCAAGGTGTTCCAAGCCGTGCGTTCCTCTCCGGACTGCGACTCGAGCTTGTCGACGAGTGTCAAACTTGCGAGATCGTTCACCGCGTCCCAGGCGTCCGGGATCAGCATAAGGCCGATGACCGCGGCCGGCATGACGAAGAGCGTGACGCCCAGAAAGGCCGCGTGGCGCGTCGTTGTCCGGCCGGCGACAAGCTGATTCAGGCTGAACGCGATGACGGCCAGAAGAACAAGCGCACCGGCGAGATATGCGGTCGTCGATGTGCACAGGAGGATCGTTACGCCGATCGACAGGGCTGCAAAACCGGCCAGTCGGCTTGGAAAACGCTCTAGCCAAAGCATGAGCGTGAATGTGAAATACGCCAATGCCGCCGAGCCGTATGCGCTTGCTTCGGGGTACGAGCCGACGATGCGTTTGAAACCGCTCATGGTTTCTGCCGTATGCATCGTGTAGTTGGCGTTTCGGATGAAATCGAGCCATTCGGGCTGGCCGGCCATGAACGTCCCCACGTCGAGGCTTGCCAGGGCAAAACAGGTTGCGGCAGTCGTGACCAATGTTTGGGCCAGGAACCGCGCGTGCCCCAGTTGCGCGAGGCCACAGACGACGGCAAAACAGGCGAGATCACTGAGCAGGTAGACCGCTTGAGTCAGATTCGACGAGCCAGGCGAAAGCGGCGAGGCTATTGTCGACATCACGCCTGACGCGCCCCGCGCGGAGGAGTAGACCAACGTCGCGCCTTGGAAGATTCGCGGCAAGAAAAAAGCCGAAAGCACAGAAAAGAGTATATATCCGGCGAACCAGAAGCCAGGGCCTGGATAAGCGGCGCTTGCCAATGCCGCCTGGATCAGCCGGGGGCGAAGCACGCAACAGGCGATCAGCGAAAACAGAAGGAGATGGCTGGGCTGGATACTGCTGCCACCAAGCGAGGGAAGCTGAATGGCGGCGGCGGCGCCGAACAACACCGAAAAGCAAAGGACAGCGGTCGCGAAGCGTGCTCCGAGAACGAAGCCGAACGCACCAAGCAGAAAGGCGATATAGCCGATCACTTCAATCGTCATGGCGTCTCTTGGTCGGCTCGAGATGCTCGGAAGTATCCTCCTGCGCCATGTTTGCGAGCATGGCAGGCGAAAGTTGCGGATACTGCGGCAAAGATGATTTTTGCGAGGCTACGCCGGTGCCGACCTCGATCAGGTCGTGTGGAAGCAAAGGCGTCGTTTCATCGGCATCGATATGGCTATAGCTTCCGTCGCCGTTGCGGCGCGTGATCCTGAAGGTTTTGCCGATGTTGCCAAGCGCGACGACCTCCTCCTGTGCGCTTCCTGCGACCTGCGCGCTGTAGTCGGCTTGTTCGCCAAGCAATCGTGCGACCTGCATGTCGATTGCCGACTTGCGGATTGCCAATTCGATCGTATTCACCTCCTGCTGGTTCTCCGCATTTTGTTTGTTGACGATATTGAGCTTTCCCTGCTCGCTTTCGCTGAGCGACTGGCGAGCCTTGGTGAGGGCGATCTCCAGGTCGAGCAACCGACCCTGGGCCTCCGCCAATCCTCGATCGACGGACAAATGCCGGGCATTGTCGGTGAGGCCTCTACTGGCGAGGTTGTTGACGCTGTCGAACTCCCGCTGTGCGAGGTCGATCTGCCGTCTCTGCGTGGTGATCTTTGCCTCAAGCGTCTTTATTTCCTGGCTGTAAAGACGGCTGAGGTCATCGGCCGCGTCGATCCGGCTTTTGAGCTCGATGCGCCTCAGTCGCATCAGGTTGATCTCTTCCTCCTTCACCTTGTCGATGTCTGGCGTGCCGGAAAGTTCTGCGGGGATCTCGAAGCTCGTTGCGCCGGCGATTTCGGCGCTGAGCCGGGCCCTCCGAACAAGGAGATCGCGTTGAACGAGAGCGGCCGAGCGATAGGTGCCGGCGGCCTCGATCCGGTTGCGCTCGAGGGTGTAGGTTTCCCCGCGGCGGAGAAAGCCGCCGGCAACGCTGACCGCTTTCATCACGGTCATGTTTGTTTGGAAGGAATAGCGCCCGGGCGTCTCAACGGCGCCGGTGATGAAGATCGGCGCATGCTCGGCGATTTCTACGGCGATGAAGGGTCTGCCCGGCAGCTTGGCATTCTCGGTCAAGGCGGTCGCAATGGCGTCGGAGACCTGCTCGGTCGTCTTGGCCATGGCCGTGATCTCGCCCGCGATGGGGATCGACAGGTTGCCCGCATCATCGACCGCATAGGTGCCTTCGAGCGCCTGCCAACTGGCATATTGCTCTTCAGCCGGACGCCACTCGACGATGCGCAGCTTTATTCTGTCCTCCGGGACAAGCGTATAAGGCTCGGCCTGGGCTGGTTCAAAATGCGCCGTCCAAGCGACGACAAGCATCGCGAGGCCACCAGAAGGGCGAAGACCGGACAAGAGAGGTCGTTTCATGGCGTCTGCTAGCTCCGGTTCGCTGGGGTCGGTGACAACAACGGTTTAGTTGAGCTACCGCTGAATTCCAGGATGCGCGAAGGGGATGAATTGCCCGCGAGAAGATCTTTCACGGCGACAATATTGCCGCGCAGGCGTCCAAGCCGATCGACGGTGCGATCCGCGAACAGCACGCCGCGAAGGTTTGCCAGCATATTGCGGCTTATCTGCGCGATCGCCCGCGAGGCCGACATCGTGCCCTTGCGCATCAGGTAGGCAGGATTGGCGACCTGCGAATAGCCAAGTCGTAGACCGGGCTGACGACCTGACTTGACGCCGAGATGAACGCCGAGGGCTCCTGCGACCTTAACGGACCGCCCATGACGTGCGATGGTCCTGCTGAAGTCGACATCTTCCAGCCAGCCATAAAGCGGAAGTTCTTCGTCAAATGTCAGTGTCTGTTCCAGGACGGGCGCCAGCCGCACCACCATGTTGCAGCCGTAAGCATTATAGACGTCCGTCACCAGTTCCGGCCGCTCGTCCGCCCTTTCAATGATGCTGAGCGCTTCGGCCATGCTCAGGCCCTTGCCAAGTATACCGTCAGCCAGGACGTCGCCGGTAGCGATGACGACATCCTCCTGCCGCGCAAAAACGGCTGCCATTCGGGCTACAAAGTCGGGTGCGGGAACGAAGTCGTCGTCGAGGAAGACGACAATATCCGTGTCCGGCGCCGCGGCGCGGATGATCGCGTTGCGCTGGCACGTGAGGCCGCGCGGGCCGACGATGAGTTCGACGCCGAGCGAGCTCGAAAGCGAGCCCGCATCGTCCATGTCTGGCACGCATACGATCGTCCGCACCGGATGAGGTTGCACCGTAGCCAGATAGTAGATCGTCTGTTGAAGCGTCGCGGGGCGGCCGGCCGAAGCGATGCCGATGGTGGCGCGCAACGGGAGCGGTACCCACTCCGTGCGACGGGGCAAGTTGTGATCAAACCGCGCTTGCATGGCTTGCCTGCCTCGCTTTCTCGTCCAGCCGGAGTCCGCTGTCATTGCAGCATCCTGGCTGGGGCGTTGTTAACGACGGCGCCGAGGATCTCGCCGTCGACGTTGCGCATGCTGTCGATCGCCCTGACTGCGTCATCGACGGATGTGCGCCCATAGGCTGTCACCACCAGCACTCCGTCCAGTTCCGGCGCTATCGCATTCGCATCCGGCGAAGCGGAGAATGCGGGAAGGTCGACGAGGATCGCGTCGTATTTCTTCTTCAGGGCATCGAAACTCCATTGGGTCCGGCCCGAACTCATGCGAATGGCTGGAGTGACCCTGCCGACTTTACCGAGCGGGAGAAATTGAAGGGTTGGCGCAAGCGAGATCACCGCCGTCTCTATTAGGTCGATATCGTCGAGCACATCCACGAGACCGATCGCGGCTTGAGGCGCAATTGCCGCGCTCAGGGAGGATTTCGGGGCGGCCGCATCTATAAGAAGCGTTTGCGAGCCCGACAGTGCGGTAAGGATCGCAAGCTCGCGGGCAATGGTCGTCGCCCCGCTGCCCGGATTGACCGCGACTATTCCGATGACAGTCCGTTGTCTGCGTCGCATGCCGGCGACAATCGCGGCCAATTCGCCCATGCCATCCAGGGTCCGAAGAGTCGCCGCGCCATTGCTTGCGTCGGCGGCAGGGGGAGACGAGACAGAGCGACGTCCCAACAACGTGACCGTTTTCAATCCCGCTGCTTGGATGAGCTGGCGGGCGCGGATGATCCGGCGATCGCCGACATGTCGTATCATGGCCAACATCAAACCGGCGCCTGTGCCGACTGCGATGGAAAAGCCGAGAATCAAGCTGCCACGCGGACGGTCCTTGGAAAGCGGCGGGGTCGCCGCGGAAACGACTGTGGCGTCGGAGACCGGATAGGAGATGCGTTGTTTCGCTTCGGTAAATCGCGTCAGGGTACTTTCGAAGAGAGCGCGGCGCGCGTCCGCCGCGCTCCGCAATTCGGCAAGCTTGAACTGGTCACGTGGATTGGCCTTGAAGGAGGTCAGGGCGTTGGCTGCCTCGCGCAGTTCGCGCTGTTGTTCAACGAGGAACTTCTCCAGCCATTCACTGTACTGTTGCGCGGCCCGAGCATTCATTTGGATGTTTTTGCGGATATATTCCTGTGCGACGGTGTTGGCGATTTTCGCTGCCTTTTCAGGGCTCGATGCAGCCGCCGATATTTGCAGGATCGTGGATCGTCCGCTCCGACGCAAAGTCACAATGCTGCGCAGCCGCGTGATGATCCGATCCATGCGTTTCTGCTCTTCTGTCCGCGCTCCCGGCTGGATCTCGCCCGCCTCGTTGCCTGGTTCTGCTCGTCCCAGAAGAAGGCCCATCAACCATTCTTTGGCGATTTCCTTGGACGACGGTGTCTGATCGGCGAAATCCGGGTCGCTGGCGAGATCGAGCGCGGATGCTGTTGCGGCAAGTACGTCGCTGGAACCAGCGATCTGCAGCTGCACTTCAAGGAACGCATCTTCGGCCGAGGCTCTTTGCGTCTCGGAGCTATTGGCCGGCAGCGTGACGAGAAGCTGGGTATCTGCCACGAAAGTCGGCCTGGCTGTGGTGAGGTGAGCAATCGATAGGGCGAGGAAGGTTGTGATCGTGGCGACGATCCAAGGCCAGCGCACTCGAAGAAAAAAGAACACATCTTGCAAGGCCAATGGCGAATTGGCGCTGCTGTTCGAGACGGGGAGGGCTGTCGGGGAAACACCGCCATAGACGTAATTCATGTTGCCTCATCCGTCTTCCACAGCAATCATTGGGATTTTCGAAGCTTTGGCGGGCTCGCTCTGCTCCTCCGTTACGGGCGCTAGTATGACCCGCGCTGCGAGAACAGGCTCGGAACGGTCTTGAGCATGATGGCGAAATCCTTCCAGAGGGACCAGGTTCGGACATATTGGACGTCGAGCGATACGCGGCTCTGATAGCTGACATCGTTGCGCCCGCTGGTCTGCCAATGGCCGGTCAGACCAGGACGAGCGGCAAAATAGGTGACAACATGCTCTCCGTAGCGCGGCAGTTCTTCGGCCGTAACCGGTCGTGGGCCTACCAAGCTCATTTCTCCGCGCACGACGTTGATGAGCTGCGGGAGCTCATCAAGGCTCGAGCGCCTTAGGATTTCGCCTACGACTGTGATTCTAGGATCATTCTTCAGCTTCCGCGTCGCTTCCCACTCCATCCTTGCAGCAGGATCGGTCTTGAGCAGTTCCGCGAGTTGGGCGCTTGCATTCGTCTTCATCGTGCGGAATTTAAGGCATCCGAAAGGGGCACCGCCAAATCCCACCCGGGTATGCGAATAAAGGACTGGCCCGCCATCACCAAGCTTCACGACGATCGCCACGATTAGAAGAAGTGGAGCGAGGATCACCAAGGCGAATGTTGCGACCATAAGGTCAACTACGCGTTTGGAGTTTCGCCCGAGGGGGTGAGATCTGGATCCGCTGAAATTTTGAGTATTCGCGGCAATGCCGCGCCATGCCCGTTCTGCCTCTCGGCCCTGCGCTCTGCTCGCCATCGTTCGCGTCCCTCTCGCGGTCTAAATCGAGCTAATTTTGCTGCACTGCGATGAAGCTGTATGTGACCAAGGTCATACTGCTTAACAAAATATTCTGTTAGGGAAATTGGCAGGAATTCGAGGCTTTATAGCTATTTGTGCCTGAATAAGTTCGATAAGTCTTTGCTTTAAATGAAGTAATTACAGAAGACGTCGAAAACATGCAAATAATTACTCGGTAACATGCCTATATTGTTCTCTTTTTGCCTTAAAAAACAGCAGAGTAATAATTTGATACTCCAAAAATAATCCCAATGGGTGATTTGACCAGCGCTAGTACGGTAATTACATCTATTAACGCATATTGCGCTGCAGCATTCGCCATTGCTCTGGGATCTTGCTCGAGGAGTGAAGCGTATGGACGGCCCCTTACCTATCCGCGATTACGGTGTCAGTCGGGCGCTTGTACCGCCTCTTGGCGGAGAGCGCCGCGCGGAGGCGGACGATGAATTCGCCTTCAGTCGCTCGAGTGCGAGGAGCTTTCGCCGCGGCGAGGTTATCGCCATGGCAGGCGTCCGCATCGACAAGTTTGCTCGCGTGCAGCACGGTCTGGTCATTGCGAGCACGGTGTTGCCTGACGGCAGGGAGTTCATCGTCGAGATCATACCCAAAGCGGGGACTATCGGTGAGCTTGAAGTCTTGCGGAAGCAGACGTTGAGTCTCGAATATCGCGCCGCTACCGACTGCGAACTTCACTTCTTCGAAGGACGGATGCTGCGCGAGAGATATGCCAGCGATCCTGATTTTCAGGAAACGGTTTTATTCAAGGCACTGGCGCGTGTTTCGGAGCTTGAGCTTCGCATTGTTTCGAATGCCGGGTCGAGCCTGCAATCAAGACTGGCAAGCACGCTGCTGCGGCTCTCGAAAGTCTACGCCAAAGACACGCCAAACTTCCGGGACGAATTGATCATTTCACAGCATGAACTTGCGGCGACGCTTCCAGCCTCTCGCGAGAAGGTCAACAAGTGTCTCCGGCAATTGCGGGCGAGCAAGATCATCGATGGAGCGCAGGGCCGGATCCGCATCCTCAACCGCAAGGCCTTGCAAAGCTATGCCGACAGCACGTTCTCGGCGAAATGAGGTTCCCCGTGTCCACGACTGAAGCACATAGCCGCGATCGACGAGGAAGTCCGGGCGCAAACGTCGTTGCGGAACGCTCCTTCGGCGATCATCTGGCCACCGCGGGCCTCGACAGGGTGGTCATCATCGACGACTACTCTGCGGCGCGCGGGGGAGCAACCACTCTTGCCCTGTTGTCAGCAAGGCTGTTGCGCGACCTTGGCATTCCCGTGACCTACATTTGCGGCGACGATGGCGCGAACGTGGAACTGCGGGCTCTTGGGGCTACTATCGTTGCCCTGGGCGGCCGCGACCTGCTCAACGCCAAGCGAATGACGGCGGCTTTTGCCGGAATTCACAATGTAAATGCTGCGCGAATGATAGCCGCCTGGGTCAGGGCAAACGACACCCCGAACACGGCCTATCATGTGCATGGCTGGTCGAAGATCCTGTCTCCGGCAATTTTCAGCTCACTCGCCCCGGTCGCGAGTCGGTGTGTTGTTCACGCGCATGATTTCTTCGCGGCCTGTCCGAACGGCGCCTATTTCGATTATCAGGCGCAGAGGATCTGCCCCCATCGTCCGCTCGGGGTGGCTTGCCTTGCGACCGCCTGTGACAAGCGGAGCTATCCGCAGAAGCTTTGGCGGGTTGTTCGGGGTGCCAATGTCCAGCGGCTTTTGAGGGGCCAGGAGAAGTTTGGCAGGATCGTTCTTCTTCACGAGAAGATGCAGAGCTACTTCCTACGCGCCGGCTACCCGGCAAGCCGGACCAAGACAATCCGTAATCCTGTCGCCTTCCTTTCTTCCGAACGCGTCAAGGCGGAAGACAATGACGAGTTCTTCTTCATCGGTCGACTGGACGAGGAGAAGGGCATCGAAGATGCGGTCGCAGCCACGAAGCGAGCCAGAGCGCGGCTTTGCGTGATTGGCGACGGCCCGCTAATGGGAAAGGTTTCGGCATCCGGCTCGCACGTGAGGACTCTCGGGTGGTTGTCGCACGCGGAAATCAGCCGGGCCATCCGCAAGGCGTGCGCATTGGTTATGCCTTCGCGGTATCCGGAACCGTTCGGTTTGGTTGCAATCGAAGCGGCCCGCAGCGGCGTTCCCGTCATCCTCTCGAAAGACGCATTTCTCGCCCAAGAGATGACCGGTGCCGGCATAGCGCTTTCCTGCGATACGGGCGATGAAGAGGCTTTTTCCGATGTGCTGGTGCGCTTCCGGGAAATGCCAACGGACGAGGTTCGTCAAATGAGCGAGCGTGCCTTCCGATCGTCATCACGTCTGGCGTTGGCGAACGATGAATGGCGCGATGCGCTGCTGGCCGAATATCGGGTGCTCATTTCGCAAGGCACCCCGGCTGCGTCAATAGGGACACCGCATGAAGGAGTTTTCGCGTGATGCTCGACTTAGCGCCTGCGCTTCCTGAGGTCTTAGCCTTCAGGGCCGATGAACCGACGATCGTTAAGACCCGGGCGGCCAATGCTTCCAGCGGAAGCGACGGCAAGAAGCTTCGCGTCGCCATTGTGCATTACTGGCTCGTATCCATGCGCGGCGGCGAAAAGGTGGTCGAGGAACTGTGCCGAATGTTTCCCGACGCCGATATTTTCACGCTGGTCTGCAACCGGAATCGTCTCAGCGCTTTTCTGCAGGCAAGGACCATCCACACATCCTTTCTGCAGAAGATCCCCGGCGCGCGAAGGCACTATACCAAGATGCTGCCGCTGATGCCCTTTGCGCTCGAACATTTCGACCTGCAGGACTACGATCTGGTGTTATCGAGTGAATCGGGGCCTGCCAAAGGGGTCATAACCCGGGCGGACGCGCTTCATATATGCTATTGCCACTCCCCGATGCGTTACATCTGGGATCAGTTTCATGTCTATCGGCATGGGCTTTCCTGGCCCGGCCGGGCGTTGATGACGGCGACTGCGCCGATACTGCGGGCCTGGGATGTAACGACCGCGACGCGGGTCGATGCATTCGTGGCCAACTCCGCCTACGTCGCCAACCGCATCCGACGCTTTTATGACCGGGAAGCCACAGTCATTCATCCACCGGTTGCTGTTGACGATTTCGCGATCGGCAGTGGACGGGGCGACTTCTATCTCTATGCCGGGCAACTGACCGCCTACAAGCGACCGGATATCGCGGTGCGCGCCTGCAGTGAGACGGGTCGGAAGTTGGTGGTGATCGGAGAGGGCGAACAGGAAGCCTTCCTCAAATCCATTGCCGGTCCCACTGTGCAATTCCTTGGGCATCAGCCCTTCCCCGTCCTGCGCGATCACCTGTCCCGGTGCCGCGCTCTCTTGTTTCCCGGAGTCGAGGATTTCGGCATTCTTCCGGTGGAGGCGATGGCATCCGGCCGGCCAGTCCTGGCCTTTGATGCCGGTGGGGCGCGAGAGACTGTCTCGTCCTCCGCTGTTGGATTTCGCTTTGCGCGCCAGACGCCGGAGGCACTTCTCCAAGCCATCGAGGCCTTCGAGCGGGTCGAGGACGATATGGACGCGCCCCTCATCCGCGAGCATGCCGCGCAATTCTCCTCGGCGACCTTCCGCAATCGTCTGACTGCCTTCATCGAGCAGCAATTGTCAGCGCATTTCGGCGGCTCCGACGCCTCCGTCGCGTCCTTCGCGGGTCAAAGGGCCGGCGCCAATTGATCTCACCGCAGACAGGAAGCTCGCCAACACTGTCGTGCAGGAAAAACCAAATGTGCTTCATAGAATCCGCCAGGACGCTCTCATTGACCTGCATATTCGCCATAGGATTGGCAGGCAGACCGGGCATCGCCCAGGAACAGATCCATCTGGATGACTTTGAGATCACTTTCACGGAAGATTTCGATCAGTTGGACGTCTCCGCCTGGGGGGAAAACCGCTCACGCTGGATCTCGCATACGCCTTGGAACGGCGACTTCGGCGATGCTCGCTTCCACGATCCTGAGGAGGGCTTTCCGTTTACCGTCAACGCAGGCATCCTGCGAATTGAGGCGCGCAAGGGCGCCGACGGACAATGGCGCTCCGGCCTCCTGGCTTCGACGAACCCAAAGGGCGAGGGCTTTTTTCAGCAGTTCGGGTATTTCGAAGCGCGGATGAAGCTGCCGCCGGGCAGGGGAGTGTGGCCGGCTTTCTGGCTGATCGGTATTGATCGATCGAAGTTCACGGCTGAGATAGACGTCATCGAGTATTACGGACGAGCGCCCGGGGAGTTCAGCAGTGGCTACCATGTCTGGAGGCAGGGCGAGGGAGCGCAGCACACCACGGACGGCCACTTGACCACCGTCGAGGATGGCGTGCTCAGCAACGAATACCACACCTATGGTGTGGAGATCACCCCAGCCAGGTCGACGTTCTATTTGGACCGCAAGCCCATATGGAGTTTTGAAACGCCGCCGGAATTTCATATGCCCTTCTTCCCTCTGGTGAACCTTGCTCTCGGCGCGGGCTGGCCGATCGATGAGACGCCGAACCCCTCATATCTCCTGGTGGATTACATTCACGTTTATAAGCGCAAAGCCCAAAGTGCAGAAAATTGAACTGCTTAACGGCGCGTCCTTCGAAGCGCAGTAGTCACGGCGGATCCATCGAACAGGCGGGCTTCCCTGGAAGCTCCGCAACACGTGAGTAGAAGTCTTGAAAAGGTTTATCCAATTCATAGCGGCTCCGGCTGTCGTCGTTCAGATCCCTCTCGCCTCGTTCGCAGCCGGTCTGATCACTTATTTCTCCGAGAGCTCGATGTGGCCCGCGCTCAAATATGCCGGCGGCTGCTTTGTTTTAATGCAACTCGGATACTTCTTCGGGGTGCTTTACCTCGTTTATCACGAGTGCAGAAACAACCCTGATGATCAAAGAACATCGGGCACATCGACCACGCCAATCGCTCATGCAAGGCTTGGCCGGGCTCACCCTCGTACCCCGGGGTCTCGTTCGCTTTAGCCCATTGTTTTGACGCCTGCCCTTGCGCGTCTGATCAGGCGCCCGGCGCTGTAGTTCTGCGTTTCTTACAAGAATAGTTCAAAGTTGAAGAAGAATATATGAAATCAATGAAGAAGGCCATCCGAGTGAAGGGAGTGACCGAGGTCACATATTTTTTCTCACTGGATGCGTATGTTGTTATTTATTCGGTGCGAATTGTTCGATCGAATACTGTTGCCTGAAGCTGCATAAAAAAATTACCCCAGGTTATCACATGGTCTTATTCGATCCCGTTGGTCTCTTGGTCAAACTCGAACGCGAATGGAGAATGCTTGATCCGGAGCGAGTGAGCTCAGAGCCGGTAAAAGCCGGTGGTGAGACCCTTAACTCAAGACAGCCGTCCAGGGGGCCGCGTGCAGACCGGGCCACTCGGTTTGCAGCGAATGATGCTTGAGGGAGTTGCCCGGCTGCGGCTACGGCTTCGCTCGTCTGTAAGGAATTGAAATCACTGCGCTCTTCTCGACTGCTTCCGGCGATTGAACGTCGATGGTTGCGCGGATTTTTGCGAGAACCTCATGAAATTCGGAACAAGCGGTCTTCGCGGGCTTGTCGCTGATCTCGAAGGGCGGACGGCATCGCTCTATACGACGGCGTTCGTCCGGCACTTATTGGCGGCGGGCGGCATCAGGCCGGGTGATGCGGTTCTCGTCGGCCATGATTTCCGCGCTTCAAGCCCGGGAATTGCCTCAACCTGCATCGGCGCCCTGAAGCGTGAAGGTCTAAGACCACTTGCATGCGGTGCGGTAGCGACGCCGGCCCTGGCGCTCTACGGGCTGAACACTGGTGCAGCTTCGCTGATGGTGACAGGCTCGCACATCCCTGCGGACCGCAACGGCATCAAGTTCTACCGGCCCGACGGCGAGATCGGTAAGCAGGACGAGCTGCACATCACAGCGATCGCCGCGGAGCTGAACAAAGGAGAGGTCAACTGTTCTCCGGCAGAAGCGCCGGACCACTCAACCGAAATTGAGGCACTCTTCTTGAAGCGCAATGCGATCGTGCTTCCGCCGGGCGCGCTCAGCGGCCTCACGGTGGGACTATACCAGCATTCGACGGTCGCCCGGGACCTATTAGGGAAGGTCTTGACGACGTACGGCGCCGAGGTCGTTGCGCTCGGTCGCTCCGACCGCTTCATCCCGGTGGACACCGAAGCTGTCTCGCCCGAGACCATAGGTCTTCTCAGATCCTGGGCGAGGGAGAACAAGCTCGACGCAATTGTCTCCGCCGACGGAGACGGTGACCGGCCCCTTGTCGCTGACGAGACGGGCGTGCCGCTGCGCGGCGATCTCCTCGGGCTGATAACCGCCAGGTTCCTGGACGCGAAGGTTGTCGTCACGCCAGTTACGTCGAATTCCGGGATCGAGAAGGCGGGGGATTTCCGGGTCGTCCGAACGAAGGTTGGCTCGCCCTTTGTGATCGCCGCGATGCTCTCGGCGCTCGAGTGCGGCGCTGATGCCGTGATGGGCTTTGAGGCAAATGGCGGCGTCCTTACCGGTTCCGAGCTTCCCGTGGCGGCCGGCAGGCTTCGCCCCTTGCCGACCCGTGACAGCTTCCTGCCGGTGCTCGCGGCGCTCTTCAATGCCATCCAGGAGAAGCGGCCGCTTTCCGAGGTCGCTGCCGGCTATCGGTTGCCCTTCGCGGCGGCGGGCAGGCACGAGCACGTTCCGGGGGAGGCGAGCGCGGCACTGATGGCATATCTGAGAAGGTCTGACGGCAATCTCGCCGGGTTTCTCAAAGCGGGTTCTCCAGTCGCCGCCAAGAGCGACATCGACGGACTGCGCATGACATTGGCCGATGGCCGGATCGTGCACTTCCGGCCATCGGGCAATGCGCCGGAGATGCGCTGCTACGTCGAAGCCGAAACGGAAGAGGCCGCGAATACCCTGCTCGATCAGGGGCTCGCACTGATCCGTGAGTGGGCCGGAAGCAAGAACGATAGCGTATGCCTTTGAACACTGGAAACATTCGCATGAGCAACAGGGTAGTTCCGGTGATCATGGCAGGCGGCAAGGGCACACGTCTTTGGCCGCTGTCGCGCGCAAGCGCTCCGAAGCAGTTCATCCAGTTCGTGGCCGACAGGACCCTTTTCCAAGCCACTCTTTCTCGCGTTTCGGACCCGGCGCTCTATGAAGCGCCGGTCGTCATCACGAATGAGGATTTCCGTTTTCTCGTCGCCGAACAGGCTCGCGAGATCGGTATCGCGCTTTCCGCCATCCTGCTGGAACCCGTGGCTCGCAATACAGCGCCCGCCGTCGCCGCGGCTGCAACACTGGTAAGTCGACGTTTCGGGAGCGACGCAGTTCTGCAGGTGCTGGCCTCCGACCATGACATCGTGGCCGATGCTGCCTATTTCGATGCGATCCGCGTGGCGCAGCGGACGGCAGCCGATGGCAAGCTGGTGACCTTCGGCATCACCCCAACAGAACCGGCGACCGGATACGGCTATATAGAAATTGGCGCCGCGCTGCCGGGAGGTGGAGCGTATGTCGTAAGGCAGTTTGTCGAAAAGCCTGCCCTCCCAGAGGCGCAGAGGATGGTGGAGACCGGCGGATTCGTCTGGAATTCCGGGATCTTCATGTTTTCTGCAGGCCAGGTATTGAACGAAATCCACGGTTTAACGCCGACGGTCGGAAGGGCAGCAAGAGAGGCGGTGGAAAAAGGCTCAAGCGACCTCGACTTCACGCGCCTCGATGCGGAAGCCTTCATGCTGTGCCCCGATATTTCTCTCGACTACGCGATCATGGAAAAGACATCCAATGCTGCAGTCGTGCCATCGTCCTTTACCTGGTCGGACTT
This sequence comes from Ensifer sp. IC4062, assembly GCF_020193575.1. Taxonomy (GTDB): domain Bacteria; phylum Pseudomonadota; class Alphaproteobacteria; order Rhizobiales; family Rhizobiaceae; genus Sinorhizobium. Next base: position 50,484 of record NZ_JADYVD010000049.1, read on the forward strand.
GGGGAGCTGGGATGCGGTCTGGAAGCTTGGAAACCGCGATGACAACGGCAACGTCAGGTCCGGCAATGCAACGCTCATCAACACGAAGAACTCTCTCGTCATGTCTCGCACCAGCCACCTTGCCGTTCAGGGGCTGGAGGGTGTTGCCGTCATTGCCAGTGAAGACGCAGTCTATGTTGGCCGGCTCTGTGAAAGCCAGGATGTCGGCAAGCTCGTCAAGCAATTGGCGTCGGCCAAGACTACCGCCTGCCTGACAGAAAGCCACCCGACGTCCTACCGCCCTTGGGGCGGCTATACCTCAGTGCTCAACGGCGATCGTTTTCAGGTGAAGCGGCTGTTCGTGACGCCCGGCAAGAAGCTCTCGCTGCAGAAGCACCATCATCGCTCCGAGCATTGGATCTGTGTCAAAGGCACGGCTGAAGTCACCGTTGGCGACGACGTCAAGATCGTTCGCGAAAACGAATCCGTGTATATCCCGCAGGGTGAGATTCATCGTCTCGCTAACCCGGGCAAGATCATGCTCGAAATGATTGAGGTGCAAACGGGGTCCTACCTCGGGGAGGATGACATCATCCGCATTGTAGACGAGTTCGGACGGGCATAGATGTGACCTGCACGAGTTCAAAGTGCTGCAGCATCCGTTGGGCGTCTGATCAGACGCGCGGCGCTGTCGCGGGTTCCGTCACATGGCTGAGCTCCGCCAACAAGACACGGCCGCTGCACCAGGCGATGACGCCGTAGACGAGGCCGCCCACCGCCACCCCGACCAGCAGTTCCATCACCGGAAGCAGGCGGAAGCCCGCCGTCGTTTGGAACAACACCCCGACCGCGGCAACCATGAGGCACGCGCCCAGGCCGGCCGGCAGGATCCTGCGTATCAGCGGCTGCCAGCGGAACCCCGTGCCACGCTGCAGGACATGGAGCGATGCAGCCGTGGTCAGCACCGCCGCCGCCACCTGCGCAATGGCGATGTCGAGCAGTTCCGGCCTGATCCAACCCGCGACTCCAAGGCAGGCAAGGCTCGCCGCCGTAAACAGCATGTTCAGGCGCGGCAACAGGGCTACGCGGCCGATGATGCTCAGCACAGGCTCGTTCAGCATCTGGACAACCGCAATGCCCCGCGCGATGGCAAGAACAACCAGAACCGGGGCAGCCGCGATCCACTGCTCTCCGAGTAGCACCTGCACGAGCTTCTGCGAAACCACGGCGAGGCCCAGGAAGACCGGAAACGCGGCGAAAGCGGTGGCGGCCAACATCAATCCGGCGAGGCGGGCCAAGCCCTCGGAGCCGCCTGCATCGCTCTGCTGGCGCGAGAAGTAGCTCCACGCCAGCATTCGCACCGGCTCGGAGATGAGCTCGGTCACCGCACCCACCATGCGGCTGGCGATTCGATAGAGGCCAACCTCAGCTACGCCGATGAAGAACACAATCAAGAACTCCGCTCCATAGCTCTGGGCGAATTGTATCAGGCGGGACATGAGCAGCCGCGCCGAATAGCCCGAGGCCTCTCGGGCTACGCTCAACCTGAATTCCCAGCGAGGCAGCCAGCGCGCAAAGCTCGTAGACATCACCAGAGCGACGAGCACGACGCAGCAGCGCCCCGCCGCCAGTGCGACGATATCCCACCCCAGCAGCAATCCTCCCGCCGTGACGAGCAGACCGCAGAGCTCCGACACCGCCTGATAGCAGGCAAGGTCACGCAGCCGCCGTGCCCGCACCAACACACCACTCTGGATGATGATGAACGTGCCGGGAATGATCGTGGTCATCAGCAAGACCAGCGTGAGGAAGGTGGCGCCCTCGGGTTCCAGCCAGACAAGCCAAATGGTGAGTCCACAGAGGCCGGCGAGGGTGAAGACCACGCCGCTCGCGAGTGCACAATAGAGCAGGGTCGCGGGCAACTCCCTGCCGCGCGGCGCAGCGATAAGGTATTCGCTCCACCCCGCCTCGGCGACCTTGGATTGCAGCAGCACCATCGCAGAAATCATGGCAAAAACGCCGACCTGCGCCGGCGAAAGGACGCGCGCGGCGATCAGCAGGGCGCCGATACCGCAGATCTGGCTAACCAAGCGTGCGCCGGATACCCAGAGCGCATCGCGTGAGGTGGAGGAGCGGGCTGCCTGGCTCACCTTCGGCCCGGTTGCGATGTCTGACGAATTCATCGGCGACGCATCCAAGGGACGCCGAGACGGGGGGATAGCGCCACCTTCGTCAGTTGCTCATCTGCCGCTAAATAAAAAGCGCAAGAGCTATCTCCAGCAATACAACAAAGAACATGGACAAGCCGGAAAAGGAAGTTTTTGAAAATCACGGCCGAGGAATCACTTTTCGCAAAGACGGGTTGCTCCGAAACAGGAATAATTATTACCTGCGATATTCAGTGGATTTCCTATCAGAATTTTTTGTCGAGTATTATGACCTTGGTCACATACAGCCGCATCGCAGTGCAGCAAAGTTGTCCTAGTTTTAGCGGCGATGGGGAAGTCAAGGATGCTCAGCAGAGCACGATGCGAAAATAGCTCGCGTGCAGGCGCTGAACACGGGATTGGCGCATGCATTGCGGCCCGTCTGGTCCGGAGCGCATAAGCGATGATAATCCTTGCGCATCGCGGCTGGTGGCATGCGCCCCATGAGCGAAACACTCTGACGGCCTTCGATAAGGCCTTTGCCGCTGGCCACGGCGTCGAACTGGATGTTCGCGATCTGAACGGGGTCCTCGTTATTTCACATGACCCCCCCGCAGCTGGGGCCTTGCCCTTCGAGTGCGTGCTCGAGCTCTACGCGGCGTATGGTGCGCCGGGTCGGCTGGCCATCAACATCAAGGCAGACGGTCTCTGCTCCGTTCTCGTCCCACTGCTTCAACGCTACGGCGTGACGAACCGCGCCTTCGTCTTTGACGCTTCGGTCCCGGATCTCAGGCCTTATCTCGAGACTAGCCTTCCGGTCTTCACCCGCTTCAGTGAGGTTGAGCTCCACCCAGTCTTCTATGAACGCTGTCAGGGCGTGTGGGTGGACTCCTTCACCGAGGCACCCGCCTCGATCGAGCGTGCGATCGATGATCTCGCGCACGGCAAATTTGTTGCGATGGTGTCGCCGGAATTGCACAAGCGTCCGCAACAAACCGCGTGGGCTACGTGGTCGGCAGCACTCGTACGTGCTGCGATGGGCGGTCTTCCGCTTGACCGACTGATGCTGTGCACCGACCTGCCGGATGTAGCGCAGCAGAGTTTCGCCTGGATGCATCAGGAGAAAGTCCAATGATCCGAGGTGTTTTCTTCGACATGGATGGCGTGCTGATCGATGCTAAGGAATGGCATTACGAGGCACTGAACCGGGCGCTTGAGCTCTTCGGCATGCCGATCGACCGTCAGGCGCACCTTGCCACTTTCGACGGCCTGCCGACCCGCCGCAAGCTGGAGATACTGTCCCGCTCCAATGGCCTGCCGCGTGGCCTCAGCGAGTTGATCCACTCACTGAAACAGGACTACACGATGGAGCTGATCTACACGCGCTGCCGGCCCGTCTTCGCGCATCAATACGCCCTCAGCCGCCTCAAGCATGAGGGCTATCAGATCGCAGTCTGCTCGAACTCGATACGCGACACCGTTGAATCAATGATGCGGCGCGCTGGGCTGATCGACTACATCGACCTGATCGTCTCGAACGAGGACGTCACCCGCTCAAAGCCGGATCCGGAGATGTACCTTACCACGATGGAGCGCTTTGGCCTGCAGCCGGAGGAATGTCTGATCCTGGAAGACAACGAATACGGGCTGAAGGCGGCGCGCGATAGCGGCGCGCATGTCCTGCAGATCGGCTCGCCGACCGATGTCGTGTACGCCAGGATCGTTTATGAAATCAAGCTTGTATCGGAGGTGCCGGCATGATCGTTCTATTCCCGGCCAACGGCCCGAGCACCTATTTCAGCCCAGACGACTATGCTTATCCACGTCCACTCATAGAAGTGGCGGGAAAGCCGATGATCCAATGGGCCATCGACAACATGAAGTCGCTCGGCGCCGAGACACGCTTCCTGTTCATCGTCGATCAGCAAGAGGCTGTACGATATTCCTACGAGCGGATCTTCGACCTCAGCACCGACGGTCGTTCTCAGATGTTGATGTTGAAGGGGCCAACCGCCGGCGCGCTCTGTACCTGCCTCATGGCGGTCGACGTCATCGACCCTACCGAGCCGCTCGTCATCGCTAACAGCGATCAGATCATCGACATCCGTCTCTCCTCCGTGATTGCGGAGTTTGAGGCGGCCAAGGCGGATGCCGGCGTCATTACTTTTGAGACGATTCATCCGCGCTGGTCTTACGCGACCCTTGGGGACGACGGGTTGGTGAACCGCACCTCCGAGAAGGAGGTAATCAGCAACCGGGCCATCGCCGGATTTTACTATTTCCGCGAGGCTCGGTTGTTCTTCAAGGCGGCCGCCGATGCGCTGCGGCACGGGGTCACCGTGGAAGGGCGATATTATGTCAGCTCCTCGTTGAACGAGGTAATCCTCGACGGTGGTCGCGTCGTCTCTGCAACCATCAGCGCGCAGCAGTACCACAGTTTCTACAACCCGAAGATGATCGAGAATTTCGAGGTAAACGGCGTGCAGCGTCTTGCCACCCATGCCATTCGGCCGGTGCAACTGGTGGTGCCAGCTGCCGGGCGGGGCAGCCGCTTCGCCAAGGTTGGCTTCCAACGCCCGAAGCCCTTCATCGACGTGCTTGGCCGGCCGATGATTCAGCGTGTGCTTGACAACGCCTTGCCGCCCGGCGGCCGCCCCACCGTACTTCTGCTGCGCGACCACCTTGACAGCCAGTCCGATGCCGTGGCCGAGCTTCGCTCACAGGGCGTAGGTATCGTTCCGGTCGATCACCTCACAGAGGGCACCGCCTGCACCGTCCTCCTCGCTCGCCAGCAAATCGACGAGGAGGCGCCGTTGTTGATCGCCAACTCTGATCAGGTAGTGGACATGCACATCGGTGACCTCATCAATGACTGCATCTCGCGAGACCTGGACGGGTCGATCCTCGTTTTCCGCGACCCGACACGCGATCCGAAATGGTCCTTCGCGGAGACCGATGCGGCAGGCTTCGTGCTGCGGGTCGCCGAGAAGCAGCCGATCTCCGATCTCGCGACGGTCGGCATCTATTTCTTTCGGCGGGCGGGCGACTACATGAAGGCGGCTCTCGACATGATGGTGCATAACGACCGCACCAATGGCGAGTTCTACGTTTGCCCCAGCTACAACTACGCCATCCGCAACGGCGCGCGCATCGGCGTATACGAGATCGACCAGCGCAGCATGCATGGCCTGGGCACGCCCGAGGATCTGGCCCGGTACCTGCAGGACCGGGAGCAAGCCTATGCCTGACGATGGCGAAAGACATCGCGCTTCGGCGCCGCTGAACATCATCATTCCCCTGGCAGGGCCGGACTTTGAACGGCCAGATGGCTCCGTGAAGGCGGAGTTGGTGGTGGGAGGCTTCACGCTGCTGCGCGCCACGCTGAAGGCACGTCCCTGGTGGAGCGCGGCCGCAGCGCCCGTGTTCGTGCTGCGGAACACCGCCGCGTCGCAGCGCTTTGCACGCGACACGCTCTCCGCGGAATATCCTGCGGCGAGGATCGTATGGTTGTCGCATGCCAGCGGCGGCGCCGCCTGGAGCGCCGTGGCGGGCGCAGCGCTGATCACCTGGCCGGAGGCGCCGGTCATCGTCGATCTTTGCGACATCATGTTCGAGAGCGATGCGGACGTGGCCGCAGCCTTCGCGGCCGATTCCGCTCTGGGCGGGCTTGCGCTGACCTTCGCCTCCCGCCATCCGCAATACAGCTATCTGCGGCTTGCTCCGGATGGGCGAATGCAGGAGGCAAGGGAGAAGATGGTCATCTCCGGGACCGCGTCGGCCGGTGTTTATGCCTTTCGCGATGTTGCTACCTTCCATGCGGCTTTTGCGCACAGCCTGCACCATCGCGCGACGCTGTCACACCAGGGGGCGCTCTTTGTCTGCCCCATGCTGAACGGCGTTGTGGCTCAGGGGCTCGACGTGCGGTGCCTGCCGGCGCGGAAGGTGTTGGATGTGAAAATTAAAAGGGGCCAGCCTGGCCGACCAGACGCGGCATGACAAGGACCATGCGATGCAGTGTGATGAATGATCCAGTATTGGACGGAGGTGCCGCTCCGCGACCCAATGTAAGCGGCCTGCTAATCCGATCCGGCCCCTGGGCCACAGTCGGCGAGAGGCGTTGGCACGTTCGCCAGAGATCAGAAACACGCCGCAGCAAGACCGACGGAGGTAGCCATGGCAGCCCAGCAATCCACAAACATACCCTCGCTCGCCGTCATCATTCCCTGCTTCAATAATGCCGAGACGCTTGCTGAGGCGCTCGCAAGCGCACTCTCGCAGGACTACCCGGCCTTCGAAGTGCATGTCTGTGACAACGGCTCCTCAGACGACAGCCGGGAAATCATCGAGGCCCATACCTCGCCGCGACTGCGGGCGGCACTGCACCAGGACACCGTGTCCCGCACTGACAATTGGAACCGCGCTTACGCCGCCGGCTCGGACGCGGATTACCTCGTCACCTTGCATGCAGATGATCGTCTCGCACCGGGGGCGCTGCAGGCGATTGCGCGCGCGGCAAGGCGCCGCCCGGCCTTGGTCCACGGTCGCTTCCGTCAGATCACCTATGACGGCGCGCCCATACCCGGTCACCGTTTTCCATGGAGCTACAGCAACAATGGCGAAAGATTCCGGGAACTGCTGCTGCTCAACAACATGATTGCGATGCCGGGCGCGACCATCCGAACCGATGTCTTCTTTAAGGCGGGCTGCTGGGACCCCGCATGGCAATACCTGCAGGACATGGAGTTGTGGTGGCGCTGCGGCGAACTCGGCGAGGTGGCCTATGTCGCCGGGCTTCTCGGCGACCACCGGGCCTACAAGCAGCCACAGGCGCTGCACCGGCACGCCGAGGAGCACCTCCGCTGGGCGGCTGGTAAGCTCTGCACTGCCCCCTCAACCCGTCTGCGCCAAGCGGCGGCGGACGGGCTCCGTGCCTATCTCAACCGGCTGGAGGCAGAGGTGGTGGCGCTGCCGGAGGTTGGCGCCAATTTGGCCGAGCCGATACGGGCTGCCCGCATGGCGCTGGCGAACGGACCCAATCCGCGAGCGCATGCCCTTCATCGGCAACGCCTGCTGCGGGCGCTGGCTGCTTCCCGCTCGGCCGTCGCAAACGTCGTCGAGCGCCTGCCGCACCGCCAGGGGGGGGTAAGACGAGGCCTAACGGCGATCGGTACCGTCGTCGAAACGGCGGCGTTACCGGGAGAAATACCGCGACTTTGCAGGACACAATGTGTTGGAAATTCGCCGCTGCGGAGCCCACGCGCCGATCGCATTCTTTCCAAGTCATCCTTGAGGTTGCCTGTGCAGAACAACAACATTCTTGTCGTCGGCGGCGCCGGATATATCGGCTCCCATACTTGCCTCCAGCTAGCCGCCAAAGGCTACCAGCCCATCGTCTACGACAACCTCTCGAACGGT
>NZ_JADYVD010000004.1 GCF_020193575.1 Ensifer sp. IC4062
GTCCTAAGGCGGCAAGTCCTCCCCCCTTCCTCCCGCCGCGGTGCACCCAACTTGGCCGCCCCTCACCTTCGAAGGGGCGGCCATTTTTGTCATGTCATTCTTTGCAGGCGGCGTACTCTGTGCGGCACTGTTCCATCATCTGTAGGAGTTGTGCGCCCTCTGAGGTGGGGACCTCGGCGTTGGCCTCGCCGAACTTGGACAGCGATCTGCGAATGGCCGCATGTTGCCGAAGTGGAAGAGGGCCCGCTCCGCACACGGGCTTTGCTTCAGCCAAATCTCCGCGAGAATGACGATCGGCCAAAGCCGCGGGCGTTCGAAGGAAGACAGTCCGGGTGGGCGGGCTAGTCCGTATCCTCACCGCGGTTGTGGTCTCCAACTGCCGAGTCGAGCATCGCAACCAGTTGGTCTGAGTCGATGGGCTTTGACAGAACGCCACGAGCGCCAGCTTGTTTGGCAGCCGTGGTTAACCGCTGATCACGAAAGGCCGTCACGAATATGAACGGCGTTTGTACGCCCCTGCTGTTCAATATTTCCAACAACTGCAACCCGTCGACACCGGGCATTTTGACGTCGGAGATAATGCAGTGAATCGGGCATTGCTGATAAAACGCGAGGAATTCGGGCGCCGACGAAAAAGTTATGGCTTCGAAGCCCAGCGACTCTAGCATATCCTTCATCGAATCGCGGAGGGCGTCGTCGTCATCAATAACAGCGATGGTGCATGATTGACTCAAGAACCTGACTCTACTTCGCCAGAAGGAAATCCTTCGAACCGTGACTTGCCCGCGCGGATACTGTAACAAATCGTCCGCATTTCAAGATGCGGTGCTACATCCAATTCTGCGCTCGGGACATCCCTGCCCAAGGATACTCAGGAAGAAGCTGACAGTTCACGGGCCACACGTTCGAACGCTAGCGTCGGTTGCCCGCTATTCTTCGGAGCATGGTGCGGTTGTCTTCCTACATCCAGGAAGACGCGGTCAACGTACACAATACTCCGATCGTCAAATGCCGGGCATCCTCCTTCAATCCCGTCTCAAAACTACCACATCGAGACATGCATTCCGACTAAACGAAAGTTTAGGTTGTCTAATCCTGGCCGCACACTCTAACCGGCTGCCATTCACCGAGGTTTCTCCGGACGCGCTACTGGCGTGTCCCGACGCGCATGTGGGCAGTCTGACTTTCGGCAACGGGTTGCATCAACTCCCATGAGGTGCGGCTGACTACGTCAGGATTAAAATAGGTCGCGTGAGGTCGCCAATGCGGATATTGAGGGCAGGTGCTATCGTGAGTCTTGCCGGACGCACTACGGTCGTTGCAGCGCTTCGAATTGCTGCGCGCTTTTATTCTTGAATCGGCTCCGATCAAAGGGAACCGTGCAATAGGCTTTTTCTGCCCGCAGGAGCAGCCGATCATGATTGCAAGGATTGGGCATGGGTCTCTCGATATCCCGTTCGATCATCGACTCGCACGGAGGGCGGCGCCTCTGGACGGTAGATAACGGGACGCGCTGGGCGACCGTCGCCTTCGCGCTTACGTTGGCGGCGAGTGAAGCACGATGAGTCCACGTGAAGAAATCGTCTTCGTGGTGGATGACGACGCTAGAGTGCGCGAGGCACTCGGCGAGCTGCTGGAGTCCCTGGGGTGGCGGGCCGAGACGTTCGCCGTCGCGGCGGATTACCTCGCCTATGCGAGGCCCGACCTCCCTGCGTGCCTGATCCTCGACGTAGAACTGCCTGACATCAACGGACTCGAGCTTCAGAAGCAACTGTCCGGGGATGTTCATCCCCCGATCGTTCTCCTTACCGGGCATGACATTCCATTGTCTGCGCGCGCCATACAGGGCGAAGCTGTCGTCTTTCTAAAAAAACCGGTCGGGGAGAGCGATCTGGTCGCGGCGGTTCGGGGGGCAATCGACCGGGATCGCGATCAGCGATCGGCACGGGCGGAACTGGCCGAGCTCGGGCGACGCCTGTCGGTGCTTACACCGCATGAGCGCGAGTTGCTGCCGCTTGTGGTCAGCGGCCTCCCGAACAAACAGGCGGCGGCCGAGCTCGGTATCAGTGAGGTCACCACTGAAAATGCACCTCAGCAAGATCATGCAGAAGATGCAGGCGACCTCACTTGCAGATCTGGCGCAAATTGCCGAAAAATTGCAGATTCCAGTCATTCGTTCCAGACGCTGAGGAAGCTCGTGCGTATGCCCAATTCAAAGACCGTGGTGGCGGTCGTCGATGATGACCAGCGCGTGCTCGAGTCGCTGAAGGATCTTCTTGAGTCGGCGGGGCACACCGTACGGGCATTCTCGTCGCCCCATGCCCTCTTGAACAGCGATGCGCTGCCGGAGATCGATTGTCTGATTACCGACGTCGGCATGCCCGGCATGGACGGTTTCGAACTGAAGCGCGTGATGACCGAGAAGCGTCCCGGACTGCCAGTGATCCTGATCACCGGCCGCCTCGAGATCCCTCAGCCGCCGGAAGCAAAGCACACCCGGTTCTTCCGCAAGCCTTTTGACGGGCAGGCGCTGCTCGCAGCGATCGGCGACGCCCTGACTGGAAAGTCGAATCCACGATGAGCGCGAGCTATCAGAGCAGAATGAGCGACCGATCTCGGCCCGCCGGTGATCGAGCCGAAAGCTTTGCTCTCATACCAGCAACCTCTTTTGCATTGAGTCCGCAATGCGGTGTACAAATGAACCGTCTCACAACAGCAAAAGCTATATCACCGGATGGTTCACTGCGTCGGTCGACATCGGCGCGTTTCAACAGAACCGGGCTCCGCGTTTCGCGAGTGAGAGCTCTCGCAGGTCACCAGCATGGTTCCGAACGCTCACGTGTCGGGCCTGGGAGATTGGGGGGCGGTGTGATCTCGCCAGCCCGGATATCGAGCATAACTGCTACGCGAAGCGCTGCGGTCCCGTGGCTTTTTTTGTCCGGTAGGAGCAACCAATGATCAGCGTCTGGTTGCACCGTCCTCGATTTTTGCACCTGGGGCTCTTTGTGGCGGGCTATGTCTTGGGCTGCGCGTTCGCAAACGTGCTCGGGATCGTACCCGGAACAAGCATTGCAATTTGGACTCCGGGCGGGCTTTTCATGGCTACGCTAATGCTCGCCTCTACGCCGAGTTGGCCGTGGTGGGTGCTGGCGGGCTGCGTCGGTGAACTGATCGGTCAGTTCTTGTGGTTCCATAGCCCGCTGCCTGCTTCCCTTCTGATGTATGTGGGTAATGCTCTTGAAGCGGTGGCCGGCGCGTGGCTCGTGATACGAGTCTGCGGGCGCCCGGTTCGGCTGGAAACCTTGAAGGAAGTTCTCGCTTTCGTCGTACTGGGCGCGGGAATTGCGCCAGCCATAAGCGCGACGGTCGGAAGTGCGACACTCGCGTGGTTCGACATAAAGTCGCAAACCTTTACGGCGGCCTGGCCACTATGGTGGATCGGAGACGCCACCGGGGTCTTGATTGTGGCGCCGTTGGCGCTCGACGTGTTCCAGAACTGGCATGGGAATTCCCAGCTTTCCGCCGCGCGATGGGTCGAGGCCAGTGTGCTTGGGCTGATCTTTCTCGGCGTCGCCGCCCTTTCCTTGAGCGGTTATCTCCCCTTCGCCTACATTATCATGCCGCCCCTTCTTTGGGCGGCGGTGCGCTTTGAGCTCAGAGGCGCCGCAGTCACCTTGATCGTGCTCGCTCTGATCACCGCGGTATTCACAATATCCGGCGCCAGCCAATTTGCCGGTGATCCAGAGTCCCAGAGGCAGAGGCAGATCATGCTGCAGCTATTTCTGGCCATCTCGGCACTGTCGGCGCTCATCGTGGCTGCGATATCCCGGCAGCATCAACTGGCGGTGTTGAAATTGCGGCAAAGCGAGCGCTCGCTGCGAGACCTCGTGGAGACGCTGCCTGCGCTCATCTGGTGTGCGGCGCCGGACGGTAAACCCATATACTTCAGCCAGCAACTGAGTGGCTTCATCGGATTCGGGGACCAGGATGTCGCCGACACCTCACGCATCGTCAACGTGCTAGACGCGATCATTCATCCGGACGATCTAGCCGCGGTAAAAAAGTTGTTCGCGCACTCTTTGGCCACCGGCGAACCCTATGCGCAGAAGCATCGCCTACGTCGCTTTGACGGTGAGTACCGATGGGTTGAAATACGAGCTGCCGCGATGCGCAATAGCGACGGCGCGATCATGCAATGGAACGGCGTCTGTCTTGATATTGAAGATCAGGTCCGTGCCCGGGACGATTTGCGGCTCGCCCAGGAGAATCTCGCCCGTGCCAGCCAAGCGGCGAGCCTTGCCGAACTCTCCGCGTCCATCGCGCACGAAGTCAACCAACCGCTGGCCGCCATCGTGGCAAACTCACACGCCGGCCAACGCTGGCTCATGGCCGCACCGCCCAATATCGAGCGGGCACAAAAGAGAATTGAGCGCATCATCCAGGATGCCAATTCGGCTGCGGATGTCGTCAGCCATATCCGCGCCTTGTTCAAACACTCCATAGAGACAAGGACCAGCACGACGCTCGCCAGTGTCATTGCCGAAGCGCGCGATCTGATGGCCGAGGAGGCGGCACGGCGGCGCGTTCGTATGGATGTGGATGTCGAAAGCAACCTTCCGTTCGTCACGCTGGATCGCGTCCAGATTCAACAGGTGCTCATCAATCTCATCCGCAACGGCATGGATGCGATGGATTCCGCTACAGGCGACAGGGTTTTCGGAATACGTGTGCGCCGAATGGGGGATGTGGTCCAGACCGAAATCAGTGACCACGGCCCGGGCGTCTCTTTTCCCGACAGGATCTTCGAGCCGTTCTTTACGACGAAAGAGCACGGGATGGGCATGGGGCTCGCAATCTGCCGTTCGATCGTCGAGTCCCACGGCGGACGACTGTGGGCGGAGAACAACGAGCCGCATGGAGCGACGTTTATCTTCACGCTGCCGGTTGACGCAACGGCGGACGCGCCCGCCTCCCGCGCTGCAGGCAATCAGAACCGTGCCTCATGATCTGCTTGATTGCCAGCATGGATAGCGCCGTGCGCAGGCAATCATCAGCCCGAATTTCTCTTCGGTCCCTGGGGAGTTCGCTCCACCGACGAAACGTTCCATGATCGGGCCGCTCCTTGCGGCCTACTTCATGCTCCCTTGCGCCCAAGTGAAGTAGAAACATTTGGCAACTCAAAGTGTTATAGCGTTCTTGCCGATCTAGCAAGACGCAATCACAGCTTCTAATCTCTTGCAATTCTCACTCTATACTAGCCAACCTTTGTATAGTCGACTGCCGCTCCTTCAACCACTACGCTGTCTGCTCAGCATAGGAAATACAAACGCCCGTCATCTCAACGGGCGATTCACCCTCTTGACTGGTAACGCCCATTACCGTAAATGTCATTGGTAACGAACATTACCGGAGGTCGTCGTGGCGCAACTCAACAAGAAGAAGGTGGTCGGCTTAGCACTGTTCCTCGGCGCCGCGGTCGTCGTGGCGGCTGGGTGGGCATTGGCCCGGTCGAGCGGCTCGACGTCGACCGATAACGCTTATGTCCGCGGGGATGTCACTTCCCTCGCCCCAAAGATCGCGGGCTACGTCATGACAGTAGAGGTCAAGGACAACCAGACGGTCCGGGCGGGTGACGTCCTGTTCCGCATCGACGATCGCGACTATCGTGCGCGGCTTGCGCAGGCGGAGGCCAATGTCGAAGCGGCGGAGGCTCACCTCACCAATGTCGATGCGGAGACAGAGCTCCAGCACGCCATGATTCGGCAGGCTGAGGCTCAGCGGCGTTCGTCCGTTGCCGAACTGGATCTGGCGACCAAGGCCTATGACCGCCGCCGCGAACTCATCCGCAGCAACACCATCAGCCAGGCCCATGTCGATGAAAGCGACGCAGCGCGAACGAGAGCCGAGGCGAGCGTGTCGGCTGCCGCCGCAACGCTGGAGGCGCAGCAGCAACGCATCGCGGTCCTTGCCGCCCAGCGCGAGGCAGCCGTCGCGGCCGTGGCGCAGGCGCGGGCCGCGCGCGACCTCGCTGAGATCGATTTCGAGAGCACCGTGGTCCGCGCGCCTGTCGCCGGCGTTATCGGCAACCGCCAGGTCCGCATCGGCCGGTTTGTTGCGCCCGGCGTTCCCCTGCTCGATATCGTTCCGGTCAATGATGTGTGGATCGTAGCGAATTTCAAGGAGACCCAGGTCGAACATATCCAGCCCGGTCAGCGCGTCCGTATCACCATCGACGGCTATCCGAGCGGGGCGCTTGAAGGCGTGGTCGACAGCTTTGCACCCGGCAGCGGGTCAGCGTTCAGCTTGCTCCCCGCGGACAATGCGACAGGAAATTTCGTTCGCGTCGTCCAGCGCGTTCCGGTGAAGATCCGGTTTGCCAGCAATCCGATGCCCGGCCGCCTCGTGCCCGGCCTTTCCGCGCGCGTCGCGGTCGATACGGGAAGCGACCCATGAGCACCACTGTCGCCGTCGCACCGAGCCACGGCAGGTCTGAGGCAGGGACACTTCTCATTGCAGGCATCGTGCTTGCCACGTTGACCGAGGCGATCGCGAGCACAGTCCTCTCGCTCGGGCGAGGCGACATCATCGGCGACACATATGCAACTCCCGACGAGTTCGCCTGGCTGGATGTCGGCTACACCGCTCTCAAGCTTATCGGATTCATGGCCGTCCCCTGGCTGATGAGCCGCATCAATCCGCTGCACCTGATCGTCGCCTCGACGCTCGCCATGGGCATGGCGTGCGGCGTTGCCGCCGTCACGGTCCGCCTGGACTTGCTGATCGCCCTGCGCATGATCCAAGGCTTCTCCGGCGCCGTCCTGCTCGTCGGCGGCCAGGCGATCCTTTTTCTCGCCTACCCGCGATTCCACCAGCCCATCCTTCAGGCCCTGTTTGCGATGGGGTCCGTTGTCGCTCCCGCCACAATCGCGCCCGCTCTTCAGGGTTGGTTGCTCGATAGCCAATCCTGGACATGGATCTTCTTCAGCGTCGTTCCGGTTGCGCTGGCGGCTGCGGGGCTCCTGATGGTCGCGGATAGCCCGACGCCCGTCAGGACCCCGCACCGCCGGTTTGACTGGATCGGCTTTTCGCTGATCTCCATCGCCCTTTTCTGCTTCACCTATGTGCTGAGCCAAGGCAGCCGATGGGACTGGTTTGAGGAACCGCGCGTGCTGTGGCTGACTGTGATCGGTGCCGCAGCTCTGCTGGCATTCCTCGGCCAACAGGTGTTGGCAAAAGGTCAGGGCCTGCTCGACTTTACCTTGTTCAAACCGGACGACTTTCTCTTCGCCTTCATCGTCAGTTTTGTCGCCGGCGCCGCATTATTCGGGAGCGCGTACCTGATCCCGTCCTTTGCGGTGTCGGTCCTCGCCTTCACGCCCACGGATGCCGGGCAGTTGTTGTTGCCGAGCGGCGCGCTGTTCGTCGGGGCACTCCTCATTGCCGCCTTTCTCATGCAGGTCCGCCACGTTCCTCCGTTCGCCACTGTGCCCTTTGGCATCCTAATGATCATGGTCGCGATGTGGATGCTCTCCGGGTCGACGAGTGAAAGCGGCGCAGACGACATGATGGCAGCAATCCTGCTGCGCGGGTTCGGCCTTGGCTTCCTGTTTCTGTCGATTACCCTGATCGCCTTCAGCAAGCTCGACCGCCGAAATCTCGCCTCCGGAATCGGCCTCTTCAATACGGGTCGTCAGCTGGGCGGTCTCATCGGGGTCGCCGCACTCCAGACGCTGATCGACCATAACGTCGCCGGCAATGTCGCGGTCCTCGGCGCCAGTGTCACCGGGGGGCGCTCCGCGGTCATCGAGCGCCTGGCGACCACGACAGCCATGCTGAGCGCGAAAGGGATGGACGCGGCAGTCGCAGACCGGGCAGCGACGAACCTTCTCGGCCGGGCCGTGACCGGCCAGTCCACCGTGATCGCCTTCGACACGGCCTTTAACGCGGTCGCGCTGCTCTTTGTCTTCGCGGCGCCCGTGCTGGTGGCCATCAAGGTCGGGATCGCTCGGTACGCAAAAGTTCGCGCTGCGCGGTTGCTGGATATGCAGGAGCGTAGCGAAGACGCCGCGTCAAGAGTTGAACCCGACGGCGGTTCAGTCGCAATCTTCCCCTCCGCCGAAATATCAGAACGAGCCAAAAATGGTTCCCAAAACGATGACCGCGATCAGCGAGAGGATCGCTCCGATAATTCCGACAACGACGACGTCGCGGTAGCTCTCTCCGTGCGTTGAGCCGTAAACGGCAAGCAGGTAACGACCGCCCCGTTGTGGGGCAGGCTATCCAGCGTGCCTGCCCCGATGACCGCGACACGGTGCAACAGGGCCGGGTCGAGACCTACTTCCTGGGCGCGCGTCATATAGGTGCTGCCAAGCGCGTCGAGCGCGATCGTGAGACCGCCGGAAGCGGAGCCGGTGAGCGCCGCCAGGATATTCGTGGCCACCGCGATCGAAACGAGTGGTCCGCCACCGATACCGAGCACCCAGTCACGCCCGCGAAGGCGGGCATCGCCGCGACAACCGCGCCAAAACCGACCAGACTGGCGACGGCGACCGCCGGAAGGACGGACGCGTCGGCACCTGCGTCCATCGTCGCGCGCAAGGTCGGTAATCGGCGGAAATTCAACGCGACAACGGTCGCGAACGCGGCTGCCAGCGCCGTAACAACGGCCCATACGCCGCTGACCGCGGAGCGGGAAAATCGCGCCCCAGCGATCATCCGCAAAAAACCCGAAATCAAGCGCCGGCAGGATCAACAGCGTCATGCTGAGATTGACAAGCGGCAGCATCGCTATCAGGATTGGCGGTTCAGCCTCGGCATGCCGGCCATGCACGATTTCGGCCGGGTCGAATTCCCCGCCCCGGCAATACCGACATGATGAAAGTGGACGTTCCAAGCACGATCGCCGCAGGCATCAGCCGTCGAGGAATGCCGGTCGACCGGAACAACTCCTGTGCCATCGGCCCGAGGACGAAGAAGGCGACAAAGAGACTGACACCGCCATAGGTGATCAGCGCGCCGGCGACGACGACAGCGAGGATGGCGTGATCCTTTCCGAGCCGCCGATCATGAAATCGGCAATCGCCGTCACCGAACCGCTGGCCTTCATCAGCTTGCCGAAAAGTGCGCCCTACAATCTGACCAGTTACGAGTCTGCGGATCTCGAACATCACGCCCAGGCATTCTCCGAGGCTTTGGGCCGCAAGATAACGTAACGCAACGTGCCGCTTGCCGATTGGATCGAGGCGCTGCGCGGCTCTCGGGGTGCCGGACCACCTTGCCAACCACCTTTCCGTGATGTCGAAGCTTCACGCGGAGGGGCGCGACCGCATGACGGACGACCTGTACAAGCTCGCTCGCAGGACCCCGACGAGCGTGCGCGATTTCGTGAAGTCGCATGCCGCTGAATTCACGCGGCGTGAAGCGGCGGCCTGAGGCTAAGCGCGCTGCCAACCGCGCCTGGGGCCAAGCGACGGTGTGCATCAGCGCCGCGCGCCCGGATACATTGGCTTACAAATATCCCGCGCGCACGACACATCGCCAATACACGCCTGCGCTGAAATCGACGCTGGCCTCAGAGAAGGCTCGATCAGGCTGTGAAAGGATGACCTTATGAAAACCACACGGATTATGGCGGTTGCATTGCTGATCGTCGGCGGCGGATGGGCGCTCAACGTTGCCAAGGCACAGCAGCCGGGAATACACCGCACCGATATCCTCAAGGACGATCTCGCCACTCCCGGGCGCGAGGTGGTGCAGGTGCGTGTCGACTTCGAGCCGGGCGCGGTCTCGATCAAGCATTCGCATCCGGGGGAGGAGGTTGCCTATGTCCTCGAGGGCTCCCTCGAGTATCAGCTCGAAGGCAGAGCGCCAGTGACGCTTCACGCCGGCGAGGCCTTGTTCATTCCGGTTGGAGTGGCCCACGTGGCGAAGAATGTCGGCAGCGGCAAAGCCTCGGAACTCGCGACCTATATCGTCGACAAGGGTAAGCCCCTCGTTGTGCCGGTCAAGTGAGCGTTCTTCGATGAAAATGGGACCCTGGGACAATCGGTAAAGGGCTACGAATTTGACGACACAGAAATCGGCCAACGCTTTCATTCTCTCCCGTCGGGCCTTGCTCGTGAGCGGAGCGGCTACGGCAACTCTTGCAGCAATGTTCCGTCCCGCTATGGCTGCCGCCTCGCCCCATTTCGCGGCAGACGCCATCCGTCCTTTCCGCGTCGAAGTGCCGGAAGCAGAACTCGTCGACCTCCGCCGTCGCCTTGCGTCGACGCGCTGGCCCGAGCCGGAAACGGTCAGCGACCGGTCCCAGGGCGTGCAACTCGGGAAGTTTCAGGCGCTCGTACGCTACTGGGAAACCGGCTACGACTGGCGCAAGGCCGAGGCGAAGCTCAATGCCTTGCCGCAGTTCCAGGCGAATATCGACGGCTTGGATATTCACTTCATCCACGTCCGCTCCCGTCACGCGAACGCGTTGCCGCTCATCATGACCCACGGCTGGCCCGGTTCGATTTTCGAATTGCTGAAAATCATCGGGCCGCTGACGGATCCGACGGCGCACGGGGGGACCGCGGAAGACGCCTTCCATCTCGTGCTTCCGTCCGTTCCCGGCTTCGGCTTTTCGGAGAAACCCAAGGGCACCGGCTGGAATCCCGGTCGCATCGCCAACGCCTGGGACGTCCTCATGCAGCGCCTTGGATACAGCCGCTACGTGTCACAGGGCGGCGATTGGGGCGCCATCATTTCCGATGCCATGGGACGCCAGGCCCCGCCGGGTCTGCTCGGCATCCATGTCAACAGGATCGAGCGCTCGACCACGATCCCTCCGGAAGTCGCAAAAGCATTGAGAAGCGGCGATCCCGCGCCGGCTAAGCTGACCGCCGAGGAACGGGCGGTGTTCAACGAAGCCAGGGAGTTCCTCAACAAGGGATTCGGATATGCGGCGATCATGGGCACGCGTCCGCAAACCATCGGGTACGGCCTCGCCGATTCGCCGGTCGGACTGGCCGCGTGGTTCTACGACAAGATCGCTGATTGGGTGTTCACCCGCGGCGAACCGGAACGTGCGTTGAGCCGTGACGAGATCCTCGACAACATCACGCTTTACTGGCTGACCAATACCGGGCCCTCAAGCGCCCGCATTTACTGGGAGAACGCGGCCGTCAACAATAAGCTGGCAGCCATTTCGATCCCAGCGGCCGTGACGATCTTCCCAGGCGAGGTCTACAGGCCGCCGAAGAACTGGGCGGTACGGGCGTATCACAATCTGATTTACTACAACCGTGTGGACAAGGGCGGACACTTCGCCGCGTGGGAGGAGCCGGATCTATTCAGCAGAGAGCTGCGCGCTGCGTTCCGTCCTTTGCGCCGGAGTTATTGAGTTAGAGCGGGATGTGGGCGGAAACCGCGTACACTTTTCCTCATCCCGCTCTAAGCACCTCGCCATAGGCGCACCGTCGAGCGATGCTGCCACGGCATGCTCATTTTGATAAGGAATGGCAGTTGAACGGTGGAGATCGCGCGATGGAGCACATTGATCACATCCTGATCGTCGATGACGATCGGGAAATCCGGGAGCTGGTATCGGCTTACCTGAACAAGAACGGTTTACGCGTTACCGCCGTCGCCGACGGACGCCAGATGCGCACATTCCTCGAATCCAATACGGTCGATCTGATTGTTCTCGACCTCATGATGCCAGGAGACGACGGCCTCGTCTTGAGTCGCGAGCTGCGTGTGGGCAGACACAAGGCGACACCCATTGTCATGCTGACCGCCCGCTCCGACGAGATGGATCGCATCATCGGGCTTGAAATGGGCGCGGACGACTATCTCGCCAAGCCGTTTTCGGCGCGCGAACTGCTGGCCCGCATTAAGGCGGTCCTGCGGCGTGCGCGCATGCTGCCTCCGAATCTTCAGATCTCGGAGGCAGGGCAACTCCTGCGTTTCGGTAGGTGGAAACTGGACACGACGGCGAGACATCTCGTCGATACCGACGGGACGGTAATTGCACTCAGCGGAGCCGAATACCGCCTTCTGCGCGTTTTCATCGATCACCCGCAACGAGTCCTAAACCGCGATCAGCTGCTCAACCTTACGCAGGGACGCGAGGCCGAGGTCTTCGACCGCTCCATCGATCTCCTTGTCAGCCGGGTTCGCCAGCGCCTCGGCGACGATGCCCGCGAACCGACCTACATCAAGACTGTGCGCAGTGAGGGCTATGTTTTTTCGATGCCAGTCGAAATCGTGGAACCCCGCTGATGGCGCCCACCGTTCTCAACGGAATTCGCCTATGGCCGCGCACACTCAGAGCGCGGCTGTTCGTCATTCTGCTTGCCGGTCTGACGGTCGCCCACGCTATGTCGTTTGCGGTGTTGTTTTCCGAACGCTACATCGCGGCCCGGTCGGTGATGTTCAATACGCTCGAAAATGACGTCGCAACGTCGATCGCCATCCTTGACCGGCTTCCGGCGGCAGAGCGTGCCGCTTGGCTCGATCAGCTCAGTCGCGGGTCGTACCGCTTCGTTCTGGGGCAAGGCGTCCCGGGCAATCCCGTGCTTGGGACCGACGACGCCGAGGTTGCCTCCAGGATCCAGGCCGCGATCGGCGAGAAATACCCGATCGAGGTTGAATCTATCCCGGGCGGAGCCCGCCATTTTCAGGCTCATCTTCGCTTAAGCGACGGCCAACCGCTGACGATAGATGTCACGCCAAGGGGCGTCATGCCCGTGGCTGACTGGCTGCCCTACGTGCTCATTGCGCAGCTTGCCCTATTGGTGCTGTGCAGCTGGCTCGCGATGCGCCAGGCCGTCCGCCCCCTCGCCAATCTTGCGAGGGCCGTGGACACGCTTGACCCGAACAGCAACACGCCGCGGCTCAGCGAGACCGGACCAAGGGAAGTCGCCTATGCGGCAACGGCTTTCAACGCGATGCGCGATCGCATCGCGCAGTATCTGGAGGAGCGCGTGCAGATCCTCGCGGCGATTTCGCATGATCTCCAGACTCCGATTACGCGCATGAAGCTCCGCGCGGAAATGGCCGAAGAATCCGTCGATCGCGACAAGCTCATTCAGGACCTCAATGAAGTCGAACGTCTCGTCAAGGAAGGGGTCGCCTATGCACGCAGTGCCCATGGCAATGACGAAAAGGCCTCGCGTATCGATCTCGCCTCGTTCATCGAGAGTCTGGTCTATGACTATCAGGATACCGGCAAGGCCGTCACGGTCCGAGAATTGAGCGGCGGCGCAATCGTGACCCGGCCGCACGCCTTGAAGCGAATCCTCACGAACCTGATCGACAATGCGCTGAAGTTCGGGGGCAGCGCGGAAATTGACGTGCAGCGCCACGCCGGCGACATCGTGGTTATAAAGGTCCTCGACCGAGGTCCTGGGATTCCGGAAGGTCAGCTGGAAGCGGTCATGGAACCGTTTTACCGCCTGGAGCAGTCGCGCAATCGGGACACCGGGGGGACGGGTCTCGGCCTTGCCATCGCCCAGCAACTCGCAACCGTCATCGGCGGTTCACTGACTTTGCGCAACCGCGAAGGTGGTGGCCTCGCGGCAGAAATAGCTCTCCGCCAATAGAGCAAAACGACGAAAGGCCTGTACCTTCCGGAATTCCGTAATCTCAAGGAGTTATATCTTTTATTTCACTTAAACGATGAACCGACGCTCTCCACGGCGACAGGGGGCGGCGCTGGCCGCCCCCGCTCTCGTTTCCATTCATACCTCGGTCGCCGCTCATGACGGTTGCGGCTCGCCGATCTGCTCGCGCACCATGTACTCGGCGTACCAGGTGGGCCAATCCTCGTCCCGGTGGCCGAGTTGCTTTTCATATTCGCCATGGGCGGCCTCCGCACGCCGGAAGGCGCTCGCGAGGTCCGCCGCCGAGGCGAATGTCGTGGCGCCCGTGTCGACCCGTCCGGGCAAGCGCTCGGTAACTTCTTGGAGCAGCCACCCGTTACCGTCCGGATCGCTGAACGTGGCATAGGAGCGGTAGCTGCCCCGCTCGGGATGCCGCCCGCTCACTGGCGGCTGTCCGGGCCCGGCGCGATGGAAGATTTCGCTCACGTCGGCGCCGCGATCGACCAGTTCAGCACGCGCGGTCTCGATGTCCGACACCACCAGATACATCCCGCTTGCCGAGCCGGGCGCGGCCGAGGTGATCCCCTTGCCGAAGTGGATTGAGCTCGGCGAGCCTGGCGGTGTGAACTGCACGACGCGGAAGGTGTCTCCGACGGCGAAGTCGGCGTCGAGCCTCCACCCGAGGCTGCCGTAAAAGCTCTTGGCACGATCGACGTCGGAAACGGGGATGACGACGACCTCTAGCTTGAGGTCGACCGTTGGCGCTCTCTCAATGTTGGTTGCAGCTGTCATGGCTTTCTCCTGGTCTAAAAGGGCGACGACGAAGGCGCGCCTTTGTTTCTTTTCAATCGACTAACGCAATGAGTTGAACGAGGCTCTGAGCTCGCGGGCTAAGACTAAAGCTGATCAGAAACGATCGACGTCGGCAACGGCCTGCGCGAAAGCCTGCGGCGCTTCCTGGGGTAAGTTGTGGCCGATGCCGCCTGTGATCAAGCGATGCTCATACTTGCCCGAAAACTTCTTCGCGTAGGCTGCGGGCTCCGGATGCGGGGCGCCGTTGGCATCACCCTCGAGCGTGATCGTCGGCACGCCGATCACCGGAAATTTAGCGAGCTTCTCTTCCAGATCGTCATATTTCCGCTCGCCGTCCGCCAGACTGATCCGCCAACGGTAATTGTGGATTGTGACATCGACATGGTCCGGGTTTTCAAACGCCGCTGCGCTGCGGTTGAAGGTGGCGTCGTCGAAATTCCACTTCGGCGATGCGAGCTGCCAGATGAGCCTCGCGAACTCATTGCGGTTTTGTTCGTAGCCGGCGCGTCCGCGTTCGGTGGCGAAGTAGAACTGGTACCACCAGGCAAATTCCGCGTTCGGCGGCAAGGGCTTTTTGTTCACGTCACGGCTGCCGATCAGGTAGCCGCTCACCGAAACCAGGGCCTTGCACCGCTCCGGCCAGAGAGCGGCGATGATATTGGCGGTCCGTGCACCCCAATCACAGCCGGCGATGACCGCCTTCTCGATCCCAAGCGCGTCCATCAGCTCGATAATGTCGGCGGCGATTGCCGACTGTTGGCCGTTGCGCGGAGTATCGGGCGACAGGAAGCTCGTCGTGCCATAGCCACGCAGATAGGGAACGATCACCCGGTAGCCGGCCGCCGCCAGCAAGGGCGCCACATCGACATAGGTATGGATGTCATAGGGCCAGCCATGCAGAAGGATGACTGGGGGCGCGTCGCTCGCGCCGAGCTCGGCATAGCCGACATTGAGCACGCCGGCATCGATCTGCCTGAGCGAGGCGAAGGATGTGTTCGTCCCAGGCGCCGTCGCAGGAATGCGGACCTTGCTGACTGGTTGTGCGTGGGCGGTGCTCGTCATACCGAGCTTAGCGGCTGCGACGGTCAATGCCGCCATTCCCATGAAATGCCGCCGCGGCTGGTTGATTTCCTCTGTCATTGATTCTTCCCCGACTGTTTAAAGACAGCAGCAGGTACAGGCACCCACTTGTCTTCACTGTGTCCTCAGCCGGCGAAATTGAATGCTTATGTCGAAATCAGGCGCGCAGACACATTGAGTTACAATTTCATGCCGCTGCTTCGGCACTCGCGGAGGCTGGCAAATCACTGATCGAGTGCCCTTTGGCCGCTTCCGGCTGCCTATGCGCTCTCGCGCGCATTCCGCCGGATCGTTTGCGGCGGCTGGCCGAGCGTGCGGAGAAAGGCCCGGCGCATACGGTCGCGATCGGCAAAGCCGGTTTCCTCGGCGATTACGTCCATGGAATGCCGGCCCTGCTCCATCATCAGCCGGGCCGCCTCCACCCGAAGATTCTCCACGGCCTTGGCGGGAGACTGCCCGGTTTCAGCGCGAAACGCACGGCTGAACTGGCGCGCACTCAACCCAGCCGCGTCCGCCAGCTCTTCGACCGACAGGACTCCGCGCAGATGCGACTTGGCGTAGTCAATCGATCGCTGAATCCGGTCGGACTTCGTATCGAGCTCGAGCAATGCGGAGAACTGCGATTGGCCGCCGGCGCGCCGATGGTAGACGACGAGCTTGCGGGCCGCCGAGCGTGCGACGTCCTGGCCGTGGTCCTTCTCGATCATGGCTAGTGCGAGATCGATGCTCGCCGTCATTCCGGCAGACGTCCAGACGCTTCCGTCGACAATGAAGATGCGGTCTTCCTCAAGCTTGACCGTCGGGAACCGATCCTGGAACTGGCGCGCGAAGGCCCAATGGGTGGTGGCCCGGCGCCCGTCCAGCAGACCGGCTTCCGCCAGGATGAAGGCGCCGGTGCAAGGGGCGGCTACGCGACGCGCCGTTCCGAGCGCGTGACGCGCGAACTCGATCAGTCCCGTCGTCATCGGCTCGATCGTCGAGCTGGCGCCGAACATCACCGTGTCATAGGCAGCCTCATCGAACGCTTTCGTGAGGACGCCGAAGCCGGCGGATGACTTGACCTCGCCGCCCCTTTCCGAAAGCAGCTCTATCTCGTAGGCCGGTTCTCCCAGCGCAATATTGGCCATCTCGAAGGCGGTTACCGCCGCGAAGCCCATGAGCTGGAATCTTGGAAAGACGACAAAGCCGATACGATGCATGACGCAATTCCCTGGCTGGAATTGCTGTATATATGGCATTTGCGACATGACATAAACCCTGTGCTGCGAAATGCGGAATAGCTCTCACCGGTCCTCGCCCGCCTTCACCGCCTGGATGTCCCGAATGGCAATCTCGGCGATGTAGCCGCTGATCGTGGGGCTGACCGGGGTCACGTCGCCTCGCACATAGGCGTTGTCGCTCGAGGCGGCCGCAAACACGAAGCCGTGACAAGCACGCTTCCAAATCCGGCGCTCAACAGCTTCAACGCTTGTCTCCTTGTGAGATCTTGACCGGACGGGGCAATGCCGGAGAACGGCCGATTGCGATGACCCCAACGATGCCAAGCACCAACATGATGGCAACGACGAGAAAGCCGTCGTCGAATGCGAGCGTCCAAGCCTGCCGGCGCGCCGCGGTGGCGATCGGCGCTACCGCCCCGGCCGTTACCGCGGCATCGTCGGCCACGCGGCCGGCAAAAGCTCCGGCGAGGCTGGAAATTCGATCTGCGTCGAGGACGCGATAGAGCGAAACGCTTTCGGTCAGAACGTTGAAATGGAACTTCTGGCGCTCGGTGACGAAGTTCGAGACGATGCCGACGCCGAGCGTCGTTCCGGCCAGGTTGCTGATGTTGAAGACAAGCGACGCCGTCGGAAGGTCCGCGGGCTTCAAGCTTCCCGTGCCGACGACCATGGCGGGGGCCAGCAGCAGAAGCTGCCCGGCCGAATAGATGGCGAGCGCGTAACAGAACTGCTCCTGTGCGGAGAACGCGGTCTGGCCGATCATCAACACTGTACCGAAGCCCAGAAGTGCGACGCCCATTCCCATGGCCACACGCTGATCGCACAAATGCAGTAACCACAAGACCAGCGGGAGGGCGAGCAATTGCGCGGCTGCCGCCCAAAGCATGAGTTCGGAGATCTCGAGCGGACGATATCCCTGCACGATCGCGAGGAACTGCGGCACGAGATAGGAACCAACCACGAAGCCGGCGCGCAACAGGAAATTGAGGCCTATCGGGACGCCGAACTTCTGCGTCACGAGCAGCCGCGGTGTTATAAGCGGCAGTGGCGAAAAGCGCACGGTGAATATGAACCCTGCCCAGGTTGCAGCCGATATGACCGCGCCCCAGACGATCATCTCGCTCTCGAACCAGAAACGGCGGGTTCCCTGATTGAAAACCAGAATCAGGCTCGCAAGAGCGAGCGACAATAGCGTGATGGCCACCCAGTCGGCCTTCAGCGCCGACCAGTTGGGCGCCTTTTGAGGGACCCAAAGACGGGCGGCAAGAGCCAACAGCGCACCGATGATTGCCTGGATGAAGAAGAGAGCTCTCCAGCCGAGGCTGTCCACGACGAACCCGGAAATCAAAGGCCCTGCCGTCGCAGAAAAGAGAAGCGTGAATGCCAGTATGATCACGGCATAGGGCAGTCGCGGACCGCCGGCGACCATGAAAGTGGCCGCGAATGCCGCCGGTCCGAACCCGCCGGCGGCGAAACCCTGGACGGATCGGAGCGCAACCATCAGGTCGAGATCGGTCGTCATGGCGCAGACGATCGCGATGGCGCCGAACAGAATTGAACTTACGACCAGATAGCGGCCGATGCTCAATGCTCCGATCAACAGCCCGGAAGTGACGATGCCGGCGCAGTTGCCCATGGTATAGGCGGTGAGTATCCAGGAGCCCTCGTCCGCAGTGGAGAAGAGACCCGCCTGAATATCGGCGATATTGGTTGCAGCGAACTGCGCCGACAAGTTCACAAGGAACGACCCCGCCAATCCCGTGGCAAGGAACAGCATATTTCTAAGGGTCAGAGCCGGCGTGCTCATCTCGGTTCTCCCTGGCGGCTTGCGCCATTCCTTCGTACCGGTAGATCCTGAACGGCTGGCGGAACGCGCCTGACGGAAGACGCGTGCCGCCTGGGTGCTCTTGTGCTCTCCTGCGCTACCCGATCGCGACCCGATATCGGGCAGCGGGGACGCTGAGTGAAAGGTTCGGCATGAGTTTCTGGCGAGCCGCTTCATATGCCTCCCAATCAGCGGCGTCCGGCAGCGATGGAATGGTGACGTGCTCGCCGAGATCGAAGCCGGTGAGCGCCGCGTCCACCATGTCCTCGGCAGGCATCACGATCTCACTCGGCACATGCTCCAACGGCGTTCCGGCAATACCCCAGAAATCGGTCGCCGTCGCGCCGGGGAGTACGGCCTGGATGCGGATATTCTTAGCGGCAAGCTCCTTCTGAAGCGACAAGGTGAAAGCGAGCACGAAGGCCTTGCTGCCGCCGTAGACGCCGTTCAGCACTTCCGGTGCAATGCCGACGATCGAGGCGATGTTGATGATCGCGCCGGCCCCGCGGGCTACGAAGCCGGGAACCGCCGCATAGGTCAGCCGCGTCAGCGCGCTGACGTTCAATGTGATCATCTCTTCCATCTTCTCGATATCGGAGTTGAGCAGCGGAGCGGTCGCGCCGACGCCGGCGTTGTTGACCAGCATGGTGATGCTGGCGTCCGTCTGAAGGATCTGCTCGACGCGGCGGAGATCAGCTTTGTTGCCGAGGTCCGCAGTGATCACCTCGACGGTGCGGCCGGTATCGTCGGTAAGACGCCTGGCCAGTTCATTCAGGCGGGCCTGGTTGCGAGCGACCAGAATCAGATCATATCCCCTGCGCGCCAGGCGATCGGCATAAATCGCGCCAATGCCAGAGGATGCGCCGGTAATTAGTGCAGTACCTTTCGAATGCTGGGTCATAAAGGGCTCCGTTCCGTTGGATTTGGAGCCCTGATACTAGTCCGAGATAACGATGTCTCAAATGTCATATATCCGGCATTTTAGGACACGGCGCATGAGCTGTTTCTGTCCGGGAGTTCAACGCACACGTCGCATCACGGTCGGGCCGGAACTATCGCCCCGCCGAAGAGCGCGGCGATTGCGGACGGCTCCCGCGGATCGGTATCCCAGGCACAGGGCGCGACGGCGAGCGCGACGATGGCAATGCCCATCACAAGAATACGCATGTGAACTCTCCTCTTTGCTTCTGACCAAAGTTGCTGTGGTGCGCGCGAGGCTCGAGAAGAGCCCGATTGAGGGAGGAGCCATTGAACCTCGCCGCTCGACCGGCAGCACCCTTACTGCCTGAGGTTGCCTGCTCATCCAAATGTGAAGACAAATGCTTCGACTCCTGGATCGAGGAAGCGGATCTCGAACGTCCGCTCCCGCACCTCTCCCGATTGGCGAACCAGTTGGTAGAGCCGCGTTTCCGAGACCGTACCCTTGCCATCGCTGTCGATGTCCGAACCGTGATCCGGACCTGGCGCAACACCGTCGACCTTCACCTGAAAGCGCACCTTCCCGCCACCAGTCCCTGGTCCGAGGACGAGGTGAAGGTCGCGGGCGCTGAACTTATAGGTGAGCGAGCCTCCGGCCTGATTGAGTGTCGCCTGTTCGGCTCCGACGGTCCAGTTGCCGGCGAGGCCCCACTGATTGAGGCGTGGCTTTCCGGCCGTATAGTCGCGCGGCTCATCGGCCGCGACGCCTTCCGGCGACACGAAGTTCGCGCCACGCATGTAGCCGATATAGTCCTCTCCGGACTGGAGGTTGGCGAAGTCAGGGGCGACTTCGGCGCCTTTCGCCTCCGGCTTCACGACACCGCTGCCGGGCCGGCGGCCACTCGCCGCTTCCGCCAGTAGTTCCTGAATGACGCGCTCCGACTGCTCGTATTCACCCTCTCCGAAGTGGTGATATCTGATCCGCCCCTCGGCATCGATGAAATAATGCGCCGGCCAGTAGCTGTTGCCGAAGGCGCGCCAGATCGAGAAATCGTTGTCGATTGCAACGGGATAGCCGATCTTGAAATCCCGTACTGCCCGCTTGACGTTGTCGATACTCTTTTCGAAGGCGAATTCAGGTGCATGTACGCCGATGACCACCAAGCCCTGGTCACGGTACTTCTCCGCCCAGGCGCGAACATAGGGGATCGTGCGAATGCAATTGATGCAGGAATAGGTCCAGAAATCGACGAGCACGACCTTGCCGCGAAGCTCTTCCACCGTCAGCGGCTTGGAATTCAGCCACTCTACAGCACCATCGAGCGGCGGGAGAATGCCCTCCACCGGCAAGCTGCTTCGGTAGGTCTGCTGCTGGCCATCTGCGGCCGATGCGGCACGATCGACGGTCGCTCCGGAGGTGTCGGGGCGCAGACGGCTCAGGAGCGACTGCTCAAGGTTCGTCGTGCCTGCATAGGACAGGCGTGCCAGCAGCCCCGTATCGAGGCCGAGTGCAATTGCCGCGACGCCGGCGAGTACGGCGATGCCGAGGCCCTGCCGCAGACGCTCGCCAACACCGAGCGATCGTTTCATCACCGCGAACACCCTTCCGCCGACGAGTACAGCGAGGGCCAGCGAGGTGGCTGCGCCCGCCGCGTAGGCTGTCAGCAGAAGAGTCGTCTCGACGTTCGCGCCATGGAGCGCGGCACCGGTCAGGACCAGCCCAAGAATCGGCCCGGCGCAGGGCGCCCATAGAAGGCCGGTTGCGACACCAAGGAGCAGAGATGCTCCGACGCTCGCCTTCTGCCCGGCCGCCCGTTGTGAGAGGCGATTGCCGAGCGCGACTGCCGGGCGGGTGACGATCGCCGCAACCTGTGGTGAGAGCAGCATTACACCGAAAGCCGCGAGCACCGCTATCGCTGCATATCGGCCAGCCTCGTTCGCCTGGACGGCCCAATCCCCGCCGACCGCGGCGAGCGTTGCCACGCCCGCGAATGTCACGACCTTTCCGATGAGCATCGGAAGAACGCTCCTCGCGAATGGTTGTCCGGCTCTGGAGAACACGAAGGGCAAAACAGGGAGGATGCAGGGGCTGACAATCGTCAGCACACCCGCGAGATAAGCTATCGTGAAAAGGATCATTATCGTCCCTCTGCAAAGGACCAACGCCTTATTCGGCGTGGGTCGCGCTTGACACGCGCAGCAAGGGACCAGAGCGAAGTATCCGGCTTGTGTCCTCTCCCAAGCGGATGTGTATCAAAATGCAGCAGGAGGTCCCGCGGAACCTCTTGCACCGCGAAATGCCGCCGGCGAACCAGCCCGTGCCGGAGACGCCTACTACAGAAGCTTGAGCAGTTCCTTGGCGGCCGAGGTCGAGGAGGAAGGGTTCTGTCCGGTAATTAGCCGCCCGTCCACGACGGTGAAATCAGCCCAATCGGCGGCCTTTTTCGTAGCGCCCGCCCAGACGTTTCAACTCGCCTTCGACAAGGAACGGCACGACGTCGGTCAGTTGCACTGCCTCCTCCTCGGAATTAGCGAAGCCCGTGACGCGTTTTCCCTTGACGATGGGCTGTCCCTGATAGGTTACCTTGTTCAGGACAGCCGGGCCGTGACAGACGGCCGCGATCGGCTTGCCGGCATTGTAGAAGCTTTCGATCAGCGCGATCGAGTTCTTGTCGTCGGCGAGGTCCCACAGCGGGCCATGACCACCCGGATAGAAGATCGCGTCGAAGCCGTCCGCTTTGACGTCGCCGAGCTTTATTGTAGTTGCCAGTGCCTTCTGCGCCGCCGGATCTTTCTTGAAACGCTCCATCGCCTCGGTCTGGTTGCCCGGCTCGTCGCTCTTGGGATCGATCGGCGGCTGCCCGCCCTTCGGCGAGGCGAGCGTGATCTCCGCACCGGCGCCCTCGAAAACCTAATAGGGTGCAGCGAACTCCTCGAGCCAGAAACCGGTCGGTTTGCCGGTGTTCCCGAGTTGGTCATGCGAAGTCAAAACCATCAAGATTTTCATCGTCATTCTTCCTCTTTTGAGCGCGCCCAAACATGGGATCGCTGGGATAATTCTCGAACTCGGGGCTCCGTACCATCAGGAAGCTCACCCATGACCACACGGGCACAGACATCCTAGCTTCGCAGCCTATTCTTGGTACTTGGCCGGATATTGGCCGATTGCAGCGGCTTCTTCTGCATATTTACTTCTTGCCGCGTTCGCGGGAATACTTGCTCAACGACGGTCACTCTCCCGAAAAACGGCAGAATAGATGGATCGCATCGATGCAATGAAAGTTTTCGTCACCGCGATCGACGAGGGCAGCCTCGCCGGCGCCGCTCGCCGGTTGAAGCGATCACCGACGGCGGTCAGCCGGGCGCTGAGCTTCCTGGAAGCCCATGTCGGTGTCGAGCTCCTGCACCGGACGACCCGCACGCTCAAGCTGAGCGAGGCCGGTCAACGCTACGCGGCCGCCTGTCGGCGGGTGCTCACCGATCTCGAGGAAGCCGACATGCTCGCAGGAGGAGAGCGCTCCGCGCCCCGTGGGATCTTGACAGTTTCGGCGCCACCAATTCTCGGTGAAGAGGTGCTGCGCCCCATTCTGGACGATTTCCTCGATCTCTACCCAACCGTCTCGGCCCAGCTTCTCCTCCTCGACCGGTTCGTCAACCTGGTGGATGAGGGTGTCGACATCGCCTTGCGCATCGGCCAATTGGCGGATTCGTCGCTCATCTCCACCCGGGTCGGCGGCGATGTCCGTCGTGTCGTGGTCGCCTCGCCTCGGTACCTCGCCAATCATCCCCGTATCGATGAACCGGCGGACCTCGCCAAGCATCAGATCGTGGCATTCACCAATTTCGGTCTCGAGTCCTGGAGCTTTACGCCCGCCAAGGGCTCGTCCATTCCCCGAACGGTCCAGTTCACGCCAAGATTCATCGTCAACAGCGTGCGGGCTGCAGCCGCTTCAGCGGCCGCGGGTCACGGCCTGACCCGGCTCTATTCCTATCATGTCGCGGAGCATGTGAGAGATGGGAACCTCAAGATCGTACTCGCCGACGCCGAGTATCCACCCCTGCCTGTGCATATGCTCGCACCCCAAGGTCGCATGTCGGTGCCGAAAGTCCGAGCCTTTGTCGACTTCGCGGCCCCGCGCCTGCGCTCCGATTTTGCTCGCTTGGCGGCAGAGGCGGGTACGCTCGGCTAATTATGCCGTTTTGCGGATGAGTGCCTGCCAAGCTCTGGCAATTCTCTCGAACAGCGGGCGGATCTAACTTCGAATGCACCAACGCCGAGGGCGGAGGGCGGACGCAGGAAGCGGCCGCTGCAATCGAAAAGGGATCACGTCATGACTACCGAACAGAAAGTCGTCATCATCACCGGCGCGTCACAGGGAATCGGCGCGGGATTGGTTCGCGCCTACCGCGACCGCAACTACCGCGTCGTCGCGACTTCCCGGTCCATAAGGCCGAGCGCTGACCCGGATATTCACACGGTCGCCGGCGATATCAGCAAGCCGGAGACCGCGGAAGGGATCGTGCGAGAAGCGCTCGAGCGCTACGGCCGCATTGACTCGCTCGTCAACAATGCAGGCGTCTTCCTCGCGAAGCCGTTCGTCGAAATGTCCGAGGAGGATTACGAGCATAATCTCGGCGTGAACGTGGCCGGCTTCTTCCACATCACCCGGCGCGCCGCCGCAGAGATGCTGAAGCAGGGCTCGGGGCACATCGTCAGCATCACAACCAGCCTGGTCGACCAGCCGATGTTCGGCATGCCGTCCGCCCTTGCCTCTCTGACCAAGGGTGGCCTTAACGCGGTGACCCGGTCACTGGCGATGGAGTTCTCGAAGAGCGGCGTTCGCGTCAACGCGGTCTCCCCGGGGATCATCAAGACGCCGATGCATGCGCCCGAGACGCACTCGGCGCTGGCCGGACTGCACCCGGTCGGCCGCATGGGCGATATCCGCGACATCGTCGACGCCGTTCTTTACCTCGAGACCGCGGGTTTCGTCACCGGCGAGATCCTCCACGTCGACGGCGGCCAGAACGCCGGACGCTGGTAACCAGCACAGTAAAGAGCGGCCGCGCTGCAATAGCGGCCGCGGTTCATGACGCAAACAATTCACGCAAAGGAGACTGCAATGCCGATCGTCACCGTACAGGTTACCCGCGAGGGAAGCGCACCGGACCGCAATTCGGTCACCGCCGAGGAAAAGGCCGCCATCATCAAGGGTGTCAGCGAGGTGCTGCTCAACGTTCTGAACAAGCCGCTCGAATCGACCTATGTCGTGATCGAGGAGGTCGATCTCGACAATTGGGGCTGGGGCGGCCTTCCCACAGCTCAATACCGCCAGCAACGGGCCGCGGCGACAAAGTCCTGAAGCCGCCACTCTAGGCGTTTGCTGCCTGCGGGTGCGCCGCAGGCGGCAAATCATCCCACACAGACGAAAAATCGACTGGCACTTCCGGAGGAGATCGAACATGGCAACGATAGTCGACAACAATGCTTTTCGAAATCTTGGGCTGAAGCATCCCCTCATTGTCGCGCCGATGGCGGGCGGCCCCTCATCGCCTGAGCTTGTGGCGGCAGCGTCAGCCGCAGGCGCGCTGGGGTCAGCCGGTGCGGCGTATTCAAGTCCGGAGGAGATCGAAAAATTCGCCGCTCAAGTTCGTCAATGCACCGATCGGCCCTTTGCGATCAACCTCTTCATTCCCCGCCCGATCCCCCAGATTGATCCCGGCACGGTTGAGCGAGCATTCGCAGCCACCGCCAAGTACCGCGCCGAACTCGATCTGGCGCCGGCGCCCTTCTCGGGACCGTATGCGGAAGACTTCGATGCACAGTTCGAGGCGGTCCTCCGGGTCCGACCGCCTGTCTTCAGCTTCGTCTTCGGACTGCTTTCGGCCGAGCATTTGCGCGCCGCGCGACGGGTTGGCATGCTGCTGATCGGCACTGCCACAACGCCGGAGGAAGCGCAGTTCCTTGAAGAAAGCGGTGTCGATGCGATCACACTTCAGGGCTCCGAGGCCGGCGGTCACCGCGGCATCTTCGATCCCGAAGCTCCAGACAGCGAACTCGGCATTCGGCAACTGCTGGGACAGAGCATAAAGAAGATACGGGTTCCGTTGATCGCGGCGGGCGGAATCATGACCGCTGACGACATTCGCGGTGCGCTTGCGGGGGGAGCCCAGGCGGTGCAGATGGGCACGGCTTTCCTCGCGACCGCCGAAGCGGGCACCTCCGGTCCCTACCGGTCGAAGCTTCTGGAACCCACACGAACGACGCGGACGACACGAGCCTTTTCGGGTCGCCTGGCACGCGGGATCGAGAACCGCTTCATGGACGAAATGAACGCCGAGGCAATCATGCCCTTTCCCGCGCAGAACAAGTTCACGCGCGACATCAGGGGTGCGTCGGCGGCAAGCGGTTCGGCGGATTTGCTGTCGTTGTGGGCCGGCACCGGTCAAGGAGATCTATGGCAGGGCCCGGCATCCGAACTGATCGACCAACTCTTCTCGAAATGAAGGGACAGTGGGGACGCGCTTGCCCATCCGCTGTCTGGCTGGGCGAACCCGACGGTCACAGGCAGGTCGTGATTCCGCCGTCGACATAAAGCGTGTGTCCATTGACGAAGGATGATGCATTGCTGGCGAGGAAGACGGCCGCTCCGACGAGTTCATCGACCTCTCCCCAGCGCGCCGCTGGCGTTCGCTTTTCCAGCCACGAAGAGAATTCCTCGCTGTCGACAAGCGCCTGGTTCAAGGGTGTCTTGAAATAGCCCGGCGCAATGGCGTTGACCTGCAAGCCATGTTTCGCCCAGTCCGCGCACATGCCGCGCGTCAGGTTTTTCACCGCACCCTTGGTGGCCGTATAGGGGGCGATGCCCGGGCGCGCGAGCTCGCTCTGCACGGAGGCGATGTTTATTATCTTGCCCGCTCCGCGCTTGATCATGTGCCGGGCGACTGCCTGACCGGTGCTGAAGACGCTGGAGACATTCGCCTTCAACAATTGCTCCCAGCGGTCGGCCGGGAAATCTTCGAGCGGCGTGCGGAACTGCGTGCCGGCATTGTTGACCAGGATGTCGATCGGCCCGATATCCCGCTCGATCGCGTCGACCCTGTTCCTGACTGCATCGTGATCGGTGACGTCGAAGTCGGAAACCTTCACGTCATGTCCGGCGTCCCGCAGTGCCTTGGCTGCACTCTCCAGCTTCGAGCGGTCCCGGCCATTGAGCACGACCGCGGCACCGTGCTCGGCGAGACCGCGTGCCAGCGCGTAGCCGATGCCCTGCGACGAGCCGGTGATAAGGGCACGCCTACCTGTGAGGTCAAAAAGCGGGAAAACCATAGCTTCATTCTCCTGCGCCATCGCGCCTAACTGTCCGTGCAACTTGCCCTATTCAATGCGCGCTGCAGACTCCCGTTAGCCTTCGTCCACGAGCACCTTTACACGGCGTACAGCTTGTGAACATGACAACCGGCTTCGCGCATTTGACTGTAAAGGCGGGGCCGCACTGCTTCAACAACCGACAAATTCCCTCCCGCACACCAGCATTGTTGCTTCAGGAAAACACTGGAATGTTCAGGCTGGGTTCGACAGCCGGTCCACGATCATGTCCGCGATCGGCATCGCCGAAGTTGCTGCCGGCGACGGGGCATTGCAGACATGCAGCATGCGCCGTGTGTCGAGGAAGATGAAATCCTGAACCAAGGAGCCGTCTCGCCCGACGGCCTGCGCCCTGATGCCGGCCTGCATCGGCTGCAGGTCCTCCAGGCACAGGGAGGGGCAGTACTTCTGGGATGCGCGGAGGTAGCGGGTCTTGAAGACGGAATCCATCATCTCCTGAACGCCGGATCTCCAGTTCTTGGCGATGGTTCGCCAAAAGCCGGGAAAGCTTACGTAGGAAAGCACGTCCCGCGGCGAAACGGAGCCCTTGCGGTACCCTTCGCGGGAAAAGCCCAGGACCGCATTTGGGCCTACGGTCAACCTTCCGTCGATCATCGGCGTGAGGTGAATGCCGAGGAAGGGAAGTCCCGGATCGGGCACGGGATAAATCATGGCGTGCACCAGCCCCTCTTTCTCGCGCACCACCTGATAGTATTCGCCCCTGAATGGCACGATCTTGTGCTCCGGGCGCAAACCCGCTAGGCGCGCCAGTCTGTCAGATTGCAGACCGGCACAGGCAACAACGCGCCCCGCGGTGAGCGTGCGCGCCTTGAGGCCGATCTCTACCGCATTCGCGCACTCCTTGAGGCGCTCAACGGAACTGCCGAGCAGTAGTGTGCCGCCCCTGCCCACGAAATCATCGACCAGCTTGCGCAGCACTAGGCCATAGTTGACGATCGCGGCTGCCGGAACAAAAAGAGCCTTCGTTCCCGCGATATGCGGCTCGCGCTCGGAAATTTCGGCCTTCGAAAGACTTTCGGCGACAATCCCGTTGACCTTGGCGCGCTCGGCAAGCGCGTCGAGCCGCTGCTCTTCGAGCGGAGAGGTCGCGACGATCAACTTGCCGCGCTCCTCGTAGGGGATGTTCTGCTCGTTACAAAATGCCTTCGTCCGGCGCTCTCCCTCGGCACAAAGGCGCGCTTTGAGACTGCCTGGGGCATAGTAGATTCCCGAGTGGATCACGCCGCTGTTGCGGCCGGTCTGATGCAAGCCGAGCGAGGGTTCCTTTTCGACAAGCACCACGCCCGCGCCGGGATAGCGCAGCAGCAGCGCCCGCGCTGTGGCTACGCCAACGATTCCTCCCCCAACCACACAGTAATCGTACTGCACCGACATCAATTTCGTTGCCCCGATTCCCACCTCAGGCGTTGCCGCGGCCGCCGACTCTAGTCGTGATCACCTGCCCACCTGAGTATGACTATCTGAGAAATGGACGCAATCACAGGCGGGATCGGGATGCTCATGTCGGCTGCAACTGCCAAGCGCAGCTAGGTAGCGACACAAAGCCCGGCCCGGCCGCGCATCCAAGAGGTTGTGGGCGTTCTGAAGACCGATGGAACGCGTCAGCGATCAAGCCGGTGCAGCGACATCCGCCCGTCATCGCCGAGGCGAGCTTCGACGCCCGCGTAGTGCGCGAGCGTGGGATGAGTCGTGTCGGCGGCCGCGACATGGGCGCCGGTGATGACCGCGACTTCCGCCCCCGCGGCCCTTCCTGCAAGAATGCCGGCCGGCGCGTCCTCGAAGACGAGGCAGTCCTCTGCGCTGACGCCGAGCCTTCCGGCCGCAAGAAGGTAGCCTTGCGGGTCGGGTTTGCCTGCCGATACATCTTCACCGGTTATCATGAGCCGCGGCGTCGGTATCCCTGCAGCGGCAAGACGGCGAACGGCGAGTTCGAGCGGCGCCGACGTGACAATCGCCCATTTCTCTGGTGGCAGGGAGTTCAGAAAAGCGATGGCGCCCGGAATTTCGACGATACCCTCGACGTCCGCGATTTCCGCTGCTGCCAGTTCGCGCGCTTCATGTTCGGCGTCGACAGCGAGGCCCAATGTGCGGATGACATCGGCAGCGCGCACGCCATGCATGGACTTCATCAGCATTTCGTGATCGACCCCATTGCGAACTGCCCAGGCGCCCCAGACCCTTTCGATGACGGCCATCGAGTTGAGCAACGTTCCATCCATGTCGAACAAAAGGGCGGCAAAGCTTTTCGTGAAAAGCGGCGAATTCAAATGAACCAAGCCAGTCCCCTAAAATGATGGAAGCGAGCGACGGGCGCACAAGTATAGCCTTGCGCACTGCAGCACAATCCTCGTTCACGCGGATATGACTACTGCATATTTCCCTAAAATCGTACCCGATCTAAGAGCACAACAGCAATAATTCAAAGTGCTATAGCCTTTGCGTGTCTGATAGGACGGGCGGCGCTGCGCCTAGCCGTCTACGCTCTCGGCGACGAGAAAGCCGATCGGGCCGCCCGGCTTATCGTCGTCGAAGACGGCGCAGGAAAGCACGCCGCCGAAAACAACTCCGGAATCGACATTCGTCCGATTGCCTACTGTCCTGGGATTGCTTCGGCTCGGCGTATGTCCATGGCACAGATGCTTGCCCCAATAGTCGCCGGAATGGTTCGACGGCGTTCTGATCCAAAGCAGGATATCGTCCCCCTGCTGGTCCAGCGGAACATTCTCGTCGACCCCCGCATGCGCAAAAATGCGATATTGATCAACGATAATTGACGGCCTCTCCGCCATCCAGACGAGATGGCTCAAGGGTATTGCCCCGCCATAGGATGCCATAGTCTCGTCGCCGCCGTTCATGAGCCACGTGCTCATCTCGGCATGGCCTCTTCGCGCGGCCAGCAGCATTTCTTCGTGATTGCCCTTGAGGGTTAGCCATTCCCAGCCGGGCTTCGTCGGCCCCGCCATTATACGCTCGACTACACCGCGGCTCTCGGGCCCCCTGTCAATCAGATCGCCGAGAAATATGATCCTGCCGCTCGGCACCGCGGATTCGATACTTGCCAGCAACGCTTCTAGCTGAGCCAGGCACCCGTGAATGTCACCGACTGCGAAGGTAAGACGTCGGGCATTCATGCATTGGATCTCCTGCACTCGTCCAGAGCGGCGCTCTCCGCTGGATGATCGAACGTCGCCGCTGCATGTTTCCTTAAATCGTGGTCGACTAAGTATAAAAACATGCCGCAACTCAAAGTGCTACAGCGACCTTTGTGCGTCTGAAAAGACGCACGGCGCTGCAGTGGTGAGGGCTGCCAAATGCGGTGGCGCCGGTTGTGGGGCACAAGCCCTAGCGCATATTCTTCGCGAAGAGAATCCGAATTCTTCAAAATACGCAGAAACTCAAAATGTTACAGCAGCCTTCTCAAGTCCTGTGAAGCCCCTCAACCGTGCGAGGAGCCCTTCGGAATAGCCGAGCTGACGATGGACACGGGATCACTTGCAGGAAACGTGTCTTCGAGCCCCTCGTCCAGTTGCTCTTCCATCGCGTGCTGATCATGTTTCTGGCGCGCATTGGCAAGCGCTCCTTCCGGAACCGATGGAGATCGTCTCGTCCCGGCAATGCTGGGAAGGGCCTCGTCCGCCTCAATGGCCGCGGCAAGAATCTGTTTTGCCCGTGCGACGACGTTAAGTCTGTTGAGGGTACCTTCGGCATTCTGCGGGCAGGAAACCGACACGATCTCTCCGGTCGCGCCTACGAATTCAACCGTGAAGCCCGTCTTGCCGCCGCGCTCCGCATAGACCTGAATCCCGACGAACTGCATCGGTTCCTCCTTCCGCGCATATGCCGCGAAGGTCGCGATGAATTGGATCAGGCGCCCCGCGGCTACAAGAAACGTTCAGGTGCGTATTTGTTTCTCGAGTCTATCAGATTTGCAGGTCAGCCGACAGCTTCGCCTAAAGACTGCTGTTCACCCTTGCGTCAGAGGACACCCGAAGCCGGATCAGCAATCAATTGGCTGTCGACGGCGTGGTATCCGGGCGCAGTTTTTCGTGGATCGGGCCGCGTGCACGAGGCGAACGCGTCGAGCGCGCGGTTGTAGACCTTGGTCTCCACATCCATCATTCCAAGCACCGTGTGGAACAGATTGTCATGCGATCTCGGTTGATCGCTCTCCTTTGCAAGACAGTGTGTATCGACCCCCATCGCCGCCTGGTACGGTTTGGAGAACCAAGCGACGAAGGGTACCTGGGTCTGCTCCTTGGGCGCGATGGCATAGGGCGCGCCGTGGAGATAAATGCCGTTCTCGCCGAGCGACTCGCCGTGATCCGACATGTAGATCATCGCACCGGCGATACGATCCTGATGCTTTTCCAAAAGCTTCGCGACGCTTGCGAGAACGTGGTCGGTGTAAAGGATGGTGTTGTCATAGGCGTTGACGATCTCAGCGGTTGTGCAACGCATCAGCTCGGGTGTGCGGCAATCGGGGGTGAAGCGGCGGAACGCCTCAGGATAGCGCAAATAATAGGACGGCCCGTGGCTGCCGAGCTGATGCAGGACGATGACGCTGTTTCCAGTCGTGGCGCCGAGCTTGCGATCCAACTCATTGAGGAAGATTTCATCAAGGCATTCGCCCTTGCTGCACAGTGGGCTGTTCTTCTGCTTCGTCATGCTGGCGAAGCTGATGAGGTCGGCGATACCTTTGCTGCCGGTGTTGTTGTCCCACCAGCTCACGGATACACCGGCGTGAGTGAGGACGTTGACGAGGTTTTCGGTCGAGCGCGCCTTCCAGTCGCTGTATTCGTCATGGGGGTAGACCGAAAACATGCAGGGCAGCGAGACGGCCGTCGCCGTGCCGCAGCTTGTCGTATTGGGATAGCTGACGACACCAAGCGCCTTCAGCTCCGGATTGGTCTCGCGGCCGTAACCGTCGAGCGAAAAGTTCATCGCCCGGGCCGTCTCCCCGGCAACCACGACAACGACCACCGGCTTTCCGGCTTGTGCAATACGATCACCTTGGTGTGCGTCGGTGCCCAGTGGTTGGACAACGAGATTGCGTTCCCGATAGGTCGACAGGCCGTAGCGTGCCGCCGCGACAAGCGGCCCGGTGGGATTGAACCTTTTCATCAGATCCGTGTGCTCGCGCAACACATAGGCGTACGTGGCGAAGTTCGAATAGATGAGGCCGCCGGCTGCAAAGAGCGCTACGGTCACGAAAAGAAGATTAACGGCGAACTTTGACAGAAAGCGACGGTGACGAATCTTGATCCACGCCACGACGAGGGAGGGAACCAGGGCATAGACCACCAGGTGCTGCACAAGACTGTCTGTCAGGAGATGGCCGGCCTCGGCCTGCGTCGTAACGGCGGCGTTGCCGATCATGTCCCTGTCTATAACGACACCGAATGTATCGGCGAAGTAGGAAGCGGAAGCCGATACCAGGATGAAGAAGATCAGTGCCGGCTTCATCAGATATTTCAGTGACATGGGGATCAGTATGGAAAACAGCGCCAGGTAGAGCGCCGCGCCGAAGACTAGCAGGCTCAGTTTCGAAGTACCGAAATAGCGCTCCGCATGAACCCAAAAGGAATTATTGGTTGCCAGAAGCAAGTAGGCGGCGGCTATGGCGCTCAAGGCTACGCTGCCGATCTCGGGCCGGCGAATTCTTGAAAAGGTCAAAACACTCATCTCCAACGACGAACAGATCAAAGCGCTGCCGAAGCGCACCAGCTGTCCTTGGCGGCATGCAGCCGAATCGCCGCCGCGTCTCAAGTCAGTCGGCAGTACCGTGGGCAAGCTGTCGAAGTCCTGTCGGGAGATTGCGGAGGCGAGCGACGAGGAGCTCGGCGCCCGCATTTTGCGGCATAACGATGCGCTCGACGAGGATCATGACCCGTCGCGGATCCCATCATGGTGCTTGCCGGCGTGCATGCAGCTCCGGCCATTTTCGAAAGTTGGCACCTCAAGGAAAACCTCATATATGGTCGATGGTGACCGGTCGAAAGAAGGCTTTATCCAGGAACCCGTATGCGCCTCCTGCTCGTGGAAGACAGTCCCCGCCTCATCGAGCTCGTGGGAGAGACGATGCGTGACGCCGGCTGGCGACTTGATGCGGTCTCGACACTTCACAATGCCGAGGCGGCAATCTCCGCACGGGAACACGATCTCGTGCTTCTCGATCTTGGGCTGCCGGACGGTGACGGTCTCGACCTCTTGAAGTGGGTCCGGCATGAGCGTCCCGGACTTCCGGTGTTGATAATTACCGCTCGAGGGTCGGTCGATGAGCGCATCATGGGGCTCGACGCCGGCGCCGACGACTATCTCGTCAAACCTTTCCATCATCGCGAATTGCTCTCGCGCTGCCGGGCCATGCTGAGGCGCAATCCGCATGCGATACAGCCAGTATTGGAGGCGGGTGCCCTACGTTACGATCCGGCCACGGCCGACCTTACCTGTGACGGCGCCGTCGTGCCCCTGCCTCCGCGCGAGCGCTCGCTGATGGAGATCCTGATGCGCGAGGTTGGCCGCGTCGTTCCGAAGCGCCGGCTGGAGACGGCGCTTTCGGAATACGGGCAAGAAATCAGTTCAAACGCATTGGAGCTTGCCGTCTCCAGGGTGCGTAAACGACTGCAGCCGCTCAAAACCGGAGTGCAGATCGAGACCGTGCGTGGAATTGGTTACCTGCTCAGGGCGGGTTCATGAAAAGAAAAAATCCCTCGCTGATCGGGATTGTCGCAGGCCGCAT
Source organism: Ensifer sp. IC4062 (assembly GCF_020193575.1). Taxonomy (GTDB): domain Bacteria; phylum Pseudomonadota; class Alphaproteobacteria; order Rhizobiales; family Rhizobiaceae; genus Sinorhizobium. The sequence continues at coordinate 33,566 of NZ_JADYVD010000004.1, forward strand.
AATCGCGTTCTCGCTCCTCGCGATGGCGCTGCAGATTGGCGTGGTTTTCGCCGACTATTGGTTCGACGATGACAAGCTCAGCGTGTTGATGCTGCAGCAGGAGACCGAGACGCTATCAACGGGGATCGTGAACCGGGCCGGTGCCCTGACCTACAAGCCGGATGATGAACTGCGCGAGCGCTATTTGGAACGCCACGGCCGAGATGGCGCGATCTACGTCCGGGTGCGCACAGCCTCCGGCTCGGTGCTCTTTTCGAATTGCACGACGGAGTGCGCCGCGCACTTTCTGCCCTTGAGCGTCAATGTACCGAATTTCTGGAAACGGCTGATCGAACCGGGCAAGCCCTTCAGCATCGCCGGAGGCCAGTCCTTCGAACAGGGAGGCGTACCGGTTCTTGTCGAGCTTGCAATTCTGAAAGACCCGAACGGCTTCATGTATAGTGCCCTGCTTCTTGAAATGTTCGATTCGATGATCGTGCCTATGACGCTGATGTTCTGCCTGGTCATCTGCGCAACCATCTGGTCGATCCGCAGCGCGCTGCGCCCTGTGGCGCTCGCTGTCAAGGCGGCTGACGCGATCGATCCGCGCGACAGCGGCGCGCGGCTGCCTGCAACCCGCATGCCGCAGGAAATCGAACGCCTCGTCAGCGCCGTCAACCGGCTACTGGCCCGCGTGGCCGATCTGATCCAGTCGCAGAAGGTATTCTCGTCCTCGATCGCCCATGAGATACGCACGCCCGTTTCGATCGCAAAGATGGAACTGAGCCGCATCGCCGACCCGCGTGCCCGCAATGCCGAGCGCGATCTCGACGCGCTCACGCATATCCTCGAGCAACTGACATCGCTTGCCCGTGCCGATGCCGTCGACCCCTCCGCCTACCAGCGTGCAAATCTCTCCCTGATAGGGGCCGAGGTCACGAAGATGACGGCGCCATTCGTGTTCGATCAGGACAAGTCGATCGAATTCGTCGACCATGGCACGACGCCCGTCACCGTCATCCCCGCACTCGTCGAAAACATGCTGCGCAACCTGATCGAGAACGCCGTAAAGCACAATCCGCCAGGTACCCGCATCGTGGTGACCTGCGGTCCTGGCCCTCTCGTCGCAGTCGAAGACAATGGCAAGGGGCTGGTCGATTTGCCGGAGCATCACGAGGATCTCGGCTACGTCAAGCGCTCGGGCCAGCTCGGTCTCGGCTTGAAGATCGTTCACCGGATCAGCGAGTTGCATAAGGCAAAGATCGCGATCGACACCGCGCCCGATCAAGGGACGAAGGTCACGATCGATTTCGCTGCCGCAGAGTCGCGGAACGTCGCCTGAGCCTCAGGCCCACTTGGATCTTCCAATAGTCGCAGCCCGTTCCATTCCGATTTCACCTTGATCTAGGCGAACCGAATTCCAGCCCGCCAGGCGGTTGTTCGCGTGCACTCGCGGCTGTATTCATTCGATTGACTTATTCTTCTGAATGTGGTAATTTAAATACATGATGAAAAACAACGACGCCACTTCACAACCTCGCGCTGACCGCGGCGATGTCACGCGGGAGAAGCTCCTCAGCGCCTCCATCGACGTCTTCGGACGCTATGGTTTCGATGGCGCCACGACCCGCACGCTCGCCGACAAGGCGGGCGTGAACCTGCAGGCCATCCCCTACTATTTCGGCGGCAAGGAAGGCCTCTACATCGCCGCCGCGGAGCACCTCGCCTCGATCATTGGCGGACATGTCGCCGATCTGCGGAGCGCCATTCTCACGCGCTTCGCAGAGCTCGATGACCGTGGAGAGGAAATGGTTCCCGCCGAAGCGCGCGCCTTGCTTACCCAGATGGTTCAGCGGATGATCGTGCTCTTCGTCAGCGAGCAATCGGAAAGCTGGGCCCGGTTCATCATTCGCGAGCAGATGGAGCCGACCGAGGCTTTTACGCGCATCTACGGCAGCATCATGCGGCCGATGATCGAGATGGCACGACGGCTGATCGGCACCATTCTCGGCGACGACCCCGCCTCTGAACACGTTCGCCTGAGGACGCTGTCCTTCGTCGGAAGCGTCCTCGTCTTTCGGATGGCCCATGCCGCCGTCTATGCCCAGCTCGAATGGGAAACCGCCGGACCGAACGAGCTCGAAGTCCTGCGCCACCACGCGGCCGAACTCGTCGCCGTGCTCGGCGCCGAGAGGAACCACACGTCATGAAGAAAGTAGCTGTTCCCGCACTCCTTCTCGCAGCCCTTGCGGCCGGGGGCTGGTGGCTCGACCTGCCGGCGCGGTTCGGCTGGGCTGAGGACCATCGCCAGGCGGTTCTTTACGGCAATGTCGATATCCGGCAGGTGTCGCTCGGCTTCCGCGTCAGCGGCCGCATCGCCGAGCTGCGTGTCGACGAGGGCGATGCCGTGAAGGCCGGCGACGTCATTGCCAGGCTCGACGCCGAACCATTCGAGCAGGCGGTCCACGCCGCCGAGGCGGACGTAGAGGCTTTGAGCGCCACGCTTTCCAAGCTCAAGGCCGGTGCGCGGGCCACGGAAATCGCCCAGGCACGCGCCCTCCATGAGGAGCGCCTCGCCGAGCTCGAAAACGCCAACCTTGCCTATGAGCGCGCGCGGCAACTGCGGCCGCACGGCACGATTTCGCAAGCGGACCTCGATCAGGCGAGCGCTGCGCGCGCCGCCGCGGTCGCCCGCGCAAACTCGGCGCGCGAGGCTCTGGCGCTACTCGAAGAGGGCAGCCGCGTGGAGGACATCGCCACGGCGCAAGCACAGGTAAATGCGGCAACGGCGAAGCTCGCCAGTGCTCGAACTTCGCTCAAGGACACTGAGCTTGTCGCGCCAAGCGCCGGCGTCGTCCTCTCGCGCGTCCGCGAGACGGGTGCCATCGTTTCCCCGGCCGACCATGTCTATGTGCTCTCGCTGACCGAACCGGTCTGGGTCCGCGCCTATGTCGCAGAGCCTGATCTTGGCCGCGTCCACCCGGGCATGAAAGTCAAGGTGACCTCGGATACCGCCCCCAACCAGGCATATGATGCGACCGTCGGCTTCATCTCGCCCGTTGCGGAATTTACCCCGAAATCCGTCGAGACACCTGAGCTCAGGACGGATCTCGTCTATCGGCTCAGGATCGTGGTCACCAATCCTGGTGCGGACCTGCGCCAGGGTATGCCGGTCACCGTTCACCTGCCACCAGAAGGGGAGGCCATGTCATGACAGACACTGCGCCTGATGCTGCAGCCGTCTCCGACATCTTCGTCCGGTTGACAGGTGTCACCAAGCGGTTCGGTGCCCCGGCACCTGCCCTCGATGCGATCAACGGTACGATCGCTGGTGGTCGGATCACCGGTCTTGTCGGCCCCGATGGCGCCGGCAAGACGACACTGATCCGACTGATGACCGCTCTAATGCTGCCGGATGGAGGTGTCGTTCATGTACTTGGCTGCGACACCCGCACGGATCCTGCGAGCATTCAGGCGGCAATCGGCTACATGCCGCAGCGCTTCGGCCTCTACGAAGACCTCTCGGTTCAGGAAAATCTCGACCTCTATGCCGACCTGCGCGGCCTGCCAAAGAGCGAGCGCACCGCGACATTCGGCGAGCTGCTCGAATTTACCGATCTCAAGCGCTTCACGACGCGCCTTGCCGGAAAGCTTTCCGGTGGCATGAAGCAGAAGCTCGGTCTTGCTTGCGCGCTGCTGCGCAAGCCGCGCCTGCTGCTGCTCGACGAGCCAGGCGTCGGTGTCGATCCGATTTCGCGGCGCGATCTCTGGAAGATGGTCGAGAACCTGACGGCCGAAGGCATCGGTGTCGTCTGGTCGACGGCCTATCTCGAAGAGGCGGAAGCCTGTGACCATGTCTTCCTGCTCAATCAGGGCAAACTGCTTTTCGCCGGAGCGCCGCAGGAAATGACGAGCCGCGTGGCAGAGCGCGTCTTTCGAGTGAGCGGCATAGAAGGTCGCCGCCGCGAGAAGCTTGCGCGCCTTCTGGACGGTGAAGGCGTGGTCGACGGTGTCATTCAGGGCGAAGCGATCCGCCTGGTGATGAAAGCCGGACTCGAGCCTCCGTCGCTTGCCAGCAACGGCGCCGCGACGGCCTGGCGGACCGATACGACGCCGCCACGCTTCGAGGACGCCTTTGTCGACATGCTCGGCGGTGGCCCTGGTGGCCGCTCGCGGCTTGCGGAGACGCAGAGGATCTTTGGCGCGGAAGAGGGCAAGGCAGTGATCGAGGCGCGCGGGCTGACGAAGCGCTTCGGCGATTTCACCGCAGCCGACAACATCACCTTCAATATTCCGCGCGGTCAGATTTTCGGCCTCTTGGGTCCGAACGGCGCCGGCAAGTCGACGACGTTCAAGATGCTCTGCGGCTTGCTGAAACCGACGGCTGGCGAAGGCCGGGTCGCAGGCTTCGATCTCAGGCGCGATGCCGCCGAAGCACGCAACCGGCTCGGCTACATGGCCCAAAAATTCTCCCTCTATGGCGATCTCAGCGTCATTCAGAACCTCAATTTCTTTGCTGGCGTCTACGGGCTTTCCGGCGCGATGCGGCGCGAGCGCATCGAACTGATGACTGAGATCTTCGATTTTCGGGCGATCCACGATATGTCCGCCAAGGAACTGCCCCTCGGCCTCAAACAGCGCCTGGCACTTGCCTGCGCCGTGCTGCATGAGCCTGAAGTGCTCTTTCTTGACGAGCCGACTTCGGGTGTTGATCCGATCACCCGGCGCGAGTTCTGGACCCACATCAACGGCCTCGTAGAAAAGGGCGTGACCGTTCTAGTCACCACCCATTTCATGGACGAGGCGGAATATTGCGACCGCATCTCGCTGATTTATCGCGGCCGGTCGATCGCGCTCGGCTCCCCGGACGAAATGAAGGCGCGTGTCGCCAACAAGGACCTCCCGGACCCGACGATGGAAGACGCCTTCATCTCCCTCGTCCAGCGCTCGGAGGCGGAGGAAGCGGCATGAACGTCAGCCGGAAGAGGAACAGCATTGAGGAGCGTGGCGGCAGAGCAAGGCGCTTCGCCGCCCTCGTGCGCAAGGAAAGCTACCAGATCGTGCGCGACCCGAGCAGCATTCTGATTGCCTTCGTGCTGCCGCTGATCCTGCTCTTTCTTTTCGGTTACGGCGTTTCGCTTGACACCACGCGGACCCGCGTCGGACTGGTGGTCGAAGAAGCAACGCCGTTGACGCGCGACCTCGCCGCAAGCTTTCAAGGATCGCGCTATTTCGCCGTCGTCAACGGCCACGACCGCCGCGAGTTCGAGGATGATCTCGTGCTCGGCCGTGTGCGCGGCATCCTGGTGATTCCCGCCGGCTTTGCGGCGGACCACGCAGCGGGACGCCATCCGGCGATCCAGGTCATCGTCGATGGCTCGGATCCGAACACGGCTAATTTCGTTCAGAACTACGCCCAGGGTACCGTTGCCAACTGGGAGCGCCAGCGTTTCAGCGAGGGCATGGGGCGCTCGCCGGCGATTGCTGCCGAACAACGCTTCTGGTTCAACCCGGAACTGACAAGCCGCAATTTCCTTGTCCCCGGATCGATCGCCATCGTCATGACGCTCGTCGGTACGCTGCTGACTTCGCTGGTCGTGGCGCGGGAATGGGAGCGAGGGACGATGGAGGCGATGATGGCGACACCGGTCTCCGCCGCAGAGCTCCTTGCCGGCAAGCTCCTGCCCTATTTCATTCTCGGGCTCACCTCGATGACGCTTTGCGTGCTGCTCGCCGTCTTCCTGTTTGGCGTGCCTTTCCGCGGCTCGGTGGCGGCACTCTATGCCCTCTCCGCCACGTTCCTCATGCCGGCGCTCGGCCAAGGGTTGCTGATCTCGGCTGCCACCAAGAACCAGTTCCTTGCCTCGCAGCTCGCACTGATAACAGCGTTCCTGCCGGCTTTCCTGCTTTCCGGTTTCCTCTTCGAGATCAACTCCATGCCGAGGGTCATCCAGTGGATCACCTTCATCGTGCCGGCGCGTTATCTGATCCCCAGCCTGCAGTCGGTGTTTTTGGCTGGAGATATCTGGCCGATGTTCGCGCGCGCGATCGCGGTCATGCTTCTGATCGGCAGCGTCTTCTTCGCTCTTGCCGCACGCAGCACCAGAAAGAGGATCGGCTAAAATGTGGCTTACACGGCTGAAGGCGCTGATCATCAAGGAACTTCTGGCGGTGCTGCGCGACCCGAAGGGCCGCGCCATCCTGATCGGTCCGCCGATCATCCAGCTGCTCGTCTTTTCCTATGCGGCAACGTTGGAGGTGAAGAACGTCGACCTGATGGTGCTCGATCGCGATACGGGCTACTGGAGCCAGGAACTGGTCCAGCGGGTCGGGGGGTCGCCGACCTTCCAATCGATCACGGCGGCAAACAGCCCTGCGGAGGTCCGGCTCGCCATCGATAAGCAGCGTGTGCTTGCCGCACTGGAAATCGGTCCGACCTTCTCCCGCGACATCGAAGCGGGACGGCCGGCCGAAGTTCAGGTGATCCTCGACGGGCGGCGTTCCAACGCCTCGCAGATCGTTTCCGGTTATCTGAGCCAGATCGTCGGCACGCTCGCTTCGGAAACCCCCGCGGGAAAACGTGCGGGATCCGACGTGATACGGGTCGAGGCGCGCAACTGGTTCAATCCCAACCTTACCTACCAATGGTTCATGGTGCCTAACCTAGTGGCAAGCATTGCGCTCCTGATCGGGCTGGTCGTCACCGCGCTGTCGGTTGCCCGCGAGCGCGAGCTTGGCACCTTCGATCAGCTCATCGTCTCGCCGTTGCGCACCCACGAAATCCTCATCGGCAAGCTGATACCGCCGATGCTGATCGGTCTCTTCCATATCACGATCTATATTCTCGCGGCCGTATTCATTTTCGGCGTGCCGTTGCGCGGCTCGCTCTTCCTGCTTTACGGAAGCGCTGTCTTCTATCTCGCGTCCGTCGTCGGGCTCGGCCTTTTCATCTCGGCACTGTCGATGACGCAGCAGCAGGCGATTCTCGGAGCCTTCCTGTTCATGGTTCCGGCCATGCTCTTGTCGGGGTTTGCGACACCGATCGAGAACATGCCGTCCTGGCTGCAACCGATCACTCTCATCAATCCGCTGCGCTATTTCCTAGTGATCGTGAAAGGCGTGTTCCTCAAGGATATCCCGCTCTCCGAAGTCGTCCACCAGACACTGCCGCTCTGCCTGATCGCCATCGTGACACTTTCCGCCGCCGCCTGGCTCTTCCGCAGCAAACTCGAGTAGCAAGGTCAGACAAGCCGGATTGGTCCGGGATACTTGTGGGAGCACCCGGCTACCCAGAGAAGTATCTGCGTCTCGAGCAGTATAGTCATGCGCCGGTGCCGAAGTGATTTTCAATCTCATCGCTGCTCATGCGATCGAAATCGTCCGCCACCAGGATCTGGCCGGTCATAAAGCCGATCCGCGGCTTTTCGGTCTCGGAAGGCTGATCGAGGGCAACCACCTTCACCAGAGGCTTTCCTGCCTTAGCGGTGATGACAGCTCTCCCCTCGCCGCCTTCTCGACAAGGCCGGACAGGTGGGTCTAGCCTCATGAATATTGACCGTTTTCACCGCTGTCTCCACCGGATTTAGCTTATAGGCTTAGCTCAATCCGGTGTGACTTTCATGTTTTCACGAACCGCTCAACCGCGGCAATCTCGTTCTGCCGGATATCATGACCGCCGGGGTGCCACTCGACGGTGACCGCCGCCTTCTGAGCCTTGAAATAATCGGCGAGCGACTGCGTCAGCGGCGCCGGGCAAATCGGGTCCCGTTCTCCGGCAGTAATCAGTATGCTCCGCCCCTCGAGTTTCGGATTGGCTTTCGGCTTGAACGGGATCAGCGGGTGCATCAGCACGGCCTTGTCGAAGACCCCTTCCTCGATCAGGACATTCGCAATGATATTGGCGCCGTTGGAATAGCCGAGGCCGATAATTTCCGAAGCCTCATGCTCGGCGGCAAGTGACGTTGCGAAGTTTGCCAGCTTCCTGGTGGCGCGGGCGAGATCCGCCATATCATAGACGCCTTCGCCGGTGCGCCTGAAGAAGCGGGCGGCGCCGTACTCCGACACGTCGCCGCGCGGCGACACGATCGTCGCCTCCGGCAAAAGCTGTGAACCAAAGGTGAAAAACTGGTTCTCGTCGCCTCCGGTGCCGTGAAGAACGAAGAGGATCGGACTGCCGGGTTTGCCGGCTTTCAATTTATGCACATAGCCGTGGTCAACCATTGGAACTCTCCTTGGGGCGCAGTCTGCACATGCAGGTGGTGCTATCACTATTCGTCACATAAAAGCCCAGCCTCCCCCGCGCGAAACGGAGGAGGAAATCGCAACCGCAGGGGCTTACGCTTCCAGCTTCTGGAGGCGGCTTTCCAGGATCGGGCGCAAGTGCTTGTGCTGCTGCGGCAGCTTCAGCGCCTCGCCGAGATGGGCAATCTCCTCGTCACGGTCAAAGCCGGGCTCGTTCGTGGCGATCTCGAACAGCACTCCGCCCGGCGTCCGGAAATAGATCGCCCAGAAGTAGTCGCGATCGATGACCGGAGTGACGTGATAGCCAGTGTCCATCAGGGCCTTGCGCACTTCCAGCTGCTTTTCGCGATTGTCGACCGCGAAGGCGACATGGTGGACGGAGCCGGCGCCCTGCGCCGCGCGATTGACGTTCGGCAGCGTTTCGAGGTCGACGAGGCTTGCGCCGTTGCCGCCCGGCACGATCAGCCGGGTGACGCCATCCTTGCGGTCGAGCTCCTGATAGCCCATGAACTTGAGCAATTCGGAAGTGGCGCCGTCATCACGCAACCGCATGGCGACCGAATGGAAGCCACGGATCGCGTGGTCCGCGGAAATGCCGCCCTCGGTCCACGGGGCACGCGGATCATCCTTCACTTCGACCAGAGCGAAACCGTCACCATCCGGGCCGGCAAAGTTCAAGCGCTTCTCACCGAAGGTTTCCTCGTCCTTGAGGCCCGTGACGCCAAGTTTGCTCAAGCGATCACGCCAGAAACCGAGCGAACCGACCGGGACGGCGAAGACAGTCGTTCCGACTTCTCCCGTGCCGGCACGGCCGCGCGGCATCTGGGGAAACGGGAAATAGGTCATCACGGTGCCGGGCGTGCCCATCTCGTCACCATAATAGAGGTGGTAGACGTCCGGTGAATCGAAGTTAACGGTCTTCTTGACGCGGCGCAGGCCGAGCGTGCTGGTGAAGAACTGGTTGTTGGTGCGGGCGTCGTCCGCCATCGACGTGACGTGATGCAGGCCTTTAATCTGGTCGAGCATTGTCAGGTTCCTTTCTGCCCGTCTCCAAACCGGGCTCTTGATGGCGTATAGATGCGCCCTTCCCTTTCTTTGCGAAAGGCGGGCGCGGACAAACGCATTGTCAACGCCGCGTTGACATGCTTGGCTTCTCGTTGAGAAAAATCGACCTGCTGCGAATGACTTGTCACGGATTGAGTGGCCCCCTACCATCGATTAAATGGGCATCTGAGAGGAACGCGTGGGAGGAGGAGCCGGGCATTCCGTGAGATATCGTCTTGTGCTTGCGCTTTGCCTGCTGCCGCTCATCGCCATGCCCGTTGCCTGGCAGGGCAATGCTGTCGCCACGCGCCGTTATATGCAGGAGGCTTCGGCGCAGGCGACCACGACGCTGAGGCTTGCCGTCTCCGCCTTGAGCGGGCACCTCAATCGCTACCAGGCGCTGCCGGCTCTGATTGCCGATCACGATGACGTCAAGGAATTGGCCACGCGGCCGCAGGATCGGCGGCTCCGCGAGAGCGTCAACACGTACCTGAAAGAAATCAACGCGCTCCTCAGCTCCTCGGACATCTATGTCATCACGCCGGATGGCGACACGATCGCAGCAAGCAATTACGACGGCCCCGCGAGCTTCGTCGGCGAGAATTTCAGCTATCGTCCCTACTTTCAGGATGCCTTGAAGGGCATGCAGTCCCGCTTTTATGCGCTCGGCACGACGTCGCTCAAGCGCGGCTATTATTTCGGCTCGCCGATCCGGGTTGGCGATGAAATCCGCGGCGTCATTGTCTTCAAGGTCGATATCGACACGATCGAGGCCTCCTGGCAGGGAGGCGAGTACAAACTGTTCGTCTCCGATCCCGAAGGCATCATCTTCATGAGCGGCAGTCCGGAATGGCTCTATGCGAGCATCCTGCCGCTGACGCCCGACCGTCTCTCGCGCACCGAGGCCTCGCGCCGCTATGCAAACGCCGTTCTGCGCCCATTGCCGGTGTCGCGCAGCACGCTTTTCGATCACCAATTGATGCGGATTGCGACCGGTGACGCGAGCCGCGAATACCTCGTTCTTTCGCAATATATGCCGGAGGCCGATTGGACGGTGAACGTCCTGATAGATACGGCGTCTGTCAAGACACAGGCGCTGACCGCCGTTGCCGCCGCGATGCTGCTTTGCGGGCTTGCCGGCCTTGCAGTCGCGGTCCTCTGGCAGCGCCGTGCGCGTCTCCGGGAGCGCCTCCTGATGCAGGCGCAAGCCCAAAGCGAGCTTGAGCGTCGGGTCGAAGAGCGCACTACCGATCTCGCGCGCGTTAATGCCCAGATCGAGGAAGAGATCGCCGAGCGAAGGCTCACCGAGCAGCAATTGCGCCAGACCCAGGCGGACCTCATCCAGGCGGGCAAGCTCGCCGGTCTCGGCCAGATGTCGGCAGCCCTCTCACATGAATTCAACCAACCGCTTGCAGCCGCCAAGACCTACGCCGACAGTGCTGCCCTCCTGATCGAGCGGGGACGCACGACCGAGGCGAGCGACAATGTCAGGCGCATTTCCGGTCTTATCGACCGCATGGCGTCCATCAGCCGGCATTTGCGCAATTTTGCGCGCAAGCCCAATGAGAAGCTGGGTCCTGTGCCTCTCGACGACGTCATGCGGGACACTATGGAAATCGTTGCTGCCCGGATCAAGGCAGCTGACGCCGCTGTGGACATCGATCTCGGCAACGAGTCGCTTGTTGTCCGGGCCGGTTCGGTCCGGCTTCAGCAGGTGCTCGTCAACGTTATTTCCAACGCGGTCGACGCAGTCGAGGGCCTCGATGATCGTGTGATTTCGGTCAACGCCCGGCGCGAAGGCGACAAGGTGGTGCTCATGATCCGCGACCGCGGACCAGGTGTGGCCTCGGCCATCGCGGAACGCATCTTCGATCCGTTCTTCAGCACCAAGGGTGTCGGCAAGGGGCTCGGCCTCGGACTTTCCATCTCCTACAACATCGTCAAGGATTTCGGCGGCAACTTGACCGTTTCGAACCACCCCGAAGGAGGTGCCGTGTTTCGCATCGAACTTGCGGCCGTCAACCGGACCGAGCGCGAGGCCGCCGAATGACCGAGAGCCGTGTTCTACTCGTCGACGACGAAGAGGAACTTCGCCATTCGAGCGCGCAGGCGCTCGAGCTTGCAGGGTTTCGCGTCGATACATTCGCCAGCGCCGAACGCGCGCTCGAGTTCATCGGCTTCAGCTTTTCTGGCGTGGTGATCAGCGACATTCGCATGCCGGGCATGGATGGCATGACCTTTCTGCAGCGTATTCGCGAGATCGACGCCGAGGTCCCGGTGATCCTCGTGACCGGTCACGGCGACGTCCAGCTCGCCGTGCGGGCGATGCGCGAAGGCGCCTACGATTTCGTCGAAAAACCCTTCACCGCGCAAACGCTCGCCGGCACCATTCGCCGCGCGCTCGAGTGGCGCGGCCTCGTGCTTGAGAACCGCCGCCTGAGGGCGGTTGCAGGAAAGCGCGACGACATCGAGCAACGCCTGCCGGGGCGAAGCCAGGCGATGGTCGACCTGCGTTACAAGGTCCGCGCAATCGGTGCGTCCGACGCCGATACGCTGATCATCGGCGAAACGGGTGTCGGCAAGGAGGTCGTGGCGCGCGCACTCCATGACTTGAGCAGCCGCGCCAACAGCCCCTTCATCGCCATCAATTGCGCCGCCCTTCCCGAGACGCTGATCGAGAGCGAGCTTTTCGGACATGAGGCAGGCGCGTTTCCCGGAGCGTTACGACCGCGGTACGGCAAGTTCGAGCACGGACGCGGCGGCACCATCCTGCTCGACGAGATCGGCTCCATGCCCTTCGATCTCCAGGCAAAGTTCCTGCGCGTGCTGCAGGAACGGGTCATAACCCGGCTCGGCTCCAATGAAATCGTGCCGCTCGACGTGCGCTTCATTGCGACCAGCAAGGTCGATCTGGAGCGGGAGGTTGCCGCCGGCCGTTTCCGCGCCGATCTGCTCTATCGGTTGAACGTCGCGACGCTGCGCGTGCCGCCGCTTGCCCAACGCCGCTCCGACATTCCGCTGCTTTTCATGCAGCTCGTGCGCGAATCCGCCGCGCGCTACGGCCGCGACGACGTCGAGATTTCCCCTGCTCTAGCGTCGGAAATCGCGGAGCGCGATTGGCCAGGCAACGTGCGCGAACTGCGCAACGCCGCCGAACGGTTCGTGCTCGGGCTCGAATCCGAACAAGACGACGCGCGACCAAACGGTGCTCGTCTCGCCGACAAGGTTGCCGCATTCGAAAAGAGCCTTATCGCCAGCGCGCTTGCGGCCCATGGCGGGGCGCTGAAGCCCGTCTACGAGTCTCTCGGGATCTCGCGCAAGACACTCTATGAAAAGATGCAGAAGTTCGGCCTCGACAAGAGGCTTCTGGCGGCAGAGGCGCAACGCGACGACAACGCGTGATGCCATCACGCGCTGGAACGGGATGCGGGCGCCGGGCCGCTTCGCATTTCTTCGCCGCGTTCAATCGAATCCACGATCTCGACAGGTGTCTTCATGATGATTTCACGATGCGGGAACGGGATTGAAATACCGGCCGCCTTGAACGCATCCCACAATGCCATGAGGACCTCACCGCGCACGTTGGTGAGCCCGTTGCTCGGATCGGAAATCCAGAATCTCAATTTGAAATCGAGGGACGATGAACCAAATGCAGTCATCCAACAGACCGGCTGCGAGTAGGCACTAGCGACCCGCGGAATGGCTTTCGCAGTCTCAACCGCGATTCGCGCAACCTCGTGCGGGTCGCTGTCGTATGAGGTCCCAAAATCGACCTCGATACGGACATACTCGCTGGAAAAGGACCAGTTCACGACCTGCTGAGAAATAAAGTCTTCGTTTGGGATGAGATACTCCTTTCCGTCTCTCGTGATGACGGAGACGAAGCGGGAGCGTAGGTCACGTATTGCGCCGAAGGTTTCTCCAAGCGTAATCGTGTCGCCCGGTTTGATCGACTTGTCGAGAAGGATGATGATTCCGGATATGAAATTGGAGACCACTTTCTGCAGGCCGAAACCGATGCCGACGCCGACGGCACCCGAAAAGACCGTGAGGGCCGTCAGGTCTATGCCCGTTGCGGACAGGGCGATAGCGCCCGCTATTCCGATCAAGCTGATCTTGATGAGCTTGCTGATGAGGACCTTGAGCGATGGCGTGAGATCCGCGGACTGCTGTAACCAGTGGGACGACATGTTGCCGATCAGAACGGCCAGCCAGATCAGCGCGGCAGAAAGGACGATCGCCTTCAAGACCAGCAACATCGAAAGACGGGCAGCACCGAGGTTGACGGCGATCCCATCAAGAGCTGTCAGAATCGCTCCATCGAGTCCAAGTGCGTAAAATGCAAAGTAGAGCCAGCCGGCCACCGCGACGACTCGTGCGAGCATTTGGTTTCTGATTATGCGCGTAAGCACCGCGATCACAAACCACGCCGCCACAAGCGTAAGGGCCGTGGCCACCAGCCACCGGTACGAAGGCCATCCAAATCGCAGTAAAACGACGTCCGCGATCCACAGCCACGCAATCAAGAAAAGCCAACGCAGCCGCCGCATGAAGGCGATGATGACGCGGAGCAGATCGGGGTTTCCCTTGATGGTGCGCGCGCGGGTTTCCAATGCCGGCTCTATCCGTTTTGCCAGAAAACCGCAAAACAAGTAACCAGTTGCAATCACGACGCACTGATAGACCGTCCACTCGTTCAGAACGACAGTCTGCAGCCAAGATCCAGCGGCACTGACCGCTTCTACGAAATTCATCGCCTTTCTCGCCGCAATTTCCGCAGCGCGCCCCCGGGCCGAGTTCCCTCAAATACTCGGACATTAATGAAAACTCGGACGAGGCAAGGATGGTTCCTGACCCCAGTAGGCCACGGAACTGGCGGATCGTTGGCTGTGGGCGGAAATTGCCGGATCGAGCCCTTGGCGTCTTCAAGATTCCGCCGTCGCATTGATGATCCTCGCTTTGCGACCACCCATCAAAGTGCGTGCCAGGAGAGGGATGAGGAAAAGTGCGCGGTTTCCCCTCGGGATTGGCGCTCTCTCGCTCAAACGACGAGAGCAGAGACGCAGGTTTCGCGTCTCTGCCGTTCAAGCTGCGATTTCAGACGTTGAAGGCAGCGCCGATCAGCGTCTTGGTGTAGGGCTCCTTCGGCGCCTCAAAGATCGCGTCCGTTTCGCCTTCCTCGACGATACGGCCGTTCTTCATCACGATCACATAGTCCGACATCGCCTTCACGACGGAAAGATCGTGGCTGATGAAGATGTAGGAAAGCCCATACGAACGCTGCAGATCACGCAGAAGCTCGATGACCTGACCTTGCACGGAGCGATCGAGCGCCGAAGTCGGTTCGTCGAGGATCACCACTTTCGGCTTCAGGATCATGGCGCGGGCGATCGCGATACGCTGGCGCTGGCCGCCCGAGAACTCGTGCGGATAGCGGTTGCGCGACGCGGGATCGAGACCCACCTCTTTCAGTGCGGCGATCGCGCGGCGATCGCGCTCGGCCCGGTTGAGGTCGGGCTCGTGTACGTAAAGGCCTTCGGTGATGATTTCACCGACCGTCCGGCGCGGCGACAACGAGCCATAGGGATCCTGGAACACGAGCTGAAGCTCGCGGCGCAGGGGCCGCATCGCGCTGCGGTCGAAGCCGGAGATGTCTGTCATGCCGAAGCGATAGTTTCCCTTGCTCGGCAAGAGCCTCAGCAGCGCCCGGCCCAACGTGGACTTGCCCGACCCTGATTCTCCGACGATGCCGATTGTTTGGCCTTGCCTCAGGCGCAGATTGACGCCATCGACGGCCCGGAACACCGAAGAACCACCACGGAACAGCCCGCCGCCGATCGAATAATCGACCGAAACGTCGCGGCCTTCGAGAACGATCGGCGCGTTTTCCTGCGGCGACGCCTTGCGTCCGCTCGGTTCGGCGGCAAGCAGCATCTTCGTATAGTCGGCCTTCGGCCGTTCGAAGATGTCCGCCGTCGTACCGTGCTCGACGACCTCGCCGCGGCGCATCACGGCAACGCGCTCTGCAAAATGCTTCACGATGCCGAGGTCGTGCGTGATCAGCACGATCGCCATGCCGAAGCGTTTCTGCAGCGACTTCAGAAGATCGAGAATCTGCGCCTGAATGGTGACATCCAGCGCGGTCGTCGGTTCGTCGGCGATCAGGATGTCCGGTTCGTTGGCGAGCGCCATGGCGATCATCACGCGCTGCCGCTGACCGCCCGAGAGTTCGTGCGGATAGCTGTCGATACGACGAGCCGGCTCGGGAATGCCCACGAGCTCCAACAGTTCAAGCACCCGCTTGCGCGCTTGCTTGAACGTTCCACCGCGGTGGTGGACGATCGGCTCGGCGATCTGGCGGCCGATCGTGTAGAGCGGATCGAGCGACGTCATCGGCTCCTGGAAGATCATCGTGATCTTCGAGCCTCTGACGTTGTTCAGCGCCTTGGGCGCAAGGCCGACAAGCTCCTTGCCGCGATAGCGGGCCGAGCCGGTCACGGTGCCGTTCTTCGCCAACAGTCCCATGATACCCATCATGGTCTGGCTTTTTCCCGAACCGGACTCACCGACGACCGCCAGCGTTTCGCCGGCGCGGACGTCGAGATCGATGCCTTTCACGGCCTCGACGGTACCGTCCGGGGTCGAAAAGTTCACCTTGAGACCGCGGACGGTGAGAATGGATTCCTTCATGTCTGCCATGTCAGCGATCCTTCGGGTCGAGCGCATCGCGCAGGCCGTCGCCGACGAAATTCAGCGAAAACAGCGTGACGACGAAGAAGATGGCCGGGAAGATGAGCAGCCACGGCGCCGACTGGATGTTGTTTGCTCCTTCGGAGATGAGCGCGCCCCAGCTCGTCAGCGGCGCTTGCACCCCGAGACCGAGGAAGGAGAGGAAGCTTTCGAGCAGGATGACCTTCGGCACGACGACGGTGACGAAGACGATCACCGGGCCGATGGTGTTCGGGATGATGTGACGGCGGATGATCTGCCAGTCGGTAAGACCGAGCGCCTGCGCTGCCCCGACGAACTCGCGCCGTTTGAGCGCAAGCGTCTGCCCCCGCACGATACGCGCCATATCCAGCCATTCGACCGCACCGATCACCAGGAAGATCAGGATGAAGCTGCGGCCGAAGAAAACGACGAGCACAACGACGAGGAAAACGAAAGGCAGCGAATAGAGGATCTCGACCAGGCGCATCATGACGTTGTCGACGCGGCCGCCGATATAGCCCGAGGTCGCCCCATAGACGACGCCGATGCCGAGCGAAACGAGGCTCGCGAGCAGCCCCACTGCGATCGAAATCTGTCCGCCGAGCATCACGCGAACGAGCAGGTCACGACCATTCGAGTCGGTGCCGAAGGGGAAATATTCGCGGTCCACCTGGCCCTCGACCTTCAAGGTGCGGCCATCGTCTTCGGTCGCGACGACCTTCGTACCCTCGAACTCGTTGGCCCTGTCGAAGTAGCGCGTCGCGCGCGGATCGATAGGCTGGTCCGAAGTAGAAGTAATGGTGGCGGTGAAGTTTTCGCCGTCGACATTGAACTCCCTGAGCGTGACGCGCGCGCGGGTCGCCACACCTTCCATCACGTCCTGAAGCGTCGAGCTGTCTGGCCGCGGCTCGAGGCTAGGGGCAATCGAGACGTAAGATGGGAACACCTGGTCGTAGCTATGCGGCGAAAATAGCGGCCCGACGAAGGAGAAGAGCGCAATCAACACCAGCATCACACAACCGGCCATGGCGGCACGATTGCGGCGGAAGCGGAGGGCGGCGAGCTGAAAGAGGCTGCGGCCCTTCGTTTCGGCGGCAGAAACCTCCGGTACGTGGACGATATCAGTCATGGCGAACCCTCGGATCGAGCAGGCCGTAGAGAATATCGACCAGGAGATTGAAACCGATGACGAAGATCGCGATGAGGACCACGGTGCCCATGACCAGAGTATAGTCGCGGTTGATCGCGCCGAGTACGAAATAGCGTCCGACACCTGGGATGGTGAAGATCGTCTCCACCACTGCCGAACCTGTAAGGAGTGCGGCCGCACAGGGTGCGAGATAGGAAACGACCGGAAGCATCGCGCCGCGCATCGCGTGCGTCACCACGACGGCGCGTGACGGCAGGCCATAAGCCTTGGCGGTACGGATGTGGTCGGTATGGAGCGCTTCGATCATCGAGCCACGGGTCAGCCGCGCGAAGACGGCGAGCTGCGGCAATGCGAGAGCGATCATCGGGAGGATTAGGAAGCGGAACGATCCGTCTCCCCAGCCGCCCGCTGGCAGCCACGACAGAACGATCGCAAAAATGAGCGTTAGGACCGGACCGACGACGAAATTCGGAACGGTGACACCAATCGTCGAGACGGCCATGATCCCGAAGTCGAGGATGCTATTCTGCCGGAGGGCTGCAATCGTGCCGGCGATCACACCGCCAATCACGGCAAAAAGCAGAGCGTAGAAGCCGAGCTCCATCGAATAGGGCAGCCCCTTGCCGATCAGCTGCGCGACATTGTTGTCATGGTAGATGTAACTCGGACCGAAGTCGCCCTGCACCGCATTGCTGAGATAGATAACGTATTGGCGCCAGAGCGGCTGATCGAGATGATAGGTCCTCATCAGGTTCTCCATCGTGGAGGGAGGGAGAGGACGCTCGAGATTGAAGGGGCCGCCTGGGGCAAACCGCATCAGAAAGAAGGATATGGTGACGACGATCAATAGCGTCGGCACCGCACTCGCCAGTCGGCGGAGGATGAAGGGGATCATGGATGTGCTCCGGAGGCGACGCGCGGCAGACCAGCCGCGCGTCGCCTCAGTTCGTTATTCGGCGACGCTCAGGAACTTGCTCAGGTGCGCGTTCGGTCCGTTGTCCTGCCAGCCCTTGACGCGGCTCGAGACGAGCCACAGGTCCGCCTGGGTGAGGAACGGCGCGATCGGCTGTTCCTTCATCAGCAGGGTCTCGGCTTCATGGAGAAGCTTCGCGCGCGCTGCCGGATCCTGTTCTTCATAGGACTTCTTCATCAACGCGTCGTATTCGGCGTTTTCGAAGTGGCCATAGTTGAAGGTCTTGTTGGTGCTGAGGCTCAGCGCCAGGAAGTTTTCGGCGTCGGCATAGTCGGCAACCCAGCCGGCACGCGCGACGTTGAACTTGCCGCCTTCCTGCAGGTAGGCGTAGTGCGACGACACGTCGAGGTTCACCAGCGAGACCTTGGCGCCGAAGGTGTTCTTCCACATGTCGGCGACAGCCGTTGCAACACGTTCATGGTTCGGGTTGGTGTTGTAGCGGATTTCGATGTTGAGCGGCTTGCCGCCCTCGCCGTAGCCGGCTTCCTTCATCAACTCGATTGCCTTGTCCTCGCGGTCGAGCTGCGACATGTCCGCAAAGTCGGCCTTCGCGGGTTCGCCGTAGCTCTCGATGCCAGGCGGCACCATCGAGTAGGACGGAAGCTGCGAACCGCTGTAGATCTCCTTGGCGAGGAAGTCGCGATCGACCGCCATCGACAGTGCGCGGCGAACGCGAACGTCGTTATAGGGCTCCTGCCGCGTATCGAAAGCGTAATAGTAGGTCGCAAGCGTCGGCGAGACGTGAACCTGGTCGCCATACGACTTGCGCAGGCGCTCGATCTGGTCGGCCGAGAAGTTGTAGGCGAGGTCCATTTCCTTCGCCTCGAAGCGACGCACCGAGGCAGCCTGGTCGTCGATCGGATAGAAGATTACCTTGTCGAGCTTGACGTTGGCGGCGTCCCAGTAGTTCGCGTTTTTCTCGACGGTCAGACTGTCATTCGGCACATGGGCGGTCAGCTTGAACGCGCCGTTCGAGACCATGACGCCCGGCTTGACGAAATCGGCGCCGTTCTTTTCGACGCTTGCCTTACTGACCGGAAGAGCGGTCTGGTGGGCGAGCAATTCCAGGAAGAACGGTGTCGGGCGCTCAAGGGTGATTTCGAGCGTCTTTTCGTCGACCGCTTTCACGCCGAGCTGGTCGACGGGAACCTCTCCCTTGTTGACCTTCTCGGCATTCTTGATCGGGAAGAGAATGTTGGCGTATTCGGCCGCCGTCTTCGGGTCTTCCACACGGCGGAACGAGAAGGCGAAGTCCTCGGCCGTTACCGGCGAACCATCCGACCACTTGGCATCGGCGCGCAGCTTGAAGGTATAGACGGTGCCATCATCCGAAAGCTCCCAGGTTTCGGCCGCACCCGGGATGATCTTGCCCGCGGCGTCGTAAATCGTCAGGCCTTCATAGAGATCCTTCAGGATGAACTCTTCGATGTTGATCGAAGTGTGGGCCTGGTCGAGCGTCTGCGGCTCGCCGGCGTTGCCACGGTGAAGTACCGCTTCCGCAAGCGCCGGGCTTGCGCCGATCAGCAGCGAGCCAAGCAACGCTGCGGCGCTCAGTTTAAGTTTCAGTGAGATCATTGTTTTTTCTCCTTCCCCTCTTTTTGGGTTGTGATCGCAGGAGAGAAGGGCAAATTCTCAACAAAGGCAAGGCGCTTTATACGGAAAATTGCATCCTTCTCTATAGGCCGTGATTTCCATAGACGCATAGGTTGTATATCGTTTGCGGTGAATTTCGTCTCCTTTGCGACTTTGGTCAGGATGGACAGCAATAGGCCGAACGGCAAACTGTAACGTTCTAGGTCGAATTCCAGGACTGGCCTTTTGGTCCCGAAAATCGACCCGGAAGGATCGGTATGCAAAGTTTGTGAATTGAAGCGGCACTTTACGTAATATGCAAAAAAATATGCGGCCCCTGTCGCAATTTTTTTGCAATTCGAGAGTACGCATCGACCGCGCCACCGCGTCGTTAAGGAGCGATTTCGTCTCTCGTCGACTACCGGCATGCGCGCCTTGACCCTCCCTCCCGCGCCACCCTGCCAGCACCACCAGAAAGCGAAAGCCGCGAATTTTAACCGTGTGATTTCTCATCCACAGCAAAATCCGCTGACGCACGTCAATCAAGTGTTCGACCGTGCCGCTGCCCCCGTTGCTAAAAGACCCGCATGAATTATTGTGCCTTCGACTTGGTCCGGCAACGTCGGTTTCAGGTCCGTCGAAGCGTGGTCAAAACCGTCTTCGACGCTCTCGCGAACAAGACCGCTCGGGTACTGTTGAACCCGTGTCCGCCTATCCACGGCGCCTGGAGTGGGGCGTCCAGCATCAGGGAGATTTCGAATGGCATTGATCACATTGCGGCAATTGCTCGACCACGCGGCGGAGAACAATTATGCGCTGCCAGCCTTCAATGTGAACAATCTCGAATATATTCAGGCCGTCATGCGAGCTGCCGATGCGACGGAATCTCCGGTGATCCTGCAGGCAAGCCGCGGAGCGCGCGCCTATGCGGGGGACGCCTTCCTTCGCCATCTGATCCTCGGCGCGGCCGAGGAATACCCGCATATCCCGGTCTGTCTGCATCTCGACCATGGCGACCAGCCGTCGACCTGCATTTCCGCCATCACCAACGGCTTCACCTCGGTGATGATGGACGGCTCGCTCGAAAAGGACGGCAAGACCGTTGCGAGCTACGAATATAATGTCGCAGTGACGGCGGAAGTCGTGAAGATCGCCCATGCGGCCGGCGTTTCCGTGGAAGGCGAACTCGGTTGCCTCGGCAATCTTGAAACAGGTGCAGGCGACAAGGAGGACGGCCACGGTTTCGAGGGCAAGCTATCCCGTGAAGAACTGCTGACGGATCCGGACCAGGCCTTCGATTTCGTTTCCAAGACCGGCGTCGACGCGCTTGCCGTCGCGATTGGCACCAGCCACGGCGCCTACAAGTTCACGCGCGAGCCAGACGGCGAGATTCTTTCGATAGACACGATTGCAAGGATCAACCGGCGGCTTCCGAACACCCACCTCGTCATGCATGGATCGTCGTCCGTGCCGGGCGATCTCCAGGAGCTCTTCAACGCCTATGGCGGCAAGATGAAGAAAACCTGGGGCGTGCCGGTCGCCGAGATCCAGAAGGCGATCCCGCTCGGCGTACGCAAGGTCAACATCGACACCGATCTCCGGCTCGCCTTCACCGGCGAAATCCGCAAGCACCATCTCGAGCATCCGGACAATTTCGATCCACGCAACTACCTGAAGCCTGCGATCGCGCGCATGACCGACGTCTGCAAGGAGCGCTTCGAGGCATTCCGCGCTGCCGGCCAAGCCTCTAAGATCAGGGTGCTGCGCCTGCCGGAAATGGCCAGGCATTACGCCAAAGCCGCCTGACCCGCGCCAAGGCACATTGGGGCAGGGAAAATCACGATGCGGCGCGCCTGAAAGGGCGCGCCGCATCGCTTTTTGTTGAACTCAACCGTGGCGTTCCACGCGTGTCTCGTGCTCGTAAAGCTGATCCATGCTCAACGAGGCGACGTCAGCCAGCGGCGTCTGGCTTTTCACGCGGCCGCTGCCGAGAACCACCACGTCGTCACAAAACGATATTGTGCTGCGGTGGTGGCTGATCACGATGGTCGTGCGGCGGCCAGCCCTTAGTCTCAGCGTCTCGACGATAGCGGCCTCCGACAGGCCGTCCACGGCATTGGTCGCTTCGTCGAGGATCAGAATTTCGGGGTCGCGCACCAAGGCCCTGGCAAGGGCAATGCGCTGCCGCTGCCCCGCCGACAGGCTCGCTCCGCGATAGCCGACGATTGTCGCGTACCCCTCGGGCAGCTTCTCCACGAAGCCGTGTGCCTCGGCCAGTTTGGCTGCTCGCTCCACTTCGGCGAGCGTTGCGTCCTGGCCGTAGGTGATATTGTCGAAGATGCTGCCGTCCACCAGTTCGAGATCCTGGCTGGCGACCGCAATCTGACGCCGCCACTGGGCGGGATCGATTTGATCGAGCGGCACACCGTCGACGAGGATGCGCCCTTCGTCAGGCTCCACAAACCGGCACAGGAGATTGACGACCGTGGTCTTGCCAGCGCCCGACCGTCCGATGATCGCCGTCGAGCGGCCGCTGCGAATTTCGAACGTGGCCGAGCGCAGCACGATCGGGCGTGTCTCAGAGCCCGGATATCGGAACGTCACGTGATCGAATTTCATGCCCTCGCGCAATCCCGCGACGGGCTCATGACCCGCGGGAGGCTTGGGCTTGTCCGACGGATCGAGAAGCCAGCGCACCTCTTCGAGCGACCCGCTCCAACCTTGGATCTGCCCCCAGGACATTTGCAGCGCACGCACGTGCGGCTGCAATCGATAGAGCAGCACGACGAAGGCGACGATGACCGGAAAGCTCACGCCGACAGACCACGCACTGACAACCGCCGCCAGGAACAGGGCGGAATGCAACACTTCGGTGAGCGGCGGCAACGAGCCCTGGCGGCTCTGCAGGACGAATCCAGCCCGGCGGACGGCGTCCGAAGCGGCATCGAATACCGCCTTCTCACGCTCCTCCTGGCCGAACACGCGGATCAGCCGCCCGGCGTGCACGAGATGAAGCATCCTCGCGGCGAGTTCGCTGTTGAACGACGTCACGTCGCGGCTCGGGCCTCTAAGAGTAGCCGACAAAGCGGCGTGCGCGAGTTGGACGAGGACGAGGCCAAGCGCGACGAACAGCGTCATCTGCCAGGAAAGCAAGAGCAGAAACGCTAGCAGGATGACGGCAGCGGACCCGTTCACCAGGGCAGCAAGCACGGTCTGTATTGCGTCGGAGGCCCGCCACGACTCGTTGGAGATGATGTTGAGCAGGCGACCGGGATTTTGCTGCAGGAAGAAAGGATACCCGATCCTCAAGAGTTGGTCCGAGAGAGCACCTCGGATCGCGTGGCTCGCCTTTCCATAGATAAAGGTCGTCAGCAGTGTGTTTGCAAAGGCGAGGACATTCTTCAGCGCGATCAGTGCAAGAACGCCCGCTGCGATCGCCAATAGTCTCTGGCCGTCATCGAGCCCCGCCCCCACCTGCTGAAAGAAGGCGGAGATACCCTGTAGCCCGCCGGCATCCTGGTTTCCGGCAATAATGCCAAGCATCGGGATGATAAGTCCTATGCCGGCACCTTCGAGCGCGGCGCTGGCGAGGCCCAGAACCACGACGATGGGCAGCAAACGCAACTGCCTTCCAAGCGCGTTGCGCAGAACCTGCATGCCGGGCAAAACGAATCGCAACATGACGGTCCTCATCTCAACTTTGCCGCTGCCTGATCGATCTGACACAGCCCTGCACGCGGCGCCGGGCCGGTCACGGCAAGGCGCGCAAACCTTGCTGCGCCAAGCAGGTTCATCGACACGATCGGCCAATGGGATAGCTGGAGTTCAGGGTCGAACCTCTCACCGCCGAAGGTCTGGCCGCAGGCGGATCTGAAAGTCCAGCAGAAGTGCTTGAGCAGCCAGGGCGCCCTGAATAAATGTTTCAAGCAAAGAGCGCCGTTACCGAGGCTGTAGTTGCGGTGCAGCTTCTCAATGGCCTCACGAGCCTTCCGGCCATGGTGGTGGTAGACGGTCATGTCGGGCACGTATTCGACCGGGATATCGAGTTGAAAGGCGCGGACGAGATAGTCGGTATCCTCAGCCGATTGTAGCGGCGCGCCAGCTCCGAAGCGCTCGTCGAAAGGGCCGACCAGCGCGGCGACGTCGCGGTGCATCGTCATGTTGCACCCGAGCACGAAACCGCCCGGATGGACGTCGCGGGTCAATCGCGCAGAAACCCTCGATCGTTTGATCGTGAATGGCAGATCGGAGGGATCGCCGAGTTCGACGCGGCCGCCGCGGATGATGCGCCGTTCGCCATCGGCGTAATGCCGCGCGAGATCGCCGAGATAGTGCCGGTGCACTTTACAGTCGTCGTCGACGAAAACGAGAATCCGGCCGCGTGCCCGCTCCATTCCCGCATTGCGCGCCGCCGCCAGACCGGCGCGCGGCTCGGCGACGAGCGCGATTGCGACAGGCGACGCCGCCGCTATTCGGATCAGTTCGTCCGGCGTCCCATCCGTCGAGCCGTTGTCGACGATCACGAGTTCGCTGGCGATCCCAGCATAGGCGAGACATGCGGCCTCGATCGACCGGATGCAGGCGGCAAGTGCCTGAACGCGGTTCCGCGTGCAGACGATGAAGCTTGCAAATGGCCGCGATCCGCTGGAAATCGCAGTGGTTGAGGTCGGCCGTGCGACCACTGCGTTCGGATGCTCTTGTGCGGCTGCGGAACGTCCGGACGCCATGTTAGGCCACGCCATTCTGAGGAAGAACAGTCGCCGCGGGCACCGATTGCAGGTACCGCGCCAGCCCGTCCACCCGCTTGGTGGCAGCAAGCGAAATGCGGCTGCACCAAGGTGCGCGCGCACCGGCGAGCAAACCGTATCGCTCGCGGCGCCGAATTAGACCCCATTTTCCGGTCTGGGTCAGGAAAGCATGGGTCAGCTCCGGTCGCTCTTCATCGGCTATGAGCTGATAAAGAAAGTAGAAGAAACAGAGGGCTCCGTCCTCATAGGCCCGGCGCACTTCCGCTGGTCGGGACGAGATTTTCCGTTCGAGCGCCAGGACGAATTCGGCGAGATTTCGTATCGTCTCGATCGTGACCGCGATGCCGATCTCGGCGAGCGCGTTCGTGTCATCGACGAGGCATTCCTGCTGAAGGTTTTCGGCCACGATCTTCAGATGGGTCTGGCGCATCCGGCGCTTGTGCTTGTTCGTGACGCTGTCGCCGTGGATACGATAGGCGACCAGGGCTTCATCGATAATCGAAACCGGCAAGCGGTCGGCGATGCGCCTGAACAGATCGAAGTCCTCCGCATGCACGTAGCTCGCATCGTAAGCGAGCATCGGCTCCGGTATTACCTTGCGATTGTAGATCACCGTCGAGTGCATGAAGATCGTGAAGAACATCGACAAAGTGCGCAGGCTTCCGGGCCGAAAGATCGGGTTGGGCGTCCCGCGAATGATGCGATTGCCAATTAACGTGTCGATCCCCGTGCCGCAAAGCGCCAGCTCCGGCCGTTGGCTGAACAAAGCGACCTGGCGCGAAAAGCGGAACGGATAGGAAATGTCGTCGGCATCCATCCTGGCGATGAGTTCGCCTCTGGCGAGAGCCAGCCCCTCGTTCAACGTGGCAATAAGGCCGCGGTTTTCGCGCGAGACGATGGCAATGCGATCGTCATTCTTCCGGTATCGCTCCAGGATCTCCAGCGAACGATCCGTCGATCCGTCGTCAATGGCAATGATTTCGACATGCTCGTAGTCCTGACGCAGGATGCTTTCGAGCGCCGCGGCAAGAAAGAATTCCGCATTGTAGACAGGCAGCAAGACAGAAACCAATGGCGTGGGCATCGTTCAGCTCTAGTTATTGAAGATCCGAAGCTTGAAAGGATTTGCGGGCGCTGATTGGCTCCGGACGATAGGCAGGATATTCGGCGTCCCTGCCTGCAGTCCGGTCGCCCGCATTTGTGAATACCGGCACAGCTCCCGAGGCCTTCGGCCGAACGTATGGGAAATGCCGTTTCAGCGCATTGAGCGGCTTTTCGAAGGCCAGCCAGGAGATCGACGCGATCAGCAACGTAGCTGCGCCCGCAACCAGGAGCCGCCCAAGCCCCTGCTCGGAGACGTTGACGGGAAGCCAGGGCTGAGCCTTGACGGCCAGCGCGAGCACGATCGCATGATAGAGATAGACGCCATAACTGATGCGCCCGAGCGCGGTCAGGGGCGGAAGCTCAGCCAGCCGGCCGAGATGGCCGTTGATCCCCTTCGAACAAGCGCCAACCAGCACCGTCAGCGGCAAAAGGGGGAACACCTCCAGCCCGATCCAGCCCAGCCACTCGAGCATCGGCGTCAACGTCGCGGGTCTTAGCCACAACAAGAAAACCGATGCACTGAGGAGTGGCATCCAACTGAACCTCGCCCATTGCGGCCAGGCCGCATTCGTCGACCGGTAGGCGGCGAGCAGAGCGCCGGAGGCGAGCGCATCCATTGAGGCGGGGGGAAGCAGATCGCGAGCCAGCGACGGCGTACCCGTAAACGGCCAATAGAAGCGGTAGGCGATGGAGCAAGCGATGACGCCGACGCAAATTGCTGCGATCGAGCGTCTCGGCGCGATCAGGACGATCAACGGCCAGACGACATAGAATTGCTCTTCAATGCTAAGGCTCCACGTATGACAGAGGACCCATGGCGTCCACGCGTCTTGGAGCGCGTACCAGAAATTCGATAGATAAAGCGCGTGCCACGCCAGCACCCCCGTGGAACTCTCCAGATCGATCAGCCAGACGATGCCGAGGACTGCGAAATAGGGCGGAAAGATGCGCAGCGCCCGACGCGCATAAAAGGATTTCAGCGCCGTCGCCGGCTCGAACCGGGCATTCTCACGCGCGTCGAGCAACAGCCGGGTGATCAAGAAGCCGCTCAGCACGAAGAACAGCCGCACGCCGATATGGCCCCAATAGGATCCATCTGCTGCGAAAAAATGTCCATAGAGCACCATCGTGACAGCGATGGCTCTCAACCCATCCAACTGCCGGTCGCGTGCAATCCGCATCGAAGATCCCCCTCCGAGTTCAAAATCTTTGCGGGATACTCTCCTGGTGGCACTAGTTCCCTACGCAATCATGATTTTTTGCCGCCGGTTTCGGTGAAAGTACTCTGGCGAGGACCTCAAATTTATGCAGGTAAATGAATCGTTAAAGGGCAGCCTGCGTGACAGTAGGAGCGAATAGGGCCAAACTTTGGCGCGGGAGAACCGAGGATAACGTAGCGGGAGCCGAGAAACGTGGAGTGTGTCTTTGCGGCAATATCGGACTAAAGTCTGATTAGACATCAGGTCGCGGGCAGATGCAGAGACGTTAGTTGTAGAAACCTTGACAATACAGCCGACAGGCCGCGCGATGATAAGAATATACTAATTCAACTATCCCGCGCGAGCGTCTGTAGACTAGAATGTCGGCGGCGTGTTGATCCACAGCAGAACGGTTTCGCCGTCGTGGCGATTGGACCAGGCATGCCGGCGGCGGCTCTCGAAATAGAGCGAGTCGCCCGGATGAAGGTCGTAGAACTGATCGGAATCCAATATGAACTCGACACGACCGGAGAGGACATAGACGAACTCCTCGCCATCGTGGCGATATGCACCTTCGCTCGAAGCTCCCGGCGCCAGCACAAAACGATGGCAGTCCATCTGGTTTTTGCCCTCGGCGAGCAATTGCACGGTCACCCCCGGCGTCGTCCGCGGCCAGTTTCGCCACTCGCCGGCTTTGACGAGTGCCCGCACCTCCGGTTCCTCCTCGCCCGAGAGGCTGGAAACAGTCGTGCCGAAATATTCCGCGAGATTATGAAGGACTGCGACCGAGACGCCTTGGGACGTACGCTCCAGCGTCGAGAGTACGGATGCGGCAATGCCGACATCGCTTGCCACCTGTTCGAGCGTCTTGCCCGCTGCATGGCGCAGGCTCCGCAACTTTCGGCCGACCTGGAGGTCAGGATTGCTCTCCGACGATGCAGCTGGACCGGTGTCGTCGTTCGCACCCTCTGCCTCCAAAGCCTCGCGAATGGCAGCCGGGTTCAGACCGCGCTCGGCACGAAACCAGGAAATGCGCTTCAGCCGAGCGAGATCTGCATCGGTATATTGCCGATGCCCTGTCGCCGAACGCTCCGGTACTACGAGCCCCTGCGTTTCCCACAGCCTGAGCGTGGACGCCGACACGCCGGCCAGCCTTGCGGCCTCCGCAACCTTGTAGCGTACACTACCGGCTCCGCTCATCGATCCGTTTCCTCTTTCTGGCATCGGGGCTCCAGGCGATTCCAGCGATTCAAAGTGCTTCAGCGTCCCTTGCGCGCCTGATAAGACGCGGCGCTGTAGGCTGCTGGCAATCTAGCCGCCGGGCTCGTGGATTTACAAGAAGCGCTCATCAGTAGCGGTGTTGTCTCGATCACCAAATTTGATTTGCAATCCATCGGAAAAGATGTACCACTTCCGGAGAAAAATTGCAGAAAAAATGCAACATATTCCCTCATGAACAGGACAACGACGATGACCAGTCTCACCGATCGCAAGAATGCAGCCATCTCCCGTGGAGTCGGGATGACCACGCAGATCTACGCCGACCGCGCTGAAAATGCAGAGATCTGGGACAAGGAGGGCAACCGTTACATCGACTTCGCCGCGGGCATCGCAGTCGTCAACACGGGTCATCGCCACCCCAAGGTGATTGCCGCGGTTAAGGAACAGCTCGACCGCTTCACCCACACCTGCCACCAGGTCGTGCCCTACGAAAATTATGTCCATCTCGCCGAGCGCCTGAACGCGCTTGCGCCGGGCAACTTCGCCAAGAAGACGATCTTCGTCACGACCGGTGCCGAGGCCGTGGAAAACGCGGTCAAGATCGCCCGCGCCGCGACGGGGCGCCAGGCGATCGTCGCCTTCGGTGGCGGCTTCCATGGCCGCACCTTCATGGGCATGGCACTGACCGGCAAGGTGGTGCCCTACAAGGTCGGATTCGGCGCGATGCCGGGAGACGTCTTCCACGCCCCCTTCCCGATCGAGCTCCACGGCGTCAGCGTGGAACAGTCGCTTGCCGCACTGAAGAAGCTCTTTGCCGCCGACGTCGATCCGGCCCGCGTAGCTGCAATCATCATCGAGCCGGTTCAGGGCGAAGGCGGCTTTTACCCGGCTCCGACCGCCTTCCTGAAGGCGCTGCGCGAAATCTGTGACCAGCATGGCATCCTGCTGATCGCCGATGAGGTTCAGACCGGCTTTGCCCGCACGGGCAAGCTGTTTGCGATGGAACACCACGACGTCGCTCCCGATCTGATGACCATGGCAAAGAGTCTCGCCGGCGGCTTTCCGCTTGCCGCGGTCACTGGTCGCGCCGAAATTATGGACGCACCCGGTCCGGGGGGGCTCGGCGGCACCTATGGCGGCAACCCGCTCGGCATCGCCGCCGCGCATGCTGTCCTCGACGTCATTGAGGAGGAGAAGCTCTGCGAACGCGCGAACCAACTGGGCAACCGCCTGAAGCAGCGCCTCGCCGCGATCCGCGAAAAGACGCCGGAGATCGTCGATATCCGCGGTCCAGGCTTCATGAATGCGGTGGAATTCAATGACGTGCAGACCAACCTGCCAAGCGCGGAATTCGCCAACAAAGTCCGCCTCATCGCCTTGGAAAAGGGCCTGATCCTTCTGACCTGCGGCGTCCATGGCAACGTCATCCGCTTCCTGGCGCCGATCACGATCCAGGACGAAGTCTTCGCGGAAGCGCTCGATATTCTCGAAGCGTCGATCCTTGAGGCGCGCGGTTGACGGCAACTCGGGCGCCCGCTATCGCGGGCGTCCGGACAGCAACGCCGGCTCGGACGTGCGCAACCGCCACTCCGCAAGAAATGAAGCGAGGCTTGGCTCTGCCACAACAGACCTCGCCCGAGGAAGTGCCATGGGATTGACATCCGCACTGACCAAGCACCTTCGAGCAGCCGACCTGTTTACGGCGCTCGAAAATGCAACCCGGCCCTCCATCAGGTGGACCGGCGCGACATTCGACGTCTTCAACCCCTCGACCGGCGAAGTGCTTGCAACGCTTCCCGACATGGGAATCGCCGAGGCGCATGCCGCGATCGACGCTGCTGCCGCGGCGCAGGGCCCCTGGGCTGCAAAGCCGGCGAAGGACCGAAGCGCGATCCTGCGCCGTTGGCATGACCTGATCGTCGAGCATGCCGATGATCTCGCCGCCGTCCTCACCGCCGAAATGGGCAAGCCGCTCGCGGAAGCAAAGGGCGAGGTTCTTCACGCGGCAGCCTATGTCGAGTGGTATGCCGAGGAAGCCAAGCGCGTCTATGGCGAAACCTTCCCGGCACCGGCCAACGACCGCCGCATGCTCGTGATCAAGCAGCCCGTCGGCGTCGTCGGCACCATCACGCCGTGGAATTTTCCGGCCTCGATGGTGGCGCGCAAGATCTCGCCGGCGCTCGCCGCCGGCTGCGCCGTCGTGCTGAAGCCGGCGGAGCAGACGCCGCTCGTGGCCGGCGCGATGTTCGTACTCGCGGAAAAGGCAGGCTTCCCGAAAGGCGTCGTCAATCTGCTTTACGCCTCTGAAGGCGCACCGATCGGCCGCGAACTCTGCAGCAACCCCAAAGTCCGCAAGATCAGCTTCACCGGCTCAACCGAGGTCGGACGGCTGCTGATGCGGCAGTGCTCCGACCAGATCAAGAAGGTCAGCCTGGAACTCGGCGGCAACGCTCCCTTCATCGTTTTCGACGACGCCGACATCGATGAGGCTGTAGACGGCGCCGTTCAGGCCAAGTTCCGCAATGCCGGCCAGACCTGCGTTTCCGCTAACCGCATCTACGTGCAATCCGCGGTGCACGACGCCTTCGCGGAAAAATTCGTCGCCCGCGTGCGCGAGCTCAATGTCGGCGATGGGTTTACGAACGGGGTCGCGATCGGCCCGATGATCGACAGCCATGCGATCGAGAAGATCGAGGCGCATGTCGCCGATGCCTTGGCAAAGGGCGGAGAAGTACGATGCGGCGGCAGGCGGATCGGCACCAAGGGCACTTTCTTCGAGCCAACCGTTCTGACTGGCATTTCACATAGTATGCGCGTTGCCCAGGAAGAGACCTTCGGCCCGATCGCGCCGATCATCCGTTTCGAAACGGCCGAGCAGGTCGTGGCCGAGGCAAACGACACGATCTATGGCCTTGCCGCTTATTTCTATGCCGAGAACCTGAAGCGTGTCTGGCATGTGGCCGAAGCGCTCGAATACGGCATGGTCGGCATCAATACCGGGCGGATGTCTTCGGAAGCGGCGCCCTTCGGCGGCATCAAGCAATCCGGTATTGGCCGAGAAGGCTCGCGCCACGGGCTCGAGGACTATCTCGAGATGAAGTATCTCTGCATGGGCAACATCTGAGCGGCAACGGCCAGCGCCCACGCTAGTCGACGATGTGGTAGCCGCCGTCGACGTAAAGCACCTGGCCAGTTATCAGTCGCGCCGCGTCGTGGGCGAGAAACGCGGTCGCCATGCCGACGTCGTCGATGTCGACGAGTTCGTGGGCCGGTGCCTTCAGCTTCGTCTTTTCGAGCAGCGCGTCGAATTCCGGGATACCGGAAGCGGCCCGGGTGGCAAGCGCACCGGGAGAGATGGCGTGGACGCGAATGCCCTTGGGTCCGAGTTCCGCGGCCATGTAGCGCGCGGCACTTTCGAGCGCCGCCTTGGCGACGCCCATGATGTTGTAGTTCTCCACCACCACCTGCGACCCGTAATAGGTCATGGTGAAAAGAGTGCCTCCGTTCTTCATTAGCGGCTCCGCGAGTTGGGCCATGCGGATGAAGGACCAGCAGGATATCTCCATCGTGGTCAAAAACCCCTCGCGCGGCGCATCGGTCACGCGCCCGCCGAGCGTGTCCCTGGGCGAGAAGGCGATCGAGTGGACGAGGAAGTCGAGCTCTCCCCAGGTTTCGCCGATGCGCTCGAAGACAGTCTCGATCTGACCAGGCACCGCCATGTCGAGCGGCAGGAAGATCGGGGACTCGAGCTCGCGTGCCAGCGGCTCGACATGTGGCTTTGACTTGTCGTTGAGATAGGTCACCGCGAGTTCCGCGCCCAAAGCACGAAACGCGCGGGCACAACCCCAGGCAATCGAGCGATCATTCGCAATGCCGACGATGAGGCCCTTACGACCCTC
Organism: Ensifer sp. IC4062; assembly: GCF_020193575.1. Lineage (GTDB taxonomy): Bacteria > Pseudomonadota > Alphaproteobacteria > Rhizobiales > Rhizobiaceae > Sinorhizobium. Next base: position 65,407 of record NZ_JADYVD010000004.1, read on the forward strand.
GAGAAGCTTGGCCTTGACGGTGGGGATAGACATGCGGCGGTCTCCGGGTCAGGCGTTGGGAGCGCTGATGAGCGCCAAGGTATGGCGCGCGATCATCAGCTCTTCGTCGGTTGGAAGGACATGAACGGCGATCCGGCTTTTGGCGGTGGAGATCAACGCGGCGCCGGCCTCATTCGCCGCCGGATCGAGCTCTGCACCAAGCCAGGCGAGGCCTTCGACAATACGCGCGCGGATCGGGGGCGAATTTTCGCCGACGCCCGCTGTGAAGACGAAGGCATCGATCCCTCCCAGCGCCGCCGCGAGCATCCCCGCATTGAGCGCACACCGGTAAACGAAATGGTCGATGGCAAGCGCGGCATTGGGGTCGTCGCTCGCCAGGAGGTCGCGCATGTCGTTCGACAGGCCAGACAAACCTTTGAGGCCGGCGTCGTGATAAAGGAGATCCGACACAGCCTGGGCACTCATCCCCTTCTCCATGATCAGATAGAGGACGACACCCGGATCAAGCTGGCCCGGCCGCGTTCCCATCGGCAGGCCATCGAGCGCTGTGAAGCCCATCGTGTTTTCGATGCTGCGGCCGTCCCGCAACGCGCACATTGAAGCGCCGCTGCCGAGGTGGGCCACGATGACGCGGGCCGCCTGCGGCGCCACCTCTCGCAGCCGCTCGGCAATGTATTCATATGAAAGTCCGTGGAAGCCGTAGCGCCGGATGCCCTGATCATAGAAGGCCCTTGGCAACGCATAGCAATCGGTGTGCTTGGCGTGACTACGGTGAAAGGCAGTGTCGAAGCAAGCGACCTGCGGCACATCCGGGTTGATCTCCATGGCAAGGCGGATCGGCGCCAGATTGTTCGGCTGATGCAGCGGTGCGAGATCCTGGTAGCTGGCAAGGCGGTCGAGCACCGCCGCATCGATCAGCGCGGGCCGCGCGTAGTCGGGACCGCCGTGCACGACCCGGTGACCGACCGCCCGCAATTCGAAGCCCTCCAGCGTCATGAGCCAGCGTCTAGCCTCGTCAATGGCGGCCGGAAGGTCGCGAACGGCCTTCGCGTCATAGCTCTGGTCGATGAGCTGCGTACCGTCGGCCGCCGTCGCCTGTAGACGCGGCCGGGTGCCGATTCCGTCGATTTTCCCACGAATCTGGCGCGTCAGGTCCATGCCGGCAATGCCGAATACCTGGAACTTGAGGCTCGATGAGCCGGCGTTGATGACAAGGAGCGCGTCCATGGCGCTACACCGCTGCCACTTGCGCGGCCCGGCGCCGCGCCGCGTAGAGCGCAGCAACAGCGCAGGATGCAAGGCGCGTGCGCACCGAATCCGCCCGCGAGGTGAGCACGATCGGCACACGGGCACCCAGGACGATGCCGGCAGCGTCGGCATGGGTGAGGAACGTCAGGTTCTTGGCAAGCATGTTCCCTGCTTCGAGATCCGGCACCACGAGGATCTGGGCGTGGCCGGCCACCGGCGAATGGATGCCCTTGATGCGCGCTGCTTCCGGATCGATCGCGTTGTCGAAAGCGAGCGGTCCTTCGAGCAGGCCGCCGGTGATCTGGCCGCGCTCGGCCATCTTGCAAAGCGCAGCGGCCTCGATCGTCGAAGGAATCTTTGCCGTCACCGTCTCGACGGCCGAAAGAATGGCAACACGGGGCTCGCCGAGACCGATCGTGACCCAGAGATCGATCGCGTTCTGCACGATGTCGCGCTTGGCCTCGAGGTCCGGGAAGATGTTGATCGCGGCGTCCGTGATGAACAGCGTCTCGGCATGGCCGGGGACATCCATGACGAAAACGTGGCTGATCCGCCGCACGGTTCGAAGGCCGGTGGCTGAGGCGGCGACCTCGTGCATCAGTTCGTCGGTATGCAGGCTGCCCTTCATCAGGAGTTCGCCCCTGCCCTCGCGGATCAACGCGACCGCCTTGGCGGCCGCGGCATGACTGTGCGGCACATCGACGATCTCCCACCGCCCGAGATCGAGCCCATGTTCCGCCGCCACGTTGCGGATCTTGGTTTCCGGCCCGACCAGCACCGGCGTGATCAGCCCCATCGCGGCGGCTTCGATGGCGCCGCTCAGCGAAGTTTCGTCGCAAGGATGCGCCACGATGGTGATCGTGGGCGCCTCGGCTCTCGCGGCCGCGATCAGGCGGTCATATTTGGACGGCTGGGTCGCCAGCGTGGTCACCTCGGACACTTGGAACTCCTTCCCTGATCAGGACGCATTGCGATCACGTGCGGCCTTGCGCACGACGAGAGGTACTGGCGCTTCACCGCTCAGGCCAAAAAGCGCTGTCACGCTTTGCAGCCGCTCTGCGGCAACGCCAGTCAGCGGTCCGGGAGCCTCCAAGACCTCTCGAAGGGCGGCAAAGGCAGCGCGGCGTTCCTCGATTTTCTCCGGCAGCAATTTTGGAATGGCCGCAAGCGCCGCCTCCTCGTCTACCAGCAACATGAAATACTGCGTGCGCATCAGTGCCTTGAACTCGGCAAGCGTCAGTTGCTTGGCGGAGGGATGAGCGCGCCGAAGCCGGCGAACCGCCTCGAAACCACGCTCATCGACCCTGCCGCGCGCCATGCCGACAAAAAGCAGCGCCCGGGCAAGAGCCTCCCGAAGGCCGCCCTTGGCCATGTCAGCTTTCAGCGCCGCGATCCTGTTTTCCAGGAGCGCGTGGTGCAGGAGGTTCTTTGCCGCTTTACGGGGAGGACGATCGGACGTGTCGATACCGAGCGCCGCTTGCAAGGCGGGCGCGCCATAGACCGCGTGAAACGTCTGCTCCGAAAGGTGCTCGACCATCTGGCGCCAGGCTTCCAACCCGTCGACGACCTGCCGGGACATGTTCTCTTGCAGCGCCAGGAGCGGGTTGTCAGGTGCCGCCGGTTGGCGCGCATCGCGGACGGTCCCGGCGGCGGCCTCGATCCAGGCCATGACCGGATTGCGCGGACCGAACACTTCGTAATGCAGGCGCAGCGGGTGCATGCTCCGCATCGCCTCCGCCATCGGCGGTGTCACCATCGCCTTAATCCAGGGCTGCAGGTAAGTACGGTAAAGCGCGAGATTGATCTCTGAGACCCGGGCGGCCGCGGCAAAGCGGCGGTCGTCCTCGATGTCGTTGCCACCGAAGGCGCGGATATCGTCGAGCGTGCGCGCCTCGCAACGCATGACCCATTCGCCGGTGACCAGATCCGGATTCTCGACAGCCGGTCCCACCGGCTCCAGTACCGCCTCGTAAAGGCCGGGTGGCAGCACGTCGATCAGGTCGATATTCGAGGCGAACTCGTCATGTTCCTTGCGGGCGACACCGGCTGAGACGAAGATGCCGAGATGCCCGATCTTCTCGTGTACTGTGTAGACGATGGTCTGGCCGTGCGCGCGGATCTCGTCGACGCTGTCGTAAAGATCCAGAATCCAGTCGAGCGCCTGCGCCGGCGGCGTGATGTTGTCGCCCTTCGAGCAGAAGACGACGATCGGCGAACGAATGTTGCGCATATCGATCGTTGTGCCGTCGGAGGTCTGGATCTCGCCCGCGGCAAGCTTGTTGCCGACGAAGAGCTCATCGACGATGAACTGCATCTCCTCCGCGTTCAGCCTCACATGCCCGCCCCACCAGCGCTCGAAGCCGAGATAGCGGCCGGCCTCGGTATCGATCTTGGAGTAGAGATTGTATTGCTTGGTCCAGAGCGTGTTGGCGGGGTTCTGGTTCTCGAAGTTCTGCACCAGCCAGGCGCCATCGAATATGCCGGCGCCAAGATCGCCGGTGAGCGCGGTCAGCCAGCTGCCGCCGAGCAGGCCTCCCGAATAGCGCATCGGATACTGGCCCCGGACACCTGCCCAATAGGAAAGCGGCGCGCCTGCGATGATGATCGGCCCGAAGAGTTCCGGGCGCAACGAGGCAAGAATCATCACCGCCCAGCCGGCCTGGCAGTTGCCGATGGCGCAGGGCTTGCCGTCGGCATCGGGGTGGCGGGCAATCACTGTTTCGAGGAAGATCGCCTCAGCGCGGGTGATATCCTCGATGGTCTGGCCGGGGACGGGTTCGGGAAGGAAGCCGATGAAATAACAGGCGTGCCCCGCCTTCATCGCGACGCCGATCTCACTGTCGGCCTTGAAGCCGCCAATGCCCGGCCCGTGGCCGGCGCGCGGATCGACGACGACAAACGGCCTTTTCAATGGATCGATCACCACGCCAGCGGGCGGCACGATCCGCGCGAGCGCATAGTTGACGGGACGATCGAGCTTGCGGCCATCGCAGACGAGTTCCGCTTCGTAATCAAGCACATGAGGCGCAGTTCGCGCGGCGTGCTCTTCGTATTGGGTGCCGCGCTGGCGCATGACGTCCAGAAACAGGATGGAGCGCTGCCAGGCATCGAGCGCATAAGCATAGGCATCGGCAAAGGTCGGCACGGTCGGGATGGTGGATTGCTCAGGCATAATGTCCACTCCTCGGCGCGATCGAAGATCGGTCTCATTCCTGCATGCAAATTAATAGCAACGTTGTTGTCGAGTGTTGATCCGCATCAAAGAAGGCAAGCGGCGGGCCGCATTTTATCCGATATTGCGGACCCCGCGGCTGTCATTGTTCCAAGAGTCCGAGGAGCGTAGCGACGCCTTGTTACGGCGTTTTGACACCTCGCGCGAACGCGAAGTCTGCCGCGTCGCGCCGCATGCGGCCCAGCTTTCGGACGTCCCAAATGCTTACACGATAACATTGCACTGAAACGCACCATCAGCAAGACAACCCTTGAAAATCGGCGCGTGGCTTGCCAATTGGGGCAAACAAATCAAGGAGGTTTGCAACGCAATGAGTGAAGTCGAAATGTCCGTCGAGAAACATGTCTTCGAAGCCGATGTGGCGCGACTGCTCCATTTGATGGTGCACTCGGTCTACTCGGACAAGAACATCTTCCTTCGCGAGCTGATTTCAAATGCGGCGGACGCCTGCGAGAAGCTGCGCTATGAGGCGATCGTCGCACCTGAGCTGCTCGCCAACGATCCCGCACCACGCATCACGTTGACGCTGGACGAGGAAAAGGCGCGTCTCGTCGTCGAAGACAACGGCATCGGCATGAACCGTGACGAACTGGTCGAATCCCTTGGCACCATCGCACGTTCCGGCACGCGCGCCTTCATGGAGCGGATCGAGGCGGCACAGGGCAAGGAAGGCGCACAGCTTATCGGCCAGTTCGGCGTCGGTTTTTATTCCGCCTTCATGGTGGCTGACAATGTCGACGTCGTTTCCCGCCGTGCCGGCTCGGACAAGGCCTGGCATTGGGCGTCCGACGGCAAGGGCAGCTACACGGTTTCCGCAGTTGAACTTTCCGATGCTCCAGCGCGCGGCACGCGGATCACGCTGCATCTCATGCATGACGCCAAGACTTACACGTCGCGCTGGACGGTCGAGCGGATCGTCAAGGAGCAATCCGGCCACGTGCCCGTGCCGATCTCGATCGTGGAAAAGCCCGGCGAAGAGCCGGCCCAGGTCGCTGACGGTACGGCTCTCTGGACCAAGCAGAAGAGCGAGATTTCCAAGGAAGACTATGCGGATTTCTACCGCAGCGTCGCCGGCCAGTATGACGAACCGGCCGTAACCGTTCACTTCCGGGCGGAAGGCCGCCACGAATTTACGGCGCTCGCCTTCGTGCCGGGCTCCAAGCCCTTCGATCTCTTCGACCCGGATCGCAAGGGACGGATGAAGCTCTATGTCAAGCGTGTCTTCATCACCGACGAGGCGGAATTGCTGCCTCGCTACCTGCGCTTCGTGCGCGGGCTTATCGACACGGCCGACCTGCCCCTCAACGTCTCGCGCGAGATGATCCAGGAGAGCCCGCTGCTCGCCAGCATCCGCAAGGGGCTGACAAACCGGGTATTGACCAGCATCGAGAAACTGGCGGAAAGCGAGCCGGAGACCTTCGCCAAGGTGTGGGAAAACTTCGGCAGCGTCATCAAGGAAGGCATCTACGAGGACTTCGAGCGACGGGCGCAGCTGATCGCGCTTTCGCGCTTCCGCACCACCGCTTCGGACGACAACCCGCGCGCCTTGAGCGACTACGTCAAGGACATGAAGGACGGGCAGACCGCGATCTATTACCTGACCGGCGACAACCTTGCCCAACTGAAGGCCTCGCCGCAGCTCGAGGGGTTCCGCGCCCGCGGCATCGAAGTGTTGCTGCTCACCGATCCGGTCGACAGCTTCTGGGTGACCTCGGCACCGGAATTCGAAGGCAAGCCGTTCAAGTCGATCACGCAAGGGGCGGCCGATCTTGCTGGTATCGCAAAGCAAGAGGCCGACGGGACGACATCTGCGGAGACGAGCCAGACCGTTACGGAATTCGTGGTCTTCGCCAAGACGGCGCTCGGCGACGCGGTGTCCGATGTCAGGACCTCGGAGCGGCTGACGGAAAGCGCGGTTTGTCTCGTGGCACCCGAGCACGGACCGGATCGCCAGCTCGAGAAGATGCTGCAGGGTGCAGGCCGCATCGACGGCGCGGCCAAGCCGATCCTGGAAATCAATCCCCACCACAGCCTGATCACCGCCATCGCTGCCTGCCCCGCCGAGGACGCAGCATTCCGAGAGGACGCGGTGAAGCTCCTGCTCGACCAAGCGCGCGTTCTCGACGGCGACAGGCCGGAAGATCCGCGCGCCTTTGCCGAGCGGCTGTCACGCGTCTTCAGCCGCGCCTCGAAGAGTTAAGAGACTTAGCGGATATGCTCCTCGTCCGGCTTGCCGGCCACCTTCTCCCCGCAAGCGGGGCGAAGGGACTCGCGGCGCCCGCCCGAATCCCCTCGCCCCGTTTGCGGGGAGAGGGCTAGGGTGAGTGGCAAAGGCGGCAAACGCGCAACGTGAAGCCTGCTGCATGTTTCCTTAAATCGTACCCGATTCAAGGAAAAAACATGCAGCAATTCAAAGTGCTACAGCGTCCTTTGCGCGTCTGACAAGACGCGCGGCGCTGTAGCCGGTCTCAGCCTTTAACCTTCGGGGCCATGCCGATCTCGGACAGCACCTCTTCCGTATGCTCCCCAAGCCGCGGCACGCCGCGCTCGAGCGCGAGCGACGCGCGTGAGAAGCGAAGCGGAGTCCTGACGCCCGGCGACGTTCCCGCCGCCGCGCCGGTGTGTGGCGTATCCACCCGCATCTGCCGATGAAGGATCTGCGGATCGGCAAAAACGTCTGCGACCGTGTTGATCGGGCCGCCCGGGACACCCGCAGCTTCGAGTTTCGCGAGAAGCGCATCCCGCGCGAACTTCGCCGTCTCCGCGGCGAGTTCCGGCGTGAGCGTATCGCGATGCTGAACACGGCCGGCGTTGGTCAGGTATCGCTCGTCTGACGCCAGGTCCGCGCGACCGAGCACGTCACAGAATTTGACGAACTGCCGGTCGTTTCCGACGGCGACGATGAGATGCCCGTCGGCGGTCGGAAAGACCTGGTACGGTGCGATGTTCGGATGCGCATTGCCAAGACGCCGCGGTGCCTTGCCCGAAACCAGAAAATTCAGAGCCTGATTGGCGAGCACGCCTGTCATGCAATCAAGCAGCGCCATGTCGATCTGCTGCCCCTCGCCGGTGCGTTCGCGCTGGGCAAGCGCGGCCTGCACGGCAATCACGCCGTAAAGCCCCGTAAAGATATCGGCGAAGGCCACGCCGATCTTCTGCGGCTCGCGATCCGGCTCACCGGTAAGATCCATGATCCCGCTCATGCCCTGGACGATGTAGTCGTAGCCGGCGCGGTGGGCATAGGGGCCGTCCTGCCCGAAGCCGGTCACGGAACAATAGATGAGCCGCGGGTTGATCTTCCTCAGGCTCTCATAGTCGAGCCCGTATTTTGCGAGACCACCGACCTTGAAGTTTTCGAGGAGTACGTCGGATTGCGCCGCGAGCCGCCGGACCGCCTCCTGCCCCTCCCCTGTCGTGAAGTCGAGCACAACCGAACGCTTGCCCCGGTTGCAGGCGTGGAAATAGGCGGCGTCGAGCTTCTCGCCACCCTCGCCTTCGACAAAGGGCGGTCCCCAGGTTCGGGTATCGTCGCCTGCCGGGCTTTCGACCTTGATGACGTCGGCGCCAAGATCGGCGAGTGTCTGACCGATCCAAGGACCGGCTAGAATGCGGGCGAGTTCTAGAACACGAATACCCTTGAGCGGCGCTTCCATGACAGCAACACTCAGAAGAAGGCCTGAAGCCCGGTCTGGGCGCGGCCGAGGATCAGGGCATGCACATCATGCGTGCCCTCATAGGTATTGACGGTCTCCAGGTTCAGCATGTGACGCATGACCTGATATTCCTCGGAGATGCCATTGCCGCCGTGCATGTCGCGGGACATGCGGGCGATATCGAGCGCCTTGCCGCAATTGTTGCGTTTGACGATCGAGATCATTTCCGGCGCCATGCGGCCCTCGTCCATCAGCCGGCCGACGCGGAGCGATCCCTGCAGTCCGAGCGTGATCTCGGTCTGCATGTCCGCGAGTTTCTTCTGGAAGAGCTGCGTCTGGGCGAGCGGACGGTTGAACTGCTTGCGATCGAGGCCGTATTGACGCGCAGCGTGCCAGCAGAATTCAGCCGCACCGAGCGCGCCCCAGGAGATGCCGTAGCGGGCGCGGTTGAGGCAGCCGAAGGGACCCTTGAGCCCTTCGACATTCGGCAGCAGCGCGTCCTCGCCGACCTCGACGTTGTCGAGAACGATCTCGCCGGTGATCGACGCGCGCAGCGAAAGCTTGCCGGCGATCTTTGGTGCAGAGAGCCCTTTCATGCCCTTTTCCAGCACGAAGCCGCGGATGGCGTTTCCATGGGCCTCCGACTTCGCCCAGACCACGAAGACATCGGCAAGCGGCGCGTTGGAAATCCACATCTTCGAGCCGATCAGCCGGTAGCCGCCATCGGTCTTGATCGCCCGCGTCTTCATGCCTGCGGGATCGGAGCCGGCGTCCGGTTCGGTCAGGCCGAAGCAGCCGATCCACTCGCCGCTGATGAGCTTCGGAAGATACTTCCGCTTCTGATCCTCCGAACCGTAGGCGAAGATCGGATAGATCACGAGCGACGACTGCACGCTCATCATCGAACGATAGCCGGAATCGACGCGCTCGATTTCGCGAGCGACGAGGCCATAGGCGACATAGGACGCGCCGACGCCGCCGTAGCTTTCCGACACGGTGACGCCGAGCAAGCCGAGGTCGCCCATTTCGCGGAAGATCGTCGGGTCGGTCTTTTCCTCGCGATAGGCTTCGATCACGCGCGGCTGCAGCTTCTCCTGGGCGTAGGCGCGCGCCGTATCGCGGATCATCCGCTCGTCTTCGCTCAACTGATCCTCGAGCAGAAACGGATCGTCCCACTGAAACTGGATCTTGTCGGCCATGTCTCTCTCCCGTCGTATTTTTCCGCCTGTGGTTATGGCAAGTGGGCCCAACGGTTTCAAACGAAATTGAGGCACTGCCTCATGCGCCTGGGGAATGGACCTTGCGCCCGAGGCGGTTCTGCTGATTATTCGCAAAACGCGATACCGAGACCGACACGCCCGCCACCATGACCAACAATCGCCTCGAACGTTTTGCCCATAACCTCGATTGGAATCTGCTGCGCACCTTCGTCGTTGTCGTCGAGGAGGGCAGCATCACGGCCGCGGCTAATCGGCTGCTTCTGCAGCAGCCGGCCGTTAGCATGGCGTTGAAGCGGCTGGAGCAGACTGTCGGGCAGAAGCTGATCGACCGGAGGCCGGGTCGGTTCAATCTGACCGAAGCGGGGGAGAAATTGCATGGCCAGTGCCGGGACATCTTCGCCGCGGTGGTTCGCCTGCCCAATGTGCTGGAGACCGTGGGCGAAGAGGTGACTGGCCATCTCAACATCCATTCGGTCAGTCATGCTCACAATCCGGCCTGGGATCGCAAACTCGACACTTTCTTCCGAATGCATCCGAAAGTGACACTGTCGGTGACGATCGCGACGACAGTCGATGTGCTCAGCGCCGTCGAGCGCAACATCGCCACGATGGGCCTTTGCGACGGCATCATTCCTGACGGATTGAACAAGAGCTTCCATATTCGCGAGCGTTACGCACTTTATTGCGGGCGCGGCCATCCGCTGTTCGGTGTCGAAGGCGTGGATTTCAACGACCTGCGTGGCAACCCCTACATCGCCTTCATTGCCGACGTCCTTGGCGGGCAGCACATGAGTTCGGTGACCGCCGTTCGCGCGATCGGCTCCTTCGGCCAACAGGTCCGGGGCGTTTCCTGCAATGTCGAGGAGGTCATGCGGCTGATTTCGGCGAATGTCGGTATCGGCATGCTGCCCGATCACCTCGCAGGACCTGCAGCCAAGGCCGGGCAGCTGTGGCAACTGCCGCCCTACAGCGACCTTCCGACGACGGATGTCTTTCGCATCTCGAATCCGAACTCGATCCTCAATCCGGCGGAAGCAGCCTTTCTAGCGCATGTTGCGGATACGGAACCGCTGGATCACTGTCTGAGTCATCATTTGGATTGGTAACAACCGGAGCGTGCCCCTCAGGCAAACCTTCACGGCTGATACGGCGCGTGTTTGGGCTTCGGTGACTCATCAGCCTTCGATGGTGGCGCGTTGGTCGGCTGTCGGGTAGTTGAGCGACACACCCCCTACGACCCGAAGGCACCCGGTGCTGCCGTCCCGGCTTTCACACTTACTGGCTGAACGTTAGACGTAAAGCAGCCCTCGCCTCAGCGCTATGGCGACAGCGTCGGCGCGATTCTGCGCATGAAGCTTGGCAAGCACTGCAGCGACGTGGAATTTCGCGGTATGCACCGAGATTTTGAGCTGGCGGGCGATCACCTTATTCGAGGCCCCCTCAGCAAGCAGCGCAAGCGTTTCCAGTTCGCGGGGGCTGAGTGACAGGTTGTTCGGCACGTCTCTCGGCAGCACTGCCTCTTCCGTATCCGCGGTCTCTTTTGTATCTCCAGCGTCAACGGCTGACAGGCGATATCCTGCCGCGACGACGGTCGTCGCGGCAGCGATGAGAGCGGCATCCGCGGAATGCGGCAGCACAGCATGGATGTTGCCAGCCGAGGCTGCTGCACCAAGCACGATATGCGGCGTCGCTGCGTCGAGAGGTTCGCCATCGGTCACGACGACATCGAAATTCTCCGGCTGCTCGAGATCGAAAGACGTCGCCACGGCGACATGACCGCGCTCCCCCAGAGCATGTTCCAATTCGTCCGTTTGCTCCGGATCGGACAGGGCTATCATCACTGTCAGCGGGCGCTCAGCCATGCATCCTCACTGTCGATCATGAGCGCGGGCGTGCGCCGACGACGATGTCGAGGTTTTGCGCCTCACCGCCGCGCAATATTCCGAGTGCCACCGTTTTGCCGACACTATCGGGACCGACCTGGCGGATCAGGTCCCGGACACCTTCCACGGTCTCGCCATTCCAGGATGTGATGATGTCGCCGAGCACCAGCCCGGCCTTCTCCGCCGGACCGCCGGCCTCGAGGGTGATCACCATTGCGCCCCGCGCCTTCTCCTGACGCACCGGGTGCAACCCTGCTCCGAGATATCCGCGCGGCATATGTCCCTTTTCGGCGAGTGTTGCCGCGACCCGGTCGACCGTTTCGGTCGGAATGACAAGAGCGCGCCTGCCAAGGCCGAACAGGACGAGTCCGATGAAGCCACCCTCGGCATCGATCGCCGCGCCGCCCTCGGCGCGCGGGTCGATGCTCGCGGTAAGGCGAATGCGCCGATCGATCAGGCCGCCACGCATGCTGCGCCAAGCGGGGCCGACCTCACTGACAATCCCGAAGCCGGCCAGCGTAGAAGCTTCCGCCCGGCCGACAGCGACGACAAGATTGCCTGCCTCCGTCCTCCGGGCGGGTTTCAGAGCCGGCGCGCCATCAGGCACATCCGATTTCAGCACGGCGATCCCCGTCGTTGGGTCGCGCCCAACGAATTCAGCCGCCGCGGAGCTGCCGGACGGCAAAGTCAAAGTGATGCCTTCCTCGGTTTCGATCGCCTCGCTCGCGGCAACGAACAATCCTTCACGCCAATGGACCGCGCTCGAAGAATTGTGGCGGCTGACATGGACGGCGGCGATCCCCGGAGCGGCGGCGGCGACAAGGCCGGCGATCTCTCGAGAGAAGTCGGCAAGGCTGGCTTTCGGCATGGTCTTCCTCCTCAATCCATCTGAGGAATGTCGTCTGTTTCACCACGCCGTCCAACTGGCCTCACGGCTAGGTTTGGCGCGAACTGGCCATCCGGGCAGGTCGCGCCGGCTCCAGCACACATATAGGCATCGATCGCTCTGGGCTGTGGTGACGATTTAAGGGATGACCAGCAGCAGCAATGGCACCCCGTGCCTTCTTCCACGTTCCAGGACCGAAATATTATTCGCAGACCAGCATTCGCCCAGAGCATGGCGAACGTTGGTTCTGTTCGGAATTTGAGGCTTGGGCTGGAGAAAATCGAAGGTGTGAGATGACACTGGGCGCAGATGAGAACCGTCGGTCCCGCACATATGCGCGCAACCATGTTAGGGAGCACCGTGGGGGCAGGCAATTGCCCCGATCGGTCTCGGCGCGGGCGCGCGCAGGGATGCATCGACCGCGATGCACGTAAGTTGTGTCAGGGGGCACGTTGGATGGCCGAGCGCGGGATCGATGCAACGAGGCGACGTGTATACGGGTGCTGCGGGTTGCCGATGACTCTCTCCGTCGGCCCCTCCTCGACGATCTCGCCAAGGTAGAGGACATAAATGCGCTCGGTGATCTGGCGGACGACAGCGAGGTCGTGCGTGATGAAGAGATATGAGAGCTCGTGCTCAACCTGCAGGTGTCTGAACAGGTTGAGCACCTGCGCCTGCACCGAGAGGTCGAGGGCAGATACCGGTTCGTCGCAAACGAGGATTGCCGGTTTGACAGCAAGCGCACGTGCGATGGCGACTCGCTGGCGCTCGCCGCCTGAGAGCGACGCCGGACGGCGGGTGGCGTACGCGGCGGACAAGCCGACTTTCGCCAGCAGCGACGCGATCCGTTCAGCCGTCGCTGGGCTGGTAGCGCCCGCCGACGCCCCGAGCGCCTCGCCCAAGGCCTGCCCAACGCTATGCCTGGGATTTAGTGTTGAAAACGGATCCTGGAAGATCATCTGAATTGTCCGCCGAACGCGGACGCGGTCCGCCTTCGCCATGGCGTCGAAATCTGCTGCCGCGATGCCGTTGACATGGATATCGCCAGCAGTCGGGGTTTCGAGGCCGACGAGGCAGCGCCCGAGCGTGGTCTTGCCCGAGCCAGATTCGCCAACGAGGCCGACGCTTTCGCCGGGCATAATGTGTAGCGATACATCCTTTATGGCGCAGATCGGACGGCCCCGCTCGCCCACGAATGTCTTGACGAGTCCATGGACGCGGACGAGCGCCCCTGCGGTTTCTCCCCGGCGCGGCGTCATCGGTGCCGCCGAGAGCGCCGCCGTGCGCAGAGCGTCGAGTTCGCCCTGGATCTCGTCCTGACGGATGCATGCAGTGAACCGGCTCGCATCGAGAGCAGTCAGCGGCGGCTTGCCGGTACGGCAAATCTGCTTCGCCCAGTCGCAGCGGTCGGCGAAACCACAGCTGTCGAGAACATCGGCCGCGCGCGGCACGGAGCCGCGGATCGCGACGAGCCGAGGCACGCGAATATCGACCGGCGGTTCCGAGAGCAGAAGTCCCAAGGTGTAAGGATGGAACGGCTGCCGCTCGACAGCTGCGGCGTCGCCGACTTCGAGCATTGAGCCGGCGTAGAGCACATAGACGCGCTGGCAGATCGAGAACGCAAGCCGCAGGTTGTGGGTAATGAGAATGAGGCTCATGTGTCGCTCGCGCTGGACACGACGCAGGAGCTTGATGATCTCCGCCTGAGTCGTTACGTCGAGCGCCGTCGAGGGCTCATCGGCAATAAGCAGCTCCGGGTCGCGAGCGAGAGCGGCGGCAAGTGCGACGCGCTGGCACATGCCCCCAGACAGCTGGAATGGCATGCGGCGGGCCACATCCTCGTCGACTATGCCGACTTCTGCGAGCCGTCTTTTCACTTCATCCGCTCTTGCGAAGCGCGAGGCGAATTCGGGCCGGTCGCGCAGCATCTCGTCAATATGGTCGCCGCTTCGCATGAGCGGATTCAGCATCGTGAACGGATCCTGCATAAGCATCGACATGCGAGACCCGCGGATCTTGCGGAGTTCGCTCTCGGCAAGCCGCATCAGGGGGACGCCGTCGAGCGTGACGGCGCCTGTGGCATTTATGCCTGGCGGCAATATGCCGGCGATTGCCCGTGCCGTGAGCGACTTTCCAGACCCGGATTCGCCGACGATCGCAATGGTCTCGCCCCGTTCCACCACGATGTTCAACGGCGTCGTGATGGGCACGGCACCGTCTGAGATCGCTAGCCCCTCGACCTTGAGGAGCGGACCTTCCTGGCCTGCGCGCCCCACGACCGCGTTCACTTTGCAAACCGCTCGAACAGCCAGTCGCCGATGAGGTTCATGCTGACCGCGGTAAGGATGATCATTCCTGCGGGCAGGAGCAGCGCAACCGGATTGGAGAAGAGGATATTGCGGTTCTCGAAGAGCATCCGACCCCAGTCTGGGGTCCCAGGCTCAATGCCGAGGCCGAGGAACGACAGCCCGGCGAGATTGACCAGCGCGAAGGCAAAGTCGAGGACTACATACGCGAGGATAATCGGCGCGATGTTTGGGAGTATGTGCACGAACAGAATACGCGTCTTCGAGATGCCGAGAGTGCGCGCGGCGTCGATATAAGGAAGCGGCCGCTGCTCAAGGACCGCGCTCCGCACGATGCGTGTATCGGGGGCGGTGAAAAGGACGACCAGGACGAGGACGGCGGTCCAGTATCCGCCTCCCACCACGCCGACCACAACGATCGCCACAAGCGGCACTGGCAACGCGAACATGAAATCCACCCAGCGCATGATCGCCGAATCGACGAGACCGCCGAGATAGCCCGAAACAAGGCCAAGCAGGGTCGCGATCGCGAACGCTCCGGCGGCGACAACAACTGGGCCGACCAAGGCCGTTCTCGCACCGTAGATCACGCGCGACAGCACATCGCGGCCGAATAGATCCGTTCCGGCAATGTGGACTGAGGAAGGCGGCGTATCACCGACCGCGAGACGCTGGAGGAAGGGCGAATCGGGGGCAATCCTCTCCCCAAGGACGGCGCAAATCGCCACCCCCGTGATAATCAGCGCAGCAATGAGAATGACGATTGGTACGCGCAATGGCTGCCTCGTCCGTCGTGTCTCGCCAATGGCTGGGACGCTCATGACTCGACCCTGCCGAAGCGGATGCGCGGGTCGATCACCGTATAGATCACGTCGACCGCAAGGTTGACCAGCAAGACGAAGGCAGAGAAAAGCAGGGTGGTCCCTTGGATCGTCGGAATGTCGCGCTTCTGGATCGCATCGACCGTCAAGGCGCCGAGACCTGGCAAAGAAAAGGTGACCTCGACGTAGATCGCGCCGGCCACGATGCCGACGACGACCAGCCCTGCGGCCGTGACCACGGGAATGAGGGAGTTCCTGAGCACGTAGGCAAACAAAATGCGACGCGAACTCAGTCCGCGCGCCCGCGCAAACGTGACGTAGTCTCGGTCCAGCTCCTCGATCATCGCCGCGCGCGTGATTTTGACGACGATCGCCATAACCGAGATCGCAAGCGCAAACGCCGGAAGCGTCAGGTGCCAGGCACGGTCGAGGAATCCCCTTCCCGGACCGAAGATCGGGAACCAGTGCAGCAGAACGCCGAAGAGATAGAGAAGGAAAATGCCAGTGACGAAGGCCGGGGAGCTGATGCCGAAAACACCGAACATCACGATCGCCCGGTCGAGCCGCGTACCACGGCGGAAGGCGGCGACCGCACCGAGCAGGATACCGAGGCCGAGAACAAGGGTAGTGCTCATCAAGCTGAGGAAGATCGTGACGCCGAGCCGATCTGCAATGATGCTCGTTACCGCCCGGTTGCCCTGGATGGAGACGCCGAGGTCGCCTCGGATCACCTGCCACAGCCAATAGCCATATTGGACGAGGAACGGATCCTCCAAATGGTAACGCGCGCGGATCGCTGCGAGCGTTGCCGGGTCTGAGGCGCGTGCGCCAAGCAGGGAGCGCACCGGGTCGCCAGGCGCGATGTGAACCAAGGCGAAGACGCCAAAGGAGATTAATAGGAGGAGTGGGATAGTGATGGCGACCCGTCGTGTGACGAAGATGACGAGACTCGGGCCGTCACCGGAGCGACCCGAGATAGCGGTCGAACCAGTCGATGGTGTGGCGCCATGCATCGAGCTGGAGCTCCCGTTTGCGCACTCCATTGCCTTCGCGCGGAAAGATGACTCGCTCCGACTCGACACCGGGTTCTAAGGAGCGCCGCACATAGTTCCACGCCCTGCGGAGCGGCGTCGTTCCTGTCTCCTGAACTATATGTCGGCGTCGTCAACTTGTCGAGCCGAGTAATAGCCGAACGCCGAGCAGTCTCTACGGCGAAAACGACAAAAAATGGCCGTCGCCAATTCGACCCGCGATCTCTTTATTTTAGGCCGAAACCTCGCATCGCCCAAGGAATACTGTACCAGAAGGCGGTGTAGCCGGTGAGCTTGTACTTCTTGTTGATCGCCATCGCCGTTGCAGGCCAGAAGATCGGCACGACGGCGACTTCCTCGTTGGCGATCTGGAACACTTTCTTTAACGCCTCCGCGCGCGCCTTCGGGTCGGCGTTCTCGTTGGCGATCTTCAGCTTCGCATCGACTTCGGGGTTTTTGAAGTTCGAGCCGTTCATGCCATTCTTCTCGGCATTCGCACTTGAGAAGAAGAGGGAGGGGTAGTTGGCTGCGTCGGCGAAGTCCGGATAGTACGCCATGATCTGCATGCCCAGTCTGTCGTGGTTGATGTAGTTCGTGAACCAGGTGTTATTGTCGGTCTGCTGGATGTGCGCACGGATACCAATCTGCTTCAGGTTTTCCGTCACCGACTGCAAGATGTTGACCATGTAAGGATCGGCGGTCGATGCTGGGATGGTGACGTCAAAGCCGTCCGGATGACGGGATTGTGCCAGCTCTGCCTTCGCCTTTTTCAAGTCGAACGCATAGTTCGGCAACAATGTATCGTAAAAGGCGCGAACCTCGTCGGAAGGCAACACTCCCGACCAGATTTCGGGCGGGTTCAGTGCCGTCGCCGCCTCGCCGTTGCCCTTGAGGAGTGCGTTGACCAGGCCTTTGCGGTCCACCGAATAGGCAACGGCACGACGCACATGGATATCGTCGAACGGCGGCGCCGAATGGTCTAGAGTCAGCAAGTATACGCCGAGCGACGGCGCGGCGACGACATCGACGTTGCCTAGCGCCTTCCACTGGTCGATGTCGGAGATGGCCAGATCGAAGGTACAGTCGATCTCGCCTTGTTGCATGGCGAGAAGCCGAGCCGGACGGTCTGGGATCGCCTGGAAGCTGATCCGTTTGACGACTGGCTTGGCTCCCCAGTAGTCGTCGCGCGCCTCGAGGAGGACATGGTCTGCCGGAACGAATTCAACAAGCTTGTAGGCGCCAGTCCCAAGCGGGAGAACCTCGGGCGTTCCGATCTTCTTGTCCGCGAGCTGTTCTTTCTTGAACACGAAACCCGCCATATGGGCGGGCGTAAAGGCGAACTGCACGTTCGGTGCCTTCAATTTGACGGTCACCTCATCGGGAGCCGTCGCCTCGACCGTCGCCACCGAATTGTAGAACGAAGCGAGCTGTGAGCCGGAATCGGGGCTCATGTGATATTTGAACGTGGCGACAATATCGTCAGCGGTGAGCGGGCTTCCATCGCCGAATTTGATGCCGCCTCGCAGGTGATATTTGATCGTCGTCGGATTGATCTCCTCCCATCTGTCGGCCAATGCCGGTCCAAGAGCGAGATCATCGCCGAAGGATAGCGGTCCTTCCTGGACAAGCGACATGATTGCGCCAGTATAGGTCATCCATGCATCCGGAATGAAAAGCGTATCGGGGACGCTAGGCAGCGCGCATGTGACCGATTCAATCTGCTCGTCGGCCTTTGCCGAAGGCGCTATTGCGAAGGTTCCCGCGATGGAGACGAGGGCGGCATGCGTCACGCCAGCCACCAAAATGCGACGCCGTGTCAACCCGATTGCCATTTGCCCCTCCCTTCGTGAAATCCTGACGCACAGGCTGACTGAATTTTACGAAATCCGCAATCAAAGTCACAGCCGAGTTGGGCCGTGAACGATTCTGGCCAGGGCGAGCGGAGTCTCGCGCTCTGAATATGGCACCGAGGTGGATGCTGCATGGTTGTCATGGTTAATCTGATGAGGTCAGGATCGGCGGGCGCTTCTCTCAGTCAAGCAGGCCGCTGGAGCGCTGAGGGAACAGGTGCTAGCATATCTAGAACCCAGAATAGATCGAAGGCTCACATGGAGTTCAATCGGACCCCATGCCAAGCTTGAAAATCCGTCCGAAGCCGAAGCGGCGCGAGTTGGAGGCATGGCGGTGATCAGACGACCGAGCCGAAGGCTTACCGAAGGCCAGGGCAATGCGATGGCCAGGTCTGGGCCGGAGCGAAAGCCGGCAGAAGACGTTCGGAAGACAATAACAATTCTGGTCGCCGACATCGTGGATTCGTCACGCCTCAGCCTCACTCTCGATCCGGAGGTACTCCGGGACCTACTCGCCCGCTACTTTGACGAGATGACCTCCATTATCCAGCGGCACGGTGGCGTCGTGGAGCGATACGTCGGTGACGAGATCATGGCCGTGTTTGGCGTGCCAATGCTTCACGAGGATGACGCCCTACGGGCCGTATCCGCCGCCGTCGAGATGCGTGACACGCTTGCGACGCTCAACCATGAGTTTGAGGCGGATTGGGGTGTTCAGCTGGCTCATCGGATTGGCCTCAACACCGGGGAGGTCTTTACTGGCATCGACAGACAGGGACGTCGATTTCTCACTGGCGAAGCTTTGCGTGTTGCCAAGCGTCTCCAGGAGGCCGCGGTGGCCAACGAGATCCTCATTGGAGAAGCAACCTTCAAGCTGGTTCGCCACGCCGTCGTTGTAGAGTCCGACAGCCCGCGCGCGGTCAAGCACGGCGAGACGTTCCCTGCCATCATCTTGGTAAGCATCATCGCCAGGGCCACCGGCTTTCAACGCCGCTTCGAGACGCCGTTCGTCGGACGCAAGCGCCAGCGTGCGATGATCAGCACCATCTTTGGTGACTTGGTCAGCAATAGAGCCTGCCACCTGTTGACTGTGCTGGGCGAGGCTGGCGTCGGAAAATCGCGGCTCGTGTCGGAAGTCACCGGAAACCTTCCGAGCGAGATGATTGTCGCGCACGGTCGGTGCCTGCCCTACGGTGACGGCATTACCTATTGGCCGCTCGCGGACATTGTCCGGGAGATCACGCGGGCCGGCGGCGGCGACCCCGGCAAGCAGTCCGCGGCGGCGATTGCAGAAATCCTCGCCGGCGTCGACAAGGCAAAACTCATCGCCGAGCGCATAGCTGTATTGCTCGGGTTCGGCGAGGGAGACCCCGGCACCCGCGAAGAGGCTTTCTGGGCCGTCCGGCGACTTTTCGAGGTGATCGCACGAGAACGACCGCTGGTGATCGTGGTGGAAGACCTCCACTGGGCCGAGCCGACATTCCTAGATCTCATCGAGCATCTTGTCGATTTCTCCCACGGTTTCCCCATAGTGATTGTCGGCACTGCACGACCAGAATTGCTCGATACGCGGCCCGATTGGGGAGGCGGGAAGTCGAATGCGACGACGATCGCGCTTGAACCGCTGACTGCCGCAGAATCCCGCGACATGATCTTGAATCTGCTCGACCGACTCCCTCTATCACCCGCGGTCGAGTTGATGATCACACGCGCCGTCGGCGGCAACCCGCTGTTTGCGGAAGAGCTCGTGGCAATGCTCCTTGATGAAGATCTGCTTAGGCGCAATGAGGACTGCTGGGTCGCCCGCTCGGATCTTTCCGAGCTGCCGGTCCCCTCGTCAATTAACGCGCTTCTGGCTGCCCGCCTCGAGGGCCTCCCTCCCCTCGAGCGCGCTATCCTGACGGCCGCAGCGGTCGAGGGCGCGGTATTCCATCAGAGCGCCGTCAACGCGCTCGCGTGCCCCGCGCTTGACGCACTCGAGGACGGCTTGCTCGCGCTCGTCCGCCGGGATCTAATCCGCCCGGAGGCGCCGTCGTTCGTCGGCGACAAGGCCTATCGCTTCCGTCACGTCCTGATCCGCGACGCCGCGTATCGCTCCCTGCCGAAGAACGCGCGCGCCGACCTGCACGAGCGCTTCGCCGCCTGGCTCGAGCTAACGGCCAAGGACCGGCTACGCGAGTTCGAGGAGATCGTCGGTTATCACCTCGAACAGGCCTTTCTGTACCGTGTCACGCTCGGCCCGCGCGACGTGCACGCCGCCTCGCTCGCTGCCCGGGCCTGCGAACGGCTCGAGGCGGCTGGGCGGCGGGCGCTTGTCCGGAGCGACTTGCCGGCGGCGATTAGCCTGCTCCAGCGGGTTTCCCGACTGCTTCTCGCCGATGATCCACGGCGGATCGCGCTGCTCGCCGAGTTGAGCGGCGCGCTGATCGAAAGCGGCCGGCTAGACGATGCTGGGCACGCACTGGACGAGGCGAACCAGTTGGCTGGCGCGGCTGACGACCAGCGGCTGGCAGCACACGTGCGCGTCCAACGCCAGTTCCTCCGACTCCTCCGCGGCGAAGAGGGTGGGCTTGAGAGGGCGGCACACGCGGCGGCCGAGGTGATCCCGGTCTTCGAGGGCTTCGCGGACGACCTCGGCCTCTGCCGCGCACGGCGGCTCGAAGCGTGGTTATTTTTTAACGGGGCTCGCGGCGAGGCGGCCGCCGCAGCCTGGGAGCGCGCGGCTGCCCACGCGCGACGGGCTGGGAATCTGCACGAGTACTACGAGATTCTCACGTGGATCGCGTCCTCACTCTGGTTCGGACCCACCCCAGCCGCCGAGGGAATCCATCGTTGCGAGGCGATGCGCGCGGAGGTGGGCGAAAGCCTCGAGTCTGAGGCAGCGATCCTCCGCCAGCTCGCATGCCTCAACGCGATTGTCGGCCGCTTCGCGATTGCTCGCGAGCTGATCGCGACGAGCAACGCCATCTACGCCGACCTCGGCCTCACCCTCTACGCGGCGTCCTCCGAGCATGAGGCCGTCGTCGAACTGCTCGCCGGCAACCCCGCTGCGGCCGAGAGGAGCGCGCGAGCGGCGTATCGCGCGCTCGAGGAAATGGGCGAGCGCGCGTTCCGTTCGACGATGGCCGCGTCCCTCGCCGTAGTAATTCTCGAACAGGGACGCGACGAGGAGGCCGAGGACTTTGCTAAGCTAAGCGCCCAGTTGACTGCGAGCGGCGACCTGGTGACGCAGGTCCGTTGGCGCCGCGTGCGCGCACGCGTGCTCGCGCGGCGAGCAGAAATACAGGCGGCGGAGGCGCTCGCGCGCGAGGCATTGGCGATCTCCGAAGCAACCGACTTCGTCAACGACCGGGCGGATGCACTGGTCGACCTGTCGCATGTGCTCGAGGCCTCCCGCCGATCCGACGAGGCGGTCGCCGCCGCGACCGGGGCGCTGCATCTCTACGAGCTGAAGGGAAACTTGGTCGGCGCTGCCGCAACCCGGCTCCGCCTAGGCAATCTCGTTAAGATGTGACATTGTTGGGCGGCGGCAAGAGGGCGGCAAGGGGGTACCGCGGGAAAGGTGGCTGCGCGCGTTTCGTCATTGTCCGCGAGCCCAAGCTGGAAGGTCATTAACGTGACGCACCAGCAACTCTCCGAACGTTTCATTTCCCTTTCTCATATCTAGCAGGAACCGATAATCCCAACTTGTTGAGGGCCCTTCCCATTGGGTGAGGATGCAACTTCTTGAAATCATTTCGAAGAGGTTAGGCATGGTCACGAAAAACAAAGCCCCCGCGAAACAGGCACCCAAGCGACTCGGTGTAACGAAGGCTACTAAGCGAAAAGCTGAGACAGTAAACCTCGCCGCAACTCTCGAAATTCCCGAGCCAGTTCGCGAATTTCTCGAGAAGACATCAATTCCTAGAGGATACGTTAACCCAAACCCGATCACGCTCTCGGAGGTGCGAAAGCGCGTGATCGAAATGAGTCTGAGGCCCACCGTTTCGCTGGAGCAACTGTTGCCCAGCGCTAATCGAATCAAGCCGGCGGCCCTTCCCGTGGAGAAGTCACCGGAAGACGTCAAAGAGTCCATCCCCGCGCTGAAGCCGGGGATTCGACGTTTCCACGGCACTAAAATTCCGCTCTACTGGTTCCCATTACCTGAGCTGAGTTCAGCCTGTGCAGATCGTTTCGGATACATGTCATCAGCGGCCACCCGTGCGGCAACGAAGTTGCCATTCAATGTCGCGACGCAAGCACTCCTCGGCCAACTCGGTGACATGATGGGAGACGCCGGCCGCGATCCCAATCCTGCATCCCACAATCCGGCTGACGCGGGCGTCTCTTCGATACCAGCAGGCTTCACTTATTTTGGTCAGTTTGTGGACCATGACATCACATTCGACGTCTCGTCGACTCTCGACGCCGATACCGATGCGAATACGATCAATAACATGCGAAGCCCGGCGCTCGATCTGGATTCCGTTTACGGCCGCGGACCTGGCTTAGATCCGTTTCTATACCTTTTTCCTCCATCTGGTCCAGCGACTGCAATCAAGCTGCATAGGGGTACGAACACTCCTGTTGGCCCAGGCGGCCCCAGTAACAGCGGTAACCCATCGGGCATGGTCCAGCAGACGAACTGGGATGTGCCGCGCATGCAGGGTACGAATACTGCCGCGATCGGCGATCCGCGGAACGATGAAAATCTGATCATCGTGCAGTTCCAGCACGCTATGCTACGTTTCCATAATGCCGTCGTTGATCTGCTGCTGGCGGTAGCGTTTGCGGGCGACATCTTCGCAGAGGCCAAACGAATCGTCACCCATCACTACCAATGGGCCGTGGTTCATGACTTTCTGGAAAGAATCTGCGGAGTGGCTGCCGTGAACAACGCGATTGCGAGCGTTTCTGCTCCCATCGGTAGCTCGTTCCGAATGCCCGTCGAATTCGCCGTCGCAGCGTATCGGTTCGGCCACAGTATGATCCGTGATACGTACTGGGTGAATTTCAACTTCCCGAACGCCACACTCGGGCAGGTGTTTGAGTTCAATCGCAATCCACGGCTGCCGGTCTTTTCCAACTGGGTCGTTGACTTCAACGCGTTCTTTGACACAGGAGTGCCGGTACCGGTTCGCAACAAGGCCCGGAAAATCGATAGCTTCATGGCTCAGGGATTGGAATCGTTGCCCGGATTCTCAGGGATTATGGCGATTTTGGCAACGCGAAACCTCCGGCGCGCTCTAGCTCTCGGTCTGCCGAGCGGACAGGGCATGGCCAACTCATTCGGCATCGCGCCTATGTCCGCGGCGCAGTTGACATCTGGGTTGCCGGCAGCCGAAGTGGCTGTGCTGAATGCCAGCGGCGGTTTACTGCTGAACAAGACCCCTCTGTGGTATTACGTCCTTCGCGAGGCTGCAGTCCTCGCCGGCGGAAATCAGTTGGGCCCGGTCGGCGGCAGGATCGTCGCGGAGACGTTTGTCAGGATTTTGAAGCGAGATGCGTCATCCTATCTGAACGTCGTCGGCGGGTTCACACCTATTCTTCCTTCGTCCACGCCTGGAAACTTCACTGTGGCCGATCTGGTCGCCTTCGCCGGGGTAACGCAACCATAGAGATTGAGTTGCGAACGCCGATGACGGGACTTTCATCCGCCCTGACTTCACTCTTCAGTCCGGTCCAGAACCAGTTGACATGTTCCGCTGTCCCGACGAAGCTAACAGGCTGCCTTTGGGTCGCTTCCACCGAGCGATCCTAGCCACCACCGCCCTGATCCTCCTGACTTTGACTTGAGGGGAAAGGACCAAAGACTTCCTCAAAAGGTTCCCCGTCGTCCACTTGCTTGCGTTTTTTTTCGGCTCTGCCGATCGCGTCCTCAACCCTCTTCTGCAAAGTCTTAAGGACGTGGATCTGCATGTCGAAATTCTTCATAAAATCGCTCTCGTCGTCGATGACCATTTCATCCTCCATCTATGCCTCGCTCGATGGTTACCGAGCGCTAAAATAGAGTGATTGGGTCAACCCACCAATCGAACTCATGAACCCCTGTGTTGTTATTGCGCATTGCCAGGAGCGTGATCCCCAATGCCGGCCCGGCAGAGAAGTTTCCGCTTTTCCACCCAGGCTCGGCTGCAGTCCACTGCGCCGGCACGAAACCTGACCAAGAACTCTGGGCGGTGCTTTGACTGGGGCCTTGCCAGATTTGATTTTGGCTCGTGCCGGTCCCCTGCACAACCCATGCCTCGACCCACGTGGGGGCAAAGCCTGGGTTGAGACCTGTCATCGGACCCGTCGGCCACTCGACGCGACCGTTGTAAATTCTCTGAAACGGTGCCCAATTGGCTGGCATGACATACCTCCAATCGCTGCCGGGCAACTCGCCCGGGTTCATGAGCAAGAGATCAAACGGCTCGTCGACAATGCATTCGCGCCAAATGAGCCGAATTCTGCACTAGGAGTAAGCAGGCTAGAGAAATGTTGTTGCTGTTCAGAATGAGATCGGTCTGGGCTGAGAAGCAACAGGAGTAGCCTGCAAGGAGCGAGCTGCGTATCATCCTTATCCCCCAAGCAACCACGCCGCAATGATGATACACCAAGGGGTAAATTAGTAAAGATAAATACAACCCCTTAAGCCAGCTGCCAAGGCGCTCCCTGGGTCATGCCCGCACAAATTCCACGGGAGCGCGTGCCAAGGCTGCTCATCAAAGCGAATTCAGGCGAGCCCTGCTTCAGGGCGTCGATCATTCTCGCCTGCCTGATCGTTAGTGCCGCCCGTGGTTCCAGGCAAAGTGCGGCAGCAAGCACTGGCGAACGACATGGCCGGTCGCCGGAGCTCGGAATTCTCCGTTGCTAGGTGTCGCGAAATCTGACTGGCGAGGAACCGATGGAAACCAACGCCCTATCGAGGACCGGCTCGCCGATGGGACGAGGCGGCCGCCGCCGCGACCGGGCGCTGCGTCTCTACGAGCTGAACGGGAACTTGGCCGCCGCGGCCGCAATCGGCTCCGCCTAGGCAAACTCGTTAAGATGTGACATCGTGACTCATTAAGATGTGACAAGTAAGGTGGCAGGGGTTCCACCAACATTTCTTGTAAACAGCCCGGATCGGAGGTGAGGTGATGCCAGCCAACTTCGACAATATGCTCACGATCGATGGTCATGGATGTATCTCACCTGCCGGCCCCCTGGAACTCAGGGAAGACGAGGCGGCGTTGAGGCTTGATGTTTGGGTCTGGCAACCCGGTGGCGCCTGCATGGCCTTCTTAGGTGGTCCCTTCGAGGGGAAAAGGTGGGCGATGAACCCGGACCCTCACGACGATCACTTTGGAGACGAGTTCCGGCCCGGCCCGGCAACCGCGATGGGGCTGATGGTCACCAGAAAAGCGAACGGAGAGACAACCGCGTTTCATTGGACGGAAGCTATCCTCTTGAAGAGCGGCGAAGAAAGGGGCTCTGGCGCAGGCCACCACTCGTCGGCCGAAGAGCGCGGATAGGTAATCGCGGCATGCGGTAGCCTCGGGTGCAAGACATTCGACGATGCTGCATCGAAAGAGCACTATGCGGTGGCTCTGCAACCACCTCGGCTGCTGGATTTGATCGATGGTAGACGTCGATGCCGCTTCTTCGGACAGTTTACCGCCGCATCAATTTCTTGAATCGATGAGCGCTGATCGATTCATAAATGTCGTTGGACGCCTGAGTGTTGTCCGGCCAATTTGGAGCCAGCGCCCAGCATCGGTGCGGGTGGCAAACCATGTCCCTACCCGCCTCGATGAGCACTACCGTCCGCGGTAGCTCAAGGTGACCGATGACATCGCCGAAAGCCGTTCCGTTTCCCGCGTCAAGCGGTCGCGCAGCGGCGATCGCATGCAAACCGGATCGGTTGCGCGCGCATCGCCGGCAAGCGCCAGCGCCTGGCAACGGCAGCCGCCGAAATCGATCTGCTTGCGCGCGCATGTGCGGCAGAGCTCCGGCATCCAGGTCTCGCCGCGATAGGCGTTGAAGGCGTCGCTCGCGTACCAGATCTTGGAAAAGCGTGTCGTCGCGCACGCTCTTGAAGGTGAGGCCCGGGATCGTTTCGGCCGCGTGGCACGGAAGCACCCGGCCGGACGGGGTGATATTGAGGCCGACGCGGCCCCAGCCGCCCATGCAGGCCTTCGGGTATTTCGAATAATAATCGGCCGGCACATAGTCGATCACCAGGATACCCTGATATTGTTCCCGGGCCGCGGCGACGGTGCGCGTCGCGTGCTCGACCTGTTCGCGCGTCGGCAGCAGCGCCGCCTTGTTGCGCTCGGCCCAGCCGTGAAACTGCACCGTCGCGATCTCGATGCGGCGCGCCCCAAGCCGGATCGCCAGCGCGATCATGGCGTCGATCTCGCCGATGTTCTGCCGGTGGCAGACGGCGTTGACCGTCAGCGGGATGCCGGCGGCCGCCACCCAGCCTGCGACGGCCATCTTTCGATGATAGCCGCCCCGATAGCCGGCGATCCGGTCGGCGCTTTCGGCGGAAACCCCCTGGATCGACAGCTGAACATGGTCGAGACCGGCCGCGGCCAAGTCGTTGATCCTGGCCTCCGTCAAACCGACGCCCGAGGTGATCAGATTGCTGTAAAGCCCGAGCGAAACCGCCGCCCGCGTCAGTTCGACGAGATCGCGTCGCGCTTCGCCCGCGGGAAATGGACTGTCGGAGTCGGCGTGAATTTTCAGCACAAGGATCTCGCCTATGCTGTCGACGACGCCATTGCGGCGGCGCTGGCCAACGGAAGGATCGCAGCGATCTTCAGCACTGGGGCGTGACCTTCGGGCCGCCGACGAGATGGCAACCTCAAGACCGTCAAAGCGACCGCAGCGGCGATGGCCGCAGATCGTTGCACCCGGTCGGGGATATGCAGGCACGCAACGTGTCGCAACAAACTGAGGTTGCTGACCCGCGTGGGGCTGTAGTCTCCGCAGAATAACGCTTATCTTCATGAGCGGATGGAGCAGCGCCGCTCCCAAGCGATCGACTACTACGCCTGCGGAGACGACGATGTTTGTCTTGATTCTCGGCCTACTGATCTTTCTGGGCGTGCACTCGGTTCGTATTTTTGCGCCGGATTGGCGCAATCGGCGCATTGCAGCTATGGGGGACGGACCCTGGAGAGGGCTCTATTCGCTCACCGCGTTGATCGGTTTCGCGCTGATCGTCTGGGGATTTGCCATTGCGAGGCAGGATGCTCCTATCCTTTACGAGCCACCGGACTGGACGAAGCATGTCGCACTTGCGTTGATGCTTTTCGCCTTTATCAGCCTCGCGGTATTTGTCTTGCCGGCAGGTCGCCTGAAGCCGGTTCTGAAGCACCCAATGCTCATATCGGTGAAGATCTGGGCACTTGCGCATCTGCTCGCCAATGGCGATCTCGCCTCGCTTTTGCTGTTCGGTGCGTTCCTTTCCTGGGCGGTTGCGGATCGCATCTCGGTCAAACGCCGGGGTGATAAGGTCCCGGCGCCGGGGCCGGCAAAATGGGACCTCACGGCTGCGATCGCAGGCGTCTTGCTTTATGTGCTGTTCGTATGGAGGCTGCACGAATGGCTGATTGGCGTTACGCCGCTTCCGTGATCTATCGTCTTTCGGATACAGCACCCCATCAGGGTCAGGATCGGCCCCGATCTTTTCACGCCAGCGGCGATCGCCGAGGGGCAGGTGCTCCTGCGGGAGCGGCCACCACCCATTGAACGATGCCATGGCTGGTCTATCATGCGAGCATGGTCTCGGTCCCCAACGCCACCACCGCTATCCGCCCGGAATTGCCTCCACAAGACGCGTCGATTGTGCCGGACCGCTATTGGCACGCGCTCGCTGACGGGCGCATCCAGTGCGACCTCTGTCCGCGATTTTGCAAGTTGCATGAGGGGCAGCGAGGGCTCTGTTTCGTCCGCGCTCGCCAGGGCGACCGGATGGTGCTGACGACCTACGGCCGCTCCAGCGGCTTCTGCGTGGATCCGATCGAGAAGAAGCCGCTCAACCATTTCCTGCCGGGCACCGCCGTCCTGTCCTTCGGCACGGCCGGCTGCAATCTTGCCTGCCGGTTCTGCCAGAATTGGGACATCAGCAAGTCTCGCGCGATCGACACGCTTGCCGACGCCGCTTCCCCCGCAGCGATCGCCCGGGCGGCCGCGGATCTCGGCTGCCGCAGCGTTGCCTTCACCTACAACGACCCCGTCATTTTCCATGAATACGCCATCGACGTGGCCGATGCCTGCCGCGAGCAGGGGATCAAAAGTGTCGCGGTCACGGCCGGCTATGTCTGCCCCGAACCCCGCACCGAATTCTATCACCACATGGATGCGGCCAATGTCGATCTCAAGGCTTTCACCGAGCGCTTTTACCAGCGCGTCTGCAGCGGCCAGCTCCAGCCGGTGCTCGACACACTTCTCTATCTCAAGCGCGAGACCTCCGTATGGTTCGAGATCACGACGCTGCTCATTCCCGGCGAGAATGATTCCGAGGCGGAGATCGAGGCGCTGACGCAATGGATCATGGGAGAACTTGGGCCCGATGTGCCGCTTCACTTCACCGCCTTCCATCCCGACTGGAAGATGATGGACAAGCCGCCAACCGCACCCGACACGCTGACACGGGCGCGCCGGGTCGGCCTCCAAAACGGGCTGCGTTACGTCTACTGCGGTAACGTGCACGATGCCGTCGGCGGCAGCACCTGGTGCCATGCCTGCGGCGCATGCCTGATCGCCCGCGACTGGTACCGCTTGCTATCCTGGGCTCTCGACGCCGAGGGCCGCTGCCACCGCTGCGGCACGCCTTGCCCGGGCGTGTTCGAGCCGCACCCGGGCGACTGGGGCGCCTATCGCCGCCCGGTGCGCATCGCGCCGACGACGCCGGCTGGACCAGCCAGCGAAAACGGCTGAACACCGCCGGTCAGCGGAACAAGGGCTACCGCAGGCGCAGTAGCCGAAGATGCGCTGAAGCCGCAGTAGTCAGAGGGCGGTGAGTCCTCTGGTAAGTCCCCTCTGAAACTCATCCAACAACGATTGCTCGCGACCGAGATAGCGGGGCGAGAAATGCATGGGAATGCATCATGAAACGCCTGCGGCCGCGGCGATACTTCCCGCCTGAGATGCCGTCAGGTGCCTCTTGGAAGCTGCGACGGCCTTGTCCTCATCAAGGAAGCCGCCCTCGATGAAGAGGTAGTCCGACCCTTCCGCCAAGGCAAGCAAACGCGAGAGGTTTGCGTCAGTGAATGCCAGGTCCGTTGCGTAGCAGATACGCTCTCCGGGAGCGGTAACGAGTGCCTTGGCACTGAGAAGATCAACAAGTTTCCTGTCGCCGTGCCCCGGAATTTTGACGATTGCGCCCGGATCCGCGTGGGCCCGCACGAGCTGTTTGGCCTCGGTCAGCCAGGGCCCAGTCGGGAGATCAAGCTCATTCAACCGCGCCTTGTGCACGTTTACCCTTATGCTTTCCTGAAACGCGAATGCCAGACAAGGGATCCCATGATCGAGCTCGACCGCCTCGATGTGGAAGTCGGGCTCCACCAAAAGACGCGGGGACGCCAACGCCACCACCCCGAGTGGCTCGCGACCGAATTTATTGCGTGCCTTGAACCGCGACCGCGTCAGCTCGTCTTTGAGGTTCCACTCTGCGGCGATAATCGAGAAGTCCTCGGACGTCTCATTGAGAAGATTCCACGTGTAAGCTCGCAGCTTTGCCTCCACGGCATCAGTTAGACCGGGAGGGCCGAATATCTGCAGCTCTGCCGTCCGGTTGAGGAGCAGGCGGAGTATCCTGTCAAAGCCCGCAAAGTGATCCATATGCAGGTGTGACACGAATGCCTGCCGGATCCTGGAAATTGCACCAGTCGGAAGAGGCGTCAGGTCGCCGAGATCGAAAAGGATAGCGCGCGAGCCGAAAGCGAAATCAAGCAGGAGGCCTGCGTCGCCGAACGGCTCATTGACCAACCTGGGTTGAACAAGCAACACCACATACTGCCCCGCAGAATGTGAAGAGCTCCGCCCGAACCAATCGGATCTCTCGTGGTGAAATCTTGCGGTCGCGGATCGCCGCGGAGCCACAGTTCTCAAGCCATCTCACGCCCACCGGCATGCCTCTGTCAACCGCTCGGCAGCCGAACCCTACTCAATGTCTCCTTAAATCGTATCCGATTTAAGGAGAGCCATTTTGCCGGATGTCATGGCTAGCCCTTGATGCATATGATGGGTCGCATGCGCGCCACACGCCGGGCAAGGCCGGCCCGTTCAGCGGCAAGGACGACGGCTTCGACATCCTTATAGGCGCCAGGTGCTTCTTCTGCCACACCGCGGCTGGAGGGACTGCAGACCAGAATTCCTCGCGCGGCGAGATCGTCCACGATCTGGCGGCCGCTCCAGAGCTTGAGCGCCGCGTGGCGCGACATCGCCCGCCCAGCTCCGTGACAGGCGGACGAAAACGCCTTCTCCTCGCTCGTCGACTCGCCAGCAAGAACATAGGAGCTTGTGCCCATGCTGCCGCCGATAAGGACGGGCTGTCCAACGGTGCGGAATGCCTGCGGAACAACTGGATGGCCGGCCCCGAGCGAACGGGTTGCGCCCTTGCGATGGACGAAGAGTTCGCGGCGCACGCCACCCACGACGTGAGACTCGAGCTTGCAGGTGTTGTGCGAAACGTCGAACAGGAGTTCGAAAGTGGCTTCAGGAAAATAGTCCCCGAAGACCTGGCGGCTGTAATGGCCAAGGATCTCCCGATTTGCCAGTGCGCAGTTGATCCCGGCGCGCATCGCCCCGAGATACCGCTCCCCGAGCTCGGACTTGATGGGCGCACAGGCCAGTTCGCGGTCCGGAAGGATGATCCCTGCAACCGGTGCAGCGTTCGCCATTTCCTTCAGGAATTCGCTGCCGATCTGGTGGCCGAGCCCGCGCGAGCCGCAATGAATCGTCACCACGACGCCGTCCAAGCGTAAACCGTATGCGGCAGCAGCCTCCTCATCGAAGATCTCAGCCACGGCCTGCACTTCAAGATAGTGGTTGCCGGAGCCTAAGGTGCCCATTTCCCGCCGCTGGCGGTCCTTTGCACGGTCTGAGACAAAATCCGGTCTGGCGCCTTCCATCCGCCCGCCTTCTTCGATCCGCTCCAGATCCCGCTCTTCGCCCCAGCCATGCTCTACGGCCCAGCGTGCGCCATCCGTGAGCATCGCGTCGATCTCAGCATCCTCGAGCGCGATCTTTCCACGACTTCCAACGCCTGCGGGGATTTGCCGGAACAGGGATTCGGCCACTGCTTCCTGCCGCGGCAGAATATCCTCCACCGATAGGCCGGTAAGCATCGTTCGCACGCCACAGGAAATGTCGAAACCGACGCCGCCGGCAGAGACCACGCCTCCTTCCGGATCGAAGGCGGCCACGCCGCCGATCGGAAACCCATAGCCCCAATGGGCATCGGGCATCGCGATAGAGGCAGACACGATCCCAGGTAGGGTGGCGACATTGCAGGCCTGCTGACCGACCTTATCGTCCATCTCGGTGATCAGTTGCTCATCCGCGAAGATGATCGCCGGCACGCGCATCGCTCCGGTTGGTTCGATACGCCACCTAACCGGATCGAGCTCAGTGAAATTTGCCGGATCCATCGAAGCGCCTCATACATCAATCACACACCGCGCAGACCAGAGGCCATTATCGTCTCGCGCCACTTCCAATTCCGTGAGCGTGGCTCCCTTCGGTTCGCAAGCCGGTGCATGCCGCGCCACGTCAACGGGCTCACCCCAGAGCGAGCCCCGTAAAGCAAGACCTTCCATGTGGATCGCGAAACACCCGAAAAGCATCTTGCGGGTCGCCATCTCGTAAATGATGGCGTCGAGCCAGTCCACGAATAGCAATTCCAGGTCGTTTTGACGGCATTCGACTTCAACCTGGCTATCCGCGGCGACCGGACTGTCGGTGACAATCCGGGTCAGGCCCAAGGCGGCCTGCTCGAAGGCCTCCACGACGGACCGACCTCTTCCGCACACCCCGATGTCGGCGTCATGATGGAAATGCTCCCAGCCATAAACGGATATCTGGCCCGTCGCGTTCATTGCAGGCCATTCCTTCCCCACCGACCTCCGGAGCGGACGGCCGGTGCGTGGTGAAACCATACCATGCTGCCCCCCTCGCCGTCGAGAAAACGCCGCGCCAGCTATAGAGCCTGGCTACACCAAACCGCTGGATCACTGTCTGGGGTCATCACCTGGATTGATAACGACATTTCCAACTATAAATTTGAACGACGCTGATGGTCTCCTTATGGTCCGCCAACGACCTGAGGAGCCGGAAATATGCGGAAATACGATGTGGTCATCATTGGCGGTGGAATTGCGGGCCTGTCGCTCTCCTATTTCCTGAGCCAACACCGCTCGGTTGCCGTTATCGAACGGGAGGACGCGCTCGGTTACCACAGCACTGGCCGTTCCGCCGCCGAGTTCGTTCTGAGGTACAACGCGCCGGAAGTGTGCGCGCTGGCGAGGATTGCCAAGGATTTTTTCGATCGACCGCCGCAGGGGTTTGCCGATGTGCCGCTCTTGAAGCAGCGCGGCGGCGTCATGATTGCCAGCGCCGACAAAATGGAGCGGTTCGAAACGGTTCTGGCAGAGGAACGCGCGTTCACACCGGAAATCGAGCGCCTGACACCGAAAGAAGCCGTGTCTCGCGTTCCGATCCTCAAACCCGACTACGTTGCTGCCGCCTACTTTGACCCGAATTTCTGGGACATCGAAGTGGAAAATCTGCTTCAGGGCTATATCAGGGGCGCCCGGCGGAATGGAGCCGAGATCCTGGAACGCCATGAGATCTTCTCGGCCGAACGCGATGGAGCCGCCTGGATCCTGGCGACGGCCGGCGGTGAAATCAGCACGAGGGTTGTCGTCAATGCCGCCGGCGGCTGGGCCGATCCGCTCGCCGCGCTCTTCGGCGTCGACCCGATGGGCATCGTTCCACATCGCCGCACCGCCATTACGGTCGATCTTCCGGATGGCGTAAACGCGACAACCTTGCCGGAAATCAATGAGATAGACGAGGATTTTTATATGAAGCCGGAAGGTGGACGATTGCTTGCCTCTCCGGCGGATGCCACACTCTGTGAGCCGTCCGATGTCCAGCCGGAGGAGATCGATGTTGCCTGGGCTGCGCATTACGTGGAGGAAGCCACCACAATCTCCGTGCGACGGATCGCAAAGAGCTGGGCGGGTCTGCGCAGCTTCGCGGCCGACAAGCTGCCCGTCATCGGCTTTGCGCCAGGGCGATCGGACTTCTTCTGGCTTGCCGGCCAGGGCGGCTACGGCATCCTCACGTCGCCGACGCTGGGGCAGCTTGCGGCAAGCCTGCTGATCGACACGGCCGTGCCGGAGGCGTTTCGACGCGAGGCGCTCGATCCCCGCTCCTTCTCTCCTGCCCGCTTCCCAAAGTAGCAAGAGCATCGCCGGTGCAGAGATACGAACAAGCCCTGAGCCTGCGAACTGCTGTGACGCTCCGATCTAGATCCCGGCAAATCCCTCTTCGTCGATATCGCCGGCACCCAGCGCCACGAACTGGTCCAAAAGCCACGAAGCCGCCGGCCCCGGTGGAGTGTCGCGCCGCCAGACGCCGGCGAAACGATAGATCCCGCCATTGTGGTCGGGGATCGCCAGTCGCATAAGCGTGCCGTCCTCGAGATCGGGCTGAACCAGAGGCAAGGGCATGTTGCCCCAGCCGAGCCCTTGGCGTAGCAGCGCGTGCTTGGCACCGAGGTCGGCGAGCCTCCAGGTGCGCGGACTGACCACGGCGAAGTCCTGCCCCTCGGTCAAGACAGAGCGATCCGTCAGGACGAGCTGGACATGATTGCGCGCCTCTCCCGGCTCGATTCTCGCCATGCGCCCGAGCGGATGGTCGGGCGCTGCCACCGGAACCATCGGCACAGACCCTGCCGCAGTACAACTCACCCCCTCGACAGCCGTTGCCAAGGGGCCGGAAATCCCGATTACTGCCTTGCGTTCCAGCACCGCCGCGGTAACTGCGCCCAAGGCCTCAACATGCAGGCACAGCGACACTGTCGGAAACGCCTCGGCGAAGGCGCGCAGCGCCTTTCCGATCCGCTCCGCCGGCAGCATCACGTCGACGGCGATGTCCACCTCCGCCTCCAGTCCATCGAGCAACCCCTTCACCTTGGCCCGCAGGCCGTCGATGCCCTGCGCCAACGTCCGCGCCTCTGCGAGCACCGCGCGTCCCGCGGCCGTTAGCTTGGGCTTGCGCGTGCCCTCGCGTTCGAACAACTCTAGCCCGAGCTGCGCTTCCAGATTGGCGATGCCGTAGCTGATGACCGAAACGGCCCGATTGAGGTTGCGGGCTGCACCTGCAAAACTCCCGGCATCAACGACCGCCAGGAACACGCGAAGCTGCTCGAACGTCGGCGTACCGGGATTGGCCATAGTTCAACTTTCTCGAACAAATATGTCACAATTATCTCACTTACTAAGAAAGCCGACAAGCCTGTATACACGGTCGAAGCGATCAAGCCGCCAGGAACTGGCGAGCCGGCAGGCGTGCAGGTCACATTCGCCGGACCTTGGATGGAGAACGTGAGGACCAAAATCTCCACAGCCGGATCATCGCCACCCACAGAAGAGGCGCTGCGTTGAGCGAGCCGTTTTCGGAAGGCCGCAGTTGGAAACGAACGAAGGGAGGAGGCTTATGCCAATCGGAACGCAAGTGACCGTTCTCCGATCAGAGTCCATGTCCGTTGCTCACGTTCGCAGCGAACAGGTTGCCAAGAAGGAGAGCATCGCAATCCCGAATTCGGACTCGTTCAGCACCATCGTTCAACTTCGCCCCTTCAAGGAACACCGTTTGTGGCGAAACGGACGGCTGGTGCATGAGGGAAGCCACGCGCAAAGGGCATTGTCGATTACACATCTTGCCGAGGATTGGCGCTGCGAACATCGCTCAGCCTTTGACAACATCCGCTTTACGATCGACCGTACGATATTGCGCGACTTTTTGCTGGATAATGGAAAGTCCAACCTTGCCGATCTAAAGTGCGAGTCCGGCCAGACCGACCCGGTGGTGTATCATCTTGGCCAAGCACTCTTGCCTGCCCTTGCAGATCCGGAGAACGCCGACAAGCTATATGTGGACCACATACTGCTGGCTTTTCAGGCTCACCTCGTAAGCCGCTACGGCGGCGTTGATCTGGCACCGACCCGCCAACATGGCCTTGCCAGACGCCAACTGGCAGCCGCGACGGCATATCTTGCGGAACACGCGTCGCGCAAAATTTCAATGACCGAGCTCGCGTCGATATGCGACCTGTCCACAAGCCACTTCATTCGGGCATTCAAGAAATCGACGGGGCGCACGCCGCACCGCTGGCTGACCGAACACCGGGTCCAAAAAGCCCAAGACCTGCTCCTTGGCGAGACGCCGATCGCCGAGATCGCCGTCAGTTGCGGCTTCACGGATCAAAGCCACCTGACGCACGTTTTTTCGTCCATTTGCCTCGTCTCGCCAGCCGTGTGGCGACGAATGCAGCGCAAGTGATGGGGCGCCCCGTCTTGTGAACAGTGCGCTCTATGTAACGGCCGTCAGCGTGGCGACCGCCGGTGGCAAACACGGTGCCCTCGTCAGGCGTCATCGGGCTTTTCATGCTACGCTGTTTGAAGGAGAGTTTGCGAAGTCGATGAAAAAAATGATGCATCCGAGCAATTTTCGACAAGGAGCGCAATTTTCTACAATCAGCATCCTTTCGCATATCTAAAATCAGCATCTCGCACATCTACAATCAGCACCCTTTAGCACATGCTAGTAACCACATGGAGGTCTCAATGCCGAACGCCACGCCGACCCCTGGCTCCCTTCTGATATCGCCGACCGATCATGCGCTGATCATGATCGATTTCCAGTCGCAAATGGCCTTCGCGACCAAGTCGATCGATGCGGTGCAACTGCGCAACAATGCCGCCCTGGTGGCGCACGCGGCTGCAGGCTTCAAGGTGCCGACGATCCTTACGACTGTCGCCGAAAAAAGCTTTTCAGGCCCGATGTTCGGTGAGATCACCGAGGCCTTCCCGGGCCAGGCATTGCTCGACCGGACATCGATGAACACCTGGGAGGACGCCGTGGTCATTGAGAAAGTCAATGCCATTGGCAAGCCCCGGCTGGTCTTCTGCGGTCTGTGGACCTCCGTCTGCATCGTCGGCCCGACTCTCTCGGCGCTCGACCAGGGCTTCGAAGTCTATGTGATCGCCGACGCCTGCGGTGACGTCTCGGAGGAAGCGCATGAGCGCGCCATGGAACGCATGGTCCAGGCCGGCGTCAGGCCGATGACTTCGCTGCAATATATGCTGGAACTGCAGCGCGACTGGGCGCGCACCGAGACCTACGACATGACGACGGGCATCGCCAAGAGGTTCGGTGGCGCCTATGGCCTCGGCATCATCTACGCCAAGACCATGTTTGGTGCGTCCGAAGGACACTGAACGCTCCGGCTGCTCCATCCCGTTCCGTCCGCATCGGGCGGAACGGCTCGTCTTGCCGAAAGGAATGCCGATGAAAATGTACCTGATATCGCTCGGCACCGGGCTGCTCGTGGGCGTCATTTACAGCCTGCTCAACGTTCGCTCGCCGGCTCCGCCGGTGATTGCATTGATCGGGCTCCTGGGCATGCTCATTGGAGAACAGGCGGTGCCGTTGGTCAAACGCCTGATCTCGGGCGATCCGGTGAACGTTTCCTGGCTCAACAGCCGGTGTGTCCCGCATGTTTTCGGGGAACTGCCGACCGGAGTCGATCACAAGGATATGCCCGACCAACCGCAGACGCGGGAGATCGGATGATGCCGACCCGTCGCGGCTTTCTGGGGGCAGCGTCCGCGCTGGCGCTTCCCGGCCTATTTTCACCGGCGCGCGCCGCCGATCCCGCTTCGATTTCTGGAGACCAGCCAATGAGCGCCGATCTGATCCTCCATCATGGCCTTGTGACCACGCTCGATCGGACGAACCCGAACGCAACCGCCGTCGCCGTCAAGGACGGCAAGTTTCTCGCTGTCGGCGGCGATAGCGAGATCATGGCGCTTGCCGGGCCTGGCACGAAGGTGATCGATCTGAAGGGCCGGCGCGTGTTGCCCGGCCTGATCGACAACCACACTCACGTCGTGCGCGGCGGCCTGAATTTCAATATGGAGCTGCGCTGGGATGGCGTCCGCTCCCTCGCCGATGCGATGGATATGCTGAAACGGCAAGTGGCGATCACGCCAGCGCCACAATGGGTGCGCGTCGTCGGCGGTTTCACCGAGCATCAGTTCGAGGAAAAGCGCCTGCCGACGCTCGAGGAGGTCAATGCGGTCGCCCCCGATACGCCGGTCTTCCTGCTGCATCTCTACGATCGGGCGCTTCTGAACGCCGCCGCGCTGCGTGCCGTCGGCTATACCAAGGAAACGCCGAACCCGCCGGGCGGAGAGATCACCCGCGACGCCAACGGCAACCCGACCGGCATGCTGATTGCCAGACCAAACGCCGGCATTCTCTATACGACGCTCGCCAAGGGCCCGAAGCTGCCCTTCGAGTACCAGGTGAACTCCACGCGCCATTTCATGCGCGAGCTCAATCGGCTTGGCGTCACCGGCGTCATCGATGCGGGCGGCGGCTTCCAGAACTATCCGGATGACTATGCGGTGATCCAGAAGCTCGCCGACGACGGCCAGATGACCGTTCGCCTTGCCTACAATCTCTTCACCCAGAAGCCGAAGCAGGAAAAGGAAGATTTCCTCAACTGGACGAAGTCGGTCAAATACAAGCAGGGAGACGACTATTTCCGCCACAACGGCGCCGGCGAAATGCTGGTGTTCTCCGCCGCCGACTTCGAGGATTTCCGCGAGCCGCGGCCCGACATGCCACCGGAGATGGAGGGGGAACTCGAGGCGGTCGTGCGCATCCTTGCCGAGAACCGCTGGCCCTGGCGCCTGCATGCAACCTATGACGAGACGATCTCGCGCGCGCTCGATGTCTTCGAAAAGGTCAATCAGGATATCCCGCTCGAAGGCCTCAACTGGTTCTTCGATCATGCCGAGACAATCTCCGAGCGCTCGATCGACCGCATTGCCGCTCTCGGCGGTGGCATCGCCGTCCAGCACCGCATGGCCTATCAGGGCGAATATTTCGTCGAGCGCTACGGCCTCGGCGCAGCCGAGGCCACGCCGCCGGTCGCGCGCATGCTGGAAAAGGGTGTCAAGACGTCGGCGGGCACCGACGCCACGCGCGTCGCCTCCTACAATCCCTGGGTCTCGCTTTCCTGGATGGTCACCGGCCGCACCGTCGGCGGAATGCGCATCTATCCGCAGCGCAATTGCCTCGACCGCGAAACGGCGCTGAGAATGTGGACCGAAAACGTCACCTGGTTCTCCAACGAGGAAGGCAAGAAAGGGCGCATCGAGAAGGGCCAGTTCGCCGACCTGATCGTCCCCGACAAGGATTTCTTCGCCTGCGCCGAGGACGAGATTTCGTTCCTGACCTCCGACCTGACCGTCGTCGGCGGCAAGGTCGTCTATGCCGCGGGTGCCTTTGCCGACCACGAAGAGAGCGACGTGCCGCCGGCCATGCCCGACTGGTCGCCGGTCAGGACCTACGCGGGCTACGCCGCCTGGGGCGAACCGGAGGGCGCCGGCAAGCGCTCGCTGCGCCGGACGGCGATCGCCACCTGCGGCTGCGCCAACAATTGCGGTGTCCATGGCCATGATCATGCCGGCGCCTGGACGTCGAAGCTTCCGGTCGCCGATCTCAAAGGTTTCTGGGGAGCGCTGGGCTGCTCCTGCTGGGCCGTCTGACGAAGGGAAGCATAATGAACTCAGCCTCAACGTTCGAAACTCGGCTCGCGGCTCGTGCGAGGCCGCTCTTCGCCGCCTCGGCTTTGCGGTGGGTGGCGCTGCTTGCGCTTTGTTCCGCCTATATCCAGGGTCCCTTGACGAAGATCTTCGATTTCGGCGGGGCGATTGCCGAGATGAACCATTTCGGCCTCTATCCGGCGCCCTTCTTCGCCGTAGCGGTGATCATCTTCGAGCTCACCGCTTCTGCAATGGTTCTGAGCGGTTTCTTCCGCTGGCTGGCAGCGCTTGGACTTGCCGCCTTCACGCTCGCGGCAACCTTTGTCGCTCTGCGCTTCTGGGAGCTCGGCCCGGGACAGGAACGCCTGATGGCGACCAACGCGTTTTTCGAGCATCTGGGCCTCGTCGGCGCGTTCCTGATCGTGGCATGGCAGGACCTCCGTGAGCGGAGGTTCAATCAGCCATGACAGACGCGACGGCCCCCTCCAGCGGCTTCGCACCGCTTCGCCAGAAGGTCTTCGCGACGCTCTGGATTGCGACCGTTATCGGCAATACCGGGAGCTTCATCCGCGATGTCGCGAGCGCGTGGCTGGTGACCGACCTTTCGCCTGCGCCCGCCGCCGTCGCCATGATCCAGGCGGCCGGCACGCTGCCAATCTTCCTTCTGGCGATCCCGGCGGGCGTGCTCTCGGACATTCTCGACCGCCGCAAATTTCTGATCGTCATCCAGCTGATGCTCGCCTGCGTTAGCGTCTGTCTCCTGCTTCTCTCTGCAACCGGCTACCAGTCGGTAAGCTCCCTGATTGCGCTTACCTTCGCAGGCGGCGTCGGGGCTGCGCTGATGGCACCAACCTGGCAGGCTATCGTGCCGGAACTCGTCGAGAAGAAAGACGTCAAGAGCGCCGTCGCCCTGAATTCGCTGGGTATCAACATCGCGCGGTCGATCGGACCGGCGGTCGGCGGCGTGCTGCTCGCGTGGTTCGGCGCCGCCGTGACCTACGGCGTCGATGTCATCAGCTACCTCTTCGTCATCAGCGCGCTCCTCTGGTGGAAACGTCCGCCAGAGATCGAGGACGCGCTTTCGGAACAATTCGCCGGCGCCTTCCGGGCCGGCCTGCGCTACGCCAAGGCAAGCCACGAGCTTCATGTGGTCCTGTTGCGAGCCGCCGTCTTTTTCGCTTTCTCGAGCGCTGTTTGGGCGCTGCTGCCGCTGGTTGCACGCAACCTGCTGGGTGGCGATGCCGGCTACTACGGCATTCTGCTTGGCGCGGTCGGCGCCGGCGCAATCGGGGGCGCCATTGTGATGCCGGCCTTGCGCGCCCACTTCGATGCCGACAAACTAATTCTCGGTGCCGCGGTCGTCACGGCTACCGTCATGACAGGCCTCTCGTTCGCGCCCCCGCAATGGCTGGCGCCGGTGGTGCTTCTCGCCCTCGGCGCCGCCTGGATTACCGCTCTCACGACACTCAACGGCGCCGCGCAATCGATCCTGCCGAACTGGGTGCGCGGCCGCTCCCTAGCTGTTTACCTGACCGTGTTCAACGGGGCGATGACCGCCGGCAGCCTCATTTGGGGTGTTGTCGCCGAGGCGGCTGGTGTTCCGCTCACCTTGCTGATCGGCGCCGCGGGCCTGTTTGTCGTCAGTCTTCTCTTCCATCCGCTCAAGCTTCCGCGAGGCGAGGCCGATCTCGTCGCGTCGAACCATTGGCCGGAGCCACTCACGGCCGTGCCCGTTGAGAATGACCGCGGCCCGATCATGATCCTCATCGAATATCGGGTCGCAAGAGCCGACAGGGAGGGATTTCTCAATGCCCTCCATCGCCTGTCGC
The DNA here is from genome assembly GCF_020193575.1 of Ensifer sp. IC4062. Lineage (GTDB taxonomy): Bacteria > Pseudomonadota > Alphaproteobacteria > Rhizobiales > Rhizobiaceae > Sinorhizobium. Next base: position 106,164 of record NZ_JADYVD010000004.1, read on the forward strand.
ACGAACGGCGGAGAGATGGCGCCTATAGCTGGGGTGTGACCGAGGATGCGGCCGATCCGGAACGGATCGTCGAATGGTTCATGGTCGAGTCCTGGGCCGAGCACCTCAGACAGCATCGACGAGTCTCAAAGGCCGACGCCGACGTGCAACAGGAGGTTCTGCGTTTCCAGCAAGGACCGGAAGCGCCGGTCGTGCGCCACTTCCTTGCCGTCGATAGGCCACGCGCCAATCGCCGCAATTCGTCGACGACAGTCGCCGATTAGCCCAAGGCACGATGCCCGAGAGCTCCGCGCCGGCGTCGAAGCGGTTCTAGGGCTCCAATCTCCCGGGCCGCCCGCGACCGAGGGCGCCTTCCGCACGAGCCCTGAGGTAGGCGTAGATGTCGTCGATGTAGGGAGCGAAATTGGGATCGTTGCCGAAGCCCCTCATGACCGAGGTGCCGCCACTGCTCCGGCCATTGCGAACCACGCGCCTGAACTCCTCGATGGCGAGCGGCCGGTCGACAAGGGAGGAGGCGAAGGTCGAGCCTATTCCGTCGGGGCCGTGGCAATGGTTGCAGCCGGCATTATAACGCCGATAGCCATTATAGGTCCGCGCATCGGCCTTGCCGCCGACGACTCTGTAAAATCTGTCGGCGGCTGCACCCTCTGCGAGCATTCCCCCGCCCGCAAGGCCAAAGAAAACGACAGCGAACAGAACCAGATACTGTAATCGACGCATGTCCCGTTGCCTCGACGGCGCTTCGCGGTGTGAACGACCGGAATGCGATTGGCTTTGGACCTGCGTAAAAGGTCTCAAACCCTCATGTCCGGCAAAAGCCGCCACCGCTGCACGAAACGACCGGGATGCTCCTCGATCCAACGCGCGACGAATGCCTGCGCCTCCATAAAGGCGACGCCTGGATTCACGGCCAAATCCCGAATGATCTCCTCGCGGACCTCGCAAGCCTCAGGCCTATTCGACAGGCAAACCAACATAATCAGTGTATAGAGCATCGTTCCCCCCTCTTCCCGAAGCTCTTGTACTGGCAGTGTTCCCGCGAGCTGTCAGTGACGTCTTGATTCGGGACCGGCCAGAAAGGACCGTCACTCCTCGAGTATGGCGCTGGTCGCGATGCTGTCGATCGGAGTGGCGCCGGGCTCGTTCACGAGAAGGACTTCGCCATCGCGCATGATCTCGAAGTCGAGAGAAGGCTGGCCGATCTCTTGAGGCACGGAGATCATCAGCCGCTGCCCCGGTCCGAGCGTGGACACGAAGCGGACCGGCTGCTCGTCTGCTCCCGAGGCCAACGTCGCAACCACCCGGTAGCCGTCCTTTTCGACCGTGTAATACACAGCGCCATCAAAGCGGCCGAGATGAATGCTGTGGCCGTTCCCCGGCGTCAGGTCCGACGCCGCCGCCGTGCCCGTCATGGCGAGCAAGGCCATTGCAAATGCGAAAGAACGTTTCATCACTGTCCCTCCTCCCGCGAGCCATAAACTGCCCAGTTCAAAGGGCTACATAGTCCTCTGGAAGATGTTATAAGACGCGCAGTGCGGCAGATTGTCTGTTCCCACGGTGACACCCTCAGCCTATGCGCGGATGAGGTCAGGCAAAATCGGTGCGGTCCCCCAAAATTCCCGCTGCCGATCCCCTAATTTTCGCGAGCTTGCCTACTACAGATCGCTAGCGGACAGCAGCCACGGCTCGCCGCGCAGGCGCAGGAGGACTTCCATCCGGTTGGCGGCGTTGAATTTGCAGAGCACGGCGGAAACCTGATGCTCGATCGTGCGCGGTGAGCGCGACAAGCGCCGGGCGGCTTCCTTGTTGCTCATGCCTTGAGCCATCAAGGCGAGCACGTGCTGTTCGTGCCGCGTCAGGCCAAGCGGATGACGGCGAGCCGCCCCGTAAGGCCCTCTGCGGGCTTTCGGCAACTGGCCCGCTACACCCAGACGCTGCGCCTGCTTTCGCGCCAGCGCTGCGGCGGGGCGCGCCTCCAACGACTCGAATATGGTCACGGCACGAGCCAGTGCCGGCCCGGCCTCGGCTCCGCGAACCTGCATCAGGGCAAGCGCCGCTTCATAGGGAAGCCCCAAGCGCTCCCATTCCTCTGCCGCCGCCAGCGGATTGCCGCGGAGTTCGGTAGACCGCCGCAGCGGAATCCCCGCGGTCGACGTCGGCAGCGGCCTGGCCATACCGCATCGCTGCCACCAGACGGCCAGTTCGCCCAAATCCCAAGGCCGGAAGTTGCCGAGATCCATCGCGGCCAGCGCGGTCAGCTGTTCCTGGCTGGCACTCGGGTCTTCGGCGAGCCAGGCGGCTTCGGTCAACGCGAGGCGGACTGGCACGATCCGCTGGAGCTCGCCCGTCGCCAGTCCCTCCTGGAGCGCTTGTTGAAGGAGGGCCAAGCTTCCGGGCGCACCCAGTCGCACGCGTACCCTTCCGAGCACGGTGAGGGCCGGCAAATGCATGACCATCGCCAGGCGTTCCAGATTCATGACGCCCTGCGCAATCGTCTCGGCTTCTCGAAAACGGCCCTGCTCCATGCGAAGCTGCGCCTGCCGCCCGAGCAGGTATTGTGCCGCCGAATCGAGATCGTGCTTGGTGGCGAGCGCGATGCCTTCGGCCAGCAGGCGTTCAGCCAAGGCAAAGTCCTTGGACGCAACGGCGCACTCCGCGAAGTTGGTGTAGGCCCGCACGGCATGATCGTGAAATCCGTGCTCAAGCGCCAGCGCCAAGCTTTCCTCCAGCCGCTCGCGACCGCCCGGACGGTCGGCGAAAAGGAGCGCGGTGCCTACATTGTTCAGGGCGTGGACACGGGTTTCGACCTCGCCAAGCTGATCGGCGAGAGCGATCGCGCGCAAGCCCCACTCTATCGCATCGTCGAAGCGATAGTGCAGCATGTGGAACTGAGAGCGCGTGCTGTAAGCCATTGCCAATTCCGGCCCGGGCGGCAGCTTTTCCATTTCGCGCACCGCCTGGTCTGCGCAATCCTCCGCTGGCTCGCCTTCGCCGCGGCGCCAATGCAGCCGCGACAGCCTGCACAGGTTAGGACCGATCTTGTCGGGACGCCCCAGTTCGCGCCAGATCTCAATAGCGCGATGATGCGCCTCGATCACCGGTTCGTAGACAAGCAGCGCCAATCCCGCCTCGTAGGCCCAATCCTCGTAAAGCTGGGCGGCCTGCTCCGGCGTGGCTTGCGCAACGTACTTCAGGGCCGTCGCCAAATGCGACGCGGCCTCCCGATGGGCACCTAGACGCGCGGCATGAGCCGCGGCCTGTGGCGCAAGGTCAAGGACGCGTGCCCCGTCATCGGCTCCGGCGGAGTGATGGACCCGGCGTGAAAGCAGGGCTGACGCATGTGCCATTGGGAGTTGCGACATCGCCGCTTCCACTTTTGCATGGAGGGACCTCTGAAAGCTCGGTGGCAGCCGGTCGAGCGTCGCCTGCCGGGCAAGTTCATGCCGAAACATCAGGGCGCCCTGATTGTCTCGCTGCAACAATCCGCGCGCCACGCACTGGTCCACCAATGGTTCGGCCTCGGCACCCAGCAGAGCCCGGACCAGCCACCGCTCCACGCTCCCTGGCACGATGCTGATCACCTCAAGCACTTCCCGCTCACCCGCCGTCAGCCGCGAGAGACGCGCCCAGACCGCATCGCGTATCGAATCCGGCACGTGCCCCGGCTCGGTTTCTCCGCTTGCCAAAAGTTCGGTGATGAAAAAGGGATTGCCCTCCGTAACGCGATAAAGATCGGCGCCGCAGCGACCCGCCAGGTCCGCCAATACCGTCACGGCTTCGGGAGACAGCGGTTCCAGCGCAATACGGGTGACCGACGCGGACGGCAGATCGCCCACCACATGTGTCAGCGGATGATCGGCGCCTATCTCGTCGCTGCGCAGGCTGAGCACGAGCACGGCGGGGAGCGAGGAGATGCGGCGACCGAGATATTTCACGAGGTCGAGCGTGGCGTTATCGGCCCAATGAACATCCTCGAAGATGAGTACAATCGCGTCACTGGCGTGCTGGAGCACATTCAAGAGTGCCGGAAAGAGTCGCTCCGGCGGAGCCGCCTGGTCGAGCAGTGCTGCCACACCGGGGTCAAGCGATTGCCTCATGTCCTGCAAAGGCCCGAGCGGGCACGGCGTAAAAAGCGCCTCGCACCACCCCCAAAGTACCCGCCAGCCCTTGTCCGCGTGCTCCGCGAACTCGCGCAGCAGGGAGGTCTTGCCAATTCCCGCTTCGCCTTCGAGCAGCACGGTGCCGCCGCGTCCGGCTGCAGCGGTGCGCACCGCACTCAGCAAAGCCTCGAGTGGACCCTCTCGATCGAGCAGCATCGCGAAATCCCCTTGAGAGTATAACAAGAAGACCAGCGTTACACGATGATGTTTCTGCGAGTTGAAGGCCGTATTCCGGCAATAATAAGGGTGGCTTTTTGATTTTTCCTTCGAAAAAAGCGCGTAATCCCCTTGTGGTTGCTTGCGCTCAACACTGAAACCGGAACGCGCGCAGGGTTGAGAACAGCTAGATTATTGTCGCGCTTGAACCGCGAGGTTGCAATAATCACAGCATCGAACTGAACCCCGGGCTGAGAAGGCCCATAAGTCTCGGAGTTCTTCATGTCGCCACGGCCGGCGCCACATCGGGCCGCATGTCACCACGCGGCCCGCACATTCGCCGAAAGGATCAGACCACGAGCGATAGAAGCAAGATCAGGACGAGACCGACCACCGAAAGGATGGTCTCCATCAAGCTCCAAGTCTTGAAAGTCTCCGGGACCGTCATATTGAAATACTGCTTCACGAGCCAGAACCCGGCATCGTTGACGTGGGATAGGACAACGGAACCTGCACCGGTTGCAAGCACCAGCAGTTCCCGATTGACACCTGGAACCATTGCGACCACCGGCGCCACAAGCCCAGCCCCGGTAATGGTTGCAACAGTCGCCGAGCCGGTCGCGATCCGGATCACCGCCGCAACCAGCCACGCAAGCAGGATCGGCGATATTTGGGCCTGCACCGCGAGATGGCCGATCACGTCACCGACCCCGCTCGCGACCAGCATCTGCTTGAAGCCGCCACCGGCGCCAACGATGAGGAGGATCCCGGCGACGGGTATCAGGCTATCGTTCAGCAGGGAGATAATCTTTTCGCGCGAGAACCCGCAGGCCGAACCGAAGGTGTAAAAGGAAAGCAACAGGGCGGCAAGCAGTGCGGTGATCGGATGCCCGATGAGATCCATCCAGATTCGGTCCGCATTGTCAGCGACAAAGGTTACGTCGGCGAATGCCTTCAGAAGCATCAGGAACACCGGCAGAAGGATCGTTGTCAGCGTCACGCCGAAGCTTGGCAGGGTTGCAAGATTCTCTGCCTTGGCGAATTGGTCGGTCAGTTCCCGCGAAGCATGGCCCGGAATCCGTTTCGAGATAAACGAGCCGAACATCGGCCCTGCGATCGCGGCCGTCGGAAGACCGACGATCAGGCCGTAAAAGATGGTCTTGCCTATGTCCGCGCCGAACACGCTCACCGCCAGGAGCGGACCCGGATGCGGAGGGACGAGCCCATGCACCGCCGAGAGCCCGGCCAGCAACGGAATGCCGATCTTGACGAGCGAAACGCCTGACCGCCGGGCAATAATGAAGACCAAAGGGATGAGCAGCACGAAGCCGATCTCGAAGAACAGCGGGATACCTACTAGAAATGCGGCCAGCATCATTGCCCAATGGACCTTTTCCTTTCCGAAGGTACGCATGAGCGTGTGAGCGATCTGATCGGCGCCGCCAGATTCCGCCATCAACTTACCGAGCATCGTGCCAAGTCCAAGGACGATGCCGACGAAACCGAGAACGCCACCGAACCCGTCCTGGAACGATTTCATGATCAGTTCGCCCGTCATTCCGGAGGTCAGGCCGAGGAAACCCGCCGCCAATGTCAGCGCGACGAACGGATGGATCTTGAAACGCGTAATCAGCAGGACGAGCCCCACAATGGTTACGCCCGCGTCCAAGAGCAAATAGGCGTCTTTGGAAAGACCCAACAAATTTGATCTCCCTTTGGGCAAGTCCAGAAAACGTCAGCAACGGCCCGGATCTATGCGAAAGTCATTTGATTAAGCGAGGTAGCGCTATCTTTGCGGTACGATTGAGTGATCGCTGATTGCAGCGTTCAGGCAGGATCCGTTCCGTTCGTCTGTTGCCACCATTGAACGGCCCGCTCCGCTATCACCTCCACCGGCAGACTTGCGTCCACGGCGAGCGTCAGCGGCTCCTGATGGGGAGGCTCGAGAGTGCGGTATTGGCTTTCTATCAGGCTTGTCGGCATGAAGTGTCCTGGACGCGTGGCAACGCGTTCCGCGGCCAGATCCCGTGCCAGATCGAGAAAGACGAACCCAAGCCTTGCTTCTCCCTGCCGGAGCAGGTCACGATAGCTTTTCCTGAGCGCTGAACAGGTGAGGACCGGACGCTCGCCGGCGGCGATGACGGCTGCGACTTCTTCGCTGAGGCGGCAGAGCCAACCGTGCCGATCTTCGTCGGTAAGAGGGACGCCGGCACTCATCTTGGCAATATTGGCGGCAGGATGAAAAGCATCGCCCTCGATCAAGCGGCCCTGGTACAGCGCGGCGATGGCGGCGCCGATGCTGCTTTTTCCGCAGCCCGAAACGCCCATGACGACGATACCGCGTACTTGCTCAGTCATATTATCCTCTTCAAGATAGCGCTGTCTCATCCGCTTCAAAAAATACCTCCATGCCGACGGGCACGGGGGTGACTGAAACGAACGTCCTCGAAATCGCCGATAAGCCTCCTACAGCGCCGCGCGTCTTTTGCAGACGCGCAAAGGATGCTGTAGCACTTTGAAGTGCTGCATGTATCCTTAAATCGACTACGATTTGAGGATACATGCAGTAGCGGCGAGATCGCATTCCTCGTAAGGTAGCGCTGTCTTAACGAAGCGAACCCGTATTGGCAAGCGTCAAAGTACCATGCGTAAAGAAGCCTCCCGCGCCACCGGCCGCCCTACCCTCGCCGAGGTTGCACAGCTTGCCGGCGTCTCGCAGATCACCGCGTCGCGCGCATTGCGCGACGTTCCGACGGTCGATCCCGTGCTGGCGTCGAAGGTGCGCGAAGCCTCGAAAGCCTTAGGCTATGTGCCTAACCCGGCCGCACGCACGCTCGCCTCGGCGCGAAGCCAATCGGTCGTCGTGCTTGTTCCCGCCCTCTCGAACCAGCTGTTTATCGAGACGCTCGAAGCCATTCACAACGTTCTTCGCCCCCGCGGCTATGATGTCCTTATCGGAAACTTCCACTATTCCCGCGAAGAGGAAGAGGAGCTCATCCGCAACTATCTTGCCATCCAACCTTGCGGAATCCTGCTCACCGGCTTCGATCGCACGGAAGTATCCCTGCGCCTGCTCGAAGCAAACAAGATTCCCTGCGTCCACATGATGGAGCTTACGAAAGCCGAGGACGTCTTCTCGGTTGGCTTTTCCCAAGAAGAGGCCGGAGCTGTGGTAGCGCGGCATTTGCTGGCGAGAGGAAGGCGCCGGCTCGCCTATGTCGCTGCCCAGCTCGACACCCGCGTCATACGACGCGGCGAAGGGTTCAAGCGCGCACTCGCCGCAGCGGGTGTGGAGGCACTGGAGCTGGCGGTGCCCGACCCCTCGTCCGTCGGGCTCGGCGGTGAGCTCTTCGACAGGTTGCTGCGGCGGCATCCGGATGTCGACGGCATTTTCTTTTGCAACGACGACCTCGCCCATGGCGCGATCTTTGAAGCCCAGCGGCAAGGAATATCCGTTCCCGGCCGTGTTGCTTTCGTCGGCTTCAACGACCTGCCAATGTCGGCCCATATTGTTCCGCGGCTGACCTCGATCCATACCCCTCGAGAAGATGTCGGCAAACATGCAGCGCATTTGATGCTGACGCTGCTTGCGGGCGCAGAGGTCCGCGACCGGAAGATCGATCTGGGATTCGAACTCGTAGTTCGGGAGAGCAGCTGACGGCGGGCGCAGGCGCACAAAACCTTCGAGCGAATTCGAGCGATGGCCGCTCTTTCCGCACATGGGCGTCGTCCTGTTCGATCAGGATCAACGCGCCACTTGCAACCGCACGGCACTGCAATACTTTGAACTAGCGCACAATTTCTTCGATTCAGGGAACCCTGCGGCGAACTCAGTATATAGGTCGTTGAATTTGCTGAATGTTTTATACTTGAATCGGCGGCGACTAAGGAAAGATGCAGCAACCCAAACAGAAACGGAAATCGGCCCATGCGCGCTAGGATGGTCGGCCCCCTCCCGCTCATATTTTTGCTTTTTCTCACATCCGGGCAAGCCCTCGCTCTCGAGGCGCCGCGATCGGGACATCCGGTCTTCGATCGGGCGGTGGAACTCGTGCTCGACAATTTTCATGACGCGTCGGCGCTCGACCGGTTCGTCGCGACAGTGCGCCGCGAGATCGAGGATGTGCCGCTAACCGCCAAGAGTTCGCAGGCCGAGGTGGACAGTGCAATCGGCACGATCCTTGCAAGCCTCGGTGCCTCGCATACTGCCCGCTTCAAACGCGATACCATCGACTACTTCGAGCTTATCGATATATTCCGCTTTGCCGTCCGCAATGACATGCGGCGATTGTTTCCGCCGGATGGCGAAGTGAACTATGCCGGCATCGGCATGATCACGCAAAGCGATGGCCCGAGATTCGTCACCGATGTCTATGACGGCTCGCCTGCCGATCGCGCGGGAATTCTCGTCGGTGACGAGATCCTCTCGGTGGATGGCGCCCCGTACCGCGAAATCGGATCTTTTCGTAACAAGATCGGACAGAGCGTTGAGGTTCGGTTGCGGCGTCAGGCGGGTGCCGAGCCGATCGTCTTGAAGGTTGGCGTCGAGCGGCTCAGGCCGCTGCGGGCATTCGAGAGAGCGATCGAGAACAGCGTGAAAGTGACGGAGCATGACGGACGGCGGATCGGTTATCTGCGACTGTGGACGCTCTCGACGGCGGATGGGCTGGACATCGTTGCTCGCGAACTCGCAACCGGGCGCCTCAAGGATGCAGACGGTGTGATCGTCGACCTGCGCGGTCGGTGGGGCGGCGGGGCGGCCGACGCGGCGGAGCTTTTCGTCGGCGATACGCCGACGTTCAGACTGATCAACCGGAATGGAAAGGAGACGCTCGCCAACGTGCGCTGGCGTCGACCGGTCGTGGCCATCATCGACGAAGGTGCCAGAAGCGGATTGGAACTCTTCGCCTATGCCTTGAAGGTGAACGGAATTCCGCTGGTCGGCACGCGAACGGCCGGCGCGCTGCTCGCCGGCCGCGCCTATCTGCTAGCCGATGACAGCCTGTTGGAACTGGCAGTCTCGGACGCCGTCATCGACGAGGGCCTGCGGCTCGAAGGGCGAGGCGTCGATCCCGACATTCCGGTGCCATTCAGCCTGCCTTACGCGGCAGGAAGAGATCCCCAGTTCGACGCCGCGATCCAGGCAATGCGGCGCGTTCTGGTCAAGGGCTGAGGCGGCAGCTTCTTATTCGCTCTGCCGGAAATTGCGGACTCGGTCGAACAGGACGGCCAGCACCGTGGCGCCGCCGATGAAGGTACCCTGCCAAAAGGCGTTGATGCCGAGCAGGCCAAGGCTGTTGCGGATCACTTCTATGAGCGCCGCACCGATCAACGCTCCGGAGGCCGTGCCGACGCCGCCGGCGAGATTGGCGCCGCCGATCACCGCCGCCGCAATGACCTGAAGCTCCATTCCCGCGCCGATATTCGTGGTGACGGCGCCGAGCCAGCCGGTCTGAATGATACCCGCGATCCCGGCCGCGAGCGCGGAGATCATGTAAACGGCAACCTTGATCCTTCTGACCGGGACGCCGGTGAGCGTGGCCGCCTGCTCATTGCCGCCGATGGCAAATACGTAGCGGCCGAACTTGGTCCAGCGCAGAACGAAACCGGTGAGGAGCGCCAGCGCAATCATGTAGAGCACCGGATTGGCGATGCCGAAGAACCATGCGCCGCCGCCAAGCGCCAGCAACTTGTCGTGGTCCGGTCCGAACTGAAAGACGACGGTATTATTCGACGCCACCATTGCCAGGCTTCGCGCGATCGACAGCATGCCGAGCGTGATCACGAAGGGCGGGAACCCGAGATAGGCGATCATGACACCGTTGAAGGCGCCAATCAGAAGCGCGGTGCCGATTGAGGCGGCGATGCCGACCTCGATGCTGTAGCCGGCGTGCATAACGACTGCGAGCACCATGCTGCACAGGCAAAGCACGGATCCGACGGACAGATCAATGCCACCGGTGATGATAACGAGGGTCATGCCGAGAGCGATGATCGCAACGAAGGTCACGTTACGGGTAATGTTGTAGAGATTCTTCGCCGTGGCGAAGGAGTCGGTGGCGAAAGACAAGAATATGCAGGCGAAGATCACCGCGATCAGCACCCAGAACGTCTGGCTCGCAAGCAACGCCGCCGGCCAGGTTTGCTGTCTATGTTCTATGGTCCGTTCCAGCGTAGTTGCCATCGTCGACCTTCGTCTCTCTTTGCGGCCAGTCCGATCATACCTGTTCGATCGCGCCAGTAATTAGTCCGGTAACTTCCTCCGGTGAACTCGAGGCGATCGGCTTGTCTGCAACCTTGCGGCCCCGCCGCATCACGATGACACGGTCGGCGACGTCGAAGACGTCGGGCATGCGGTGGCTGATCAGGATAACGCCAATGCCGCGGTCGCGCAGTTCCCGGATGAGGTTCAAGACTTCCGCCACCTGACGAACAGAAATCGCTGCGGTGGGCTCGTCCATGAGCACGATCTTTGCCTCGGAGAGCATCGTGCGGGCGATTGCCACCGCTTGCCGCTGACCGCCCGACATCTGCTTGACGAGATCACGTGGCCGCGTTTCCGATTTCAGCTCCCTGAAAATTTCTCCAGCACGCTTGTACATCCTCTTGTGGTCGAGAATGCGCAGCGGACCCAGACCGCGCCGCAGTTCACGTCCGAGGAACACATTTGCCGCGGCCGTCAGGTTGTTGCAGAGCGCCAGGTCCTGATAGACGATCTCGATCCCGTATTTGCGCGCCTCCACCGGTCGGTGAAGCACGAGTTCGGCGCCGTCGAGGCGCATCGTGCCCTCGCTTGGCCGAAAATTGCCGGCGATCATCTTGACCAACGTGGACTTGCCGGCGCCGTTGTCGCCCATCAGGCCCACCACCTGCCCGGCTTCCAGCGAAAGCGAAACATCGCTGACCGCCTGGATGGCGCCGAAATGCTTGGAAATGTTGGCGAGTTCGAGAACCGCCACGGCCGTCTATCCTCCCGATAGTTTAGGCTTTTGCGGCCGCTCCAAACCCTCCACCTGGATGCGGAGCCGTCGCGCTCTCGCTTCTCCGATTTCCTCCCCGAAAGAGCGATCAGGCGAATTTACGCAAAACCTCGGGACAGCGTCAATCGATTGTCCTGCGATTTAAGTCGCTCCACGCAGGCAAGTATCCATTTTGTATTACAAATACCCATTGACGAGCGGAGCACGCGGATATTAGCTTTGAAAAGGGGAGCAAGAGCATGCTGATCCTTGTCACCGGTGCAACGGGCAAGGTCGGGCGGCACTTCATTGCTGGGCTGCTTGACGATCCGCGATTTCCCGAGGCGCGCATCCGTGCGCTTTGTCATAATCGCGTGTGCCCGGAAACCGACCGGGTCGAAGTGGCACGCGGATCGATGGCCGACCGGTACGTCGTGTCCAAAGCGCTCGCCGACGTCACCCATGTGGTGCACCTCGCCACCTGCAAGGAGACTCCCGACGACGTCATCGACGTTACGGTCAAGGGGCTTTTCTGGCTGCTGGAGGAGTTCCGCGCAAGCGCGACCGCATCCCAGTTCATTCTCATCGGCGGCGACGCCGGCATCGGTCATTTCTACTACCGCCATGACGGACCGATTACCGAGAAGGCACCGCATCAGGCGTATCCCGGGTGCTATGCGCTGTCGAAGGTGCTCGAAGAGGTGATGGTGGAGCAGTTCGGCATCCAGTACGGTCTCAACGGCTGCTGCCTGCGCGCGCCGTGGATCATGGAGAAGGACGACTTCAAATACACGCTGTCTTTCGGGGATGATGTCTTCGGCGGTCCGGTATGGAAAGAACTCGTTCCTGAGGCAGACGCGAAGCGCTACGCCAGAGACGGCACGGTGCCGCTGCTACGCGATGCCGACGGGCGGCCGCTGAAACGCAATTTCGTGCATGTCGATGACCTGGTCTCCGCCATACTGGCGGCGATCGACAATCCACGTGCGACGCGGCAGCTCTTCAACATCGCAATGGACAGGCCGGTCGACTATGGCGAAGTTGCCACCTATCTTGCCCGCACCCGCGGCCTCGCTTCAGTCGATATAGAAAGTTCGTTTCACTCGAACTGGATGGACAACAGCAAGGCGAAGTACCTGCTGAACTGGCGACCTGACTACGACATGGAAAGGCTTATCGACTCGGCTTGGCAGTACGAGCGTTCGCAGGATGATCCGCGCATCGTCTGGTACCCGGGTTGATTTGTGGGGCGGGCACGTGGTGCCCGTTTGTTTCAAGGGAGGAAGGAATGAGGAAGGCATTATTGCTTGCCGTTGCCGTCTTGGCACTCAGCGCCGGAACGGCCATGGCCCAGAAGAAACAGCTCGTCATCGTCGTGAAGGGCCTCGACAACCCGTTCTTCGAAGCAATCAACCAGGGTTGCCAGAAGTGGAACAAAGAAAACCCGGATTCGGAGTACGAGTGCTTCTACACCGGCCCGGCATCCACGTCGGACGAGGCTGGCGAGGCGCAAATCGTCCAGGATATGCTGGGTAAGGCGGAAACGGCCGCCATCGCCATCTCGCCGTCGAACGCAAAGCTCATCGCGCAAACGCTGAAGACGGCCAATCCGTCGATTCCGGTCATGACGCTGGACGCGGATCTTGCCGCAGAAGACTCGGCACTGCGCAAGACCTATCTTGGCACCGACAATTACCTGATGGGCGCGCGGATCGCGGAATACATCAAGAAGGCCAAGCCGAATGGCGGCAAGATCTGCACGATCGAAGGTAATCCGGGGGCGGACAATATTCTGCGCCGGGCCCAGGGAATGCGGGACACGCTGACCGGACAAAAGGGTCTCGCAGAGCTGAAGGGTGAAGGCGGTTGGACCGAAGTGGCCGGCTGCCCGGTCTTCACCAATGACGACGGCGCCAAGGGCGTTCAGGCTATGACCGATATCCTTGCGGCCAACCCGGACCTCGATGCCTTCGGCATCATGGGCGGCTGGCCGTTGTTCGGTGCGCCGCAACCCTACCGCGACCTGTTCAAGCCAATGGCGGACAAGATCGCCAAGAACGAGTTCGTCATCGGCGCCGCCGACACCATCGGCGAGGAAGTCGCGATCGCGCGCGAGGGCCTCGTAACAGCACTGGTCGGCCAGCGGCCGTTCGAGATGGGTTACAAGGCACCGGCGGTGATGCTGGACCTGATCGCGGGTAAGCCGGTCGAGGACCCGGTGTTCACCGGTCTCGACGAGTGCACGAAGGATACGGTCGACACCTGCATTCAGAAATAGCGCCATATGGTGGAGACCGGCATCTTGTCGTGCCGGTCTCCCCAAAGACTACATCGCTCAGATCTGCCAGTCGGGGTCGAGCGAATAGGCCCTGATATAGTCGATCTTCATTGCCGCCCCGTCGACAAGGCCATCGGTCGGCGTGCCCGCGATACCTCCGACGGCGAGATTCACGAGCATGTACATCGGATCGTGCATGTCCGAGGGCGTGTCGGCGCGTGCGATCGCGGCGTCGTCGAAGTACCAGACGATTTCCTCTTCCGTCCAAAGCACCCCGTATTTGTGAAACCCGCTGGTATCGGCAACCTTGACGGCGCTGGCAATGCTGGTCTGCGACCCAGTTTCGTTGGAATGGACGGTGGTGATGACGGTATTCGGATCCTGCCCGCGCATTTCCACGACATCCAGTTCCGGCGGCCAGGAGCCATCGGCCGGGAGCAGCCAGAAGGCGGGCCAGACGCCCTGGTCATCCGGCATGTCTGCCCGGATCTCGAAGTAACCATACGTCTGGGCAAAGGACGAGTAGGTCGTCAGCATGCCCGATGTATAATCGTAACCGTTGATCTCGGCCTGAATGGCGTCTGATGCCGGCTCCGCGGTGATCGTCAGGACACCGTTGTTGATTGAAAACGGGTTCACCGCAGCGGTCGGCTGATAGGCCGGATTGATATACCATTGAAGCTCGCCATTTTCGGAGAGCGTCGCTCCTTTATCAGGAGCCCACCAGAATTTCGCGTCCCAGACGCCGCTCGACCCACTGCGCAGCTGAAGCGCGTTGAACTCGTCGGAGAAGGTCTGCGTCAGCACGGAGCGATCGAGGCTCAGTCTGAACTGGTTCGCCTGCAATTGGTCGGCGGTGGTATTGGCGAAAACCAGGCTCTCGCCGTCGGCGAGACTGAGCCGCAAATTGGCACCTTCCTGCCGGAGATTGGCCCGGACCTGCGCAAAGGACGTAAGTCCATAGCCTTCGAGTCGGACGATATCGTCGAAGTTGAAGTCGGTAATAAGGTCGCTGCCATTGCCGCGCGTAAAGGCAAAGATGTCGGCCCCGCCAGCGCCCCGCAACACGTCGTTGCCGGCGCCGCCATCGAGCGTCTGGCTGCCGGAACCGCCTGTAACGATGTTGTCGGCATCATTGCCGAGAGCAAATCGTCCACTGCCGGTAACGGTCAGGTTTTCGAAATTGTCCGGCAGCGTGTAGCTCATCCAGGTGTTGATCGTATCGATACCCTCGCCGGCCGCCTCATAGGCGCGATTAATTCCGGAATAGAGATAATAGATGTCGTCGCCCTTGCCGCCGATCATGGTGACATTGACGGAACTATCGCCCCAGATGGAATCGTTACCGGACGTCCCGTAGAGCGTGGGGCCCGATCCCGTGGCGGAAAACCAGGCCGTCGAACTTCCGCTGTAGTATAGCGACTTGCCCACGGCGTTCAGCACAGTTCTGCTCATGAAACCATCTCCGATTTAATTACTCGGTCTCCTCCACTGGGCCTGGCAGGCCCTACTCCAGCCGCACGGAACCTAACATTGGGTCGGCCGAGGATCTACCCATTTGACCTTGGGGGTTCGCAGGCAGGCGGCATGCGTGTCTATCCGGAACAAAGCTGCCCGTGCCGCGTTTCCCGGGGTCAGCGAGCGCTTGCGGAGGGACCTATGTGCAGCGCGGAGGCTCTACCGAAAAATCTGGAGAGCAAGATCGGTACTTTGGATCCGCCGGATTTTCGGGCGATGCTGGACGCATTGCCCATGGCGGTTTACGTCACCGACCGAGAGGGATTCATTACCTATTTCAATCAGGCCGCCGCGGATCTCGCCGGCAGGGAGCCCGAGCTCGGCAAGGATCGTTGGTGCGTCGGTTGGGAACTGCGTCGCACGGACGGGTCAATTCTGCCGCACGAAGAGTGTCCGATGGCCCAGACCCTCAAGGAAGGGCGGGCGATCAGGGGGCATGGGATTGTGGCTGTACGGCCGGACGGAACGATGGTCCCGCTTCTTGCCTGCCCGACACCGATGTTTGATAAATCGGGGATGATGACGGGGGCGATCAATCTCCTGGTCGATATCAGCGAACGACAACGCCAACAGGCAGAACAGGATTCCCAGTTTCTCGCAGCGATCGTCGAGTCCTCCGACGATGCCATTGTTAGCAAGGACTTGAATGGCATCATCACCAGTTGGAACAAAGGTGCTGAGCGTCTGTTTGGGTACGCGGCCGATGAAGTGATCGGGAAGTCGATTACTATTCTGATTCCGGCCGGCCATGAGGATGAGGAGCCCCATATCCTCGATCGCATCCGCAATGGAGTGCGTATCGATCATTACGAAACAAAGCGTCAGCGCAAGGACGGAAGTCTCGTCGATATCTCTCTCACGGTTTCACCCGTTCGTGACGTCACGGGCCGCATAGTCGGCGCCTCGAAAATTGCCCGCAACATCACGGAACAGAAGCAAGCAGAAAGGACAGTGCAAGCGCGGTTGCGCGAGCAGGCTTCGCTCTACCGCCTCACTGAAAAGCTTCATCGTGCCAAGGGCATTGAAGAGATCTACGATGCGGCGTTGGATGCTATCAGAGCGGCGCTCAACTGCAGCCGCGCGTCGATTCTGTTGTTCGACCAGTCGGATACGATGCGCTTCGTCGCCTGGAGCGGATTATCCGAACATTACCGTCATGCGGTCGACGGTCATTCTCCATGGACTCCAGACGCCCGCGATCCGGATCCCATCTTCGTTGAAGACATGACTGCGGCCGAACTTTCCGACGATCTCAGAGCGACAATCGCATCGGAAGGCATTGCCGCACTCGGGTTCATTCCCTTGATTGCCGGAGGACGGCTGATCGGCAAGTTCATGGCTTATTACGACAAGCCCCATGTGTTTAGCGAGACCGAGGTCAGCCTCGCGCTGACGATCGCGCGACAGCTCGGCTTCAGCATCCAACGCATTCGAGCCGAACGGGCAAGGCAACTCGCGGAGGAGCAACTGCGACGCAACGAGGCTAGCGAACGGGCAAGAGCGGCCGAACTGCAGGCCATTATGGAGGCGGTCCCAACTCCCATCTGGATAACACGAACACCTGACTGCCGTGTCATCGACGGCAACCGAAGCGCCTACGAGCTGCTCCACCTGCCGCCAGCTTCGAATCTCTCGTTTTCGGCGCCGGCAGACGAGCGGCCGTCCGGGTTTCAGATTTTCTCGGCGGGCAGGATGTTGTCGGCCCATGAATTGCCCGTGCAGCGTGCGGCACGCGGAGAAGAGGTAGAGAACTTCGAACAGGAGATCCGGTTCGAAGATGGTAGAACGCGCCATTTGCTCGGCAATGCGACCCCTCTGCGAAACGCTCTTGGAGAAGCGGCGGGCGCCGTAGCCGCCTTCATCGACATCACGGAGCGCAAGCAGACAGAAGAAGCCCTTCGAGAAAGCGAACGCCGCCTGAAAATGGCTCTGGATGCAGGGCGGATGGGAGCCTGGGAGTGGAACCTGCAGAGCGGCAGAGTGATCTGGTCACCCGGACTGGAGGTGCTTCATCATCTCGAGCCGGGAACATTCGGGGGGACGATTGCGGAGTTCAAGCGTGATATTCATCCCGCCGATCTTGCGGCCGTCGAACAGGCAATCGAGAGAGCCCTTGCGACCCGCGAGGACTATCATGTTACCTACCGCATGCGCCTGCTCGACGGTACGACACGCTGGATGGAAGCCTTTGGCCGGTTCTCGCCCCCGGACAGCGCGGCAGGTGAGCGCCTGGCTGGAATTTGCATGGATATCACCGAGCGAAAGGAGGCTGAGGCGCAGAGAGACCTGCTTGTCGCTGAACTCAGCCACCGCGTGAAGAACACGCTGGCCACCGTCAACTCGATCGCGCGACAGTCATTTTCCATGAACCCGGATGCGCGCGATGCGCACCGATCGTTCGATGCCCGCATCCGGGCGTTGGCCCAAGCACATACCCGTCTTGCGGAAGCCAAATGGTCGGGCGTCTCACTACAGAGCATATTCTCCGATGAGCTGGCTCCCTATCGAAACGAGGGCATGGACAACATCTCTCTCGACGGCCCACCAACGACTCTGCCACCAAAACATGCGCTGACCCTCGGCATGGCCGCGCATGAGCTTGCCACCAATGCCGCCAAGCACGGCGCACTCTCCGTAAAGACTGGTCGCGTAAGTGTCGACTGGGTTGTCGACTCAAATGAGAACCGGCTTTGCATCCGCTGGAGCGAGACAGGGGGCCCTCCCGTCTCGCCGCCAAGCCGCAACGGTTTCGGCCGCTTGCTTCTCGAAAGGGTTCTCGCTTCCGACCTGGGCGGCGATGTCCGTCTGGAGTTTGCGTCGCAAGGGCTGAACTGCACGATCGACGTGCCCTATCTCAGGGGTGCCGAATGACGGAGTCCGACGGCTGCCGGATTTTCGTCGTCGAAGACGAGTTCCTGGTGGCATTGCAGATCGAAGACGATCTCGTTGCATCCGGCTACGTCGTCGTGGGTCCCTTCACGACGTTGGAGGGATCGATCATCGCGTCACGGGAACAGAAATTCGAAATCGCCACTCTTGACCTGAATCTACGCGGCGAGTTTGTCTATCCACTCGTCGATGAACTGCTTGAGCGCGGCGTGCCCGTCTTGCTGCTGACAGGCTATACGGCGGCCGATTTACCGGAGCGGTTTCGTGCATTGCCTCGCCTGGCAAAACCGTTCGACAGCGCCGAACTGATCAGGCAGGTCGAACGCCTTCTAGCAGCGAGGTGACGGCCCGCCGCGCTCTCCGTGAACGCCGCCCATCCCTCTTCGGCCAATTCTCGTGGAGAGAAAGGACGAGGCATGTCGCGCTGCCAAGACGCGACATGCTGTTTCCAGAATAATCCCACAATCGATTGGTTGGGTTCTTTCCTACTCTGCGGGTTGGGGCAGCGTCCCCTCTGCAACTTCCATTCTGTCTCCGGCCAGTATTCGTTGACCCAAAGCGATGATTGCCACGGACGCCACTCCGGCGATTACGGATACGAAGAAGCCGTTTTGCGCGCCGAAATTATCGACTACCCAGCCTGCGGCGAAGGCCCCAAGCGCCATGCCAATTCCAATGCCGGTCATCACCCATGTAACGCCCTCGGTTAGCATTGATTCCGGAACGCGTCGCTCGATCAAGCCAAAGGCCGTGATAAGGGTCGGCGAGATGGCGATGCCGCTCAGGAAGACGGCGAGAGCCAGAAGCGGCACCGTATCGGCAACAAGCAGCGGCAGGGCCGTTACCGCAAGGACGCTGACGGCGATCAGCAGTTGCCTCTGCAGCGCCATGCTGGGATTCAGGGCCCCGATGACCAGCCCGACAACGAACGACCCGATCGCGTAGACGCCGATGACAAGGCTTGCGGCATTTGGCTGCCCGAGTTCCTTCGTGATTGCAACCGCACTGACTTCCGCCGTAGCGAACATCGATCCGACGAATATGAGCGCGAGCGTTATGATCTGCACCGATCGCAGCCGAATTGCGGATCCTCGGGAAACGCCGTGCTCCAGGTGACGCACTTTCGGTTCAGTCGACCGCTGCAAGACGAAAGCGGCGGTTCCGATCGCAAGGAAAATGGTGCTGGCCAGCATCCCGGCTTCCGGAAACAGCGCGACCGCCAAGCCGACAGAGAGCGACGCGCCGGCGATGTAAACCAGCTCGTCCGCTGCCGACTCAAAGGCAAAGGCCGTGTTCAACTCAGGACGATCACGGAATATCTCGGTCCAGCGCGCCCGCAACATCGCCGGAATGCTTGGCATCGCTGCAGCGAAGAAGGCCGAGACGAACAGCGTCCAGGCTGCCCAATCCCGGTTCGCTCCCGCCATGAGAGCAATAAAGGCCAGGACCGAGACCACTGTGGTCGGGACTATGACCGTCGACTGGCCGAGCCGATCGACCAGTCGCGATATTTGTGGAGCGACAAGCGCGTTCGTAAGGGCGAACGTTGCTGAAACCGCGCCCGCGATCCAATACTCCCCACGTGTCTGCGACAGCATGGCGACAATGCCGATCGGTGCCATGGCAATAGGCAAGCGTGCGAAAAAGCCCGCGGCGGAGAAGCCTTTTGCGCCCCGCACGCTGAATATTTCCCTGTAAGGATTAGACATGAGGTGTTCCTTCGTCATCAGGATGCCTATTTACATACGTAACGTATGCGGACGGTAGTTGCATACGTCGCGTATGTCAAATAAAATACGCGTCGTATGTGAAGAAGGAGCACCCATGAGTAAACCGCGCCCCGAAATGATCGCCGAGACACGCGCGAAGTTGCTTGCCGCGGCCCGGCACGCCTTCGGGACGATAGGCTATGCGCAATCCTCAATGGATGATTTCACCGCGGGCGCGGGACTGACGCGTGGCGCGCTTTATCACCACTTCGGAGACAAAAAGGGATTGCTGCAGGCGGTGATACAAGAGATGGATGCCGAGATGACGGCGCGGCTGACCAGCGTCTCGTCACGAGCACCAACGCGATGGCAGGGGTTCGTCGACGAGTGCGTGGCCTATATTCAGATGGCGCTCGAGCCCGAAATTCAGCGAATTATGTTTCGCGACGGCCCCGCTGTCCTCGGAGACATATCTCAATGGCCAAGTACCAACGGCTGTATCGCAGCCCTCAGTCGGAGCCTCAGCCAACTCAAGGCGGACGGAGCGATCATCGAGGTTGATGAGGAAGCGACTGCGCGCCTGATCAACGGCGCCAGCAGCCACGCCGCTTTGTGGATCGCCAACTCGGAGGACCCCCAGGAAACATCCAAAAGGGCGGTGGAGGCATTCCGTGCATTGCTCGAGCGTCTAAAAAAGCCTGAAAGTGACACGGCCAAAGCAGGCGCGACGATTTCAACAATGGGATCTTGAAGGGGCGCCCTCGCCTAGCTGGCCAACGCATCCCCGGGCCTAGCGCGCCGCTCGGCCTCGACGAAGGATCGAATTACGTGAATAAAGTCAATGGCCTGCAGAGGACCGCAAGACCATCCGACCGGTCCGCGCGGCGGGACCGGTCGGCTTGTCCGTCAAATTTCCACGGTCAAAAAGTCCGATAGCGGCAGTTGCAATGCGGATGCGATACGCTTCAGCTTTGCCGGACTGGTATCCAGACCACTTTCGATCTCACTGATTTCGACGTTAGCGAGGCCACAAGTAACAGCAAGGTCTTCGATGCTGTAGCCGACAGCCTCACGGGCGGCCCGGACGCGGGCAGCCACATCGTTGCTGACGACGGCAGCGGCTTGCTTGTTGTCAAAAGTCTCGAGTGAAATGGACATAAATGTCTCCTTCTCTGGGCATTGAATTTTTGTAAATTCGATGTTGAGGGGGCGACAGGCGCCTTGGCGACGGCGGTAACGTTTTATGTCATCACTGTAACATAGGCAAGCCACCATACCGCGAAATGCGCCGCAACGGGCTAGCCTGGCGTCATCAGATTCAAATGCTTTAGGCCTCACTGTGGGCGCTCACGGGGTTTCCAAGTTCCGGGGGGCGAGATCCTACCCTATCCTTAAAACGCTGTTTCCAGCGGGCGCCATTGGCCATAAACTCGGAATCATGAAGGTTTTTAGTTTCACTGCATTTCAGCATCTCCAGATCTTCAGTGGCATATTTGCTTTGCACAGGCTGCTGCTCGGCACCGACACGCGACATCGCGACGGCGGCAATGAGGCCGGATATCTCGGTTTTCCACAGAACAGACACTGGCCGCCGATCCCTTTAATCGGCTTCCCCGGTTGGCCATGGCGCCTCGTGGAATTGTTTCCGTCGCCGAGCCAAGCGCGGCCGCAAGATCCACCAATCCGATGGTGGTGCTCCGCTCTGGACGATAGCCCTACCCACGGCACCCGAACGACTTTGGCGGATTGCCCCTTCTGAAGGGAAGGAACTGAAGATGACGAATCGAGTCGGAGCGAGCGCAGCGCCCAGGCCCGCGAGCGCGGAGGGTACGACCCTCCGAGTCCAGTTCGACATGATGCGCCGCGCCTTCATGACGTCCCCGCTGCTGAAGACAATCCTATGGCTCACGGCTGGCAGCATCGCGATCATCATCGCGACAGCGATCGGACAGATCATCCTCAACCGCTGGAATCGGCCTTTTTTTGACGCGATAGAGCGACGCGATCTTGACGCGTTTTTCTATCAGCTCTTGGTGTTTATCGGCATCGCCGGTGGCCTGTTGGTGCTCAATGTCACGCAGCAATGGCTCAACCAGATGGTACGATTGAAGCTGCGCGAGGGGCTGACGCTCGATCTGATCAACGAATGGATGCGGCCGCTGCGCGCCTTTCGGCTTGCCAACTCCGGTGCGATGGGAATCAATCCGGACCAGAGAATGCAGGAAGACGCCGGCCATCTTGCCGATCTTACCACGGACCTCGGTTTCGGACTCCTGCAGTCGTCCATCCTGCTCGCGTCTTTCGTGGGTGTTCTCTGGGCGTTATCCGCAGGTTTTGTTTTCCACATCGGCGGCTACTCGCTCGAGATCCCGGGCTATATGGTTTGGGCAGCGATCCTTTATGCCGGATCGGCATCTTGGCTGAGTTGGCTTGTCGGGCGGCCGCTGATCGCCTTGAACGGCGAACGCTACGCTCGCGAAGCGGAACTGCGTTTCTCGCTGATGCATGTCAGCGAACACATCGACGCCATATCGCTTGCCGGGGGCGAGACCGGCGAGCGGCGGCGTCTGGAGCTCGATCTGGCGACCGTGCTCGGAGCCATGCGCAACATCTACCGTGCCCAGATCAATCTTGGCTGGGTTCAGGACGGCTATGGCTGGGTTACGGTCGTCGCGCCGATCCTGGTCGCCGCGCCCGTCTATTTTTCCGGCGAGATCAGCTTCGGCGGCCTGATGATGGCCGTCGGCGCCTTCAACCAGGTTCACACGTCGCTCAAATGGTTCGTCGCCAATATCAGCGCCATCGCCGACTGGCGGGCGACGCTTCTGCGCGTCGCGGCCTTCCGCCGCGCGCTGATCATGACCGACGTCCTGCACGACGCGGAAAAACGGATCGAGTTCGTTGAGAATGACACTAACAAGCTGACCTTCGACAATCTCGAGGTCGCATCGTCGAGCGGACGGACCAGGCTTTCCGAACCGCATATCGAGATCGGCCCGGGTCAGCGCGTCGTCATTAGCGGCGACCCCCGCGCGGGAAAGACGCTGCTCTTCCGGGCGCTCGCACGCCTTTGGCCCTGGGGGAGCGGGCGCGTCGGCTTGCCGGCTGGCGAGATGGTCGCGTTCATCCCGCGCTCCCCCTATTTCCCGCGGGGCAAACTGCGCGATGCGCTTTCCTATCCGCGTGCCGGTGACTTCTCGGATGCAAGCCTTGCTGCGGCACTTTCGAAGGTCGGGCTTGATCAATTGACCACGCTGCTCGATCGCGAAGCGCGTTGGGAACGCGAACTCAGCGATGACGAACAACGTTCACTCGCCTTCGCACGGCTTGTTCTCCATCGGCCGAGCTGGGTGATCATCGATGAAGCGCTTGAGACGATGGACGGGGAAGCGATGAAGCTGGCCCTATCGATCTTCGAGGACGACCTCCGTGATACCGCCGTCGTCAAAATTGGCCGCACGCCGAGGAATGGACCTCTGTTCTCCCGCGTCATCCATCTCGTGAAGGAGGCCGAAGGCCCCGTCCTCAAACCCATTCACCTTGGCGGTAGTGTGCACGGGAAGGAACTCGCGGCAAGCGCGCCTTGACGGCGGTACGGCCCCGGCCGGTGCAGCGCTGAAGACCCTGCGCCAGGACTGCCTGAAGCGCCGCACAGACTTTTGCTGCTTTAGACGCCGCGCTTGTTGCCCCAGAGCAGAACGTGCAGTTGCGGCAGGACGCGCGCCTCGAACCAGCGGTCCTCGGTAACTTTGGCGACCAGCCAGAGCATGCGTTCCATTATCCCATCAATATCGATGGCCGCATTGTCGTCATCTGGGGGCGGCGGTGTGTGGTTGCCGGGTTGCAGATAGACGGGCAGATGAGGATAACGCGCGGCCGCGGCTCGCGCATAGGCGTAGTCCGCCTCGTCGAAGACGACGATCTTCAGCACGGTTTGCGGCCTGCCCTCAGACACCCGCAGACACGAGTCGAATGCCTGCCAATCCGTTACCATCGAACTCGATGGCGACTTTGGGCTCAGCACCAACACGTCGAGATCTGAAAACCAGTCCCTGGCAACCGACCCCTGCGTTTCAAGGGCAAAACGGTAGCCTTGGCGATGACCGCGATCGATGAGTTGGCCAAGCGGCTGGATGGCCGGATTGCCGCCGGAGAGTGAAACCATAAGCGGCTTTCCGTCCGAGAGCCGTACGACCTCCTGCCAGACATCTTCCGTGGACATCGCCTTCCATTCGTCGCGATAGCGGCTGTCGACCGCGTGCAGGCTGTCACACCAGGAGCAGCGATAATCGCAGCCACCAGTCCTGACAAAGACCGTTGGCAGGCCGATCAGCACGCCCTCACCCTGTATCGTCGGCCCGAAAATCTCGCTGACGCGGATCTCGGCGGATCTCTCGGAGGTCATGGCCGGTATTCCGCCCAGGTCTTCGCCGTTTCGCTGACGCGCACCGCGGTCGTTTCCGGAAGCCGCGCCTTGCACCAGTCGTAGAAGTGTTGTGCCAGACATTCCGCCGTTACCCGGTCGTGGCCGAGAACGTCGTTGAGATGCCGGTGGTCGAAGGTCTCGTCGATGTAGCGCTTCAACGGCGCGAGCTCATGGTAGTCGCGGACGAAACCGTATTCGTTCAATGTCTCGGAGGAAAGCTCGACCTCGACGACATAGTTATGCCCGTGCAGCCGGGCACACTGATGCTCGGGCGGCAGGCTCGTCAGTTGATGCGAGGCGGAGAAATGGAATTCCTTGGTGATGCGGAACATTATTTCACCTCCTCGGCCGAGAAGGCGCCAGTAGCCGCAGCCCAGAAATCCGGATCCTCGTATTCCGTCGGATCCGCAACGCCCGCCAGATGAAAAGCTTCGCGTCGTTCGACGCAGGTGCCGCAACGACCGCAATGGCGCGCTCCGCCCTTGTAGCAGGACCAGGTCTCGGCGAAGCGCGTACCGTTGCTTGCCCCGTCCGCAACGATCTCAGCCTTGGAGACGTTGACGTAAGGCGCATAGAGCGTGACGTCGGCATAGCCTTCCAGCGCGCGGCTCTGCATCGTCTGGAAAGCGTCGATGAATCCCGGCCGACAGTCGGGATAAATGAAGTGGTCGCCGCCATGTACGGCGGTCGCCACCGCATCGGCTTTGCGGGCCGCGGCAACGCCGAAGGCGATTGCGAGCATGATGGCGTTGCGGTTCGGCACGACCGTTACCTTCATGGTTTCCTCGGCATAATGCCCGTCTGGCACGTCGACGTCGTCGGTCAATGCCGAACCGCTCAGGTGGCGGCCGATCTCGCGGATATCGATAATCTGGTGAGGGACGCCGAGACGTTCGGCGCAGGCAGCGGCGAAATCCAGTTCCTTGCGGTGCCGTTGGCCGTAGTCGAACGACAGCAGGCCGACAAGCTCGTGTTCCGCCGCGATCTTGTGCGCCAGCGAAACGGAATCCAATCCGCCAGAGCAGATCACAATGGTTTTCATAACAGGTGTCCTTGTTTTGACCGGGTAGGCTGCGACCGGAGTTTTACCTGCGCGCTCTTTAGGCCAAACGGCGCGCCTTGTGAATACCCCCACAGCCACGGAGGCGACCCGCCGATCGCGTGAGCGGACGCCCCGGCGTTTACCGCGGCCACAACTCGGCATTTATCGAGCCAGTCAATAAGGGCTATCGGCCAACGCCTACTAATCGCATTCATCCAGTGCCCTAGCTCAGCCACACGGACAGGCGGAACGTTCCCGCCAGTTCCGCAGTTTGGCGTTCGCGGACCCTAGTACAGGCGCACCGTCCTTGACTTCTTCATCATCGAGAACTGGAGCTGGATATGCAAAGTCTTGGCGTACTTGAAATCTCGCGGCGCGACCTGCTGGTCGCCTCCGCTGCTACCGTCACGGTGGCGAGCACAGCCTCGCTCAGCCACTCCCAGACAAATGCCCCCGCTGCACCGCAAAGCACGAAAACTTCCTTCACTGTGAATGGCGAGCGCCGGGAGCTTCAGCTCGACAACCGAACGACGCTGCTCGACGCACTGCGGGAGCATCTTCATCTCACTGGCACAAAGAAGGGATGCGACCACGGACAGTGCGGCGCTTGCACGGTCCTCGTCGAAGGGCGCCGCGTCAACGCATGTCTGACTCTCGCCGTAATGCATGAGGGCGAAAGCATTACGACGATCGAGGGCTTGGGCCAGCCCGGCAACCTCCATCCGATGCAAGCCGCCTTCGTCGAACACGACGGCTTCCAATGCGGCTATTGCACGCCTGGCCAGATCTGTTCCTCCGTCGCCATGCTCGAGGAGATCAAGGCCAACACTCCGAGCCATGTGACGGGCGATCTGCTCGCGCGCGCCGAAGTCACGCCCGCCGAGATCCGGGAGCGCATGAGTGGCAACATCTGTCGTTGCGGCGCCTATTCGAACATCGTCGACGCGATCACGGAAGTTGCGGGGAGGAAGGTATGAGAGCTTTCAGCTATGAGCGCGCCTCCACGATCGAAGCGGCTGCAAAAGCCGCCGCCGGCACAGACGGCGCGAAGTTCATCGCCGGCGGCACCAATCTCCTGGACCTGATGAAGCTGGAGATTGAGACGCCCACGCATCTGATCGATGTCAACAGACTGGGTCTGGACAGGATCGAACCGACGCCGGACGGCGGTCTCAGGATTGGCGCCCTCGTCCGCAATACTGATCTTGCCGCCGACGGGCGAATCCGCCGAGACTACGCGCTCCTAGCGCGGGCCTTGCTCGCCGGAGCATCGGGGCAGTTGCGCAACAGGGCGACTACGGCCGGCAACCTGTTGCAGCGCACGCGCTGTCCTTATTTCTACGACACCAATCAGCCCTGCAACAAACGACAGCCCGGCAGCGGCTGCGCGGCGCTAGGCGGCTTCAGCCGCCAGCTTGCGGTGGTTGGCGTCAGCGACGCCTGTATCGCGAACCATCCGAGCGATATGGCGGTCGCCATGCGCGCCCTCGACGCGATTGTCGAGACGGTCCGCTCCGACGGCACCACACGCAGCATCCCGATTGCCGATCTCCATCGCTTGCCGGGGGACACGCCGCACATCGAGCACGTCCTCGAGCGGGGCGAGTTGATCACAGCGGTCGTTCTGCCGAAGCCTGTAGGCGGCAAGCACATCTACCGAAAGGTTCGTGATCGCGCCTCCTACGCCTTCGCTTTGGTCTCCATCGCGGCGGTGGTGATGCAAGACGGGACCGGCCGCGTCGCGGCCGGCGGCATCGCACCGAAACCCTGGCGCGACGAGGCTGCCGAACGAGGGCTTCCAAACGGAGCAAAAGCGGTCACCGCCAAGCTTCTCGCCAACGCTCACCCGACGGAACAGAACGCCTTCAAACTGGCGCTCGTCGAACGCACGCTGAGCGCCGTTCTTGCCGAAGCGAGGGGATGAGAAAATGAGATTCGACACACCTGCAACGACGAACCCGATCGACCAAGGCAAGGTCGTCGGCCAGCGCATCCATCGCATCGACGGCCCGCTGAAGACAACGGGTCGCGCCGTCTATGCCTACGAGTGGCATGATCCGAATACGCACTACGTCTATGGTTATGTCGTCGGCTCGGCAATCGCCAAGGGCCGGATCGGGTCCATGGACGTCTCCGCCGCAAAACGGGCGCCTGGCGTGCTCGCGGTCGTCACCTCCGACGGCATAGGGGATCTGAAGAAGGGCAAGTACAACACCGCCAAGCTCTTCGGCGGCACCGAGATCCAGCACTACCACCAGGCGATCGCGGTGGTGGTCGCGGAAACGTTCGAAGAGGCCCGCGCTGCCGCCGCGCTCGTCAAGGTCGACTACGCCGAGGAGAAAGGCGTCTTCGATCTGGAGGCGACGAAGGACACCGCCGTCAAGCCGAAGGACGGCGAACCGGATTCGGCCGCGGGCGACTTCGATGCCGCCTTCGAAACCGCAGCCGTCAAGTTCGACCAAACCTACACCACGCCGGATCAATCGCATGCGATGATGGAGCCACACGCTTCCATTGCCGCATGGAATGGCGATGAACTCACGGTCTGGACGTCGAGCCAGATGATCGACTGGTGGCGGAGCGATCTCGCGACGACCGTCGGGATCGACAAGGAGAAAGTGCAAATCATGTCGCCCTTCATTGGCGGCGGTTTCGGCTGCAAACTGTTTTTGCGTGCAGACGCGGTGCTCGCTGCGCTTGCCGCACGCGAAGCCAGGCGTCCGGTGAAGGTCGCCCTCCCCCGCCCCTTCCTGATGAACAATACCACTCATCGCCCGGCGACGATCCAGAGGATCCGCATCGGCGCGGAGCGCGATGGAAGGATTACGGCGATTGCGCATGAGAGCTGGTCGGGGGACCTCCCTGGCGGAGGCCCCGAAGTGGCCGTTCAGCAGACGCGGCTGCTTTATGCCGGTGCGAACCGGATGACTGCAACCCGGCTTGCCACTCTCGACCTGCCGGAAGGAAACGCCATGCGCGCACCCGGCGAGGCGCCGGGCATGATGGCCCTGGAAATCGCGATCGACGAGATGGCGGAAAGGCTCGGTCTAGACCCGGTCGACTTTCGGATCATCAATGACACTCAAGTCGACCCCGAGAATCCGGAGAGGCCATTCTCCCACCGCGATCTCGTCGGTTGTCTTCGCACCGGCGCGGAGCGCTTCGGCTGGCAGGACCGGACGAAGCAGACCGCCACGCGGCGCGAGGGGAGCTGGTTGGTAGGCATGGGGGTCGCCTCGGCCTTCCGCAACAATCTTCTGGTTCCCTCCGGAGCCCGCGTCCGCCTCGACCGTGAGGGCATCGTCACGGTGGAGACCGACATGACCGACATCGGCACGGGCAGCTACACGATCATTGCCCAGACGGCGGCGGAAATGCTCGGTGTCCCGGTTGACAAGGTTGCCGTCAGCCTGGGTGACTCCCGCTTCCCTGTTTCATCGGGTTCGGGCGGGCAGTTCGGGGGAAACTGCTCCACGGCAGGGGTCTACGCCGCTTGCGTCAAGCTGCGGGAGGCGGTAGCTCAGAAGCTCGGCTTCAACAGCCCCGAT
Organism: Ensifer sp. IC4062; assembly: GCF_020193575.1. Taxonomy (GTDB): domain Bacteria; phylum Pseudomonadota; class Alphaproteobacteria; order Rhizobiales; family Rhizobiaceae; genus Sinorhizobium. Next base: position 134,849 of record NZ_JADYVD010000004.1, read on the forward strand.
GAACTGACCTTCGCCGGGGGCGAAGTGCGCGTCGGCGACCGCCGCATGCCGCTGGCACAAGCCGCTGGCGACGAACCGCTCGTGGCTGAGGACCGCATTGAGTTCGGCAAACTTGGTGAGACCCATCAGCAGTCCACTTTCGGTGCCCATTTTGTCGAGGTCGGAGTCGATGTTGCGACTGGTGAGACGCGAATCCGGCGAATGCTTGCGGTCTGCGGTGCCGGCCGCATCCTCAATCCGATCACCGCACGCAGTCAGGTGATCGGAGCGATGACGATGGGCGTTGGCGGAGCCCTGTCAGAAGAGCTCGTCGTCGACAAGGAGCGCGGATTCTTCGTCAACCATGACCTCGCCGGCTACGAGGTACCGGTGCATGCCGACATTCCGCACCAGGAGGTCATCTTCCTCGACGAGACCGATCCGATGTCGTCGCCGATGAAGGCCAAGGGGATCGCCGAGCTCGGCCTTTGCGGTGTCGCCGCGGCTGTCGCGAACGCCATTTATAATGCAACGGGCATAAGGGTCCGAGAATATCCGATCACGCTCGACAAGCTGATCAACGAGCTTCCGGAAGTCAGCTAGGCTACGGCGCCTAACCGCGCCTCAGCCAGCTGCTTGCCGGGTTCGGATAGACGTTCCTCCTTAGGACGAGGTTCCCTGCGCTCTCCCTGTGCCGAGCAGTTCGCGAAGTGAATTCTTCGACATTGGCTCTGCCAAGTGAAACCCCTGCAATTCGTCACAGCCAAGGTTGCGCAGGATCTCGCTCTGCTCTTCGGTCTCCACGCCTTCAGCCGTCGTGCGCAGGCCCTTCGCGTGTGCGACGCCAACGATAGACTGCACGATCGCGACGCCACCACCGGGCCGGTCGAACGCTTGGACGAAAGAGCGATCTATCTTGATCCGATCAACCTCCAAGCGCTGCAATCGACCAAATGAAGAGAAGCCCGTTCCGAAATCGTCAAGCGCGAACTTCACGCCGAACTCGCGCAGCGCCGTGATGTTCCTTTCGCAGATGCCGGCTTCATCGAGGAGAGCTGTTTCGGTGATCTCAAGCTCCAATCTCGACGGCTCAATCCCGAACTGCCGCAGCAGCGAGAAAACTTGAGCAGCATAATGTCGCTGTCCAAGCTCGACCACGGAGACATTCACTGCAATATCGAGATCCGGAAACTCTCGCGCGGTAGAACAGGCTTCCTTCAGTACGAAGGCGCCGAGCCGATCGATAAGGCCCGAAGTCTCCGCAAGCGGAACTAAGACTTCCGGAGCTATGGAGCCTTTGTTTGGATGCCGCCAGCGAATGAGAGCTTCAAGCGAGCTTATCTCGTGGGACGCCGCGGAATAGACGGGTTGGTAGAACACTTCGAGCTGATTGCCAGCTTCCAGCGCCGCTCGCAGATCTTGTTCCAGATCCCGCCTCGTCCTGATCAGTTCGTCCATATGGGAGCCAAAGATGGCGTATCGGTTCCGCCCGGACGCTTTGGCGTGATAAAGTGCGATATCGGCCTTCCGCGTAATCTCCACCGGATCGGCAGCATTTCCATGGGCAACCGCCACACCTATCGACAGACCGATAAGAACAGGCTGTCCATCTATCTCGAACGGCCTGCGGATCGCAGCGATCAGAGAATCGCAGAGATTCTCGACATCGTCCTGGCGGGAGTGCTCGACCACGATGGTGAACTCATCGCCACCAATCCTGGAAATAACCGCAGCAATGCCGGCGGTTTCCTTCAGTCGCGTCGCGACTTCTATCATCAGCCGATCGCCGACGGGATGGCCGAGTGTATCATTCACTTGCTTAAAGCGGTCGAGATCGAGGTACAGAAGAGCATTCGTCTGGTCGGCTGTTGACGCAGCGACCACACGCGCCAGCAACTGATTGAAAGACGCGCGGTTCGCGAGGCCGGTCAACGGATCGTGAAGCGCCAGGTGGTTGATCTCAGCTTGACTTTGCAGCAGGCGTCTTGACCGCTTCCGCAGTATCATGCTCAGCACGCCAGTGAGTGCGAAAAGACAGAATGCGGCGATCAGAAGAACCGGTGCCGTGGCTTTCGCCACGTCGGCACCGGGTCTGAACGGCAGCCAGGAGAAATATCCGATCGTTTCACCAGACGACGACACGATCGGCGCATAGGATCGCTCCTGGCCAAGGTTCGGCACGACAGAAAAGCGCACGTCTTCAAAAACATAGTCCGCACCGAGATGGGTAAGGAAATCGCCATCAAGGAAACGGACGGCTACGTGAAGAAACTCCCGGCCGGGCTCCTGCAGGATATTACCGGTGTCCGAAACTATCGGCTTCACGCTCACTATCGCCGGCCGGCCGCCGAGGCGAACCAAATCGCTCTCCCCGATCGACAGCACCTGCTCACTTGTCCCTGTCTCGTCGTTTTCGGCGAGCCTCTTCTGCAGCTGGGCGATGAGCGGCATTGTCTCAGATGCTATGCTTCTGAACGCGTTTTGCTCCTCGGCCTCTCCGACGAGGAACGCGTATAACGGCTTACGATCCGGGCTGATCACGAATGCGCCGTCATGTCGGAAATAGCTGTGCATCCAGCTACCCAGGTTGGAGTCGATCCACTCACGATCCCATTCCTTCGATACTTTTATGACCGCATCATCCCAGACAGTGACACTCTCCTGATCGTGGGCGATGCTGTATTGCATCTTGGACATGACAAGTTCGATGAGCTGCTGCTGGCGTCCGACTGCCACAGCGTCGGACTGCTGAGTTGACCAACGGACGGCCCAATATACGCCAGCCATGAGAGTCATCGCGACTGCCAAAGGCAGCATCGACTTGAAAACCGCGGTGTTACCAACCCAGAATCTCATTGGCGCTCCTCCCAGGACGCTTTCTTATTGATTGGCTCACCGCTTTCCAAGCACCTAGAGCTCCTGCGTGCGTCTAAGTTTTGCGTCACCGATATGAGAAAGGTAGCAACCAAAACCGATTGTCGGGTTTATTTCGGCCGTTTGTTAATTGGTGCCACTCACAGCGCGGGTACCGGATGAGGAACCTAACTCCATCCGCACCCGTTCTTCTTTCAACTCGAATGGGAGAAGAGCCATGGCTACCAAAGACACGAACGCAAAGCCCGAACAGGTGAAGCCTGGCGATGTCCATCAGCCCGCGGATCGAAAGAAGCATCGCGACGAGGAGTCGGTTGCGCCGCCGGCCGTCCAGCCTGCTGGCGCCAAGGACACCAGCGAAAAACCTAAGGTCAATCCGGTCAGTGGCAGTGCGAAGTAATGTTCGTGGAGTCGCAGGGCCGGCCACTGACGGTAGCGCAGCAATCGAAGTCGTTGTCGCCGCCGCAATCTCCGGCGCGATCCCGTGGGCACATGTAAACTCCCCTACGGAGATGTTGTCTGTCGGCCCGCCCTTGGCTGCTTGTCAGCTTGCGCTTCGAGCCGCGCGACTGTCCTCTTGATGTGTCTGGCCGTTCATGCTCGAGGCCCCGGGTCTCACTCATTGACGGGATGATTTCATCGAGCTCGGCGTGGATTGCCGTTGCGGCGGCTTGGTTCGTCGACCGGCACACCCCGCTTTTCCTCCCCGCATCGCACACCCCAGCGGTCCTCGGTGCAGAGGTAAGGTCAGGAGACCTCCGGCGGGATTGCGAAGAAGCGAATGCACTCGCCTGAGACAGCGGGCGTTACGAGACGGAATCAGAAAGCGACGATCCTGCGACAAATGTTGGGCCCCGCTGACTCAGCAAAGCAACCGGTCACTGGATGGCGCGCTCGGACCCGGTAAGCAAGCTTTGCATATTACGGCTCCGGGACAATCTGCGACGCTTGCCCAGCTACGAGATGCCGAGGTCCTCACTCTTCTCCGAGCAGGCCTTTGATTTCCGCCAGCTTCTTCATGCAGCCCTGCTCGTCGCCCGCTTCGGCCATCTTTCGAGCCTCCGCGACGAGCAGGCTTGGCTTGTCGGCACTTTCACCGGTCCGTCTGCCAGTTACCTGCTCCTGATGAGGCGAAGTCGCTTCTGTCTGGGAGCCCGTTGATCCTGTTATGTCAGTTCCAACGGCCTGCTTCTGCTTGCCGGACATGACTTCTTCCTGGTGCTCCGTAACTGGCGCACCAGACTTGCTGCTGGAAGCGCCCGTTTCTGCGGAAACGATAGCTGGCTCGAGTTTCTCGAGTTCTTGACGGCAATCTGCGAATGCTGGCGCAGCCAACAGAATAGGAAGGGCGGTGGCCGCCATGAGACGTATCAACATTGTGTGCTCCTCACTCGCTGTTTCACGCAATGCGTCCGTTGCTGAGCCAAACAAGGCTCTACGTGAAGAGTTCCCGTTAGACGGCTGACTTTCTTCTAAATTCTGCGCGGATCCAATAACACGGTTGCCTGTTAGGGATGGTCACTGCATGCTACCAGACTCAGGCAGCTTGTTGGTGTGCCACCGCACCATATTGATCCACGCCTATGCGGATGCTTTGCTCGGTTCGATGGGATTGCTGCGTAAGGGCCGCCGGAGTGAAAGCGGCAATCGAGACACGCAAGGCAAGCTACCGATCGGGTGCGTAGAGCGGTGGATTGAACAATCGAATGCGTCGTCGCGAGCGAAATCGAAAAGATCGTGCAGCTGCATTGCGCGGACCACGGGGAACGCCATCAGACTTGGCCCTCGCCGCTCCACGAACGCGGGGTCAGCTCAGTCCAAAAAAGGAAAGGACGGCGAGCACGATGACGACGGCGCCTACAAGCCAAATAATATTGTTCATTACGGTCTCCTTCAATCTGCAGTAAAAAAACCGCGGCTCAAGCAAAATGTTCCGCTCGCGAGCACCGCGTGTAGCCTAAGCTAACGCGCGCCGCCTTCGCGGGTCTTCACCAAATGTATGTTCACTTGTCGCCCAGCCCCCGGACTTGCACGTGAGACCGGGCGGCGTCTTCGCTGGTCGAGCCTAAGACTTTCGCCCGGCGATGGTTTGCATGTCCTCCATCTTGAGGTCGTCAATTGCTGACAGAGCTTCCTCGGCGGACCGTCCGACATGGCCGCCACTATCAGCTTGGCCTCTGCTTCCTGCTCAAGGTGTAGATAGAGCAGTTCCGGCGCCTCGCGCCGTCACGATACCCCTCCTGGGCGGTAACGGAGTGCGGCTGCCGTAACATTGGAGGCCGCGGAGTTGTCGTAACCGTCACGACCCGCACTTCGATGATAGAGCCCGTTCGGCCGCTCGGTTAGCTCGCCTCCATGAGAAACGTCTCGGTCATCATGAGTTGCAGTTGCACCGAAAAGCGCTCGCCCAATAGCTCCAACGAGGCGTCATGTGAGTCATCCGCGCTACTGCAAACAGCGTCCTTCAGGAGGATGACTCGGTAGCCGAGGTCGATTGCGCCCAGGGTGGCGGCGAGAACGCAGACATCGGTTTCACCGCCACTGACAGCGAGAGTCGAGACGCCGGCGCGTTGAAGCCTTAAGTGGAGTGTGCCGTCAACCCAGGGTGAATAGGTGCGCTTGTCGTATATTTCGGCTGGCGGAACAAGGGCCGCAAGCGGTTCAATCAACTCAACCATGTCCGGAGGCAGATGCTCACCGGTCATCATCCACCATTTGGTGTAATAGGCGGCCCATGTTCCCGGCATTCCAGCGGCGTTCGCAGGGGGAATAAAACGGGTGAAGATTGTTTGCTGGGGATGACGCCCGGCCACTTCAACAACCTCGGGAGATACCCGCTCCATCCACGGAACGTGCCATGGCGTGTCTTCAGCGAACATCCTCTGCATATCGACACAGAGATGCCGCCAGTTGCCAAGAGACCCCGTTTGAAACCGCTTTTCCATGTCTCGTGCGCGCTCAGGATGGGTCGAATGATTGAGCGCCGAGGGCGGACGAGCCGTCGTTTCTCCGGAGCCTGCGAAGCTGGTCGACAAGCTGAAGCAGGTTCGACGCATGAGCGGCCGAAGCGTCGCCGCTCTTGGCTATCAACTTCAGCATGTCTTCGGCCTCGTCTGCGCTGACCACGCCGCGCAAAACCAACTTTTCGATAAGAACGAGCAATGCTTCCTCAACCCCAAGCGAACGCCGCGCGACTTCTGTTTCGGATGCATTTTCCATCAGTTTGGTGCCTCCAGTATTTTCTGGCTAACGACCGACCAAAATGATTGTTCCCAGATGAAGCGATAGGCAGAGCAGCGACAGGACCGGAGGAACCAAAATCGGCCATAGCGAGTTCCAGCATTAGGCAAACAAAACGACTAGGAGATAGTCATGGACTGGAATCGTGTTGAAGGTAATTGGAAGCAGGTCAAAGGGAAGATCAAGGAACAATGGGGACGGCTTACCGACGACGATCTCGATGAGATCGCGGGCAAGCGCGAGCAACTGGAGGGCAAGATCCAGCAACGCTACGGCATTGAAAAGGACCTTGTAAGACGAGATATTGACGATTGGTACCGCCGTCAGACCTGGAACTGACGACGCCGTCAATGCAGATCGTGAGGAACCCCGCCCCGGCGGGGTTCCTTTTTTGTGATTTGCGTTGTAACCGGTTGCGCGGCGCGGTCAGTTGAGACGAATGCCGCTGATCACATCATTCGCTTCCGTTGACGTTCGATCTGATCCGAGGTGTAAGCCGCCGCTCCGTCGCCAACGCGTCCATTCCGGCTCGGTGCATGCACGCTGCCATGCGGAATCAAACCAACTGATTCCCGCGCGTTACTGTTGACGCCAACAAGGAATGCCGCCTTTCATGGCGGCAAAGGACGACGCACAATCAACAAAGTTACTTGGCCAGGTCACGAGCCATCTGAAGGTGATGCTCGAGGGCCGGAAGTGTCTTCCCCGCCCATGCCTTCAGATCGGGGTTGTCCCCCTCCTCAGCGTAGCGTTTGAAGACATCCACGGCATCCTCATGCGCTTCCACCTGGTCTTCACGGTATTGCTCGTTGAACTCGGCCCCCTGCAGGCCTTTAAGTTCGTTGAGTGTCTCCTGTTGATCCTCAGACATGGCTGTGGCCGGTGCGGCTTTCACCTTGCCGCCATCGATGAGCTGCTTAAGCTCGGTGGTCGTTTTCTGGTGATCCTGCACCATCTGCTGGGCAAACGCCTTTGTCGCACCGTCGGTTCGCTCAAGTGCGACCTTGCTGGATTCGAGTTCGTACATGTCACTCATGGAGACTTCCTTTACGAAGTCCTCCGTCTTTGGGGGCACGCCAACCAAGGTGTTTACACCTGACTTCTCGGCGGCCGACTGCGCCAGGGCAGATGTTGCCACCATCATAACGGCGGCCATCAAAGCAATCTCTCGCATTGGTTCTTCTCCTTCATGCAACCGGTCGAACAAAGGAGAATCGAACTTGTTCCCTGATGTCCCCTCCGGCTGTTCCCAAGCCGAACGGGCGGACAGACAGACGCTTGGGACCGGAACATAGCGGGCGTTCAAGGATTGGGTGGACGCTCTCGGAGACTAGAGAATGCGCGATACACTTGCGCTCGCGTATGACTGGCCGCTGACCTCGGCGGCCGCAGTGACGTTGGTCATAGTTTGCGCGTGCTGGTTCTTGACAATGCCGGTTGCCAGCTTCGAATCCGCCGGATCGACCTTGACCGAGGGGAGTGCATCGCGTGGCGAAATCATCTTTGCCGCGGGAGGCTGCGCCTCCTGCCACGCGACGCCTGGACAGCCGGATCATCTGAAACTCGGCGGCGGCCTCGCCCTCGCATCGCCTTTCGGGACGTTCAGGGTCCCCAACATCTCGCCCGATCCCATCGACGGCATAGGATCGTGGTCCGTCGCTGATCTGGCAAACGCGTTGATCAGCGGCGTCTCACCGGCCGGCCGGCATTATTATCCGGTGTTTCCCTACCCCAGTTATACAAGCATGCGGTCTGATGACGTCAGGGACCTCTATGCATACCTCCAGTCGTTACCGCGCGTTTCTGGTCGGGCACCGCCGCACGATCTCTTCCTCTTTTTCCGCGTCCGTCGGTTCGTTGGCTTCTGGAAGCTCCTTTTCTTTCGCGAAGGCAAATCAGAGGCGATCCTAAACGAGGATCCCGTTCACGGCAGGGGGGCCTATCTTGTCGAAACCCTCGCCCATTGCGCCGACTGTCACTCAACGCGCAACATCTTCGGCGCGATAAGGCCAGCCACTCGTTTTGCCGGCGGACCGGATCCGGAGGGGACCGGTTTCGTGCCCAACATAACGCCAGCGCGGATCGGCGGCTGGTCCGAGGCGGATCTCGCCGAAATGTTGAACAGCGGCAGGACGCCCAATCATGGGAGGGTGGGATCGTCAATGCGCGACGTCGTCGCGAACACATCGCAGCTGCCGGAAAGCGATCGTATAGCTATCGCCAGATACATCAAATCACTGCCAGTTCGCCCAACACCGCATCCTTGAGGTCACTGCGCGTACAGATAGGCCGCGAGATGCCTCGCCTCCGGCTCGGTGATCCCGGTCGCGGGCATGGCGGAATGCTGCGAAAAGCGCTGCGGCGAGACGATCCAGTTTACGAGATTTTCCGACGTATTTTCGACAACGCCGGCAAGATAGACGCGCTCGCGCAGGCCGACGAGCGGACCGCCAACCCTACCATCGGCGCCCGGCACGCCCGGAATGACGTGGCATCCACCGCAGCCATACTTACGAAAGATGGGAGGTGCTTGCGATGGATCGCCTCGGGTCATAGCCATCGCCACGGAACGCCGCTGCTGCCTCTCCTTCAAGACATTAGCGCCAACCATGACCAACGCCAGCACAACGACAACGCTCGTCAGTAGGAGCGAAGTTCTAAGGCGAGTGGAAGCGGCTTGCATGAAACCCTCCTCTACTCGACCTTGCGATCCATAGCGCCAGCAGCGCCAGCGCCGCGCCGCCATAAATGATGCCGCCGGGCACCCACATCAACATGCCAGCGAGTTGCTGATCCTCGAGCTGCGTCAGACCCCAATCCGGCGCCGTCTGCGTTTGGACCGGATAGATCACACGTGGCGCAAGCGCGATCAGGGCGCCGAGCGTGCTGGTGTGCAGCATGGTGAGGAAAAGATGCCAAGCAGCAACGCCTCGGTCGCTCCGCCAAACCATCGACCACCAGAACAGGAGCGCCGTCAGGAAGAAACTGAGATGTTGCAGCCGGTGAACAATCATATCGGTCAGTGTTGCATCGAACAGCAGCGGCGCATGCCAGGCCCAGATTGCGGCCCCATGCAGCACGGTGGCGACGGTCGCGCGGATGAGCCAATCCCATGCGACCTGGACAAATTTCTCCTTCATCCCTCGCCGGATCAGGCGCCGGATTTTTCTCGGCAGCCCCCAAAGCAGCACCCCCACCGGCCGCGAGAGAACGAGAAGAGGTGCCGACACCGCCATGACAAGTTCATGTTCGATCATGTGCAGAGCGAAAAGGTGCTCCCCAAGGAAATGCAGAGGCGACACTAACGCCGCCGCAAGCATCAGCCATCCAGCCCACCAGATTAGGACGGACCTTTCAGTTACGCCTCGGCTGTTGCGCGAGTGCAGCCATAGCCGGAGGGAGCCGAATGCATAGAGCAGGCCCGCGATGCCGACCGGCATTACGACCCATGGATCTACGTTCCAGACGAAAATCGAGGCATGCGGCTCAGCCTCGTGGGCGGCAGCCGGCCCCGTCAGAAGGGACAACAACAGTGCGGCAACTACGATAGGCATGGGTCGAGCAGCACGGCAGCGGCTCCCTGCAGGAGAATGGCAAAGGCGAAGGCGAGGCCGGCAAGCACGCTCAGCTTGACGACGAACAGATTTGCTCGAGACTCGCCTGGCCCGATACGAGCATGAGAGGCAGCGGTTCCGAGGAGTGCCAGCGCCACAGCACCAAACGAGGCGACAGTCGACCAGGACGCACCGGCGCCACAATCGATGTAAGGCAGGATTTGCCCGAGCTGAGTATTGATCGCCCAGGCGCCGGGCGCGAAAAGTAAGCCCGCGTATTTGGCGATTCCAGTGCTCATAGCCTGGGGACCCAGTAGATACAGACGTAAAGGGGAAGCCACGCAACGATCACGAAGTTCCAATAGAGGCAATTATCCTCGACATCGCCGTAGCGACGCGTGTTATCGCCGTACCGGGTAAACATCAGGCAGGTGAGAACAAGCGTATCTATGAGGTCGGTAATGACATGAGCGGTATGGAGGCCCAGCAACGTCCACACGATCGAGCCATAGGCATTTTCATCCCAGCTGACATGCATGGCAGGAAATTCGAAGATGCGGGGTGCGAGCGGCGCCGCCTCAAGGAGCGACATCACGATCAGCCCGATACGGACCTTCGCGAGCGCTCTCGCCTTCGCCCAGCGTGAAACGAGGATATTCGGGACGATGCTTGCGAGGAGGAGCAGCGTCAGGACGCTCCCCGGGGAAAGGTCTGGCACCGGCGCATCGATAGGCCAGTTCGGAGCGATGCTGAACAAGTAGAAATAGATGGCAATCGCCAGAGCGAAGGCGCTTCCCTCGATGAGCATGAAGCCGCAGGTTCCCCACCAAGCGGGGCTGGCAGCACCCATCCCGTGCAGGGGCAGTTTCGATACGTCCAGCGCCGCTCTCTCTTTCATGACGCGTCCTCCGCCGTGCCCTTCGGCCAAAACCAGCCGATCAGGGTCACCGCAACTGGGATCGCCCCCCAGACGACCGCCCACGGCGTGAAAATCGAACCGATCAGCATGATCGACGTGGCGATCGCCGCCCAGAACGGCCAGATGGAGTCGCGCGGCGACGATTCCCGCGCTTCCGGCAAGGCCTCAACCACGCTGCTTACAATGAGTTCCCGGCGATCGACCCGCAGTCCCGCCGTCACGGCGAGTTCCTCGGGATGCATCCAAAGAGGATCGCAAGCATCGACAACGGGGATCCTGCGAAAATTATATGCCGGAGGCGGCGAGGACGTCGCCCACTCCAGCGTCGCTGCCTTCCAAGGATTTGGTCCGGCCGGTAAGCCTGATCGCCAGGCGCGGAGAACATCGATGAAGAAGACGAGAAAGCCGGAAACCAGGAGCAGCGCGCTCAAGCTGATGAACAGGTTCAACCCTCCCCAGGGCAGGTCCGGCTGGTAGGTGTAGACCCGACGCGGCATACCCAGAAGACCGAGAATGTGCATCGGGAAGAATGTCAGGTTGAAACCCAGGAAAATGAGGCCGAACGCCCATCGTCCGAGCCGCTCGCTCATCATCCGACCGGTCATTTTTGGAAACCAGTAGTAGATGGCGCCGAGCAACGGAAAGACCGCGCCACCGACCAGCACGTAGTGGAAGTGCGCAACTACGAAATATGTATCATGAACCTGCGTATCGAATGGCACGGATGCGACCATGACTCCGGTCAGGCCACCGATCACAAACGTGACGATGAAGCCGATCACGAACAGGAGCGGTGTCGCAAATACCGGCCGACCGAGCCACAGCGTCGCCAGCCAGCAGAAAACCTGGATTCCCGCCGGCACTGCGATCGCCATGCTCGAAGCCGTGAAGAAACTCTCCCCGAGCCGCGGCAGACCAACGACGAACATGTGATGTACCCAAAGACCGAAGGCCAGGATACCCGTGGCAATGAAAGCCATCACCAGCGGCAGATAGCCGAATATGGCGCGACGGGAAAATGTGGCGACGATCGTCGAAACCATGCCCGCGGCCGGCAGAAAAATAATGTAGACTTCGGGATGGCCGAAAAACCAGAACACGTGCTGCCAGAGCAAGGCGTCGCCGCCCGCGGCCGGATTGTAGAACTGCGTTTCTACCAGGCGATCCAGGATGAGTGTTGAACTAGCAAACATGATCGCCGGCATCGCCATGATAACGATGAACGCCATGACGAGCATGGACCAGACCAGCAGGGGTATGCGGTCTAGCGACATGCCGGGCGCGCGCTGCTTGAACACCGTGACGACGATTTCCACCGCAACCGCAAGCGCCGACAGCTCGGTGAACGTGATCATCTGCGCCCAAATGTCGGCGCGCTTTCCGGAACCATATTCCGGGCCGGAAAGCGGTACATAGGCGAACCAGCCGACATCCGGCGCGGCATCGAGAGCGAAGGAAATCCACAGGAGCAGACCGCCAGCCAAAATGATCCAGTAGGAGAAGGCATTCAGCCGAGGAAATGCGATGTTGCGGGTGCCGACCATGAGCGGCACGAGGTAGATGGCCATCGCTTCCATCACCGGGACTGCGAACAGGAACATCATGGTGCTCCCGTGCATGGTGAAGATCTGGTTGTATCGGTCTGGGTCGAGAATACGCGCTTCCGGCTGCGCCAGCTGAATGCGCATTGCGACTGCCAGCAGCCCCCCCAGGATGAGGAAGACGAATGCAGTGACGATGTAACGCCGAGCGATGGTCTTGTGGTCAACTGTCGCCAGCGCCTTCCAAATCCCGCCCGGTGTTTGCCAGCTCTGCAAGAGATGCCGTTCGAGCTCGGCGTCATCCAATCGGTCATCCATCAACGGAGATTGCTTCCGGTCCTCAGTCATTCGAGGCCCTCCATATAAACGGCAAGTTGTCGTAGCTCGTCGCTTGTAAGAGGAACCAGCGGCATGTGGGTTCCGGGCTTCAGCGTCTGTGGATCGGCGATCCAGGCGGCTAGTGAACCACGGGTGTTTTCGAGCAGGCCCGCTGCAATGGTGCGGCGGCTAGCGATGTGCGTAAGGTCCGGCCCAGTCGTGCCCGAGGCTCTGGTGCCGCGTATTGTGTGGCATGCGGCGCATTGCTTGGCCATGAACGCGGCTTTGCCCGCGACCGCTTCCGCCTCCGTAGGCTCCGCAACGGGTCCGCGTTGTCTCTCGGCCCAGCGCTCGTAATCCGCCTGCGCTTCCGCGATTACGAAGAGTGCCATGTGGCTATGCTGCAGACCGCAGAACTCGGCGCACTGGCCGCGATAGACGCCCGGTCTTTCCGCTCGAAGCGTCAGCGTGTTTTCGCGGCCCGGGATAAGGTCCTGCTTGCCGGCAAGGCTTGGCACCCAAAAGGAATGAATGACGTCGCTGCTCCTGAGCCGCAGCCGAACGACTTTCCCAACCGGGATGTGGAGCTCATTGGCCGTCGCGAAGGCGTCCGCAGAGTTGGAACCGCCATAAGTGAATCGCCACCACCATTGCTGAGCCGTTACGTCGATGGTCAGCTCCGGGCCTGGCGCTTCGGAGAGCGCGCGGGTCGTATAAAAGCTCGCGATTGTCAAACCGGTGATGACGAGCACTGTTGCGCCGACCGCGCCGGAAACGACGGCGGCTGCTTTGCGCTCGGAAATCGCGCCGTCGTTTCGATCGCGCCGACGCACAAGCGCCAAGACCAAAGCAATCGTGACCAACAACCACACGACAGCGCAGACGAAGATTATCCCAAGAATCAATGCCTTGAGCTCAATCGCCGCGTGGCCTTCAGCATTCAAGACCGACTGAGCGCCGCTGCATCCGGAAACCAGTAACGCGAGCGGGGGGAGAGCGGAGGTGCTTTTCAAGGTGACGGCCCTTGGTCGGAACGGGGCGGTACCGGGGGGGCCTCATTGAAGAGAATGGCGGCCGGCGCCCGGTTTTCCGCCGGTCGGGTATGCTTGTCGTCGTTCCGGCTCGGAGCAGCCAAGGAAGCCGAGTAGGCGCCGATCGTCTTCACGTAACCGGCAAGCTGCCAGATCTGGTCGGTCGTCATCCTGCTGCCGAAGGCCGGCATTCCCCGGGGCCGTCCGTCTCGAATGGAGGCCGCTATCGCGACCACTGAGGGTCCATATAACCACCATCCATCAAGCAAAGACGGTCCCGCCCCGCCTCGGCCGTCGCCGTGGCAGGACGCGCACCCGAACCAGGAATAGAGCCGCTTGCCCTGGCTTAGGTCATAAGCACTCGTTTCATAGGGCCTATCGAGCGCGAAATAGATTTCGGGAGGCGCGCCACCGATGCCGCCAGGCATCAGGCGCAACTGGTTGAGAGCGGCTGCCACCGGAGGGTCTGTCCGATATTGCCGCGGCTGACGTGCCAAGCCGATGAGAGCCGCGAGACCGACGAGCAATAGAAAGAACAAGATAGTGACTAACGGCTGCGCGACGTTACTATTAAGAACCTTGCCTGGCATCATTCAAGCTCCAGAGCACTGGCCCCTGATCAACGGGCATCTCACTGGACCGGCCGAGGTATGCCGGCAAGCTGTGAGAAGGCGTTCTCGCTCCGGCATTGATGGCTCAGGCCTACAGCGCGTCGGCTTCCGAATGTGCGCGGCGCGGTACCCCGTGGGAGCTAATTGTGGTCGGCATTGCGCTTGCAGACTACGTGACTGCACTTCCGACCATCAGCGCCAGAACAAGGAACACCAGGAAAATCAATACGGCGATGTAAAACAGTATCTTGGCAATGCCTGCGGTCGCTGACGAAATGCCGGAGAACCCGAGGAGGCCAGTTATCAACGAGATAACGAAGAAAATAAGGGCCCATTTCAGCATCGCAACACCTTCTCTTCTTCAAAGCCAGAGCGCAAACGGCCACCGGCGCGTATCAGCGGCTATTTCGGTTCGGATCCTTGCCTGCGGCCTGGCTACTTCTCTTGACGTCGTCTTTCTTGCCCTGATCGCCTCCGCGATTTCCGCCGTGCGTGCCCTTTGAAGTCTTTGCGGTCTTTCCGTCCTTCACGTTTGTGGCCATCTCGCCCTCCTCGACAGGTTAAGTCTTGCGCACAACGCAACCGCGAAACGAGGATAAAGTTCCGTCATCCTTGCTTTGCAGATGACGACATTCGGTTGGCCCGAAGCTTGGGCCGGGAGCTTGAGTTTGGTACCGGGGAGGAACGCGCCTAGGGACGCAGGAATGCACCCATGTGCATGGGATTATGCTCAACGCTCGCTCAACGCTGGGTCGAAATGATGTTGTCGAGCCTTACCCTGCCGCCGATTACTCCGCGCGTCGCCCCCGCGGATGCTGGTCCCTCCTCGACAACCGTATAGAGCCTCTCGCTTCGGAAGGCGCTCGCCATATCTGTCGTAACGCCTTCAGCAGGCTTCGCGTCGATTTCGCGGAAGTCGAGTTCCGCCTCAGCGGCAACGATGCGGGCATCGCCGCTCGACCTTGCAACTACGATCAATTCGCCTTGATACGTGGCGTTTTGCCAGTTCGGGTCGTCGGGTTCCGCCAGCGGCGACAGCCGGTATATCTTCAGTTCTTCCTGCATGAATTGCCTCAAGGTCACTTGCAGCCGTGTCAAACGACCGAAACCGCGTCTTGCAGCATCCAATTGCCGACGATCGGAATTGTTCCGAACTCAAGCGGCCGGTGTTCACGCTCCGCGCCTCCCCTCCCGTTCAATGCCGGAACATTTCCAGGGGTCACCGGTTGGAGCACACCGAAATCGAAGGGAACGTGCAATGGCAAACGCGACAGAACACTTGCAGGACTGGCTCAGGGACGCGCATGCAATGGAAGAACAGGCAATCACCATGCTCACCAGCCAATCCGGACGGCTGGAAGACTATCCCGAACTCAAAGCCAGAATAGACCTGCACCTGCAAGAAACTCGCGATCAGGCTGCAATGCTCGAGCAGTGCCTCAAGCGACTGAATGGCGGCACATCAACGGTCAAGGATATCAGCGGCAAGGTCATGGCCATCGGACAAAGTTTGAGCGGCCTCTTCGTTGAAGACGAGGTCGTGAAGGGAGCGCTGGCCAGCTACACCTTCGAACATATGGAAATTGCAAGCTACAGGATTCTCATCACTGCAGCCGACTGCGCGGGCGATCAGGAAACGAAGCGGATCTGCGAGACCATTCTGCAGCAAGAGGTTGCGATGGCCGAGTGGCTCGACCAGCATGCACCGGAGATCACGCGCAGGTTCCTGGAAAGTGACGATCGCAATGTGACGGCCAAACATTGATCCGATGCATCACCGTACCCGTTTCGTGCGGCCCATGGCGCGGACGTATTACGCAGAAGTCGGGCGTGGCGCCCGGCTACGGCAACCGTGCGCTTGGAACTTTCGGTCTTCACATCGGTTGGCCTTATTGAGGAGGCGCAACAATGTTGATGGACTATCTTTGGCTACTGGTGACTGCAGGCGGGGCTTTCGTTCTTGGCGCTGCGCTCGCCTACGCGGTCATGCGGCAGAAGCGACTTCCGCCAGCCGTTAAGGAAGCGCAGAACCGAAAGGTCCGTAAACTCTACGGAGAATCGCAGGAAGAGAAGCCCCAGTGAAGCCGCTCGGATAACTTTTCGGGAACGACCGGCAGCGTCGACAATCTCAGCAATGCGGCGCGGTCTCGGGCGGGTCCGGTTTTGCTGTTTAGGCCGACGAGATTCGCCGTTCGCGCAGATCGCAATCCCGATCGCGCCCCTCGAAATATACGAGTCAGTGCTGCCGGAACCGCTCTACAAGCGAGGCGACGGCGTCGTCGTCCATCGTGACATCGATGAACATGGCTTTGCGCCGCAGATGCGCCGCTCCGTCGAGCTGCTGAACGCTGTCCTTGTCCTGCAGCAGGCGGAGCACCGTCCACGGCATTGCACCGACCCGCGTTAGATCGTCTGCGGCATAGAACAAACGTGCGAAGCATTAAAGCGGCTCTGAAAGATATCCGTTCCGAGCTCGTCGCAGCGGTTCTAGATGAACGCGTAACCTTCGCGAAACAGCGCCAGTGTGCTCTCGAGCGACGATGTTTGCGGGACGGGCTTCACCTTCTGCAAGCCTCCTTCCGTTGCCGAACTCTTCGACGCTGCGGATGTTCCTCCGCCTGAGATTCGGAACCGTTGCGCAGTGTCGCGGGTGACACCGTCGGAACAAACGAGGTGCAAGCCGGTTGTTCTGCTGCGGTAGAAAGGAGCCATCATGCCCAAACTGCCTGAGAGCAATCCCGCACAGGTGCGTGGCGATATCCAGCACGGGCGGACGGGAGACAAGAAGCGCGGCTTCGATCCTTCAGCGGCACCGTTGGAAACGGACGACGAGGCGGCCGGCATGCCCCTGACTTCAGAGGCGGCGGGGACAGCGAGAATCGGACAGCGGCCGGACGGACACGCCGACACCTCTGCGGAGTACGGAGACGCAATGCGTCCCCTCCCCGCGGCCGAGCCCCGCCAAACGCCGAGCTATCGTCTGGTACTCCTGGTAGCGGGCACTGTCGTCATAGCCGGCGTGCTTGCCCTCGTGATCGGTGCCGGTTGATGGCGAGATCGAACGGCCGCGCGGAGAAAATGCTCCCATTGCCGCACAACCCACTTTTAAGGCAAGCGAAGGAGTTTTCGAATGCCTGATCGCCGCGACGACAGAAGCAATCCGTTATCGAGACTGGCAGCCCAGGAAGAAGCCCTCTATCTGCGCCGTTCGTCGACACGTTTTCTCGAGTGCGCCATTCACCTCTGCGTGACCCACATGACGCTCAGCGAGGTGGCCGACCTGCTTGAGCAAGAGGCCCAGCAGCTTCGGCAACACGGGTGACTTCGCTCTCGAAGAATTCGGCCAGGCGGCAGCAATGGATCATTTCGCTGTTTCAGTGCGTGAAATGATCTAACGAGCGACGATCCGCGGAACGGCCTCGTTCATGTATGGACGCTGCCCTCGCCGCACGAGATAGACCTCCCGTTCGGGATTGGCTTCGATGACGAAGCCGGAACTGCGAAGCATCGCTTCCACGCCAGCCCTGTTCGGAATGAACCAATTGGTAGGATCGTCCGAGAAGCGGTGTTCGACAAAGAACAGCTTGGGATAATCGGGGCGATCGAAGATCTGCCACTCCTGAAAATCGTAGTCTGGCTCCACCGGCCCAACAAAGTCCGCACCGCGCTGCATGCACTGGAAGAGCATCTCCTCGCCGACAACATGCTCGTAGAGAAGGTCGAGTGCCAGCAGGGGATAGCGGAGATGGTAGAGAACACCCATAAAGAGAACCAGGTCGAATTTCTCGCGCAGTTGAGCAATGTCGTAGACGGACATCAATCTGAATTCGATGTCGATCCCATTCTGTGTGGCCGCGAATGTCGCCTGCCGCAAATAGCGAGGATCCGAATCTATGCCGAGCACGCGGCCGGCATTGCGGCGTTTCATTTCCTGCGCGTAGAACCCCGCATTGCAACCGATGTCGAGGACGCTTCTCCCTCCGAGGTCATCCGGAACGACATGTTTGAAAGTCTTCCATTTGATCGCGGGATAATCTCCGAGAAAGTGATCGGGCGATGTCTCGACGCCCCTTATCCGCATGTTGTGAAACCATGGCCCCAGCGCCGCGACCTGATCCTCTATCGTCATGCAGTCTTGCATCTGCTGAGCCATGATCAAAGATCCTGGGAGAGGACAGGTTGTTGCGGACGGCGGCGGGCGCGACCCGGCCGGCGCACGGCCTGCTGCTTCGCCAGCGTGCTCTGGAACCAGGCAATCGTGTGTGATAGCCCTTCCTGCAGTGCTACTTTCGGTTGCCAGCCAAGAAGCGTTCTGGCCCTCGCGATATCCGGTCGGCGGCGCTGCGGGTCGTCCGGAGGCAAGGGCGCATGGACGATTGTCGAGGCACTCGCGACCTTAGACAACACCAGTTCGGCCAATTCTATGACCGTAAATTCTCCCGGATTTCCAAGGTTTACGGGGACGCCCGGATTAGGCTGGCGATTCATCAGCTTGATCAGTCCCTCAACGAGGTCGGATACATAGCAGAACGAACGCGTTTGCGCACCACTACCATAGATCGTAAGCGGTTCGTTTTTCAGGGCCTGGACGATGAAGTTCGAGACGATCCGGCCGTCATTGGGCTGCATGTACGGACCGTAGGTGTTGAAGATGCGAGCAACGCGCACATCCACGTTTCCGGCCCTCAGACTGTCGAAGCACAAAGCCTCCGCCGCGCGCTTGCCTTCGTCATAGCACGCCCGCGGCCCGGTGCAGTTGACGTGTCCCCAGTAGTCCTCCTGCTGCGGATGCTCCTCGGGATCGCCGTAGATCTCGCTCGTGGACGCCTGAAGGAAAACGGCTCCATGCCGCTCGGCGAGCCGTAGGAGGTTGCCTGTCCCCGTCACACTGGTCATCATCGTGTGGATCGGATCAGCCTGGTATGACGGCGGCGAGGCGGGGCAGGCCAGGTTATAGATGTGGTCGAGCGGCTCATCGACCACGATATCGTCGCAGACATCCTGCTCGATCACCGTGAAATAGGGATTTCCCTTGAGACTGCTCACATTGGCAGGGGAACCGGTGAGATAGTTGTCGAGGCAGATCACCCGATTGCCGGCGTCCAGAAGCGCTGAACAGAGATGGGATCCGACAAAACCGGCCCCACCGGCGACGAGGATAACCTTTCCTTGACTTGCGCGATTTCTTCTTGCCATGGGCCGTTCTCCTTTCGGTGTTAGACAGGAAATCTCCGTTCGGAGTGTCTCGTGGCGAGATTGGTTTTGAGTGCGACGGTTTCTATTGCTTCCACGAGGGTCGTGGCGCGAGCCGCTGCGCTGTGCGCCTGCACGACACGCTGATGAGCACAATCGGCATACGCCTGACGCTGTTGTTCGGTGAGATGCGTCAGTGCCGCGACGACATCGCCGCTGTCCTGTGCGATGACGGCAGCCTCCCCCGGTGGAAAGAAGCTGTCGATCCCTTCCCACCAATCGCTGATCAACGGCGTCCGGCACGCGGCCGCCTCGAAGAGCCGGACGCTCGGTGACCAACCGGCCGCCACCATGTCGGCGCGTGTTATGTTCAGGGTGAATCGCTGGCGGCTGTAGAATTCAGCGTGCTCGGAAGGCGGCAGATGCTCGATACGCGCCACATTCTTCGGCCAGCGGATGTCGGCGGGATAGCTTGGTCCGGCAACGACAAAGCGCATCTCCGGCAATTGCCGCGCGGGTTCCAACAACAAACGTTCGAGAGTGGGCTGTCTGTCACGGCTGAAGGTGCCGAGGTAGCCAAGGTCCCAGTCCCTTGGCGCGTCGGTGTTGCGATAGAAGTCGAGATCAACGGCGCAGTAGAGTGCCACTGGGCGTCTCGCGCCAAACTCGTCGCGCAGCCGATCGAGCGTGCCGCCACCGGAAAAGGAAAAGTAGAGATCGAAGAGCGGAACCTGTCGACGGGCGAGATATTCCTCGTCGCCGCCGGCGAGCTTGGCGAGCGTCACGGGCGTGTCGATGTCGTAGAAGCACAATCGCTTGGGGGAGAGATCGACAACGGTGTCGATGAGTTCCACCCCTTCCGGCACATAAGACCCGATGACGATGGCATCAGCCCCGGCCAACGTGCCAGCATGCCGCGCGAGTAATTCGTCGATGCTCCTATAGAGGACGAGCTCGCAAAAGTCCGACGCGACGATGTCGCGGTGGCAGGCGTACCACGGTACGTCCCGTTCCAGGAAGGTCACTTTGTGCCCGGCCGCGTGGACGCCGCGAAGCAATGCCCGATAGGTGGTCGCATGGCCGTTACCCCAGGACGAGGATAGCGAGAGACCGAGGACGACGATATCGAGCGCGCGGTTCATTCGGCTGCCTCCATCTGGCGCGCCCGATTCCGCAAAACACGGTCAACTTCCTCCGCGCGATGTGCGTAGGTGTGCTCGGCGAGCACGCGACTACGCGCCCGCTCACCGATTTTTTTGGCGCCGGTGGGCGTAAGCTCGCGCATGAGTTCGGCGACGTCCCGTCCGTCTCTGGCGACGAGCACTTCCTCTCCGGGTGTCAGGAAGAGTTCGATGCCTTCCCATGCGTCAGTGATCAAGCAGGCGCCCGCCCCAGCCGCCTCGAAGACGCGGGTCGCCGGCGAGAAGCCATTCTCCGCCATGCTTGCGCGCGAAATGTTCAGAACGGCAGTCGGCGTCGCGTTGAAGGCGTTGTGGTCGGCAGTGGGAACGTGGCCTATGTAGCTGACATTCTGAGGCATGGGCTTGTCGTCCCAGCCGGCTCCGCCGAGCAGGAATCGCCGATCTCCGACCTCGGCAGCGGGGTCGAGGAAAAAGGCTTCCACGCGCGTCTCTCGATCGGGCAAGCGGTTGCCGAGGAAGGCGAGATCAGCAGCAAAACGCGGATCCGCGGGTACGGGATGGTGAGTCTCAGGATCGACGCCATTGTAGATGGGGACACAGTCCCGGGCACCCATGGCGCGATAGGACTCGACCACAGGATCGCCGCCGCCATAGGTCAACACGAGATCCAGCGAAGAAAGCGCACGGCGGACGGGGTGATCGGGTGCCGCCCTCAACTCCGCAAGGGTGGCGGGTGCATCGACATCCCAGAAAATCCTCAACGCAGTCGGATTTGCCGATCCCATGATCTCCGCGAGCAGCAGGTCGTCCTCGAAGCCGACACCGCTGGCCTTGACAACGACATCGGCATCGGCGGCTTCCGCCGCGACACGCTTCAATGCCGCGACCGTTCCCTGATAGACCACAACCCTGCACCAGTCCGGCACGTCGATATCGCGGTATCTCTGCCGATCGTAGACGTCCGGCTCATAAAAGGTGATTTGATATCCACGCGCCGCAAGCGCCCGGAGCAACCCGCGATAATAGGTTGCTGCGCCGTTCCAGTAGGCCGAAAGGAGGCTCGATCCATAAAAAGCGATCCTCATATCGCGACCTCCCTTGAAGTGATGCGATCGTCCTCGACCTTTTTCAGCCGGTACGAAGCAACGATGTCGAGAAGTTCGTCCACGCGATGGCGGCAGGTATGGCGCGCCCGGATTGTTTCCAAGCCGGAGGCAGCCAGTTCCTCTGCGAAGGCCGGCTCTGAGAGCACCTGGCGTATCAGGCGCGTCATCTCCTTGCCATTGCGGGCAAAAAGGAAATCGGTGCCGGCGCGGAACAGACCTTCCGCATCACTCCACGGCGCCGAGATCAGCGGAATGCCGCAGGCAAGCGCTTCAAAGACCCGGATAGTCGGTATGCCCGGCAATGCCTCGACATAGGGTCGCCGAGGAATATGCACGGTCGCCCGATGTTCGGCGAAAGCCCGCGGAACCGCCGCGTTCGCAAGCCAGCCGCCGTAGTCTATTCGCGCCGCACGCAGGGCCTTGAGCGCAGTGTCGGGATATCTCACGCCCCGCACCGTTGCCGTAAGCTTCAGTTGTCGCGCGGGCTCGATGAGGAAGGACGAGATCTCGGCGCTGCGCTCATCATCGCCCCAATTGCCGATCCAGACGAGATCGCCGTTTTTGTCGGACGGAATTGGATGGAACAGCGACGTATCGGCTGCTTCATGCCACGTGAAGACGTGCCTTCCCCAGCCGGCGCTGAGATATCGTTCGCGGAGCGCCTCGCCGAAGGCCAGGACAAAGTCGTATCCGGAAAGGTCCAGCCGGGCGACAGCGCGCTTGGCGGTGACGGCGCGATGATGTGTATCGTGAAATGCGAGCGTGAAGCTGCCACCCGCGTGACGGATGCGGCCGAGCCGAGCGACTAGCTCAGGATCGGACCATTCATGTACGACGACCAGATCGGCCTCGCTGACCGCGGCCTCGTGGTCGAAATCGGCGCCATAGATCTCAACACGTAGATCGGGAAAGTGCTTGCGGAACGCTGCAATCGGCCCGACACCCTGATCCGCGATCAGGTTGAGCCGGCTCCAGGAATCGCGCGGTTCGAGCGCCACGGCCTCGTGCCCCCGTCTCAGGAGTTCCCGCATAACACCACGCAGGAAGTGGGCATTGCCGTGGTTCCAGTCGGAAACAAGCGAATGAGTGTAGAAGAGAAATCGCATCGGTCACTCCGCAGCCGTCAATCGAGGAGACCTGCGCATGGCTTGCCGATAGGCGGCAAGCACCGCCTCGCGCTGCGCTTCGATGGAAAATTCGCTCGAACGTAATCGTGCCCGCTGACCGAGCTCGGCCCTGAGCTCTGTATCATTCGTCAAAGCATTAACTGCCCTCGCGAGCGCGGCCGGATCACGCGGATCGGCGAACACGGCGGCACCGTCCCAAAGCTCACGATAGGTGCCGATGTCGGCAAGCACCAAGGCTGCGCCGGCGCACGCCGCCTCTAGTGCCACAAGTCCGAACGGTTCGTAGATCGACGGTGAGACGACGATCGCCGCCGTCGACATCAACGCCAAGATCTGATCGTGACTGAGTTCTCCTCGATAATCGGCGTGTTGGATCGCCAAACGCTCGCGGTTTGGGCCATCGCATGCCCCGGCCATGAGCACTGGCCAGCGGATATGCGCGGCCGCCTGATCCAGCACCGCACCGTTTTTGCCCTCGTCCCACCACCGGCCCGCGGCAAAAACGAAATTCTTCTTGGGCATTATCGGACCAGAGTTTCGGCTGCCATTGTGGACGACCCTGAGATCGTCGATCCGGCCATAGCAGCGCACGAGGCCCGCAGCATGGCTCGAGCTCGGTGCCAGAACCACGTCGGCACGGTCGAAACCCAGCCGGTTCAGCCGCTTCTGCCAGAGCCACTCCCGCGGCAAGCCGGAAGCACGCACGGTATCGAACCAGGTGGCGACGCACGAATGCGAGACCACGACGACAGGCGTTTGCGCCGGAAAACTGGCCGCCTGCGACGGCAGATTCAGATGCAGCAGATCGACCGAATGCCTCAGCGAAAGTTCAGTGAGTAGGTCCGCGACTACATCGAGCTCACTTTCATGGCGGGCCATCCAGTCGAGTGGTGCAGCAAACCACTCGAGCGTGCCGATACGCATAGCCTCGCACCTCTGATGCGCCGAAGGCTCTGGGCCGAAGCCAACGAAAAGCGTTTCCACGCCAACAGCTCGAATGGCGTCGGCGACTTCCATCGCGTAGCGCCATACACCGCCCACCGCATCGACGCTCATCATGATCCGCCGCGGCAGTCGGCCTCGAGTGCTGTCATGACCGAGAGCGCGAAGGGCGGAACCGGGGCGATCGCTCATGCGGTGATCCTCTTTGTCTGATGGCGGGCCCTGTGAACCTC
This sequence comes from Ensifer sp. IC4062, assembly GCF_020193575.1. Taxonomy (GTDB): domain Bacteria; phylum Pseudomonadota; class Alphaproteobacteria; order Rhizobiales; family Rhizobiaceae; genus Sinorhizobium. Next base: position 158,659 of record NZ_JADYVD010000004.1, read on the forward strand.
TTCCCAATCTTTCAGAAGCCAACCATGTAGATCGCGCAGTCCCGCGCGCCATGCCGTCCGAGCCTTCCAGCCGACCGCATCGGCAAGCGCGCGCGTATCGGCAACGAAAAACAGTTGGTCGCCGGCCCGCCAGTCGTGCTCCTCTGTCGAGAGTGGACGGCCCACCAGCAGTTCGATCTCGCCAAGAACCTGGGAGATGCTGACCGCATTCTCAGGCCCGCCGCCGAGATTAAAGGCCCGCCCACTGAGACGTTCGATCGATTTGAGGAGTGCTCGGTAGGCGGCGACCGCATCTCTGACATGGAGGATGTCACGGACCTGCTTTCCGTCGCCATAGATTGATATCGGCTCGCCCGCGAGCGCGCGAATGAGGAAATGCGCGACCCATCCCTGATCCTCAGTGCCGAACTGCCTTGGGCCGTAGATGCAACTCATCCGGAGCACGGCCGTCGGAAGTCCGAACGACCTTGCGTAGTCCAGCACGTATTGGTCCGCCACACCTTTCGAGCAGCCATAGGGAGTGCAAAAGTCGAGCGGCTGCGTTTCGCTGACGCCCTGGTTGCGCACCGCTTCGTCGGTGGGCAGGTGTTGTCCCCCGACCTCGGTCAGCTGCATTTGCGCCAGCACGCCATATACCTTGTTGCTGCTGGCGAAAATGACAGGCGCCTGGCGTCCAGCCAAACGCGCGGCTTCGAGTACATTGAGCGTGCCGCGTGCATTCGTCTCGAAATCGTCGATGGGCTGCTGCAGACTGACCGTCACGGCCGTCTGCGCCGCGAGATGAAACACAGCCTTGGCATCTTTGAAGACCGGCTCTATTGCGGTGAAGTCGCGAACATCGGCGAGCACGGGGTGGACGGCGCTGCGGTGATTGTCCACCAACCATTCTAGGTTTCGCTCGACTCCGGCGCGGCTGAGATTATCGAGGACGATCACCTCCTCGCCGTCGCGGAGGAAACTGTCAGCGAGGTTGCAACCGACGAAACCGCTACCGCCCACCACGAGGATCGCTGACGCGTTCCTAGAAACGGCAGGCGCGGCCAGGCGAGCACGCCTATCCGGAGAACCGGCGCTCATAGCACCAGCCCCCGGGCCTCAAGATGCCGCTTCATTTCGGGCCCCCGGTCGATCGCGCCGACGCTGCCGACCCATTGCGCGAAATCCGTGAGCGAATTTTTGAGTTGATGCGCCGGCTCAAAGCCAAGCAGGTCCCGTGCGGCAGTAATGTCGGCGAAGCAATTGCGAATATCGCCCGAGCGGGCCTTGTTCATGATCTCCGGCTTAAGCTCGGGTACTCCCATCGCGTCGGCGAGCAGCAGGGCGATATCGGCGATAGCATAGGCCTGACCGCTGCCGATATTGATGACGTGTCCGGCGGCCGGCGGCTGTTCGAGCGCCAGCCGGAAGGCTCGCGCCACATCGCGGACATGAACGAAATCCCGCCTTTGTCTGCCGTCTTCGAACACCATCGGAGGTTGCCCGTTGGCAAGCCGTGACGCGAAGTTGGCAAGCACGCCGGTATAGGGATTGGAAAGGGCCTGACCGGCACCGTAAACGTTGAAAAGGCGAAGCGCCACTGCCTCCACGCCGTAAGCCTCACCGAAGATCAGGACCTGGCGTTCCTGCGCGTATTTCGTGAGCGCGTAGATGGAGGCGAGATCCACCGGCTTGTACTCATCCGTTGGGACCGGTCTGAGACGCTCCCCGTCGGGTCCTGTCGGTTCCCATGAACCTGTCCTGATGGCGGCAGGAAACCGTCTGACTCGAGCACAGCGTTCACCTGTCACCGTCTCGTAGAGCCCTTCGCCATAGACGCTCATCGACGAAGCGACGACGATACGTCGGATCGGCATGCCGATGATCGCCTCAAGCAGGACGGCCGTTCCGAAGTCGTTGACGCCCACGTAACGGGCGATTTCATACATCGACTGACCGACCCCGACCTCAGCTGCCAGATGGACAACGGAGTCGACGTCCGTGAGCGCGTTTCTTACCGCTTCCGCATCGCGAACGTCCGCCCGTCGTAAGTCCACGTCCGGTGGCAACGTGACCTGTGCATCCGCGTGAACCTGCTCATTGAGCACGTCCAACACGCGCACGCTGTAGTCCCTTGAGAGGAGTTCCTCGACCACATGCCGGCCTATGAAGCCGCATCCGCCGGTAACAAGAATCTTTGTCATGACGTACCTGACGACGTTCCACGGGAGATAGTGACAAAGCTCCAACAAGCCTCGGTAGCAAAAGTTCCTTCATCCATGACTTCTTCTTCTTTGATGTTCTTCATTGATCCTTGCAGCGGGACGTTGTCCGTCCCGAGGTACAAACCTCTCACTTGCGCGAGTGTTCCACGCGAACCGAGAGCAGCAGGAACAAAAGCTGCAACATCAAGTTAAGGGCGCGAAGGCTGCCGAACGTAGTCAGGGCTTGCTTTGCCGGGGGCTGTGGCGGGGTCCCGGGGGACCTGAGACGCGATTCTCGGCGGCCGATAGTTCTCCACCGCGGGAGGGAACAGGATGAACATCAGCGTATCTGCGCAAACGGACACGATGTCCGCCGCAATAATTACGGCACCCGGGGAGGTGCGGATCGAAACTCTTCCGTTGCCACGGCCGGGCCGCGGCGAGGTCCGCATACGCCTTGAAGGCTGCGGTGTTTGTGCCTCCAATCTCGTTCCCTGGGCGGGACCGGAATGGATGCGCTTTCCGACAGAACCGGGCGGACTAGGCCATGAGGGTTGGGGAATTATCGATGCGACCGGCGAGGACGTGCAGGGGTTCGCGCCGGGCGACCGGGTCGCCGCACTTTCCTATCATGCCTATGCCACCCACGACATTGCCGACCAGAGCGCGATCGCACCCTTGCCTCCTGCACTTGCGGATCAGCCCTTTCCTGGCGAACCGCTCGGCTGCGCCTTCAACATTTTCCGGCGTAGCGCGATCAAGCCTGGAGAGACAGTGGCGATCGTCGGCATCGGCTTTCTCGGAATCCTTCTGACCGAGCTTGCGAGCGCCGCCGGAGCACGGGTCATCGCCATCTCGCGGCGACCGTCTTCCCTCGCTGCGGCCGAACGCGCCGGCGCGAGCGCGGTGATCGCCATGGACGACCATTGGCGGATTATCGAGGAGGTGAAGCAACTGAGCTCCGGGCGCTTCTGCGACTGCGTCATCGAGGCTGTCGGCAAGCAGTGGCCGCTCGACCTTGCGAGCGAACTGACGAAGGAGCGTGGTCGGCTGGTTATCGCAGGTTACCACCAGGACGGTCCGCGCCAGGTCAATATGCAGCTCTGGAACTGGCGCGGCCTCGACGTGATCAATGCGCATGAGCGCGATCCGGGCATCTACATGCGCGGCATCACCGAGGCGATAGAAGCCACTGCCGCGGGGAGGATATCCCCTTCGCGGCTCTATACCCACAGGTTTCGACTGGAAGAACTCGGCACGGCGCTCGACATGACGCGCGATCGGCCGGAAGGTTTCATCAAGGCGCTGGTGATCTGCCATGAGTGACGCGATGCCGCTTGCGATAAATCGAAATGCCGCCATCCGGCCTCGCGTCGGGTTCCTTGGGGTCGGAAGAATCGGTCTCCATCGCATGGGGGCGATCGTCGACACGAGAGCCGTCGAAACCGCTGCGATCTTCGATCCCTCGCCGGAAATGGCGGCGGCGGCCCGCGAGTTGACGCCCGAGGCTACTGTCGTCAATTCGCTCGAGGTCCTGCTGGACCAGCGATTGGACGGCATCGTCATCGCCTCGCCAAGCGCGCTCCATGCCGCCCAATCGATTGTGGCCCTGGAGCGAGGTGTGGCGGTTTTTTGCCAGAAACCACTCGGCCGCACGCGCGAGGAGACCGCAGCCGTCGTCGATACGGCCCGGCGCGTCGACAGGCTGTTGGACGTGGACCTCTCCTATCGTTACACCGACGGGATGCGACAGATCCGCGATCTGATCGTTTCCGGTGAACTCGGCACCGTTTTCGCGGCGGATCTCACTTTTCACAACGCCTACGGCCCGAGCAAGCCGTGGTTCTATGACAAGGCGCTCTCTGGCGGCGGCTGCGTCATCGACCTCGGAGTGCACCTCGTCGACCTCCTTCTCTGGATCCTTGACTTTCCGAAGGTCGTTAAGGTCGAGAGCAGGTTGTTTGCCAAGGGCAACCGCATCCGCCGCGACGGCGATGAGGTGGAGGACTATGCCGTCGCGACGCTCGAACTGGCGAATGGCGTCGTTGCGCGGCTGGCATGCTCGTGGCATTTGCAGGCTGGATGCGATGCGGTGATTGCCGCTGACTTTCACGGCACCGGAGGCGGCACCAGCTTCAGGAACGTGAATGGGTCCTTTCTCGATTTTTCGGCCGAGCGGTACCGCGGCACACAACGGGAGGTGCTAACGCTTCCTCCTGATGCCTGGGGCGGACGCGCGGCAGCCGCCTGGGCGAAGCGCCTAGCCGCAGGGGAGCGTTTCGATCCAGACAACGACCGCCTGATCGCGGTGGCGGATGTCCTCGACAGAATTTACGGGCGATAGACGCACGCGTCCTAGCAAGGCCTGAGTCTTGGAACCCTGGTCATGCTCTCTCGTCTTCCATGCGGCGCAGCAGAAGTTTTGCGTAACGTGACGCGGTCGCCTCCAGTCGAGGAACTTCTTCGGCGGCCGCCGCCGGCTTCGCCGAGATCCACAGGCCAAGCTGAAACGCGAGATAGCAGAGCTCGAGAATTGCTACCAGATCGGCGTTCATGGCGCGCGAACATCCTTCGGACACGACCGCACGCAGATGGGCCGATTGTTGGGTCGACAGCCCAAGCTCGACGCTCGCCCCCGCAAGGTCCCAGGCGATGTCCTGACGACCGATAAGGTCATGGGCGGCGCTGTGATCAAGCGCATCGGTCTTGAGAAAGCCCCGTTCGCCATCGGCAAGCCATTCCCAGCGATGCAGCCGGCTGTCCGTATCGACTGGCCGCAGAAAGCGCTCATAGCGCTCCGCGTTGCCGATCAGCTCCTTCAGCCGCAATGCCGCCGCCTTGCCCAGAGCCTCCTCGGTATTCACCGTCGCCATCTCGCACAGCTTCGAAAGCGATGCTCCCGATGTCGACGGTAGCGGCAGGCGGCGTTCCCGAAAAGCGAGGTACCGGCCGAGATGCTCGATGAATTTCGTCTGACGAAACTCGCTTGGCGCGACCGGTCGCCCGGCGACCCACTTCTCGACGATGAAGCCGTGGCACAATCCTGCGACGGGAGGTGTGAAGCCTGCCTCCGCCAGGAGACGCGCTTTGAGCAGCTTGCGCTGGCCCACGTCGCCGAGCCCGGCAAATTTGACGAGCCATGTGTCATTCGTCGTGTGGGCGAGGAATTTCCTGCGCTCAAATCTGCGGTCGACTGCAGGCCACGCATGGAGATCGTCACCAAGGGTCTTGCGCCAAGCGCCCGCAGAAATGTCTTCGAGCGGCCCCTCGAGCGGGCCGATGAGCTCCCTGAGCCATGACTCGAGACCGTGGCGGCTTTCAAACAGGAGATCATCCACGTCAAGTACATGACGATGACTTGCTGCCCAGCGTTCCCGGTGGCAGCTGCTGGATTCCGGCCCGAGTCCTCCCTTGTGTCCCGGGAAGAAATGAATCCGCCTATCGCCGACGCCATGGTCCTCAAGCCAGTCCGCCACGCTTCCAAACGAACTGCCGGAAAGGCCTGGCCCCTCGTCGACGATCGCAAAACGCGCCCTCGGATCGCTTAGTAGCCGGTGCGAAAGCCGCGGCGCGACAGCAATGTGCCTCTGGAAAGGAGGGCCCGTCGGCCGAAGCGTAACCGGTCCGGCAGCGCCGAGGGCGGCTGCCACCATTGCGGAGAGACTCGTTCCGATGCTTCGTATACCGATCACGCTCGTGTTTGCGGCAAGCCCGGAACGCATCGCAGCTTCGGCGTAGGCTTCTGGATACAGTCCGTAAAAGCTGTAGCCTTCGGCCTCCTTGACGCAAAGCGAACACGGCGCCCTCAGGTCAGGCAGCAGTGCCGTGACCCGCGCCGGCACGGCTAGGGGACCGGACAGTCCCTGATGCCAGGACCGGAGGACGAGCCGTGCCAGATCGAGGAGAAGAAGGCTGCCGATGTCGCGTCGCGCGGAGATGTCATCGGCCGACATTTTTTCGAACTCGACGTCCGACAATCCCTGCACGAGTTCGCCGGCCTTGAGCAGGATACCGACGAGCGCGGCGTGGCGTTCGACCCCCGGCGGCTGATGTTCGAGGTCTCGCAACTGTGCAGCGAGATCCACGCACAAAGCGTCGGCGCGTTCCAAACGCGTGACGTCACCGAATACAAGCATGGCTCCGCCCGTTGCTCCACATCCGTCTTCAACGCGCCACGAGCTGAATTCGATCCGAGACGCGCGAGAAACGGAGAAGGAACCATTCCGTCGCGCGCTGGTTTGGCCAGCATTGTAGATACTGCGCAGGAGTAGTGGACAGATGCGATCGAATTCAATTCGGGTCGGGCTGGTGGGGATCGGGAACTGCGCTTCTTCCCTCGTTCAAGGGCTGACGTTTTATCGTGGCGCGAGGGAAGATGAACCCGTTCCAGGACTGATGCATGTCAACCTCGGCGGCTACCACGTCCGTGATATCGAGATTTCCGCTGCTTTTGATGTTGCCGCCGCAAAGGTCGGACGTGACGTAGCGGAAGCCATCTACGCTCGGCCAAACAATACTTTCCGCTTCGCCGATGTCGCTTCGAGCGGCATCGTCGTCCAACGGGGCCGAACGCTCGACGGCATCGGGCGGTATCTGCGCGAAGAAATCGAGGAATCGGATGCGCCGGAGGCTGATATCGCGGAGGTTCTGCGGCAGACGGAAACCGACGTCCTGGTCTCCTATCTCCCGGTTGGCTCGGAAGTTGCGACACGCTGGTACGCGGAGCAGGCACTTGCCGCCGGTTGCGGTTTTATCAACTGCATTCCCGTCTTCATCGCCTCCGACGGGTCGTGGCAGCGCAAATTCGCCGAGCGCGGCCTGCCCCTCATTGGCGACGACATAAAGAGCCAGGTCGGGGCAACCATCGTGCACCGGTTGCTCGCCAATCTCTTTCGCGATCGCGGCGTCCGCATCGACCGGACGTACCAGCTCAATTTCGGCGGGAATACCGACTTCCTCAACATGCTGGAGCGGGAACGGCTGGAATCGAAGAAGATCTCGAAGACCCAATCGGTCGTCAGCCAGATGGACATTCCATTGGCCGCCAACAACATTCATGTCGGCCCCAGCGACCACGTGCCTTGGCTTGCCGACCGCAAGTTCGCTTACATCCGCGTCGAAGGCACAACATTCGGCAACGTCCCCCTCAACGTCGAACTGAAGCTCGAGGTGTGGGATTCACCCAATTCGGCTGGCGTAGTCATTGATGCGATCCGATGCGCCAAACTCGCGATCGATCGTGGGATCAGCGGTCCGTTGATTGCCCCGTCGAGCTACTTCATGAAGTCTCCGCCACAGCAATTCACCGATGCCGAGGCGCGCAGGCGGCTGGAGGAGTTCATCGACGGCGATACCGACGAACTCCTGGGGGCGGCAGAGTGACGACCACGTTTCTGCTGGTGCGGCACGCCGCGCACGACAGTGTTGGCAGCTTTCTCGCCGGACGATCGGCCGACGTTCCGCTCGGCAGCGCCGGCCGGCAGCAGGCCACGCGCCTGGCAGCGCGTCTCGCGCGCGAGGACATCGCCGCGATCTATGCCAGTCCCCGCAAACGCACGCAGGAGACGGCAGCCGCCATCGCTGCCGTCTCGGGACTCGGCGAGATTAAGACGGTCGATGCACTTGACGAGGTGGACTTCGGCAGTTGGTCCGGTAAGACCTTCGAAGTTCTCAACACCGATCCGCTCTGGCGCCAGTGGAATTGCACACGGAGCCTGGTGCGCGCGCCTAGTGGCGAGACAATGCTGGACGTCCAGCAACGGATCATGACGCTCGTCGAAACGCTGTGCCGGCACAGTGGCGGCGGGAAGATCGTATTCGTGAGCCACGCCGATGTCATCAAGGCCCTCGTCTGCCAAGTGCTCGGGCTCTCGACTGACGCCTGGGCGCGCTTCGATATCGCACCCGCTTCCATCTCCGTCGTGGTGGTAGGTGATTGGGGGGCGAAGGTCCTGCAATTGAACGAATTAGAGGACGCGGCGCGATGATGCGACCGAAGAAGCACGGAGGCACTGATGATAGAAGCGGCCATGATCTGGAACGAGCCGAACAACAAGTCGCATTGGGACCCGGAGATCGATCCGGACTGGAGTCGTTTTGCACATATGGCGAAATTGGCCGCGGATGCGATTCGAGACGTTAATCCTGGTCTCACGCGGGTGCTCGGCGGAATTTCCCCGATCGATCCAGGTTTCATAGCTCTGATGAAATCCTATGGTGTCCTCAACCACATCGATGCCGTGGCGGCTCACGGCTTTCCGCTCGACTGGAACCTTTGGCAGATCGAGGAATGGCCCCAGAAAATCGAGGAACTGCGTGCCGTGACCGATCTGCCGATATGGATCAGTGAGGTTGGTGTTTCGACCTTCGGCGCCGAGGAAGTGCAGCTTTGGGGGCTTCGGAAGACGGCCGAGTTGCTCAAGAACAAGGTCGAGCGGATTCAGTGGTACAGCCTCTATGATCTCCCGCGCGCCTGGCCCGCGACCACGCGACACAGGGAGGCCGAGGGCTCGTCCTACTACCGGCATTTCTACATGGGTCTCTTGCGCGAGGACGGCGCGACCAAACTAGCCCTCGAAGAGTTTGCCCGCCACACGCCTGAGATCGGGCTCGTGCAATGGTTCCATTTCGAAGACCCCCGGCTTGACGATGCCGTTTCATGGATGAAGCGGCTCGGTGTCACGCACCTGCGCACCGGCCTGTCCTGGGCCGACCGCTTCCGGCCTAACGCACTGGCCTGGTTCGATCGGCAGATGGCGGCCCTCGAAGAGTTCGACGTCACAGTCACGTTCTGCTTCACCCCCGAGCACCGGGGCGTGGCGCCGCACCATACGAGCGCACCCCTCGTGCCGGAGGAGTTTGCCGATTTCTGCGCGGAGATGACGGCGCGCTATGCACCTGGTTCGTCGTCGCTCGATGGCTTGCCCGAACCGGCCGTTTCCGGCCAGATGCGGCAAACAAGCTTTCCGATCCAACCCCGCGAATAGGTCACTCCCTGATACAAGGCGAGCATCGTCGATGCCCAGCGGATGTAGACCGCTGGCCAATTCAGTATCTTCGCAAGTCGAAACACGCGGTGGCTTTGCGCACTGACTAAGCTGCGCAACCAGTAGATTGCCACTCGCCGGGCATAACCAGTTCGTTGCGGGGCGACACGCTTTTTCGGCGTGACGCCGGGGCGCGGCAGGCTCAGCCGAAAGGCGAGACCTTCGCGCCTTTGCCTGAAGCCGGCAGCCTGTGTTCTGACCACGAATGCGCTGTCGACCTCCTGCAACTCGAGCCGCCCCTCATTTCGGGCGCGGTCGACGAGACGTCGGAGTTGAGGAGAGCGAACGACGACAACATTCGTGCCACGACCGTCGGACGCGTAGGGTTCTACCCAGGCGTCGCCAAAGGAGATGTCGGCGGTTTCGGCAACGACGTCGTCGCAAAAATTGCATGCGGCGTTCTGAAAGAAGCCGGCTCCCCAGTCTCCGTCGGCCAGATGCCACCAGTCCCTACTCCGGGTGCTCCCGTCCTTCAGGACGAGGTGCGCCGTGTACCAGTTCGCTGGTCTCCGGGTGTCCTTCAGCCTGAAATCGATATCCGCGACAGCTTCGATCCTTTCCCCCAGCTGCCAGGCGATGCTCTCGACGAAACGAGCGCTCTTCATATGCCCGCAGAAGAGCCCGAGCGTGAAGGCAAGACGCTCCCGCAGCAGCGGATCCTGGCGGCACAAAAGATGCAGGGCTTTGATGAAGCAGGGGATTCCGACGACTGCGTAGCGACCGGGGCGACGTCTCATTTCATCGATTACACCGGACAGCTCCACCGGGTAGTAGCGCGACTTCGCGCCCGCGCGTATGTCCTCCGCGGTCCGCGATATGCGATAGTGAAACAAGGGTTTGGAGTCCTCGCATCGCGGAACCACATGAGCAACACCGTCGACGAGGTTTTCTTCCAGAAGCGCCGCCGCCGTCCAGCTTGCCATACCGCCGGAACTGCCGTTGATCCGAAAGCTGCGTTCCCGGACGTATCCCACATAGGCAGCTTCATATCGGCCAATATACGGGTCGCGATGTCGTACCGATGCAAACCGCTCACGAGCGATATCGTCTTCATTCCAGGCATCGGGCGAAAACGGGCACAGCTGCGCGAAGCCGCGCGGGTTTCGGGATGTCGTCGGTTTGAATTGGCCATAACAATCCAGGCGCATCGCGCCGGCGTCTGATTGCGCCATACAGGCGCCGCAGCCGATGCATAGCCCCGATGCATCCATCTGTCCCGGTGCGAGCGAGGTGGCATCGCGTGGCGTCCGGCGTTCATTCGAGGACATCGGTCAAATAGTTCCGCGATTGGCGACGGAGCTCGGCAAGTCGATCAGCAATGGCCGGGTCCGGCGCGCCGCCAAGAATGGACTCGTAGCCCGCTGGAGGCGTGTTCTGCGACACCACGTGTCTTTGCGCACCGACAAGGCGCGTCAGGTCGCTAATCTTGTTGGAACGGTACTCAGAGAGAGTGCAGGCGAACGGTTTGGCGTTAAGTAGCGCGAATACGCAGCCGTGGAAGAAGTTCGTGACGACAGCGTCGGCTTCGGCGATGAAGCCGGCGAACTCGTAGGGGCCGCCATCGACCCACTGCTCGTCCGCCCACTCGTTGCGATAGCCGATACTGACGAGACAGAGCGAGCGCGATGCCGCCCAGCGGCGAGCCTCCTGTTGAAACCAGGACGGAAACGAGTGCCCGTAGACGGCGACGTAGGGACGGTGATTGGCAAGATTCCGGCAAGCCACGATGCTCTCTGGAAATTGCAGGCATGGGTCGAGAACAAGTGCTGCCTTGCGTCCAAGCGCCCTTTCAATGATGGTCCTCGAGTTCTCGTCGCGCACGGAAATGGCATGAAATCTCCGCAGCTTATCCGCCCAGTAGCTCTCAAGCCCGTTCGCCGCGGGATGACTCCCGAACGTTGCTGCGTAGGAAACAATCCTTTTTGCAGATAGCCCCTCCCCATAGAAGAGCGGAACCCCGCCGTACCAGGGATGGCGAAAGTTCCAGACTTCGTCGCTGCCGACGACGACGAGATCGCAATCTTCCGGGGTGAACGGCTCGTCGAGTGGAAACGCCGCGCTGAGGGGAAATGATCCGAACGCCTTTAGGAACTTCCTGATCTTCAGGGCATAAAGCGAGATGTCTGCTCGAGCAGTCTTCGCAGGTAGCAGCGGCTGCAATGCGCAGCGCCACTCGGCACGGCTGACCCGGTCGGAACGATGATCGAGGACGACAGGTTTGGCGCCGAGAGACCGAAGACCCTGCACGAGGCAGAGTGCCTGCCAAAACGACCCATAGTTGATGCAGCGGTGAAACGTCAGGACGCCAAGCTTTGTCAATGGTCTCTACCTCTCGGCTCATCTAACCAGCCCCGCCGGGGGAGGTTCCACCACAATCGCCGGTGTTTGGACCGGAGTGTGTGGACATACCGCAGCAAACGACCGACCTCGGCCCGCGTGAAGTCGAAGATCGTGCCCTTGGCACCCTCATTTCCCGGCAAGCGTTTCAGTCGGCGCCGATGCTTCATCGAAGGTCGAACCCTCCTCTTCCGCTCCACGGTGAGCGTGAGCACCCCGTCCGTCAATCTATCCGCCGATTGCCGCAACAGTGCTGTCGTGAGAAGTTGCGGCCGGGTCGGATACGGCTGGTCGCAGCGCTGCGATGCAGCTTGTCTCGCGTCCCAGGTAGTTGGAAGTTGTCGTGACCGGAAGTCGTTTGTGCGCCCTCCATCATTCGCGACCGGTCACGGGCAGAAACCGCCGCCCTTGCTCTCGCGTTCGGCGGGTTCCGCTATCTCACCTCGACTGACGACGCCAGTGACCCTGATGCCGGAGCATGTAAGCCCAGTAGTGCCGGGGACGTTCTCCTTCGGACTCCGAGGCAAGCAGCGGAACTTTGAACGCAATCAGCGGTTCCTCCGCGTATTGGTTTGCGCTTTAAGACGGACATCGCCGTGGTTTTTTGTTGCAATCCTCAGCAGCGCCGCTCGGCGCTCGCGCGCTACGTGACGAGCTCGCCGCTTCTTTGCTGCGGATGCGCAGGGCGCCAATCTGCGCTCGACCCCGCCGGATCGGAGGCCGACGCCACTTCTTTTCTATTCTGGATCCTGGTGAGCACCGGTGCGCTCATATGGCTCGCGCTAGTCGGCCTGCTTGTCTACGCCATCCGTGATCGACGTCGCACGTGGAGCGAAGATGCGGCTGGAAAGCTCATCTTGTGGGCAGGACCGGTTTTTTCCTCCGCGGTTCTGCTTGGGCTGCTGACATACGCGTTGTGGTTGATGCCGGCGTTGCGTCCGACAACTCACGGGGTCTTGCGCATCGAAGTAACCGGCACCCAATTTTGGTGGCGGGTGGTTTACCATAAATCAGGGCGGCCGCCGGCTATCTCGGCCAACGAGATCAGGCTGCCGGTGGGGGAGCCCGTCGAATTCATCCTGCGCAGCGACGATGTTGTCCACTCGTTCTGGATGCCGTCGCTCGGCGGCAAGATGGATATGATACCGGGCCGCACGAACACGCTCCCCGTCTTGGCAAACAGAGAGGGTGTCTACAGGGGCGCTTGCGCTGAGTTTTGCGGCACGTCGCATGCATTGATGGCGTTTTCAGCCGTGGCGATGATGCCGGACGACTTCGATCGTTGGCTGAACATCCAGTCGAGCCCCGCCTCGGGTGCGGCAGGCCCCGGTCGGGATCTTTTCACGAGGCATGGTTGCGGAAGCTGCCATCGTATCGACGGCACGGAAGCGCGAGGCCTGGTGGGACCCGATCTCTCTCATATTGGCGGAAGAGAGACTGTTGCCGCCGGCGTCCTCCCCAATACCGAAGAGATGATTGCTCGCTTCATTGCGGAGCCGGAGGTCCTTAAGCCGGGTACCCGAATGCCGTCTTTTGCGATGTTGGGATCGGCAGACATTCGAGCCATCGCCAGATATTTGAAGGGGCTCAGATGAGTACTCAGCCCGACACACACACGCGCGACATCCTCAAGGCACAAGAGGAGCGGCTGCGTGAAGTCTGGGCCAATCCAAGCGGCTGGCGGTACTGGACCTCGGTCAACAACTTTCAAGTCGGACTATGGTACACCTCCGCGGCGTTCGCGTTCATGCTCTTCGGCGGCGTTCTGGCACTGTTGGTACGTTTGCAACTGGCAATTCCGGAAAGCGATCTGCTTTCCGCGGATTTCTACAACCAAGCCTTCACACTTCACGGAACGGTGATGATGTTCCTCTTCGCCGTGCCGATCTTCGAGGCTGCGGCGATCTTCCTGCTGCCGCCCATGCTGGGCGCAAGAGAACTGCCTTTTCCGCGGCTCGGTGCGTTCGGCTTCTGGAGTTTCCTGATCGGCGGAATTTTCGTGTGCGGCTCCATTTTTTTTAACGCGGCGCCGTCGTCCGGGTGGTTCATGTATCCGCCGCTCGCAACCGACCCCGAATTGTCCGGCGTGGGCGCCGACATCTGGCTGCTTGGGCTCTCATTCATTGAAATCGCCTCGATAGCGGCCGCGGTCGAGCTGATCGTCGGCATCATGAAGTGCCGCGCCCCGGGCATGCGCATCAACTTGATGCCGCTGTTTGCCTGGTACCTGCTGATCGTCGCGGGAATGATCCTGTTCGCCTTTCCGCCGCTAATTGCCGGAGACATCCTGTTCGAAATGCAGCGAATGTTCGACTGGCCTTTCTTCGATCCCAACCGCGGAGGCGATCCGCTTCTATGGCAGCACTTGTTCTGGATATTCGGTCATCCGGAGGTCTACATCATTTTCCTACCGGCGATTGCGTTAATGGCCATGATCGTGCCGACGTTTTCCCAGCGGCCGATCGTCGGATACTCGTGGATCGTTCTCGCCGCCGTCGGCACGGGCTTTCTGTCCTTCGGCTTGTGGGTCCACCACATGTTCACAACGGGGCTGCCGCAGATCTCGCTGGCCTTTTTCTCGGCGGCATCGGAAGCGGTGGCCATCCCGACGGGTGTGCAGATTTTCGTCTTCATCGCGACCATGCTTGCAGGGCGGGTCATCTTCTCGGTCCCGATGTTATTCGGGGCCGGCGGAATCGCCATCTTCGTCATCGGCGGCTTTACAGGCGTAATGGTGGCGCTCGCCCCCTTCGACTGGCAGGCACACGACACATATTTTGTCGTCGCGCATCTCCACTACGTGCTTATCGGCGGCATGCTGTTTCCGGTCACAGCCGGCATCTACTATTACTATCCTCTCATCGACGCGAAGCACCTCTCCGACGCACTCGGACGCACAGCCTTCTGGTTGATGTTTTCCGGCTTCAACATCGCATTCTTTCCAATGCACCTGACGGGCCTGCGCGGCATGCCGCGCAGGGTGTTCACCTATCAAGCCGAACTCGGCTGGGACTGGCTCAATCTCACCTCCACCACCGGCGCCTTCGTCTTTGCCACCGGCGTGCTGCTCGTCGTCTTCGATGTGCTGCGTCCCAAGCATCGTTATCGCCGTGGTGAGCAAAACCCGTGGAAGGCCGGCACGCTCGAATGGATTTCGGAACCTGAGGAGAACTGGGGCGTACGCTCCATTCCCGTGATTACGAGCCGTTACCCGCTCTGGGAACAGAGAACCTTGATGCGCGACATCAGCGAAGGCCGCGGTTATCTCCCCGACGCAGAGGAGGGTCGGCGAGAGGGACTAGTCACCTCCGTCCTCGATGCCAGGCCCCTGCAAGTCCTGCGTGTCGGCGGGACGTCCTACCTCGCGATCATCTCAGCTGCGTCGCTTGGTGCAACCTTCGTCGCCCTCACCTTTCATTGGTGGATCGCCTCCTTTGTAGCTGCGATGGCCGCCTTCACAGCCATTATCTGGTGGCTTTGGACCGGAACGGCCGAGATACCGGAAAAGCCTGCGAAAGACGTTGGCCTAGGTCTCACGTTGCCCATTTATATCTCGGGCCCGGCTTCCGTCGGCTGGTGGGCAATGTTCATCACTATGGTCGGTGACAGCACCGCATTCGCAAGCCTCGTCTTCGGGTACTTTTTCTACTGGACGATCCACCCGGATTTCACAGGCGGCATTGCCGGGCCGGGAGCATTCTGGCCTCTGCTTGCGCTGGCACTCTTCGCGATGGCATGGGCCCTGGTTGTTCTGGCTCGACGATACAACGCCAAAAACTATATGCTCATTATGCGGCTTTGCCTCACGGCTTCCTTCGCTCTGACCTGCGCCGCAAGCGTCGCTGCCCTCGCGGGACCTTGGACGCACGCGATGCAGCCTACGACGCATGTCTATCCTGCCATCGTCTGGATCCTGATCATATGGGTGCTCGCCCATGCTGCGGTCGGCGCAGTCATGCAGGCGTACTGCCTGGCGCGCAGTTTTGCAGGCCGGCTGACGCAGCAATACGATACCGATCTCAGCAACGTGGTGCTCTTCTGGCATTTCCTCGTAATCACGGCCGCAGTCACTTTCCCCGTGATTGGACTCTTTCCGCAAGCGGGGTGGAGATAGCGATGCGCACGATGCTCCCGCGACCGAGTGGCCCAGAATCGCTCTGGACACTCTTCACCGCTCCAATCGTCTGGGTGGCTCACTTCCTGATCTCCTATCTGAGCGTGGCGATTTATTGCGCTAAGCAGGAGCGTTTCTCGATCGGCTTCGACGCTCTTCGCATTGCCATTGGCATTGCGACGGTATTCGCGCTTGTCGCCATTCTTGTGTCCGCCTGGCTCGCGTGGCGGCAATGGGGCTTTGGCGCCCACGATCCCCCGCATGATGAGCCGACGCGGCATGACCGTACCCTTTTCCAAGGTTTTGCCACGCTGTTGCTCTCGGGCCTGAGTTTCATTGCGGTGATCTTCGTCGCACTGCCGGTACTATTCATGACGGAGTGCTTGCGATGAGGCCCATTGCACTTCTGTCAGGCATTGCGCTTTTGGCCCTGATCTCGGGCGGCTCACTACTTCTGGGTTCGCAAGACTCATTTGCTGTCCACATGCTGGCGCATATGGGCATCGTCGCGATAGCGGCTCCGCTGATCGCAGTGGGGTTGGGCGAGCTTCGGATTCACCGATCCGCCGCGGCCCTTCTGTTTGCACCGGCAACGCCTTTGATCGCCTCATTCGTGGAATTCGTTGTCGTCTGGACATGGCATATGCCGATCTTGCGTGCACTCGCCCGCACCAACGTCGCCACTCTCTTGCTCGAGCAAGCAACCTTTCTTGCGGCGGGGCTTTTCTTGTGGCTCTCCTCTATCGGTCAACCCGATGGGAGGAAGCGAGCAGCCCCCTCCGGAGCCTTCGCGCTTCTTCTTACATCTGTGCACATGACCTTGATGGGCGTCCTGCTCGCGCTCAGCCCAAGGCCCCTCTATGGCACGGACCTTGTCGTCTGTTTCGGTAATCTCGTCAGCGCCCAGCAGGACCAGGTCGTCGGTGGAATCATCATGCTCGCCATCGGCGCTGTGGTCTATCTCGTCGGGGGACTGGCGCTTCTCGGTCGTCTCCTGGCGCCGGGCGATCAGAGGGGGGCAGAGGGCTGATGCACGTCGACTGGAAACATGTGGCCATAGCCCTCGCGATCCTTCCGTTTGCCGTGGTATTCGCGGCTTGGATTGGCTTTTTCAACGTCGGCGCGTCCAGCGGGCATTGGAAGGTTACGGACTGGTTCTTGCATTTCGCAATGCGGTCGGCAGTCAGAACCTATGCTCTTGCGGTGGACGCCCCGCCTGAGCTCCCGCACCACGCCGTTCAGACAGCCGCGGGCCATTTTGCACGCGGTTGCGCCATTTGCCACGGCGCGCCGGGAGAGCCTCGCTCGCCTGCCGTCTTGCGCATGCTGCCGCAACCCCCGGATCTGACCGAGCGCGTCAACAGCTGGAGCGATGCCGAACTCTTTCGCATCGTCAAGCATGGGGTGCGGTTTACGGGGATGCCGGCCTGGCCTAGCCAAAGACGCGACGACGAAGTGTGGGCGATGGTCGCTTTCCTGCGCCGGCTGCCGGCGCTCCGCGCCGAGGCCTATCGCGACCTGGCTTACGGCCCGGCGGGCTCGCTCGTGGACCGGCCCGTGACCTTTGAACAGGCTCTCGCTGAGTGCACGCGATGCCATGGCGTTGATGGCAGGGGCCGCAGTACGGCGACGCCGGTCATTGCAAGTCAAAAGGAATCCTACCTTCTGCGGAGTCTCGAAGCCTATGCCGAGGACCGCAGACCGGGGGGCGTCATGGCAGTTGCCGCAAGGGCCGTCGATGGTCGCCACTGGCGAAGTCTCGCAGCGCACTTCGCGGCTTTGCCCCCGCCACCAGTAAGAGCAGAGGCCGCGACAGCGCTCGTCCAAGCAGGCAAGGAACTTGCATTAGAGGGAGACGCGTTACGTCGTATTCCCGCTTGCCTGGTCTGCCACGCTAGCCAAGATCGCAATCCGGCATTTCCCTCGCTCGCCGGGCAGCCAGTCCCCTATGTCGAGCAACAACTCCGCCTTTTCCGCGATGGGCTGCGCGGGGACACCGGCTATGGCCGCTTGATGCGGGAGGTCGCACGACAGCTTTCCGACAACGATATCGCAGCGCTTGCCGAATATTTCGCGACTGCTGACCCGCGGCCGGCACCGTCCGTCGAATCCGCGAGAGACGATGAGGTTTATCGCCCACGCGACCGCAGCGATCGGTGAAGTATGTGCGGCGATGCAGACACTCGTAGTCGGCTATTTTGCCAGCCTTCCGCTTACGCCCGCCACTCTGACTCGGATCACTTATTCAATGTCTGCAATGGGATCAGGCGTTCCGCAGCGGACTGCTGCGAATCGGGAACATTGTTGGACGGAAACGGTTCTGAGACTTACCGAGCGAGGAACCTGCCAAAATGGACGCCGGCACGGAATTCAGCAAGAAGACGTTCTACGAAGAATGCGCCCGCATCCTTGACGCGGAACATTCCTATACACCATGGCCGTACGGCAGGATCACACGCTGGAACAACCGCGCGGCCGGCAACGGCCGTTTTCCCGGATATGGTCTAATCCGGATGTTCGGACCTCATCACATCCAGATAGCCCTGCGCCGGCCGACCGAGCTCAACCTTCTGTGCCATTCTGCGGAAGAGGCCCTTGCAGCGTTGCGAGCAGCACGGCTGAGCGAGCAACGGGTCATGACCTCTGCGGGCTCGGTACCTTCCGGCGTCGCGCCAGTTGGTGCCTTGGCACGGAGGTAGTTCGTGCCTGAACGGAAATTCTCCAATACGTTGAGACTGGCCCGACTAGGCCACCCGACGCGGGCGCGCGGTCGTTCATGGCCGTGCGCACAAGGGGCAAACGTCGGGGGGGCCTCAGTGTTTAGTATCGCGGTGCATATCGCAAGGCCGATGAGCCGACCTCGGCCATTCTCGAGCTTGACTGTACGACTGCGTGCCAGCCTGACGTAGCAACCCTTTCACGGTCTCAAAACCACCTTTACGCAACCATCCTTCCTCTCGCCGAAGGTACTGTAGAGCGCCGGCCCCTCATCGAGGCCACCCCTATGCGTGATGACGAATGAAGGGTCGATCTCCCCTTTGCCGATCCGATCGAGAAGCGACGGAAGATACCGTTGAACCGGCGTCTGGCCCATACGGAAGGTCAGTCCGCGGTTAATTGCCGATCCCATCGGTATTTTGTCGAGGTGTCCGCCATAGACACCGACAATCGAGACCGTTCCGAAATTTCGGCAGCAATGGATCGCCTGCCGCAACACGTGTGGGCGATCGGTACCCATGTATGTGGCCACTTTCACGCGATCGACAAAGGAATCGAGGCTTGCCCAGCTATCAGCCTCGGTACCGACCGCGTCGATGCAGGCGTCGGCTCCCCGACCATGGGTTATCTCCATGATCCGTTCATAGATATCCTCCTGCATGAAATCGAGGGTCATCGCGCCGGCCGTTTCGGCGAGCCTTAGCCGCTCCGGAACCGTATCCACGGCAATGACCCGTTCGGCACCGAGCAGGAACGCCGAGCGGATCGCCATCTGGCCGACAGGCCCACATCCCCAGATTGCAATCGTGTCCGCCGGGTTGATGTCGCAGAACTCGGCGGCCATGTAGCCGGTTGGAAAGATGTCGGAAAGAAACAGCACCTGCTCGTCCGTGAGTTCATCCGGAATCTTTATCGGTCCCACATCGGCATAGGGCACGCGGAGATATTCAGCCTGTCCCCCACTGTAACCGCCGAGAAGGTGCGAATAGCCGAACAGCCCGGCAGGTGAATTGCCCCACAACTTCGTCGCCTTTTCCCGATCGGGATTGGTGCGTTCGCAGCCCGAATAGAAGCCGCGCTGACAGAAAAAACACTCGCCGCATGCGATGGTAAAAGGGACAACAACACGGTCGCCGACGCTCAATCTGGTCGCCCTCCTACCAACCTCGACAACCTCGCCCATCGTTTCATGACCAAGGACGTCGCCGTGCTCCATTGAGGGGATGAGACCGTTGAATATATGGACGTCAGAGCCGCAGATCGCGCAGGCCGTCACCTTGATGATGACGTCGCGGTCATTCTCGATTTTCGGGTCAGGCACGCTCTCGCATCGGATGTCGCCCTTGCCGTGCCAAGTCAAAGCCTTCATCTCAGGACTCCTCTGTATGAAACACGGGATCTCCCCGCGATCAGGGCGGCGACAGCGAACCCGACGACGACTACAGCCGCCATGGTTGCAATGGGAATCCTGTGGGACGAGCGAAGGCCTCCGTCGATACCACCGGCCACGGCGGGCGCCTTGAACAGGTTGCCGTTGCTGTTCTCCGCCCGCGGCGCCTGCTTCAGGTAACGTGACGTAAGCTGCGCCAGCAGCCGCGTCGTCGTGTTGGGCGCGAGAAAATGGACGAAGCGGGCGAGGTCCGCGACCAGACCCACGGTAATCGAGGCGCGTGGACGCTCTGCGAGACGTACGATGGCGCGAGCGGCGCGACGCGCGTTGTAGACGGGCGGAGGAACGCTGAGTTTCCGGCCCGTATAGTTGGCGCCATGGCCCACGCCAGGAGTATCCATGAATGTCGGATAGACATCGCAAATATGGATGTCAGGTTCATCGGCGAGCTCGGCACGGAGGGCCTCAGAGAAGCCTCTAAGACCGAACTTGCTGGCGCTGTAAGCCGTCGCGAAGGGGGTGGAAGCAAAACCGCCCAAAGATATCATATTGATGAAGGTGCCGTGGCGCTGCTTGAGAAAGATTGGGATGGCCGCATGTGCATCGTTGATATGGCCAATCAGGTTGGTGCGGATGACTTGCTCATGGGCAGCTATGGGCGTGTCAACGAAGCGACCAACCGCGCCCACGCCGACATTGCTGAACCAGACGTCGATCTTGCCGAAGCTCGTTGCCTTCTCTGCCAGCTCCTTGACGGCGTCCGCATCCGTCACGTCCGTAGGAACGACCAAAACGTCGGTCCCCAATTCGCGACAGGTCTTCGCCACAAGCTGAAGGGCGGCGGCATCGCGCGCGGCAAGGACGAGTTTCGAGCCCCGTCGGGCGAACGCCTCGGCCGCAGCCTGGCCTACTCCGGAGGAGGCGCCCGTGATGACCACCACCGCATCTCTCAAAGCCTTTTTCATACTGCATCTCCGTCTCTATCGTTGCGAACGAACCGGCAGATGCTGAAGATGTTCCAGCGGCGCCGCACGACGCCTGCACAGGCGCGATCGGCTGTCAGCCGAGACCTGAATCGCGAAACTGTCACACGAGAAAAGCTAGTTTGATTGATCGATCGCGTGAGGCGGGGGCTGGCCGTTTTCCGACGTTCCATCCAGTGGAAAAAGCACCCAGATCATTGCGATCACCATCAGCACGAGTATTGCCGCCGCTGTGACTGCTTTGGACATCATACCTCCGACGATCGCCCCGGTCCCGGGGGCGCTGAAGTAGAGACTGACGGAACAGGGGCCTATGGTTCCTGCTTCGTCGAAAGGCATCCCAATCGCCGTGAATGACAATTGTTCCTCAACTGCCAGACAACCGTCGTCTCAACAACTTCACGATGTCCCGTCGGAGTACCGATGCCCTCGCGAACATGCGCCTTCCGGCGAACCATGGCGCAAGACTTGGGAACACGTTGGGGAACAAAACGCCGACTATTCGCTTTTTCCCGGGACGAAAGGGAAAACCATGATTGCACGCTTGAAAGAACCTGTCCGCCGCACGGCCGAGACACGCGACGAGGAAATCGAAGAGATCGGCCCACATTTAGCACGCCCGGAGGATGCAAAACCGGTGGACCAAGGCCGGATACCACCGGTCCGCAGCAGGGACGAGGCGAATGTCGATCCTGACGATGTCCTTCCGGACGACGAGGAAGAGCAATCCATCACCGACAATCCGTCGCGAGAAGAGGTCCGCTTTGGCAATTTGAAGCCGCCGCGCCCCTAGTTCGACTGTCGCGCAGTTGGGACGTCCGGGGCGCAGCGTTGGCGGGCTCCCTCAGAAAATGCTCGCAGGCTTATCCTCACCTCGAGGGCCGCGCGGCTTTCGCCAAGGCGGTCGCCAAAGCGGCGGGCGGAAGAATGCAGGCTGGCGCAAGCATCGACAGGCGCGACGATCTTTGGAAGCAGGATCGCGTTGAGACCCAGCGTCAGTATGTCCAGGAAGGCGATGTCATCCACGCGCGAATGATTTAGCCGCCCGCGACCACGAACGCGCGACTGCGCCAGCTGCGGTTAAGCAGTGGCGCAGAAGCTCGGCTACTCTCGCGACCATTCACGCACTTGCTCTTTGGCGGCATCGTGCGCGTGAAGTGCAGCATCGCCGGTCTTGTCCAGCATCTCCTGGCCAGTTGCCACCGCTTCGCCGACCGCCGCATTCGTCCGCGCCGCGAGATTGCTGCGCACGTCGTCAGCCGCCTCACCCATAGCCTCGTCTTCGGCGTGTGTATGGGGCAGCGCAGCCCCTATCGCTGCGCCGACCGCAAAGGCCAGTGCACCTCCGACCAGAGGCTGGTCGCGGAAATGCTTGAGGATAGCCGCGTTGAGATGTGCGCCCTCCTCTTGCAGCGATCGGCCAGCATCCTGAGCGCGTCCTGCGAGGGATTTTCCGGTATCCGCAAGAGATTTACCGGTATCCGCAAGGGAGTCGGACAGACGGCTTGCCGCGGCACTCATCTGCCGCCATTTGCTGGATGCCCAACCGGAGGCCTCGTCAAACAAGGCACCGGCTTCGTTACGCACTTCCTCGATCTGCCTTCCTGTTGCGTCAGCAAAACCGCGATACACATTGCCGTTTGGATCGACGAAGTGGCCCGCCCGACGATCGGAAGGGTCAGTCAAAGCCCTGAAGCGACTGCCGCTTTCATCCGTGAAGTGGCTGTAGCGCTCTCCGAAGCTTGCTTCTGCGGGTCCGACGCGCCTTACAGAACCCGTCACGGTCGCGAGCGGATAGTCGTCCGCGCCGTCATCGTCATCCTTCAATGCGGGCGCGCGGGAACCTGGATTGGCGAGAAGCCAGGCGAGGCTTACCCCCATCAAAGCAACGGGGATCGGATTTGTCTTGAGCGCGACACCGAGATTGCTGAGATATTCGGCCCCGCCGCTCGTCTTGGCATATTCGAGCATCTCGTCCATCAATTGTCCCGGGGACATGCGTTCCTGGATGGCGTGAAGCTTTTCTTCGATGCGTTGGCGATCGGACTCGATCTCTCGCTGCAGTTCAGCAGACGAATGCGTGTGGGGAGAATCGTTCATCGCACTTGCTCCTTAAACACGTCCACGTCGCGCTGCAGAGAGGCTGCTGTCCTATCGAGCTTGAAGCTGCTGGCTTTCATAGTCGACAGGCCACGAGAAATCATTGCCCAGGCGAGCAGGCCCACCACGACGCCGACAATGGCCGCCGACAATGCATCGGCATTCGGTTCGGTCATGCCGCGCGCCATGAGAAACGCGGCGAGTCCCTGCACCACCGCGCTCAACAGCACGCCAATGGCGCCAATCGCGAAGATCAAACCGACAAAGATCGTCTCCAAGCTGCCTGTCGCACGGTCCAGAGTCTCGGATGCTTCCGTCTTTGCCAGATCGATTTCCTTGCGGAAAAGTCCTGATATGTCCGTCACCAAACCGGTCATCAATTCCGATAAGGGGCGGTCGTCCCGATGGTTAGTCATTGCGCTGAAGCTCCTCAAAATTCCCCCCGCCTTCACTTGCCCGATCACTTGATGCCGGCAGTGCGGAAGATGGTTGGGAAACGGTCCGGTGAGTGCGACGCTGGGCCGAGGCGGTCAGGAACCGACTGGCGGCCAGTCCTGCGATCGCCGCCATGCCGAGAAAGGCCAGCGGTTGCTTTCGGCCGAAGTCTTCGGCCATACCGGCAATCTCACCGAGATCGCGACCCTCGACGTCGCGTGCAAAGCCGCGGAGTGATGTGCCAATCTGTTGCGCGTATCGGCCCAAAGCCCGCTGATCCGACTGCTGGAGTTCGGAGCCAACCTTCTCTATGGCCATCGCTACGCCGCTCAATTGGCGCGCCACGACGTTCTTCTCCCGCTCGGCGGTGCGGATCGCAGCGTCTCGGGCCTTCTCGGCCTGATCACCCGCGAACTCTCGCATATCATCCAGATCTTCGCGCACCGCCTGTTGCAGGTTGCGATCTGCCGCGCTTTCGCCAGTTCCAGTGTTTTGCGCGCCATATGCATCATCGACCCCTTGCGAGGTCGTTATGGGCACTCGCAACGGATCGCCGGGGGCGCGGCCGCTTGGTTCATTGTTCATTTTTCGGCTCCTCCCATGGGAGTAACGGGATCAATTACGTGTATGCAAACAAACGAGCCACTTGGACCCTTGTTCCCTGTTTGGATCCGATTCTGAGCATTGCAGACATTCCCAAGGCCGGTGTCAGCGCACCGGAGAGGCACGCGCATGCAAAACCGCGGTTTACATTTGCGGATAGCGCCCTATTTCCCGCATGTACCGATGCCGGCATAGAGACCGGCATGTCTTGGCGCGGTCGGCCTTTTCGCCAAGCGACCGCAATCATCACTCCAACATCCATCGAGAGGCAAATATGACCGAAGTCAAAAAGGTGACGTCGTTCGCATCCACTATACTGCCAAGCTGACAGACGGCACGGCAGTCGAATCCTCGCAGGGTCGCGAACCGCTTGAATTCCAAGTGGGCGCTGGTCAGATCATTCCGGGGCTCGACCGTGAGATCAGCGGCATGGCGATCGGCGAGATGAACACGGTCTCCATTCCCGCTGAGGAGGCATATGGCCGTCGTGATGATGCCCAGGTGCAGACGGTACCGCGTTCCGCGGTTCCCGCCGGGGTCGAGATCGGGACCAAGCTGCAAGCAACCACTGCCGATGGCCGTCAGATGGCGTTCACCGTGACCGGTGTCGATGACGAACGAGTGACGGTGGACGGCAATCATCCCCTCGCCGGCCAGGATCTGGTCTTCGATGTCACCGTCGTGGAAGTCCTCCAGACGTAGGCGGCGCTGCTGTCGTCGCCGGTCAGATGACGCCAGCGTGGGCGGAAACCGGCGCCGATGGCTTCTTTGAGCGGGGCGCTCGTACCGTGACCAATGTTGAGTCCGCACCATGCTCCTCAATCAGCCGCTTTGCCGAGCGTGTCGGCCACGTGAGCGCCGCGTTGGCCCATTGGCAATGGTTTGCCTGTCGTAGAGTCCACCGTCGTCTGATGCTCGAGCTCGGCATTGATCAGCGCTCCCACGATCAGGATCATCACCGAGATCCAGACCCACATCATGAGACCGACAAGTACGCCGAGAGCGCCATATGTGGCGTTGTAGTTGGCGAAGTGCTCCAGGTAGAAAGAAAAGATCCAGGAGGCGGCGAGCCACAGCAACGTGCTGAACACGGCGCCCCAGTTCAGCCATCTGAGTTTCGCCCGTTCCCGGCTTGGACCAAAACGATAGATGAGGATTGTACCGATCGTGGCCAGAAGCAGAATAGCTGGCCACCTCGCCACCTTGGTTAAGTTCTCTACCCAGCGATCAAGCCACAGATAGGCAAGCACAGCCGGCACGATGCCAATCGCAACGATCAGGGCGACCACAAACAGCAGGGCTGCAAAGGTGAACGCAAGACACAAGAGGGTTCTCGACAAGAAACCTCTCTTTTCCTGTTCTCCATATGCGACGTTCATTGCGTCGAAGAGCGCCGCCATACCATTGGCCGCGCTCCACAAGGAAACCAAGAGGCTCAACAGGAAGCTGATACTGAGTGTGGACGTCCGCTGAGTTGTCAGCGACTTCAACTGATCCATGATCAGATCGTAGGATCCGGGCGGCAACAACGCCTCCAGAGCGCCCATGTGCGTGCCGATTGCCGATGGGTCCGCGACGAGTCCGTAGATCGAGACCAGTGCAGCCAGCGCAGGAAACAGCGCCAACAGCAGATAAAAGGTCACGCCGGCCGCGATCAGAACGATCCGCTCTTCGGATATTTCGGCCACCACCCGCCAGAAGACGTCCCGCATCCCTCTGGGGGGTATTTCTCTTGGTGTCGCGGCGTCCCGGCCCCGTCCCGGCTCCGTGGCCTGCAGTCTTTCGACGAGATCCATTTCCTTCGCAGTCATGACCGGGGTCCGCTGATCGCTCAAATCGGCCTCTTCGCGCCGCACGCATTAGCAACGCCGGGGAAAATGCCTTGTTCCGACGGTCCGTCATCCTGCGTGCGGCTGGGGCACCGCCGCCATTGTGACTGCGGCGGTGTTCGGGCCCTACCAGCGTGACCCGCGATGGCCTCCGTAGGCGCGAGGTCCGGAGGAGGTAGCGCCCGATAGTCCCTTCTGTGCGCTGCGGGACCTCGCACCGTCTGAGGCCAGAAGGGACCGCGGTCCCTGCTGCAGGAACAAATCGCGGTTGAAATCAATTCATTTTGCAGTCGCCACCGACGGGATGCAAAAGCTTGGTTTGGAAGAGAGTATTTAGCGGAAGTACAACTGACCGAGAGAGTCGGGCGCACCGACCAATCGTCAAGGAGGCGGAAAATGCCTGGCGCCGCGTGTCCGCAAGGCGCTTATCCTTTCTCATCGATGCCGCAGCCTATTACGCTTGCCTCGAACGCGCGCTCGAGGAAGCGGAGGAGCAGGTCTGGATAACCGGATGGGATTTTGATCCGCGCATCAAATTGCGCCCAGAAAATCCGCATGCGGAATCGCTCGGCAATCTGCTGGAGCGCTTGGCGGCGCACAAACCGAACCTCAAGATCCGCATTCTCGTCTGGGCGATGGGGCCGATCTATTCTGGAAAGTCGCTGCGGCTCTTTCGCAAGCAGAAATGGGCCGCCCATTCCCAGATCGAACTTCGTTTCGCGAGCCATCGTGCACTCCGGGGTTCGCATCACCAGAAGCTTATCTCCATCGACGACGGCGTCGCTTTCGTCGGTGGCATCGACCTGACTGCGCGGCGCTGGGATACGCCGGATCACCTGGCCCATAATGAGGTCCGCCGCGATCCCGATGGCCAATCCTACGATCCGGTGCATGACATCCAGGTGGTGCTGGATGGGGAGGCCAGCCGCGCGATTGGAGACCTCTGCCGCTCCCGCTGGAAGGCGTCGACCGGCGATGAGATCGGAGCGCCACGCGCAACGAGGGTTGCGTGGCCCGCCGGCACTGTCCCGGTCCTGAAGAACTGCTTCGTTGCGATTGCGCGCACCGAACCTGCGTTCAGCAAGGGAAAAGGCCGGCGAGAAGCGCTGCGCCTCACACTCGACGCTCTACGCAGCGCTCAACGCGAGATCTACATCGAGAACCAATATTTCGCCTCGCGGAAGATCGGCGCGTTGCTTTGCCGACGCCTGAAGGAGCCGGACGGTCCGGAAATTGTCATTGTCACCACCCGCAGTTCGCATGGTTTCCTCGAGAAGGTTTTCATGGGGGGAAACCGGGACCGCCTCATTCGAAGGCTGAAGCAGACCGACCGTTGTGGCAGGCTGCGGGTCGGCTACCCGGTCGTGCCTGCGGGCGATGGATCTGAACAGGAGGTCTTGATCCATTCCAAGGTGGTCGCCATCGACGGCCGATTTCTCCGCGTCGGCTCCTCGAATTTCAATCACCGCTCCGAAAGCCTCGACACGGAATGCGACGTCGCGGTGGAAGCCGCAAACGAAGAGCAGAGTGCCGCGATCGTCAGTGTTCGCAACGGGCTTTTGGCGGAACATCTCGACGTCGACACGAGCGAGGTCGAGAGCGCGTTAAGGGACACTGGCTCTCTCGTCGCTGCCCTCGATAGGCTAAACACCGGCCGCCGCGGCATACGGGCCTTCGATGGGGTCGACGATGGGGGGGCAACCAACCTTGTCTGGGGCACGGGGCTTGTCGATCCGCGCAGACCGATACGCCCTTTCTACCGCACGCATAAATTGATTAGACGCTGGGGAGGTCAGTTCTTCGCCTTGCTCGCCAGGCTTTTTCCGTCGTCTCGATGAACAAGTTCGGCAATCGAAAGCGAAATCAACCCGAGCGGCAGCGGCAGGAAGAAATAGATCGCACGGAAGGCGATCAAAGCACCGATGGTCGCGGAACTGCCAAGCAGAAATGCTACCGTTGCCTCGATCACGCCAATGCCTCCTGGAACATGGCTGACGAGTGCGGCGGCATTGGCACTTACATACGCCGTCGCCGTATCGAAGAACGTCGGATTTCCGAAGGCTCGCAGCAACTGGTGCAGACACGCACTGACACAAAGGAAATTGACCGTGCCAACGATCAGTTGGCAGAACGCGATCGGCGCCGACGGCATTTCGAACCTCCAGCGAAATACCCGAACCGATCCTTTGAGAAAGTACGCAAGAAGCAAGTAAGCGCTCGAGGCGCCAATGCAGGTCACGCCGAATATGAGGACACCGGTTCGGGATAATCCGATGATCCGCGCTGGACCCGCCGGCATGATCAGACAACAAATACCGGCCAATGTGATAAGACCCAGGCCGACAGTGACTCCGCAGAAGAGAATGATCTTTGCAACTTCTTCGGCACTCAGCCCCCAGCGCGAATAGAACCGATATCGGACGGCCCCGCTGCTTAAAGCCGCGCCTCCGACGTTGTGGCCAATCGCGAGGCTGGTGAACGAGGCGATCGCGACTTGTTTGTAGGCAAGCTCTCGCCCAACGTAACGCACGGCAAGCGCATCAAAAAACGTCAGGCAAAAATATGATAGAAAGACGAAGCTGACAGCGGTGAGCAGATGTCCCGGTGGAATCTGCCAGATCGAGGCTGTGATCTCGTCCACGCCGTACTTGCTGAGGGTGCGATAGATCAACCAGCCCGCCAGAATGATGGCGGCGACGACAAACAACCTTGCAAAATGCCTCATAGCCATACGTGCTGTTCCCACACCTCCACCGGAACGAAAAGCAGCTCCCGGGTGTTCCAAAAGTGCGAGATCACCGAAATGAGATCATGCGACGGCGGATACGCTTCCTCACCTACAACGTGCACAGTTGCTTCGGCACCGACCGCAAGCTCGACCCCGTTCGTATCGCTACTGTCATCAGCGAATGCCGGCCGGATATTATCGCCTTGCAGGAAGTGGATGTCGGTCGCGTGCGCAGCGGCGGAATTGACCAGGCCCACATGATTGCCGCGCATCTGCAGATGGAGGCGCAATTTCACCCGGCTCTCCACCTGAAGGACGAAAAATATGGAGATGCGGTACTGACTTCATTGCCCATGCGCTTGGTCAAAGCTGGCGCCCTGCCGTCCGTCGGAGAGTCCCGAGGGGCGCTCTGGGTCGAAGTCGATCTGGCTGATGTCAACCTTCAAATCGTCGTTACGCACCTCGGGCTGCGCGGCTCCGACCGCGTGCGCCAGGCAACGACGCTTTTCGGACCAGGCTGGCTCGGCGGAATAGATCACCGGGAGGCGCCCGTGGTCCTGGCGGGCGACTTCAACGCGACGCCTCGCTCGGCGGCCTATAAGCTCGTGGCCCGACAGCTTAGAGATGCGCAGCTGCAGACGGATGCGAAGCCGCGACCGACCTTCCCCTCGAGATTGCCTCTCTTGAGGATAGACCATGTCTTCGTCGGTGAAATAGACGTGGTGCGTTGCGAGGTGCACAATACCGCCCTGGCGCGCGTCGCCTCCGATCACCTACCGCTCGTCGCAGAACTGGAGATTGATCTCTCCAAGGAACAAGACTGATGCACAGAGGTATAACAGAGATGGGTTTCTGGCCGTCGACGCGGGCGAGCGGCCGCAACGAGGCAAGAGGCCGACCACCGAAGACCCAACCCACGAGGGGGCGCCAAGGGCCTCCCGTGCTCGGCTGTGTGCTGGCATGCTGCACCGGGCCGGCATCTCCGACCCGTTGCATTCCAGGATTTAATTGTCAAAACAATCGGAACGCTGGGCCGTGCGGCAACTCCAATACAAAACCTTCATCTTACTGACGGCCGTGGTATCGCTGGCCTTTGTGTCGGTGCTTTGGTCATTTTCCGGAGCTATCCTCTGGGCGATCGTACTCGCCGTGCTGTTCGCGCCGTTAAACCGCGGCATCCTTCGGCATCTTCCTGGCCGGCGCAACATCGCTGCGCTCATCACTTTGGTGATCGTTTTGGTGATGGTGATCCTGCCCTTTCTGCTCATCGCGAACCTCGTCTTCCGCGAGGCGGTTTCCGTTTATCAGGGCATCGCGGCCGGCCAGATCGTTTTCGATATTGACGTCCAGGCGTTCCGCGACATGTTGCCAGGCTGGCTGAACGGCCTCCTCAACCGCATAGAACTGCCGGATGCCGCTGCGCTGCGCGCGCGGCTGCTGAACGCACTTGTGGAGAGCGGTCAGTTCATGGCGGGTAAGGCGATCAACATCGGACAGTCGACCTTCCACCTCATCGCAAGTTTTTTCGTCATGCTCTACCTGCTCTTTTTCCTGCTGCGTGATGGGCGCGAGCTGTTGCGCGCGGTCGGCGAAGCACTGCCGCTCAGCGGCGGGCTCCGCCAGGCGCTGTTCAGCCGCTTCGCGCTGACAATCAACGCCATCGTCAAAGGCAGCATCGTCGTGGCGCTTGTGCAGGGCACGCTTGGTGCCCTGATGCTTTGGATGCTCGACGTCAGGGCGCCGGTGCTGTGGGGCACGGTGATGGTCATTTTCGCACTTCTGCCGGTGGTGGGGACCAGTCTTGTGTGGGGGCCTATTGCGATCTACCTGCTGACATCAGGGGCGGTATGGCAAGGCGTCGTGCTGCTCGTCTACGGAATGCTGGTGATTGGGCTCGTGGACAACCTGCTGCGGCCGATCCTCATCGGCAAGGAGACCAGGATCCCCGACTACCTGGTGCTCATTTCGACGCTCGGAGGCATCGCCGCGTTCGGTCCGAACGGTTTTGTCATCGGCCCCGTGATCGCCGCGCTGTTCCTGGCGGCATGGTCGGTGTTTCCGACACTGACGGACGAACAAGCGATAGAGGACCGCGCGGACGGACATCAAAAGTGACAACCCGCACTTTTGCGGGCGGCGCCGAACGCCACTCGCCAGCCCATTCCGCGTCGGCGATGCCGAGTGGGATCAGGGACAAATGCCCCACAAGCAGTTACCGCGAATTCGGGCCAGCTCAGTCGAAGATCGTGCCCTTGGCGCCCTCATATTCCCTAGCAAGCGTTTCAATCGCCGCCGATGCCTCATCGAAGGTCCAGCCTGCCTCTTCCGCTCTATGGGCGAGCGCGAGCAACTCGTCGGTCATCTCTCCGCCGATTGCCGCAACAATGCTGTCTTGAGAAGTTGCTGCCATATCAGATACGGCTGGCCTCAGCGCTGCAACACAATCTGTCTGACGTCCCGGGTAGTCGGAAGTTTGCCGGGGTCGGGGAATCGCTTGTGAGTCCTCCATAACTCTCTCCATTGCTGTTGGTATCGAGAGCAGTCCCGGGCACCAAACCGTTGCCCCTGCGCTCGCTTCCCGTGGGCCGCTACTTGAGCTTGACCGATGGCTCTCTCCCCCAGACGCGCAAGTTGCCGAGATTTTTGACGAAGGTCTCGACACTTTTGGCATCTCCGAGACTGATCGTTCCCTCGTCGAGTGAGTCGGTGATACCGGCTCTTGCCAGCAGGGGAACGGCCGCCTCGACGTAGCCGATGTACTTGCAATGGGCGAAGGCATCGGCGACGAAATCCCGCGCCGCGGCAACGTCCACCAGTTCCGAGACGACGCCAGGCGAAGGCAGAAGAACCACCGCATCGTACAAGACCGACGGGCCCCCTTCGATCATTTGATGCGCCTGAATCCACTTGCCATCCGATGCAGTAATGCCTCCGACCTTCGGGGCGATGAGTTCGAACATGGCCGCTACCTTCGTGACCGCGGCCGTCACGGCGTTCAAGATCGAGGCATCGGTCCCGTCGGTTACCAGTATGCCAAGCTTGCGGCCTTCGAACCGTTTTGGCCCTCGCTCGATAATGCTGAGCGCTGGCGAGGGAGCGAGATCCTGGCGTGTCGGCATGGCGGCGTCCGCCGGCTTTGGAACCGACTTAAAGCCCAGCGCATGCGCAACTTTTTTTCCGAGGGTTTCGTCGATGTTGAGGAGATGCGACACCATGCGTTCTCGTATCGCCGGGGTATGGACCTTGCTCAGTTCGAACGTGAGTGCGTCGGCGATGTGGCGTTGCTCAGGCGGCGTCTGGCTGACGAAGAACAGGCGGGCCTGGCTGTAGTGATCGGCAAAGCTCTCGGCGCGAAGACGGACCTTGGTGCCCTGTTCATCGGAAGCGTAATGCCTGAATCCATCCTCAGGCGACTCGCGTGGTCCCTCGCCCCAGGAGTTCGGCTGATAGTTCACGCGCCCGACCGGGTTGCGCATCGCCATGTGCCCGTCCTGCTGGAAATGGTGGAAGTGACATTTCGGTGCATTGATCGGAATGTGCGTGAAATTGGGACTGCCAAGCCGCTTGAGCTGCGTATCGAGGTAGGAGAAGTTTCGTCCCTGCAACAGCGGGTCATTGCTGAAATCGATCCCGGGCGGCACGTTCTGGGTCATGAAGGCGACCTGCTCGGTCTCGGCGAAGAAGTTTTCCGGCATCCGGTCCAAAACCAATCTTCCCACGGCTTTCGGCGGTAAGACCTCTTCCGGAATGATCTTGGTGGGGTCCAGAACATCGAAGTCGAAGGCGTCGGCAAAATCCTGATCGAAAAGCTGGACCTGCAGTTCCCATTCGGGGAAGTTGCCGCCCTGTATCGCCTCCCAAAGATCGTGCCGATGAAAATCCGGATCGGCTCCATTGATCTTCACGGCTTCGTTCCACGCGACGGACTGAAGTCCGAGCTTCGGTTTCCAGTGGAACTTGACGAAGGTCGATTCATCCTTGGCATTGACGAAACGAAAAGTGTGGACACCAAAGCCCTCCATGAACCGGAACGACCGTGGGATTGCGCGATCTGACATGACCCACATGATCATGTGCATGCTTTCCGGCGTGAGACTGATGAAGTCCCAAAAATTATCGTGTGCCGACTGCGCCTGCGGAAAAGCTCTGTCGGGTTCCGGTTTTACGGAATGGATGACGTCAGGAAACTTGATAGCGTCCTGAATGAAGAAAACCGGAATATTGTTGCCGACGATGTCCCAGTTGCCCTCCTTTGTGTAGATCTTGACTGCGAACCCCCGAACGTCGCGCGCGAGATCGAAAGATCCCTTGCTGCCAGCGACGGTCGAGAATCGCACAAAGGCGGGTGTTTGCTCTCCGGCGCGTTGGAAGACATCCGCACGCGTAATTGCAGAAAGCGATTCATAGGTTTCGAAGTAGCCATGCGCGCCATAACCGCGCGCATGCACGACGCGCTCGGGAATGCGTTCGTGATCGAAATGGAAGAGCTTTTCGCGGAAATGAAAATCCTCGATGAGCGTCGGCCCCCTCTCGCCCAGGCGGAGGCTGTTTTGGTCGTCCGCAACCGGGCCTCCCTGCGCTGTCGTCAGTATCGCGGTGCCGTCCTCGGCAACCTGGTGAAGCTCCCCTCCGTTGCCGCGCGTGAGCTTCTGTTCATGGATTATGGCCGACTTGGAATTTGCCGGGCGCGGATTTCTCTTGGCCATGGGAATTCTCTCCATCGATCGGGACATGGGAACGAACGACAAACCGGTGCGTGGATGCTTGGTTCCCAAGAAAACCCGCGAAGGGGCAAAAACGCTTTGGAGAGGAACCGCACCATCTCTGAATGATGCTCGGAACATTCGCGCTCTTCACTGGTTCCCGACTGAGCCACGCCCGCGGCGGGCCTGGGACAAGTTCGGTATCCGCCGGCAGCGTCAAATCTAAGGGATCAACTCATGAAGCTCGATCTATCCCGTGCTCGCGACCGGATGGTGGACCTCCATATCGTCCGCCGTGGGATCGATGATGCCCGCGTCGTCGAAGCCATGCGCGTTGTTCCTCGCGAGGCGTTCGTCGATCCGGGCTTTGAGGAGTTCGCCTACGAAGACGCTCCCCTCTCGATCGGCGAAGGACAGACGATCTCGCAGCCCTACATCGTCGCGTTGATGATCGCTGAGGCCGAGATCGAGGCTGGCGATACGGTACTCGAAGTCGGGACCGGTTCCGGTTACGCGGCCGCCGTTTTGAGCAGGGTCGCCGGACATGTCTACACTGTCGAACGCCATGCGCCGCTCGCAAACGAGGCCAGGCGGCGTTTTGCCAAGCTCGGCTACGCCAATATCGAGGTCCGCACCGGCGATGGGACTAAGGGCTGGCCGGAAGCGGGCCCTTTCGATGCCATTCTCGTTGCCGCCGCTAGCCCCAGCGTGCCTCAAGCGCTGAAGGAGCAGCTCGATCTTGGCGGGCACATGGTCATACCGACCGGACCGCAGGGCGAGCAACGCTTGCTCAAGGTGACGCGCGTCAACGCCTCGACCTTCCAGGAGCATGACCTTGGCGGCGTCCGCTTTGTCCCGCTGATAGGTGAGTACGCCCGGCAGGATGAGCGGCAGCAACCTGCTCGATCTGCTCCTCCTCCGCCTTCGCGGACGCTCGCCGAAATGGTGGCCGATGTCGCCGAGCCGTTGCCCGACCTCGACGATCCAGCCTTCGGGCGGCTCTTCGATCGTTTTGGCAACCGACGCGTGGTGTTGCTGGGGGAATCCAGTCATGGGACCTCGGAATTCTATCGCGCTCGCGCCGCCATTACCCGTCGGCTCGTCGAGGAACACGGTTTTAAAATTGTCGCTGTGGAGGCCGACTGGCCGGACGCGGCAGCCGTTGATCGGTACGTTCGGCACCGCCCTCACAGGCGTGGCTCGAATGCTCCATTCCTGCGCTTTCCTACGTGGATGTGGCGAAACCGCGAGGTCATATCCTTCGTCGACTGGATGCGCGCATATAATGGGAGCGTCGCCGAACAGGACCGGGCAGGCTTCTACGGACTCGACATCTACAACATGCGCGAATCCATTGCCGCAGTACTGGACTATCTCGACAAAGTCGATCCGGCCGCCGCGACTGTCGCGAGGGAGCGCTATGGATGTCTGACCCCATGGCAAAACGATCCATCTACCTACGGTCGGGCCGTGCTGACCGCCAGCTACAACAAATGCGAGGAGGCCGTGGTGCGTCAATGCCGCGAGCTTCTGGAGCGACGCCTGGAAACGACCGACAGTGATGGGGACCAGCTTTTCGACGCGGCACAGAACGCCCGCCTGGTCGCCTCGGCAGAGCGATACTACCGAACCATGTATTACGCGGGAGCCGATTCCTGGAACTTGCGCGACAGACATATGTTCGAAACGCTCGATCGGCTCCTGGAGTCGCGCGGTCCCGGTTCGAAGGCGGTCGTGTGGGCACACAATTCGCATATCGGCGACGCCCGCCACACGGAGATGGGGGCGGCTCGTGACGAGTTGAACATCGGTCAGCTTTGCCGCGAACGTTTCGGGGAGCAGGCAGCATTGATCGGCTTCGGAACGCACGGTGGCAGAGTGGCGGCCGCGAGCGCCTGGGATGGCGAAATCGAGATGAAGGACATCCAGCCTTCTCTACCCGGCAGCTACGAACGAGTCTTTCACGACTCGGATGTCGATCGCTTTCTGCTCGATTTCTCGCGCGACGATGTTTTGCGCCGGCGCCTCGATGAGCCAAGACTCGAACGGTTCATCGGTGTCATCTACAGACCAGACACCGAACGCATGAGCCACTATGCCCATGCATCGTTGCCGCATCAATTCGATGCTTTTGTCTGGTTCGACCTGACGACACCGGTAACTCCTCTGATGCCGGAGCATGTACGCCCGGGCGTACCGGAGACATTCCCCTTCGGACTCTAAGGCGAGCAGCGGAACTCTTGGACGCAATCAGCGGTTTCCTCGCTGGTTTGCGCGCCGCGACCGCAGCGATCATTGAAGTACGCGCGGCCACGCAAAGTCCGGTAGCGGCCTGTGATTTTGCCGGCTTTGCGCTTTCGCCCGCCACTCCGGCCTGTTCCCCTAAGCGGGACTCGATTTAGGGACGAAATCATGCGGAGATTCAAAGCTCACACGGCGCTGCGCGTCTAACCAGACGCGCAGCGCCGTGTGCCTCGGATCACTCAATGTCTGGAATGAGGATCCGGCCACAAAGCGCGTACGTCTTCGGGCAAGCCTTCCCGCACCTTCGCGATCTGACCGGGATCGAGATAATGCGAGAGGACGGCGAAGACCGTCTGTACCGCATCTTTCGCATCCACTGGCCGCGTGAAGGCGAGTTCCTCCTTCACCTGTGCGAGAAACTCATCCAGCGAATGCGATCGCGTGGGCTGCTTGGACGGCTGGTACTGCTCGTAATAGGCGCCGCGCACCAGCAGCGGCAATTGGGCGGCAAGATGCGCGGACAGGTCTGCCGGCAGACGGTCCCTAACTGTGTGCAGGACCGCGCCGAGGATATGCCACGCGGTCTGGCGATCCGGCCCTTGCTGTTTCATGATGTCATCCAACCATGTGTTGGTGACCTGGAGTGTCTTGTCAAAGGCAGCGACACCGGAAGCGCTCATGATTTCTTCCTCCTATGTCTTCACGAGGGTCGAACCGCTGTCGCTTTTGATTGTTCCGCAGGAGGCTGGCCAACGTTCACTGACGACCGTTTGACGTCGATCGCGCGAGGCAGTCTCTCGATTTGCTTCGGACGACCGCGCGGAACTTCCCTCAGTTTGGCGTGTTCTCGTAAGAAGATTTGTCCGCTCGGGAGGACAGCATGACGTCAGTCGTACCGCGGCAAAAGAAATCGCGCCGGGTATCCGGGCCTCTCGCGATGCCGCAACTTGTCGATGAGGAAGCCGAGGCGTTTGTCGCCGAAGCACTCGCTGAGCTCGTTCGCTCCAAAATTCCCTTCCTGATTGCGGGTACCTTTGCCGTCAGCGCCTATACCGGCATATCAAGGCCGACCAAGGATCTAGATATCTTCTGCAAGGCCGGCGATTACACTCGCATCCTCAAGCACTTCAAGTCCCGCGGATATGCAGTCGAAATCGAAGACGACCGCTGGCTCGGGAAGGTGTTCAAGGGGAGATTCTTCTTCGACGTAATCTTCGCCTCGCCGAATGGAACCATGCTGGTCAATGATGGCTGGTTCGCACATGCGTTGCCTGTGGAAATCAGCGGTTGTCCCGTCTTGATCGCCGCGCCGACCGAATTGGTCTGGTCGAAGTCCTTCATCCAGTTTCGCGAGCGCTACGACGGCGCCGACGTGGCGCACGTGATCTTGAAGGCGCACGACCGGATCGATTGGGCAAGGTTGCTGGAATACATGGAAGTTCACTGGGAGGTGCTGCTTATCCACCTCCTCAATTTCCGATGGATCTATCCTTCCGAGCGCAACAGGGTTCCGCAGTGGCTTATGGACGAACTCCTGAGCAGGCTGGCAGCGCAACGGGACCTGCCGCTGCCGCAGACGAAAATCTGCCGCGGGCGCATGTACTCGCGCCCTGACTACGAGATCGACGTCAGGGAATGGGGATTTGCCGATGTCGGCGGCGACGGTGAGATGCGCGAGGAATAGAGGAGCAGACACCATGAGCAAGCTGAAGGTCGCCGCCGTAGCCGACCTCCACGTGAAAGAGGACAGGTCCGTCTCCTACGCGGAGCTGTTTTCCGAGATTTCGCAAGCGGCTGACGTGCTCGTCATCGCCGGCGACTTGACGGACTTGGGCAAGCCCGTTGAAGCCGAACTCCTGGCACACGACCTGAAGTCCTGCACGGTTCCCGTAGTCGCCGTTCTTGGAAACCACGATCACCAGGGTGATGCGACGGAGGAAGTCTCGTCGATTCTCCTTAAGGCGGGCGTCCACCTCCTTAACGGCCAGGCAGTCGAGATCGCGGACGTGGGATTCGCCGGAACCAAGGGCTTCATCGGCGGCTTCGGCCGGTACATGCTGGGTTCCTTCGGCGAGGCCGCCATAAAAACCATGGTTTCGGAGAGCGTGGACGAGGCCATGCGCCTGGAGAATGCCTTGAGAACCACCAGGGCAAAGCGCGCTCTTGTCATTCTGCACTATGCCCCGATCGTCGAAACAGTAGCGGGTGAACCCAAGGAAATATATCCGTTTCTCGGTTCATCCCGCCTGGCCGAGACCATCGACCGCTTCCAGGTAAGCGCGGTCGTTCATGGCCATGCGCACAAAGGGACCTATGAAGGGCAAACGCCGGGCGGCGCTCCGGTGTTTAATGTCGCGGCGCATATCGAAAAGCCGACGGGTCGACCCTACGCCATTCTCGAGCTCTGATCGCCCTAAAGCGTGCCGATATGGGTGCGTAGCAGCCGGCAGCCCCCTCCCCGTCTCCGGCAAAAATCGCGTCGACGATGCCGCGATGCCCCGGGAGACGAGATAGATCTTCATTGCCCCCGCTTGTTTGCGCTTGACCATGACAAGGAAAGCCGCCCGCCCAGCTCTTGTCGCACGCCGGTCCCAAACGGCCGGCTGTTCCGGTCGAGCGTTTCGGCGAGCCACTCAACGTCCTTTCTGGATGGATGAGCGAGACTGAAGCGATGCGCCTGGAGGGGGGCGATTTCAAGCTCCGTGAGCTCGCCATTCGCCGGGTTGACGCCGGCAAAGTACATCAGACGCAGGTCGCTGCGAAACTCCTCGTACCCCGCAATGCCTTCATAATCATTCAGTAAATCACCGCAGCCATAAAGGATCAGGCGGTTGCGATAGACTTCGATCGGTTTGGCATGGTGCGATGAGTGTCCGTACACGATCGAAACGTCGGCATCGTCAATAAGCGCATGCGCAAATTGCCGCTGAGCAGCGGGTATGTCATGCCCCCAGTTGGGACCCCAATGAATCGATGCGACCACCACATCCCGTGGCCGTTTCATCTTGACGATGTGATCAACAACAAGACTGGCGCTGGCTGGGGTAAGATCCGGCAGAAAATTCACGCCTGCTCTGCTCGTCGCCGCGGCCCAGCTTCGTGGTGTCCCGGCCGTCGGCGCCGCAAGCGCAAACACGAGCACGCGTCCTCTTTGACCCATCTCAAGGACGGCCGGCGCACTCGCTTCGGCCAAGTCGGCTCCGGCGCCGGCCGTCTTGATTTGCAAGCGGTCTAAGACTGCCAAAGTGTCGAGTAGGCCGGCGGGCCCCCAATCAAGAACGTGGTTGTTGGCCAAGACACAGCAGTCCACGCCGGCCGCGACAAGGCAGGAAGCGTTTTCGGGGCTCATTCGATAGTTGATACCCTTCGGGACGTAATCGTCGCTGCGGGTTATCGCGGTTTCAAGATTGACGATACGAACATCAGGACTCGCGCAATCGAGTTCATCCAACGCCACCCCCCAGATATAGGTTGGAGCTGCCGCCCGCGGAATCGGCCCGTGCGCTTCCTCTGCCAGACGAACGTAGTCACGGGCTGATTTACAATATCCCTCATGCAGCATCGGATCGCACGGAACGGGCAGCACCTGGTCGATGCCCCGTCCGGTCATGACGTCACCGCAAAGGAAAAGCTGCATACGCAGATGGTTCTGGATTGATCGTCCCATCAGATGCCCCGAGCTTTTGCCGCTGCTATGCGCGCCTAGGGATAATAGACGTCTAACCTATTGCCGTATCGATCTTTGCGGCCTGTCGCGCAGCCTGTCATCGGGCATGTGCTCATTCAAGGACCCCTTCACGGCTCGCACCAAACCTCGCTTCGATCAGGCAGCCAGCGATGCTGCCCCCGGCAACCGCAACGCGCGCTCGTCGGCTTCGTAGTCGAAATGATCGGTGCGGTATGCGGCAAGCTGCGGCAAGCGCTCTCGCCAATTGTCGTTTCCAACATGCTGGACGAGCCACCTGACGGCAGGTTCGACGGACTGTGCGTAGATGGTTTCTGCGCTCGCCGCACCCGTGACTCTCATGGGCTGAGGGATCGACCATGGGGTTGCACCAAGCTTCGGCGGATAAGCGGGCGCGTTAGGCAAGCCGATGAGCTCCGCCTGCACATCCATGATGCCCATGATCGCCCGGCAGATCTGCACGACAGTAGGGCTATCCGCGTCGGAAACGTTAGCGATCGCGGGTAAGTCTCCCGCCACCGCTCGACTTACCGCGTCGGCGATCGCCGCGACGGATGTAGTCTGGAATTGGCTTCGTCCTCCATAGGCCAAAGGGATCGCAGCCTTCCCGTCGAGCAACCTTTTCACCAACCACCACTCCCGGGCATGTTTGCTTTCGGGTCCGTGGATGGCGCAGGGACGCAGGATCGTCACTGGGCACGCCGCGCGATTCAGAAGCGCGCTTTCCATCGCGACCTTTCGCGTCGAGTAGGTCTCGGGCCCTGGTGCAACCGTCGGACTCCTCTCGGTCAACGGCACGGAGAAAGCAGGAAATCCGCGGCTGGAAGCCTCATCCAGCGTTCGCCCCTCATCGTCGCGATAAACGCTCGCGCTTGAGATCGCCACAATGCGTCCCGCCGCGCGGCCCGCCTCAGTAAGACATTCCGCATCGGCCGCATCGAAGGCCACGCAGGACATCAGAAGGTCGGTATCAGAGCCCACCACGACGCGCAATTTCTCAGCGTCGCGTGCATCGCCTTCAATGTGGCGGCAGTTGTCCGGCAGAGCTGTGGCGTGGCGGCTTACGACGGTCACCTCCCAAGCTTTACCAACCAGGCGACGGGCCGCTGCGAGGCCGATCTGTCCGGTTCCTCCAACAATCACGGCTCTGGGCATCGCTGACTCCCTTGCCGATCTCGTGGCCCCGCATCTTACGCGGAACAGTCGATCTTTTGAAAACATAGGGGAACGGAGCCGCTTACGCCACCGCCTGAGCCCCCGTTATCTCGACGAGCGAGCCGCACATGAAGGCGGCCTCGTCCGATGCGAGAAAAGCGGCTAGGGCAGCCACCTCTTCCGGCTTTCCGATCCGACCGAACGGAACGAGCTTGTCGGCAATCGTGCGCCCCGATCGCTTCACGCCCGCCTCGAGCATCGGCGTGTGGATCTCGCCGGGGCAGACGGCATTCACGCGTATCATGTGCCGGCATAGTCGCGGGCGAGGCTTGCCGAGCGGTTCGACATGTCGCGCTCACCCGTCCGCGAGGCACTGATCCGGCTGGCGGGTGAGGATCTCGTCGTCACGCTTTCAAACCGCAGCACGTCGCGGCCTTCCCGAAATATGTCGAGGCGCTGGACATGGCGCAGCGGATGAACACCTGGCTCACCGCGGAACTGCGCACCGATGCGGACCTGAAGGTGATCGCCAAGCGTCAGAAAGAATTCGAAGCGGCCGTGAAGACCGGCAACCACCTGCAGATGTCGGAAGCGAACAAGCAGTTCCACCTGGCGATCACCCATGCCGGCAAGAATCTCTGTCTTGCTTCATTCTACGAGCGGCTGCTGAACCAGGGCCAGCGCATGCTTCATCTGCATTTCGAATATCTGGAGCGGACGCATGAAGGCTATCTGCTGACCGACGAGCACAATCAGATGCTCGAGGCGATCCGGGCGAAGAATGTCGATCTCGCCGACGAGCTGGCGCACGCGCACACGCGCCAATTCCAGCAGAACTGCATCAATTTCATGCGCAGGAACTGCACGACGGATGTTTCGCTCGGGCGACCGAAGGCGGCCGAATAGACGCGTATCGGTTCGTTGGGGGGGGTGCGATCACGGAGGCGATGTGCGGCCAAGATCAGCCGCAGCCGCCGCTGATCCTGCATCGCACGTCCTGGAATGATCTCAGCCCCAATCATAAAGGTCCGCGTGGCGTTCCAAGACCGGCCACCGTTTCGGCGCAGACGACGCGGTGATCACGGGCTAACTCGTAACGCCCCTTACGGAAGCCAATGGGCAATTCGCTTCTAAGCTCGCCCACAGCTCCAAACTGCTCAAGACCGCTCAAACCGACGCTAAAGGCCGCGCGTCTCGTCAGAAGCGCGGCCTTGAATTGCAGCAGAACGCGGGCGATCTCAGCCGTCGTTGAGGACGAGGCCCTTGGTGAGCTCCAGCGCCTGTCGTTCGAATAGACCGCGGTAAATGCCACCGTTCAGACGAATGAGCGAGTCATGATCACCCTCTTCTGCGATGCGACCGCGGTTGAACACCAGCAAGCGATCGAGTGCCCGCACCGTCGACAGCCGATGCGCGATCACCAGCGTCGTCCGTCCCATCATCAGCCGCTCCATCGCCTGCTGAATCAGCACCTCGGATTCGGAGTCGAGGCTCGATGT
The DNA here is from genome assembly GCF_020193575.1 of Ensifer sp. IC4062. GTDB lineage: Bacteria > Pseudomonadota > Alphaproteobacteria > Rhizobiales > Rhizobiaceae > Sinorhizobium. The sequence continues at coordinate 200,408 of NZ_JADYVD010000004.1, forward strand.
CGCTTCGTCGAGGATCAGGATCGGCGCGTCCGCCAGGAATGCCCGGGCGATGGCGACACGCTGACGCTCGCCACCGGAGAGTTTGACCCCACGCTCGCCGACCAGCGTTCCGTAGCCTTTCGGAAGCGCCGCAATGAAATCATGCGCGCTCGCAAGCCTTGCCGCCTCCTCGACTTCGTGCTGGGTCGCTCCCGGGCGCCCATAAGCGATGTTTTCCGCGAGCGAACGATGGAACAGAATCGGCTCCTGCTGCACGATTGCAATCTGCTGACGGAGTGACGCCTGAGTCACGCCGGCGATATCCTGCCCATCGATCCTGATCTCGCCCGCCTTCAGGTCGTGGAGGCGCTGGATCAGCTTGACGAAGGTCGTCTTGCCCGAACCGGAATGCCCCACGAGACCGACCCGCTCGCCGGCACGGATGGACACCGAGAAGCGGTCATAGAGCGGTGCCCGATGCGCGCCGTAGTGGAAGGTCACATCCTTGAACTCGATCTTGCCGTCGGTGATGCGGATCGGTTTGGCACCGGTCCGGTCCTCTATACCGAGCGGCTGGGCATGGATGTCGACAAGCTCCTCCATGTCATTGACCGACCGTTGCAGGTTGCGGATGTGCATGCCCACTTCGCGCAGATATCCTTGCAGGATGAAGAAGGATGTCAGCACGAAGGTGATATCGCCCGCGCTCGCCTGCCCCCTCGCCCACAACACCAGGGTAAAACCGATCACCGCCGCGCGCAGCATGAGCAACATGGTGCCCTGCGCGGTGCCGTTGACCGTTCCGCGAGTCCAGGTGCGCCGGGTCCGGTTCTGCCACTTGGCGAGGACCTTGCCGAGGCGTTGATCTTCGCGACGCTCGGCGCCAAACCCCTTGACGACGATGTTGCAACTGATCGCGTCGGCAAGCGCGCCGCCGAGCCTTGTATCCCAACTGTTAGCAAGGCTTGCCATCGGCGCTACATAGCCTAGCGACAGCGCGACGGTCACCGCGATAAAGACGATCGAACCAAGCCCGATGATCACGCCCATCATCGGCCAGTACCAGGCCATCAACGCCGTCGATCCGACCAGCATGATCACCGACGGGAACAGCGCCACCAGCAGCGTGTCGTTCAAGAGATCCAGCGCCCACATTCCGCGGGTCACCTTTCGCACCGTCGAGCCGGCGAAGCTGTTGGCATGCCAGTCGCTGGAAAACCGCTGGATGTGATGGAAGGCCGCCGAGGCAATGTCGGACATCATCTTCAGCGTCAGGCTGACGATGCCCATGAACGTCACGTGCCTGAGCACGATGGCGCCGAGCGACAGCGCCATCAGCGTGAGGAAGGCCGAGACAGCAGCGTTCCAGGCAATTTCGTCGGTCGCCGCACCTGAGACGACGGCGTCGACGAGCCTGCCCGAATAAAGCGGCGTCAACACGTCGGCAAGCGTGGAAAGAAGCACAGCGCCTAGGATCGCCAAGAGCCGCGCCGGCTGCCTCTTCCAATGAGCCCAGCAAAAGCGAAAAACACTACGGAACGCGCGGTCGCGCGCCACAAAACGAGTGAAAGTCATATGATTTGCCCGGTGACGCGTGCACCGGCCTCAAAACTTGGTCACGAAAGAAATGCCGTCAGGGAAAAGCAACTGGTGCGGCATCAGTGAATCGGCGCGGTCTCCAAGGCGGAGAGCACCGGACGAAGCCAATTCCCTAAGCTGCGATCAGAAGCGCAAGCGCCCCGTGTCACACGGAGAATATTGGATCGCCCGATAGGGAGAAGGAAAAAACAGTCATCTTAGCCTCCCTGATTCTGATTGCCGGAAAACTCCTTATAGTTGAACTCAGCCCAAGCGCCAAGCGCGGATATTGTATTTTGGTGTCGCCGCCAGCAAAGTGCAGCCAGTTTGCAACAGTCGCCCATCACCCGCCGGCGCAGGACATCCGCGTAGCTGAAAATGCCGCCCGCTTCGCAGAACTTTTACAAAGTGCTGGGAATTTCGCCGCTATTCGTTGCAAACGGTACAGCCGTTCCTATTGAAACTAGATGCGAATCTCGAGGTTGCCTGTGCAGAACAACAACATTCTTGTCGTCGGCGGCGCCGGATATATCGGCTCCCATACTTGCCTCCAGCTAGCCGCCAAAGGCTACCAGCCCATCGTCTACGACAACCTCTCGAACGGT
>NZ_JADYVD010000050.1 GCF_020193575.1 Ensifer sp. IC4062
AGGGTTCGCCTGAGTTCGCCTTGATGCGCAGCCTTGGCATGCGCTTCCGCAGAATTTTTCGCAGCCGCGATCCGGGCAAGCTCGACAGCTGGATTGACGATGCCGTTAACTCGGGTTTGGTCGCAATTGAGCGGTTCGCGCGCGTCCTGCACCGTGATCTTGACGCCGTCTACAACGCCATCGAACTGCCGTGGAGCAACGGCCAGGCGGAAGGCCAAATCAACCGCCTGAAGACAATCAAGCGTGCAATGTATGGCAGAGCTGGCCCGGAGCTGCTCAGGGCGCGCATGCTGCCGCTTGACCAAAACCGCCACCACACAAAGTGAGGAAGAACCTAATTAAATGCCAAGCGACAGCAGGTTTGCCGGCATCTTCAACTGCTTGAGCTTCCAGTACGCATCGATCCCCTCTGCATCGTTATCGAGAAGGAACAGGACCTGGTTCTGGATGTCGATCCGCACCAGCCCCTCGGCAAACCGAACCAGGTTGCCGGTGCCCCAGAAATTGTGCCGTTCGTCGCCGTCAATAAAGCGGAAGAAATCTGCAACGTCAGGCCGAAGGAGCTCGAGAGCACGGCGCAGAATACGAGCATCTGAAGCCCCTTCGGTCGCGACCAGGATCGTCTGCCCTCGATCCGCGCCAGCGACAAAGGCCCCTCGCTCGACATAACCCGCACTCACGATATTCCCGAACTGCCACATCACCTCTGCCTCCGCATTCCGCGGATCCTGGGCGAAGATCAAGAGCATCGAAGCAGCGCTGAGGATGCAGACTTTCGCCGACAGGGAGCTTGCCTCGGACCAATAGGAGTCGGAGTTCTCGGTCCAGGGAACACGGGCAAATCTCTCAGCATGGTCGGCAAAGCGCCCTTGCGAAACGATGTCGCGGTCGTCGGTCTCGTACTCCACATACCCCTGCGCAAGGCTCGTCAGTGGAAACTGGTTGGCGAGAGCACAGAATTCCGCAAAAGTCAGGTATTCCGCCCTCTCTCCGTCCATCTCGGAAATGCTGGCTGACTCAGCCGCGAGAGCCTCGTACTCCGATTTCGCGGTTGCCAAGCTCTGGCCAAGGATCTGCAACCTCGGAACGACGCGCGCCAGCGGGCGCACGAAGGAGAGCTCGTTCTCCGCAAGTTCGCCTTCCTCCTCAGGATGAGCGGCATAGTAGTCGTAGTCTATGCCGTCGCATGGCCGACGCGCCAAATCCTGGCTCTAAAAAGGTAACCGAAATCGTGCCCCATGTTGTTCTTGGCATAGGCGAGGGAGACGCCACTCACCGTCAGTTCAATCGAAGTACCCATAGGTTAGATCTTATCCCCTCCGGAATCCTTCCGAGCCTGTGGCACGATCTCCTCGATCTGACGCCGCTGCTCAGCATGTTTCTGTGGATTCTGGGCTTTCAGCTTTTCGAGGTTGAGCAGCTTCCAGCGGACGGCGGGCAGCTCCGCCGCCTGGGGCAGGCCGATTGCCTTGAAATCTGGTTCGCCATCGTGGAGTGACAGCAGGAAGCGCATCGCCTTGTCGTCGAGCTTTGCGAGGACATCCGCAGTCATCCGGGTCCTCGCTGCTTTCAGATCCTCGAGGCCGACGGGCTCGATCGTCATCCCCTCGAACTCCTTCACGAAGGCTTCGTCGAGGTCTGCGAGTGAAGGCCTGACCAGCTCGTGCGGCGGGCGCCCGGAGCTGGCGACATAGATCAGGAAAGTCCGGAACAGGGCGTCGGTCAGCCCCTCGTTTTCATAGAGCAGCTTCACATCGAAAAGGTCTCGCGGATGCTGCCGGTCCACCGCCGCGTGCAGCTTTCCGCCGAACAGGTCCTCGAACGAGACGACCTGCATTTCGGCGAACCCGAATGCGTCCTCGACGGCCGCGCTCACACGTCGGCGTTCGGGCGGATGGACCGTTCCTCGCGCAACGGGTGACGTCTCGATCTTGATTTCGGCATTTCCCTGCCGGACGAGAACGCGCGTGTCGTTGTTCCCGCCGCCGGCGATCCTCTGGACGCTCACACCGCGCAGATTGCGGATCAAGTCTTCACGGATGTGCTCCAGTGTCGTGTCGATGTTTTTCAGCGTCGTTTCACGGTCCTCGATCGGCAGATAGGTCAGATCGATATCGACCGAGAGCCGCGGCATGTCGCGATAGAAGAGGTTGATCGCAGTCCCGCCCTTCAGGGCGAAGGCCTCGTGGCGGGCGATAAAAGGAAGGGTCCGCACCAGGAGGTCGACTTGGCGCATGTATTGTTCACGGGCCATTCGGGGTCTCCTTTGGCATCAAGTCGGCCGGGACTGTGATGCGGTAGATAGGGTGCAGCCGGCCGCCCGGCGTCAGCGCCCGGTCACCCTTGCCGAGATCGACGGAGGAGATGTCGATGTGCCGGCGCCAGGCATGATTATGCTTGTCGGCAAACACGAAGAAGAGGCGTTTCGTTTTGACACTTCGGCATAGGGTGAGGAGCGTCGTCAGCAGTCTCGGGCGCAGATTGGCAAGGCTCTCGAACGCCACGTCCACCTTGTGGAAGCTTTCGCCCTTCGGGACCTCGTCGAGCATTTCGAGGATCGCGCGTTCGGGTGAGGACATCGGCATCGGCCAGCGCCATGGGCTTTGTGCCAGCTCCGGATCCTCGTCGTTGGAAAGGTCGAAATCCGCGTTTTCAACGCCAGTCGCTCCTTCGCCGAACAGGACGTTGCTCCTGGTCTTCACATCGGCGTCCGTCCGCAGCTTCGATAGCCATGCAGGGATATCGGATCCGTAGAGATAGAGGGCGAATTCGCCGCCGAACGACAGGTAATGAGCATGTCCGCGCAAGGAGAGGGAACTTGCTCCGCCGACATGAAATTTATGCCGCATGAGCCAGACGGCCGAGAGCAGGGGAATTTTCCAGCCTCCGACGGCTTCTGGATTTGGGTCCGAGGAAAACGGGCGGCGGTACACGCCCGACATGACCGGCTCGAGCCACCCCTGTTTGACATAGCCCGAGACGGACTGCCGCGAGATTGCATGGCGAGCCATCCACCCCGAATCCACCAGGAAACCAGGGGGGACTTGCTGGAGGAGCTGCTTTAGCTTTGTTTCTGGTTGTCCATTCATGTTTGACATTATGGCATAATGTTAAAGTTCGTGCGACCCTACTTTACGGGGCGCCAAGTTTGTCAAATCAGGATTGACCGCATGCGTTGGTCTCAAAGTAGAAGTCAGGTGGGCGTTCCCAGCAAGTCTATCGGCATAGATGAAGCCCCTGTCGGCTATTCACCCATCCGGGCAGCCATCCCTTGGCGCTTGATCACATGGCGAGTAGGCGTGGTCTGAAAACTTGGCAGTGAGCAAATCGAACAGTCGGCGGTTCGATTTCCCTCAAGGCGAGGGATACAGGTCGATTTTCCCGAACGCCGGAGCGATGCTGAAGTGTAGCTGCATTCTTTACTGGCAAGGTGCTTTTGCCAATAGTAATTTGTTTCAAATTTCGATCATATTTAACAGCAATATCACATTAATCCAAATATTGCTGCCCTTGAACTTGCAAAGAAGCGTACTATACTCCGGTGAACAACTATCCAGTGTCGGCTTATCTATCCGGACGCCTCGTGTCTCAGCTGGGAGGAGCGGTTTCATGACGAAGATCGTGGGGACGGGCGGGGGCGATATGCTGCGCGGGACGGACGAGACGGATCGCATCTGGGGCCTTGTCGGCAATGACGACATCGATGGCGGTGGCGGAGATGACCTTGTCGATGCAGGTGCGGGAGACGACGTCGTCAGGAGCACAAGCGGCTATGACCGCCTTGACGGTGGCGACGGCGACGACCGGTTGATCCTGGCCGGGACGGGCGGCGCGGTCACCGGCGGCGCTGGCCACGATACCCTCGCCGTCAATGCCTCCTCGGCGACGGAGGACGTTATCTTCAACGGTTCGCGGGGTCACGCCATGATCGGCCGCGATCCCTCGACCGCCCAGCATGTCTTCTTCCGGGATATCGAGCGCCTGGAGCTGCTCACCGGCAGTGGAAACGACATCGTCTACGGCAGTACACGCGGCGATGTCATCGTGAGCGGCGACGGGTCCGACGCGATCACCACGACGCTGTCTTCGGCTGTGATCGATGGCGGCGCCGGACAGGATTTGGTGACAATCGACAATTACGGAGACGTGGATGGCGTCACCATCGACTTCGCCGCCGGCAGCGCATCGACCGGCACGGTGCTGCGCAACCTCGAGACGGCCCGTGTCTGGACCGGAAGCGGCAACGACACGGTGATCGCCGGCGGCCTCGACGATCTCCTCGCCTATACCGGTGCGGGTGACGATCGCACCGAGGGCGGAGACGGCAACGACAACCTGAACGGCGGCCTGGGCAATGACGTTTTGTTGGGCGGAGACGGCAATGACTGGCTGAGCGGCGATGCCGGCAATGACCGCCTCTTTGGCGGGGCCGGGAATGACGGCCTGTTCGGCGGGGGCGGAGTCGACACGATGTCCGGCGGCGACGGGGATGACAATGTCAGGGCGGGAGCCGGCAATGATATCCTCGAGGGCGGCGCCGGCGATGACAGAATGGATGGCGGCCCAGGAGACGATCGCCTCTTTGGCGGGTCCGGCAACGACATCATGGACAGCTTTGACGGTCGCGACGTCATCGACGGCGGCGATGGTGACGACCGGATTTCGCGTCTCTCCGGCAGCGGCCCGGCAACGATCAGCGGCGGTGCGGGGGATGACCAGATCCGAGCGTGGGGCTCGGACAGCGTCGACGGCGGCACAGGGGATGACCGGATCGGGGCGGGGAGTTCGGGCACCGCCAACGGCGGGGAAGGCAACGATCACCTGGCGTTCGAGGTATCCTATCTGCTTGGGCCTGTCGATTTTGACGCGACGCGTGGATCGATCTCGACCGGGCTGACATGGACCAACATCGAGAGCTTCTCTGTGTCGAGCGGGAGATTTGGCGATCTTGACGATACGCTGCGTGGCGCCGACGGCGCTGATCAGCTCTCAGCCTATGTTGGTGACGATCTTCTGGACGGACGGGCCGGCGACGACCGCCTGTTCGGTGGCGATGACAACGACCGCCTGCTCGGCGGCGACGGCGACGACTTCCTGTCCGGTGATTTTGGCGACGACCGACTGCTTGGCGGCGCCGGCGCTGACGATCTGCGGGGCGAAGCTGGAGCCGACGACCTGAGCGGCGGTTCGGGTGACGATCACTTGTTCGGACATACGGGCAGTGACCGGCTGTCAGGCCAAGAGGGAGCCGATTATCTGCACGGCGGCGGCGGTGCTGACATCGTCCAGTGGTCCGTCTCGTCCCTTGAGACCGACAGCGTCGACCGCATCGCCGATTTCAGCGCTTTGGCGGGCGACATCTTAAGCTTCGCCATCGACGCCGATGGCGAGATCGCCTCGATCCGCAGCTACGCGGATTTCCTGGCGGCCTCGCATGACACGCAGGACGGCGTCGTTGTCACGCTCGACGGGTTCGACGATGCTGGCATCCTGATCGAGGGCGTCACTCTCACGGAGATTTCGGCCGAGAACCTGTCCTTCACCGAGATCTACTATTGAGGCGCATGCCGGTGCCAGGCTCCCGCGAGCGAACCGGGCATGTCAATCGGCGTTGAATGGAATGTGGCACTCAACGTGAGTTACCACCCAAGGGAGTTGATCCTTCCTCCACGAGCCCGATGCAGGGCTTGTTCCCAGGATGTTCACGTTCTGGGCTAAGAGAATCGCATAATGTATCGAATGGAACTCTGCGCGCAGGCGCCTCACGACCAACATGAGCAACGGCTACCGCTTTGATTCAGCATTTAGTTTCGCGCATTGGCAGGGGTGTGCAGTGCAGCCCCTGCCTTTTCGGCCGCTGCCCGTAGACGCTTGTCTCTGGTCCATAAGGCCGCTCGCTGATCAAGGAGAACCGAGGCCATCAAGTGGGCATCTGTGTAGCCAATGCCCATACTGAAAATGGCGTGGCGATCAATCATGATCATGACTTCGTCGTGCGTTGCGACGAACGCTTCGCGCTGAGCCGCCAGGAAGGCTATCACGCTACTGCGATCCCGAAGGCTGCCAAGTGCAAGTTCTCCGATCACGGCCGGATGGCAGAGGAGACGATCGTCCTCAATAATCCTACGCAGCTCTGAATCGGCATGCCGGAAATGATCAATCCAAATGGAAGTGTCAGCAAGTATCACTTGGCAGCTGCGCTCCGGCGGCGTGGGGCTGCCTCCGCATCCGGCATAGTTCCCCCGAGCGCAATGAGGCGTTTTCCCGACTCCACACGAACAAGCGTCTCCAACGCTTGGCGGACCAGAGCGGCGGTTTCTTTCGTGCCGGTTAGGGACCTAGCCCTTTCCATGAGGGTGTCGTCGAGGTTGATGGTCGATCGCATCGTTTGGTTTCCTGATTCGGCGTTATAGATAGCACCATTTGGTGATGAAATCTATGCCTGGTCTCCACTCTGATACGCTCGACGTAGGATGTGGCAATCCGGCAGTGTGGGAGCCCGGTCGCGGGCGCCCCAAGCGTAAAGCGAGTGCGGCTAGATTAGACAGCGATATGCGTCGACATCATACCCTGAAGCTGAAAAACTGCAGGGCCGCGGGTTCGTATCCCATCAAGGCGATGGATAGGAGTTTAGATTCCGGACTGGCAGCCATGTTCCCGGGTTCCGATCGTCTCAGTAGGCCGGAGAGGGTCGCGCCCGCTGCGGCCAGCGCGAATCGCCGCGATGCGGACTGGGGGTCGTCGCCGAGCCGATTGCCGAATGACCTGTTTGGGGCCGGTTGCTGCCGAGCAGCTGTTGGCCGTAATCCAATGAGAGCGGACATCGCAGTGGATACCCGTCGCGCTTCTGGCGTTCGGGCGTCCTTTCGCCGGTTCCTCTCGCACCGTCAAGCCACTTAAATCACTGTGCGCGCCGGCGATATTCTCCGGGGGTGACACCGAGACAACGGCGGAACACCGTCGTCAAATGGGACTGGCTGGAAAAACCGCAAGCGAGCGCGACATCGACGAGCGGCTCATCCCCCCGGAGCAACAAGGCTCGAGCCCGTTCGATCCGCCGTACCAGCACATAAGAATGGGGCGACATGCCAACCGTCTCTTGGAAGCGATGGGCAAAATGATAGGTGCTCATCCCTGCGACGCCGGCGAGCGATGGCAGTCGCAGGTCACGGTCGATGCCATCTTCGATGTAATCGACGACGCGTGCGACACCCCGGGCCGGAAGCTTGCCGAATGGTCCGTGCCCGTTTCGCTCGCCGTGACTCGATAACCGCAGAAGGAATGTTTCGGCGAGGATCAATGCCCAACTGTCGAGGAGGAGATTTGTAGGATCGATCAAGGAGGCCGTATGCCGAATGCGCTCCAGGCTATGGTGCAGCTGGGCATCCAGCACGTCGGCGGGCATCCGGATATGATCGTGGGTGAGCTCCTTTCCGAACAGCGAAACGCAAACCATGCCCATCAGATCGAATGGAATGTGGAATTGCATGAAGCTCACCGGCTGCTCGAAGCGCCATTGTGCGCCTTCGAACGGCAACATGGACACCAAGCCCGACGGCGCCGCATCGCGCCAGGCCGTCGCTGTGCTCGTTCGGAGGGAGGCACTGACGAAGTTCGGATCCCCCTCTTGCGGGGAATCCTCGACGGTCGAGAACCAATAGCTCAACTTGAGCGACGTCGCCGTTTCGGCGCCGATCGTGCGTATCGGTGCGATCAGATGATCTGTCCAGTATCGCGGCACGCCAGAAGTGTAAACCGCCCTGCAGGAGGCAAGGCCGGCGCCCTCGCCATCCCGTGCTTCGCTGTGGTCTATCCCCCTCCAGGCCTCTTCGGATTTCAACCGCCCGCCCTCCAGGCCGCCTCGAAGCTTTTGGTGACGCAAATTTATGCGAGCCATCGAAGCGCCGAGCGCGGCAAAATAGCAAGATTCTGAAATACACGCCAGCCGCGGCGCTCTTATCTGACGTCGGCGTTCGCTCGTGTGGTGCGTGGGATGACGAAACCGCCGGGATGCACGGCAATTTTTGAGGCGAGATGCAACGTGATGCTGCGCCAAGAAGCACCAGGCCAGGCCGACGAGCGCTCGCGCATGTTCAGGGAGACAGAAGATGGTAGAAAATCATGGGCAGATTTCAGGCCGCCTCAATCGCCGGGACGCGTTGAAAAGCACGGGCGCGGTGCTGGCCGCATCGATGGCCGGGATGGCGACGCCGACCGCAGCGCAGGGACGACAGACGGCTTCCTCGGCCAAGCCCGAGCTAGCGATCGGCCGCCGATTGCAAGGCGTCCAACATTTCGGCCTGACGGTCCAGAACATGGAGCGGGCCTTCACCTTCTATACCGAGGTTCTCGGCGGCACCGAGGTGATGCGTGACGGCGATTTTCAGGGCGAGCGCATTCACAATACGCTGCTGACCGGTCAGGAAATCGAAGCGCGCGCACGCGGTGTCAATCCGCGCACGATGGGAATTCCCGACCTTCGCGGCGGCGCGCAGCGGCTCGACGTGCGCTTCATCCAGTTCGACAATGTCGTGATCGAGCTTCTGCAATATCGCGACGCCGACCAGCCGATGGGTGGTCCGCGAGCATTCGCCGAGCCGCTCGATCATATGAGCCCTGCCTTTCCGCGGATGATGCATATCTGCTTCCACATTCGCGACGATGTCGATTTCAACCAGTTCATTGCCGACCTCGAAGCGGAATCGGCGCGGCGCGGCATGACGCATGTCCGCGCGAACCGCGTCGTGACCGTGACGAGCGAGGCGGAACGCAGCGCAGCCCCGCTCGACGCCAATTCCAACCCGATCGCGGAGGGCAAGTCGGCTGGATGGCGGCTGATCTACTGCACCGGCTCGGAAGGCGAGCAGCTCGAGTTCGTGCAGGCGCTGGGTCCGGTCAAGCAAACCTTCGACAGTGCGCTCGAAGCGCGGCGTAAAATGGTGGCCGCATCGCGCTGAGCGGAGTACAGGCAATGCACGACGTTGCCGCCACCGCGACATTGCCCGCGAACCCACACCGGCATGCATACACCGATGAAGGCCGAACTCACGATCGAGGAAATGGCGGCGCGCGGCGAGATTCCTTCGGCACTCGAGGGGTGCTATCTGCGCCTCGGTCCGAACCCCATGGCGCAACTCAAGCGTGAGACCGAAGCGCGACGCGCGAGCGAGCAAGCGAAGGAAGGAGACAAGTAATGCCACGGAGATTCCTGTCCCACATTACGCTGGCGGCGCTGATCGCGGCCGCTTTTGGAGCGCCCTCGGCGATCGCCCGCGACGCCGGCGGCCTGCGCTACGCCGATATTCCCGCCGACGCTTATGCCGTCGTCGCGCAGGTTCGCGCCAAGCCGGGCAAGGAGGATGCGCTGCGCGCCATCACGCTATCGCTCGTGCCGCAGGTCCGCGCCGAACCTAATAACTTGCTCTACTTCCTTCAGGAGAGCCGCGAGGCGCCCGGACAGTTCATCTTCTATGAGATCTTCGCCAGCCGGGCCGATTTCGAAGCGCATAACCAGACGCCGCATGTGCAGTCTTGGTTCGCGCGCCTGCCCGAGCTTGCCGATGGTGGGGTCACCGTGATCCGTATGGGTATCCTCAACAACGCGGCGACCGACCGCTGATGTGATCATGGAATGCAACGGAGTACTGCCGCTTCGTCGACAATACAAACGCCCGCGCGACTTCGCCTTAGCGGGGGTAATCGTGCGCGGGCCGAAGTAGCGCGCATCGAGATACTCTGAAGATACGGGAGGTCCTGAAACATCCAAACTAACTTGCCTCCGGATGGCCCAACTCCCCAGCCATGCCACCGCCCGCATTCGAAGGGCGCAGTAAGCTTTGCTGGCTTGAGCGGATCGCTGCCTCGATCCTAGCGATGTACCGGCATCGGCCCAGCCGAAAGATACGCGGCTCGGCGCGATCGCGTCGGCCTACCACGCTCCGGACGGTGCCGTTCCAAACGGTAGCGGGATCGACGTAAAGGTCACGTCGGCGGAAACGGGCGCCCGCCTCTTCGTGCTCGTTACCGATAAGCGCTGTGCCGCAAGGGTTAACTACGCCAACGACTAAGTGATCCGCTATTTCCAAGCGAGGTCGGGCGGAGGTGCGCGTTTCTCTCGCCCCGGTATCTGAAGCGCCCACCCTACGACGCGTGCGCCCTGGCGCCGACGAGGCCCGATCCTCGCAATCGGCAGGCAGGAGAGCACGGTGGTGCGCACCGACACGAACGGCAGCTTTTAGGACCGGCTTTAGAACGCTGGATGACCACAATGAGGGCACAGCTGTCGTCCGCGAAGCATGGCGGGAATGACTGGACCGGGTGGACTAATGACATTCCTGGCCTGTGTGCCAAAGGACAGCACTGCGCCAGTAGCCGGACCTTGCTGTGGGACTCAAGTTCAGCCCGCGGTATCGCTCGCGGCCTCGGATCGATCCGCGAATGGACGCAGATCTTCGGACAAATCCAGGACGTCGCCAGAGTCGGCCCGGCGTGCAGTATTGTCACCCAAGGAAGCTAAAACGGCGGAAGCCTTGAGATAATCGGTGGTGGAATGTCCTTCCTGAAGTCGTTCAAGGACAGACCCGAGCCTCACCCTGATCTCATTCGCCCGATCATCATACCGGAGCAGCTCTGCGAGACTGGTCGCTACTCTCAACTCCCAGGCAACTGCACCTTGCCGTTCAGCGAGCGCAAGCGCTTCCGTAAGCATGGTTTCGGCGTCGGCAGCAGAGCCAGCCGAGCGAAGTACCTCCTCGGCCTTGCGGCGCATTAGCTCCGGTCCGCACCACAGATGCGTTTCACTGTACAATCGCTCAAACGCTGCGGGACCTACCGACTGCCTGGAGAGCGTGGCGAAACATTCGTCCTGCATGCCGCTTCCGTCTTGCGGCAGGGGGGCAGTGGAACCAAGTGCGACAGCAAATCCTTCAGCCCAAATTTGCCAATGCCGTAGGCCGCGTCGCTTCGTACGATCTGCCAAATAGGCGTTGAGTTCTCGAGCGAGGTCCAGTTCGCCAGTCCAGATCGCCACCGGGATCGATCCGATCGCGAGCCCGTAGCAAATCGACAGGTCATGATCGAGCGAAAGCACATCGGCAGCGCAATCCCTGGCGATCTGCAAGGCCTGATCGGCCTGGCCCTTCAGCCACAGTATCCGCATCAGCAGCGAAAGCGCAGCCGTTTTCCCATCGACTTGGGCATGGTTGGTGTGATTTGCCCGCGCCGGTCCCTGGTCGCCTTCCATCACGCCCTTGAGGAGCCTGTAGGCCGAGTCCTGGTCGCCCAAGAAATGGTGCGACAGAGCGAGCATGTGGTCTGCGGTTAGAATCGCTGCGATGTCCTGGGACTCGTAGGCGGGACCCTCGAAATTGCGTGCGAGCGCCAAGCTCTCCTTGTAGTCGCCGGCGAGAATACTGTGGGCCCACAGGCCCCATGATCCCCGCAGTGCGTGGGCGCCTAGCTGCAGTCGTCGCGCGATGTCGAGACCACGGCCGAAGGCGTCGTGCATCTCACTGACAGGGCCTTCGGTATGCCAAAGCGCATGTCCATAGGAGGCCATCAATTCGAGTTCTGCGACAGAGTCCTCGAGATCGGTTCCGGGCACCGCCTTTATTGCGCGGCGGGCAATCGACAAGTACTCGTTGGGCAGTGAAAGATGGAACCACAGCGGCGCCGAAGCGACCACGAGAGCAACGCCGACAGCAGGTTCTCCCTGACTGGAGAATGCCCAGTCGAAAGCCGCGCGCAGGTCGTCGACGCGCCAGCTATGGATTGCAAGCCACTGCTGAGGATCCTTTCCATCCCAACTTGCGGTCGGGTCTGCGAACAGGTTGACGCAATAGTTTGCATGCCGGCGGCAGACCTCCTGCTGTTCCCCGCTCGCCGACAGCTTTTCCGCGCCGTAGTAGCGCGTGGTGTCGAGCAATCGATAAAGAGCCGTGCGGTCACGTCGGTCCATGGTGACCAGGGACTTCGCGACGAGAGCCGTCAGCGCATCGAACACGTCGCCGTCGTTCATCTCCTGGGTCGTGCATACGGCGAGGGCAGATTCCAGTTGAAACGACGAACGGAAGACCGATAGCTTTCGGAACACTGCCTGCTCGTCGGGCTCCAGTAGGTCATGGCTCCAGTCGAGGGTGGCACGCAGCGTCTGCTGTCGCGGAAGCGCGGTGCGCCTGCCCTTTGTCAGCAAGTCAAATCGGTCGTCGAGGCGGGCAGAAAGATCACGGACATCAAGAAGGTCCATTCGGGCTGCGGCCATTTCGATCGCCAACGGCAACCCATCGAGGCGGCGGCATATATCACTGACCGGAAGAACCTCCTCGTCGGTGAAAACAAAGCTGTCCGAACTCGCAACCGCTTTATCACAGAACAACTGGACGGCCGGGAAGCGCAGCGCCTCCTCGGCGGACATCTTTTCCCCAGCGGGCGGCACCTGCAGCGTCGGCAGCCGAAACACCCATTCGCCTTCGGCGCGCAGCGGCTCGCGGCTCGTCACCAGCAACAGTGCTTCCGGCGCCCCGTGCAGTATGGATTCGGACAGGGTGGCTACCGCCTCGACGAGATGTTCGCAGTTGTCGAGGACGAGCAGCGTCGGCTGCTCCCTGAGCGCATTCAGCACTGCGTCGAGAGGCGCGCCGGAAACCGCAAGACCAAGCTGGGAAGCCAGGACGCTGGCAACAAGACCGGGATCCGACAGCGGTGCCAAATCGATGAAACAAGCCCTTCTCGGAGATTCAGTTATCATCGCGTGGGCGAGCGAGAGGGCGACCGTTGTCTTGCCGATACCGCCTGGTCCGGCGATGGTCAGGAGCCGGCGGCCAGGAAACACATCGGACAGGCCCTTGACGACGTCCTCCCGACCGATCACGCGCGTCAGATTTGTCGGCAGATATGAACGGGGTGGCACCTCCGGGCGCTGAGGCGGCACAGCGGCCGCTGCGCTGGTGATCTCGCCCACGAATCGGTACCCGCGGCCGGTCTCGTTCACGATGAATCGACCACCGCCGCGCCGGTTCTCGCCCAAGGCCTTGCGGAGAGCCGAAAGATGCACGCGGAGTGCATTTTCATCCACGGTCGTTCCCGGCCAGACACGCGCCATCAGTTCGTGTTTGGTTACAAGTTCTCCTGCGCGTTCGACGAGTAGGGCGAGTATATCCAGCGCTCTCGCTCCAAGTCGCACGGGTTGGTCTTCCTCGTAGAGGGCGCGTTGCGCAATGGAGAGCCTGAAGGTTCCGAAGCAGTAATCGTCTGTGCGCATATAGATGGTTCGCCAAAGAGGAACTGGTTACGGCCTTCAGGCTACGGGTGAAAACGTACAAGACTTCAAGTCAGTGCGCATTCACCGGGACCACACTTCTGGTGACGACACACGTCAGCCTCTCCTCGATCGTTCCGGGTTAAGCCCCGTTTGCGATTCTTCACACAGCTTAATTATCGATGGCGGGCCGCCTTGGCTAGGTTGAATGCACAGGACGCCATCACGCATCCGGAGCTTCAACGAGAGGATCGAACATGTCTGCCCATCTCTTCGAAACCGTCAATTCGCAGCCCCTTTCGACCATGCCGGACTTTCCCGCGGGGATCGCGTTGAAGATCGCGAAGCTGCTGGAGGAGGCGGGCCGCCACGTCGACCTGGACGTCGAGGCGGTGCGTTCGTTCATCTATCAGGCGCACGCTATCGTTACTGGCAAGCCGACGACGCCTCAGCCCGCCTCCCGCGCAGCCGGCCTTGCCCCCTGGCAAATCAAGCGGGTCGAGAACTACGTCGGATCCAACATGGATCGCAGCATCCATACCGAGGACCTCGCACAGATTTGCCGCCTCAGCGCGAGTCATTTCTCGAAGGCATTCAAACAGAGCCTTGGCGTATCCCCTTACGCCTATGTGCTCAGCCGGCGTATGGCCCGCGCGAAAGAGCTTCTTCTTTGCGACAACGAACCTCTTGCCCAGATTGCTCTGGAGTGCGGCATGTATGACCAGGCGCATTTTTCCAGGCTGTTTCGACAGTTCACCGGCGAAACGCCGAGCCGCTGGCGGCGCAGTCAGATCGGACCTGTCAGAGCAAACGTCAATCCAGCTCATTCTTAACCGACGCTTAGGAGAACGGACATGGATTCTCTTGACCACTCGAATAGCGCGCCTGAGCGGCTGAACCTGACCCCGTCCAACGCCAATCCCATCCTGGAGCATCTGACGCAGGAATTTCTTGACCGGCTGGCGATGGTTCCCGGAACTTTGGAGGGGATTTCTCACCACCCTTGTGGCCGCCCAGGCAGAGGTGCCGCATACTCAATCTTCGCGTATAGAAGATGTCGACTTTGGCTGTCTCAATGGACCGGTGCGCCTCCGCATCGTACGCCCACTCCGTAAGATCGACGGCTTGCCCGTGGTCGTTTATTTCAGGGGGTGGCTTGAGCCAGGAACCCAATCCCAAATCTACGATCGCCTCGTTCAGGAGATTGCGGAACGCTCCGGTGCTGCGGTTATCAGCATCCATGACGGCGACGGCGGTGGCAGAAATTTTTGCGCTCGACTCGAGACAGGTTGCGGACTGCTTATGGCTCTCGAAGAACGCGGCGAAGCTCTCGGCCTTGACATGACGCGATTGGCCGTCGCGGGCGACGGCATCGGAGGCGCGATCGCGGCCGCCCTTTGCTGGCGCAGCAAGGAGCGCGGAGGGCCTGACATCCGGTTGCAAATCTTACTTTGCCCGGCGATGAGCCACGCTTGCGACACCCCGTCTTACAAGACATTCGCGGCCGGACCTTGGCTGACCACGGCGGTGATGCGAACCGTGATTAATGAATGGTCCTTGGGTGAGATGACGGTTACGCCAAATGCCTACCCGCTGATCGCGGACTTCAGGAAGCTGGAGAACTTGCCGCCTGCGATAATCATCACGGCAGAGAATGACGTCTTGCGGGACGAAGGAGAGACCTACGCCCGCAAACTAATGCAGGCGGGAGTCAACGCTCAGTGTACCCGCTACGTCGGGACGATACATGACTTTGTCGTCTTGAACGCACTGGCTGAATCGAACGCGGCTGCGGCCGCCATTTCACAGGTGGCGGCCGCGCTTGATTCAGCATTCAGCCGGGAAGGCATGAATAAATAGATGTTGGCGACCCCTCGGGAATAAACCTTACGGTGCAAAGTCCGCCCGTTGCTCAGGTGACCCGCCCCACTTCCTTCAGGTCAGGAAGGTGTGCAACTCCTGCAGTTCCTCAGGTCGGATCTCATGTCCGCCGGGATGGTAGCATGCCTCTACACGGGCCCTCTGTCCCGCAAAGTAGTCGACAAGCCGCTCTGTGAGGGGCAGCGGGCAAATCGGGTCGCGTTGGCCAGCGGTGATCAGAATTCGTCGGTCCTTCAACTGCTTGTTATCCGAGGGGATCCAAGGAATGAGCGGATGAAGCAGGGCAGCTCGATCAAAAAGCTCGGGCTGCCTGAACAGAACCGACGCAAGGATGTTTGCCCCGTTCGAATAGCCGAGCCCGTATATTGCCCGTTCGGGGTTTTCCGCTTTGTGTGCGGCAATGAAATTCGCCATCTTTTCTGTCCGTATCGCGAGGTCCTGCATGTCGTAGGAGCCCTCGCTCGTTCGGCGAAAGAAGCGCAGCGCCCCAAATTCCGACACGTCCCCACGCGGCGAAATCAGCCCGGCATCCGGCAAGATTTGGCTGGCCAGCCCGGCAAACTGATGTTCGTCTCCGCCCGTGCCGTGAAACGTAAAGACGATGGGCGCGTTGCGTCGCGGCGCTCTTATGAGAGCCCGATAGGATGAGGTCGTCATGGTGGTCTTCTCCGTCGGGCCGGACCCGAATTGCCGTGTGGTCCCGAAGCGAGTTAGTCTCTGATCGGCACGAGGCGGCGTGAGATCTGATCCCGATAGGGCTCGTAGCGCGTCGGAAGCTTCAGGGCTTCACCGAGGTGCCTAGTGTCTTCATCGCGGTCAAAACCCGGCTCGTTGGTAGCGATCTCGAACAGCACACCGCCCGGCGCGCGGAAGTAGATCGCCCAGAAATAGTCGCGATCGATAACTGGCGTGACCTGATAGCCGGTGTCGATCAGGGCCTTGCGGACCTCGAGCTGGGCCGCGCGATCCTCCACCGCGAAGGCGATGTGATGCACCGAGCCGGCGCCGAGCCGCGCGCGATCGGCACTGGGGGCGATTTCCAGCTCGACGACGTCGGCGCCGTCGTTGCCGCCACTGATTGCGAAGCGAGACGACTCGCCTTTGCGGTCGACCTCCTCGTAACCCATGAAGCTCAGAAGTTCTCGCGTCGCGCCCGGATCCGTAAGGCGCAGAGTTGCGCCGTGGAAGCCCTTCACGGCCTTATCCTCGTCGACCTCAGTGACGGCCCAGCCCCGGCGCGGATCGTTTTTGACTTCGACCAGAGAGAAGGCATCGCCGTCCGGGCCTTTGAAGCGAAGGCGTTTCTCGCCCCAGAGTTCGTGCTCAGAAAGTCCGGCGACACCGCGCGAGGCGAGCCGTTCCTGCCAGTAGTCGAGCGTGCCCTCAGGGATGGCGAACGAGGTCTCGCCTACCTCCCCAGCACCCGGACGTCCCTTGGCGATATGCGGAAACGGGAAATAGGTCATCACCGAGCCAGGCGTGCCGATCTGGTCACCGTAATAGAGGTGATACACCTCCGGATCGTCGAAATTCACGGTCTTCTTTACGCGGCGCAAGCCGAGCGTCTTGGTGAAGAAGTCGCTGTTCTCCTGGGCGCTAGCCGCCATGGACGTGACGTGATGAAGGCCTTTGATCTGTGTGAGCATGGCAGCTTTCCCTCCGGACTAGCGTGTGTAGGTTGATCTGGAGAGAAATTCGCTCAGGTCCTCACGAAAGTGAACAGGAATAATATTGACAAAATTATTTCATATATCGCAATAAACAGGCATGAGCGATCTGAGCGACATTCGAGTATTCCTGGCCGTAGCGCAGCAGCGCAGCTTCACGGCGGCGGCGCGACAGTTGTCGATGACACCGCCGACCGTAACCCGCGCCGTCAGTGCGCTGGAGGAGAGCCTGGGAGTGCAGCTCCTGCTGCGGACCACGCGTCAGGTTTCTCTGACGTCTGCCGGCGCCGTCTACGCGGCGCGGGTGGAGCCACTGATCAGACAGTTCGATCAGGTGAGAGAGGATCTCCGCGAAGAGCAAGGGGAGGTGGCCGGGCTGATCCGCATCAATGCGCCGCTTTCACTCGGTCAACAACTGCTGCCGGATATCGTCTCGGGATTTCGGGCCGAATATCCGCGGGCGAGCGTTTCGCTGTCTCTGACCGACCGCTTCATTGACATCGTGTCCGAGCGTTTCGATCTCGCATTGAGAGTTTCGGAGGCGCCGCGCGACAGGTCGACAATCTGGCGCAAGGTGTGTCGCGTGCGGCGCATTCTTGTCGCCTCCCCAGGCTATCTCGCCATTTTCGGAACACCTGAAACGCCCGATGACCTCAGTCGACATGCCTGTATCGCCCACGACGAGGAGGCGATCTCGGAGACTTGGGAGCTGACGAACAGCGGGCGGACCCGCAAGGCATTGGCCGGCAAAGTACTGGCCGCGAACAACGGCGAGCTAATCGCCAGACTGGCGGAAGACGGGCAGGGCGTAGCCCTGCTGCCGCATTTCATTGTCGACGATGCGCTATCGCGCGGCACTCTGAAGCAGGTCCTTCCCGAGTGGGAGCCTCCCGAGCTCTGGCTGACATTGTACTATCCGCCCTACGAGAAGCTGCCGATGCGCGTTGCGAGGTTTTCGGACTTTTTCGAAAGGTACGTTACCCATACGCGCCCGCTGTGAGGCCGCGGCGAACTCCTGTCCTGTTTTCGGCTCAAGGGCGTCCTTTCCGGCAAAAGGCGAGCAAATGTTACAAGAATTTGACGACGCCCGCGGGCATCCTTCCTTTGCAACGGACATAAAGGGCCCATATCGAGCCCTTCTGCTGTCGAGAACTGGCAGGTCGGCAATATCGGCGTGGCGCCCGGCGATTGCAGCAACAGAGCAGCATCTGGGGAGGTGCGGATGAACCATAGGACCGGTACGGAAGAGGGCGTCGGCGCTCATTTTGGCCTGCCGTATGCTCCATGTCTGCCGGCTCGGCCCGTTCGGGACGCCGGGTTTTCCGTGACCCGCCTGGAATTGCGGCTCAACGGGGATGCCGACCGCCTGGTGTCCTTGCCGCCGGACGAATCCTACTTTCTGATGTTGTATCTCAAGGATGCGCGTCATTCCGACGTCGCTCCCGATGGCACCGAGAGCGAGATTCGCCGCTTCCGGCAAGGTTCCATTTGCCTCGTCGATCTTGCCCATGGCGCCTGCATCCGGTTGTTCAGCGATCTCTATTCCCTCGCCTTCCAACTCCCGCGAGAACTCTTTCGGGAAGTCGCCGAGTTTTCGTCTGCCCCAAAAGCAACCAGGCTTCGATGCCGGCGGGGCGAGGACGATGATGTCATGCGAAATCTCGGAGCGGCGCTTCTGCCGCTGTTCGAGAGGCAAGGGAACTCCCAGACCCCGGTCCTACAGCACCTTGCCATCGCCATCTGTGCCCACTTGCTTCACACCTATGGCGATCATCGCACTCAGGGGGGATCGAGTTCAACGCAACTCACTGTTTGGCAGGAAAAGGCAGCCAAGGACTTCATGATCGACCATTTTGCCGAACAGTTGCCAATGGCCGCAGTAGCATCGGCGGCTGGTATTTCCATCCGTCGGTTTATCGACGGCTTCAAGGGAGTAACGGGCCAGACGCCGCAACAGTGGCTACTTTGCTATCGAACCGCGCGTGCCAAGCAGTACCTCCGCGAGCGTTCTTTGACACTCGCGGAGATCGCCACCCGTTGCGGCTTCACCGACGAGGATCATTTCATCAAGGGTTTCCGTCGCATGACGGGCAGCAGCCCGTCAGATTGGCGGGCGCGTTGGCTGCATTGACAGCGGTTTTGGGTTCGTGTCCGAATAAGAGTCGCTCCGCATTTGACTGCAACAACGCAGTCGCCCCCTGGAAACCGCGGTGAACGGTGTATCGCGCCTAGCCAGAAATCGGGAGACCACGTCGATGGCCCTGCACGAAGGATCGAACGTCGCAAGTTGGGGTCGGGGCCCGATCATCAAGTCAATTGTTGCCGGCGATATAAGGGTTACGAGGACCCATTCCGACCGGTTCGATCTGGACGTCGCACCGGCCATTCCCTGCACAGACGCATTTGGCGTTATTGTTCAGCTTCGTGACTTCGAAGCCCATCGGCTATGGCGACGTGGCCGATTGGTTTACGAGGGCGGACATGCAAAGGCGTCGCTGGCAATCACTGACTTGCGCGACCAGTGGCAGTGCCATCATCTCTCGCCGTTCGACGATATCCGCTTCCATATTCCGTTTTCCCGCATGCGTGCCTTTGCGCAAGAGGTGGGCCGTAGCGAATATGTGGCACTCACTTGTGTCCAGGGTCGCATAGATCCGGTCATGCATGGCCTTGCCCAGGCATTGCTGCCATCGCTCGATGATCCCGACAAGGCCAATCCCCTTTTCCTGGAGCAGATCAATCTCGCGATGCTGGCGCACCTCAGTCAAACCTATGGCGGGCTGAACTTTCCAATGGACAAGAAAGGGACTTTGGCACTCTGGCAGGAAAAACTCGCAACGGAATTCTTGGCTGCTCATTTCAACAAGCCGTTCTCGATCGGAGATCTGGCTTCTCGCTGCGAATTGTCGCGCAGCTATTTCAATAAGGCTTTCAAGGAGAGCTTTGGGCGCACCCCCTCGAAATGGCTGACCGAATACCGGGTCGCGCGGGTCAAGGAGCTGTTGTTGCAGGACCTGTCGATTGCGGAGGTCGCGATCAATTGCGGCTTCGCCGATCAGAGCCATATGACCAGGGTCTTCACAAGTGTGACCGGCGACACACCGGCACGCTTCAGACGAAAGAATAGGCCATTCGGCGTGGCCTTGGATCCGCTCGGAATCTAATCGCCTCCGCCGGCCCAGATCGTTCAAAACGCGTGAGTTTCGTACAAGAACGTTATCTCGGTCGCGGCGATGATTTGGCGCTTCAGGACGACTCCGCGCACCTGCGTGGAGGCTGCTTCTTGGAGCCACGATCCGGGCAGGCCTCGGTCCTTTGCCGATGCTGTCGAGGTTTTCGCTACACGTAAGCTCAAAGTACGGGAGCCAAGGCATGACGCACGTCTCTTCCATCGCAGCAACAACAAGACATGACAGTCTCGGTTGCTCCATGGACAAGCTCGACGACGACCGAACGATCGAGGCCCGCGACATGACGTTCTATCGCAAGAGGTCTGCGTCGGCGCCGCCGGACAGGGTCACGACACCAGCGACCGGGCGCGGATATCTACTCGGTCTTTCCGCAGCAGGCGGACACAGGCGCCGGATCTTCCGAGAGCATCATTCGACTGTCCATGATTTTGAGCAAAACGCCGTCTATCTGCGGAATTTCGCCGATGATTATCGCGCCGACCTCAGCGGTTCCTTCGACTTCATGCTGCTCGAAATCAATCACAACGCGCTCGAGCGGATCGCCGACGCGGCGGACTTGAGAAGCGTCAGCGAATTGCGCCCGGTTGCCGCGCACGCAGATCCTGTACTCGGTGGCATGCTCGGCGCCTTGTTTGCGACAGTGGATGGGAGCGCGGACAGAAGCGCCTTGTTTGTTGACCAGCTCTCGATCGCAATTGGGGTTCATATCGTTCAGCAGTACGGCAATGGCCGCGGCGGCGCGGCCGCCAGTGGACGCCGGCTTTCCTCACGTTGCCAGGCCAGGATCAAGGATCTCGTGCAGAGTCAGTTGAGTGGTGAGCTGACCGTCGAACAGCTCGCTTCGGCCTGCAATCTGTCGCAGGCGACATTTCTTCGGGCCTTCCGCGAAACCATGGGGAAGACGCCGCATCGATGGTTGCAGCAACAACGTATCGAAAAGGCCGTTGATCTGCTGCAGTCCTCACAAATCCCGTTGAGCGAGATCGGCCGCGTTTGCGGCTTCTCCGACCAGAGCCACTTCACACGTGCGTTCGTACAGGCGATGGGCACTGCCCCCGGCGCCTGGAGACGAAGCCGGCGGTCCTGAGCAGGGCTCGACAACAAGCAGCAGATCGAAGAACGGGAGCCTCGGGGAAGGGCCAAGAGCACCCACCCTGCCACTGCGGTTGAGCCGTGTCCCGGTGGCTCAACGGAGGCACGTGACCTGCACCGGCTTCAGTCTCAGCGGCGATTAAAAAGTACAAAAGTCCGTCGCTGGATACAAGAATCGCGACCCCATCATCGGCATAGTCGCAAGCATCGGCAACCAACAGAAAGAGGCCAGTATCATGACGCTGAACGCAACACCGACGCCCGGTAACCTCCTCGTCTCGCCCAAGGACCATGCGCTGATCATGATCGACTTCCAGTCGCAGATGTCGTTCGCGACGAAGTCGATCGACGCTGTGCAACTGCGCAACAATGCGGCGCTGGTCGCCAACGCGGCCGCAGGCTTCAAGGTGCCGACGATCCTGACGACGGTCGCGGAAAAGAGCTTCTCCGGCCCCATGTTCGCCGAAATCACCGATGCCTTCCCCGGACAGGCGCTTCTCGACCGCACGTCCATGAACACCTGGGAAGACGCCGCGGTGATAGAGGAGGTCAACCGCATCGGTAAGAAGCGGCTTGTGTTCTGTGGGCTTTGGACATCGGTCTGCATTGTCGGTCCGACCCTGTCGGCGCTCGATCAAGGCTTTGAGGTCTATGTGATCGCCGACGCCTGTGGCGACGTTTCCGACGAGGCGCACGAACGCGCAATGGACCGCATGGTGCAGGCCGGCGTTCGGCCGATGACGTCGCTCCAGTACATGCTCGAGCTGCAGCGCGACTGGGCGCGCACCGAAACCTACGACATGACCACCGGCATCGCCAAGAAGTTCGGCGGCGCCTATGGCCTCGGCATCATCTACGCCAAGACCATGTTCGGCGCGTCCGAAGGCCACTGAGTCCCTCCCAGGGCCGGACGACGGCAGCCCCGTTCCCCTCTCTGAAGAAACGGGGCTGCCTCCCATTTGATGAAAGGGAACGCCTATGAAAATGTATCTCCTCTCGCTCGGGGCCGGGCTGCTCGTTGGTGTCATCTACAGCCTGCTTAACGTTCGCTCCCCGGCTCCGCCGGTGATCGCGCTGGTGGGGCTCCTGGGGATCCTCGTCGGCGAACAGGCGGTGCCTCTCGTCAAGCGCCTGATGTCAGGCAATCCCGTCACCGTTTCCTGGTTCAGCAGCCACTGCATCCCGCATGTCTTCGGGGAACTGCCGACCGGGGCAGATCATGATCATGCTGGTGCGCCTGACCGGACACCGACGCGGGAGATCGGCTGATGCCCACCCGCCGCCGATTTCTCGGAGCAGCGTCTGCGCTGGCGCTCCCCAACCTGTTTTCACCGGCGCACGCCGCCAATTCCGCTTCGACCTCAGGAGACAAGCCAATGGGCGCTGATCTGATCCTACACAATGGTTTGCTGACAACGCTCGACCGCACGAATCCGAACGCCACCGCCGTCGCCATCAAGGACGGCAAGTTCCTCGCGGTTGGGCATGATCAGGAGATCATGGCTCTTGCCGGGCCCGACACCAGGATCGTCGACCTCAAGGGCAAGCGCGTGCTGCCTGGTCTCAATGACAACCACACCCACGTCGTTCGTGGCGGGCTGAACTTCAATATGGAGCTGCGCTGGGACGGCGTGCGCTCGCTTGCCGACGCGATGGACATGCTGAAGCGACAGGTCGCGATCACGCCGCCGCCGCAGTGGGTGCGCGTCGTCGGCGGCTTCACCGAGCACCAGTTCGCCGAAAAGCGGCTGCCGACGATCGAAGAAATCAACGCGGTCGCCCCCGATACACCGGTGTTCCTCCTCCATCTCTATGACCGGGCGCTGCTCAACGCCGCAGCACTTCGCGCCGTCGGCTTTACCAAAGACACTCCGAACCCGCCTGGCGGCGAGATCACTCGCGATGCCAACGGCAATCCCACCGGTCTCCTGCTCGCCAAGCCGAATGCGGGCATTCTCTACTCGACGCTTGCCAAGGGGCCGAAGCTTCCCTTCGAGTACCAGGTCAATTCGACCCGTCACTTTATGCGCGAGCTCAATCGCCTCGGGGTCACCAGCGTCATCGATGCAGGCGGCGGCTTCCAGAATTACCCGGACGACTATGCCGTTATCCAGAAGCTGGCCGACGAAGGGCAGATGACCGTCAGGCTCGCCTATAATCTCTTCACGCAGAAGCCGAAGGAAGAGAAGGAGGATTTCCTCAAATGGACCTCCTCGGTGAAATACAAGCAGGGCGACGACTTCTTCCGCCACAATGGTGCCGGCGAGATGCTGGTGTTTTCGGCCGCGGACTTCGAGGACTTCCGCGAGCCGCGCCCCGACTTGGCGCCGGAAATGGAAGGCGAACTCGAGGAGGTGGTCCGCATCCTCGCCGAGAACCGCTGGCCCTGGCGCCTGCACGCCACCTATGACGAGACGATCAGCCGTGCACTCGACGTTTTCGAGAAGGTGAACCAGGATATCCCGCTCTCCGGCATCAACTGGTTCTTCGACCATGCGGAGACGATCTCCGACCAATCCATTGACCGGATCGCGGCACTCGGCGGCGGCATCGCCGTGCAACACCGCATGGCCTATCAGGGCGAATTTTTCGTTGAGCGCTACGGCCATGGCGCGGCGCAAGCGACGCCGCCAGTCGCACGCATGCTCGAGAAGGGCGTCAACGTCTCTGCGGGCACCGATGCGACCCGCGTCGCCTCCTATAACCCTTGGGTCTCGCTTTCCTGGCTGGTGACCGGCAAGACCGTCGGCGGCATGCAGCTCTATCCGCGCGCCAACTGCCTCGACCGGGAAACGGCCCTGCGCATGTGGACCGAAAAGGTGCAATGGTTCTCCAATGAGGAAGGCAGGAAGGGGCGCATCGAGAAGGGGCAGTTGGCCGACCTGATCGTTCCCAGCAAGGACTACTTCGCCTGTGCCGAGGACGAGATCTTGTTTCTGACCTCCGACCTGACGATGGTTGGCGGCAGGATCGTCTATGCGGCGAACGATTTCGCCAGCCTCGATGAGAATCCGCTGCCCCCGGCAATGCCGGACTGGTCGCCGGTCAGAACCTATGGCGGATACGCCGCCTGGGGCGAGCCTGAAGGGGCCGGGCGGCATTCGCTTCGACGAACCGCGATTGCGTCCTGCGGCTGCTCCAGCAGTTGTGGCATGCACGGTCACGACCATGCTGCGGCCTGGACGTCACGCCTGCCGATCGCCGATCTGAAGGGTTTCTTCGGCGCGCTCGGCTGCTCGTG
Organism: Ensifer sp. IC4062; assembly: GCF_020193575.1. Taxonomy (GTDB): domain Bacteria; phylum Pseudomonadota; class Alphaproteobacteria; order Rhizobiales; family Rhizobiaceae; genus Sinorhizobium. The sequence continues at coordinate 24,328 of NZ_JADYVD010000050.1, forward strand.
CTGGGCCGTGTGAAGATCAGCCGAAGCTCCCGATAAGGATCATGAAATGAAAAAGATCGCTGTCGCGGCCGCGATGACGGCAGTCTCAAGCTTGATCAACTCGTCGTTCGCTCTCGGCCAGGACCTGGGCCAATCAACGGCCAGTCCCCGGCACCCGTGGGCGAAAGTCGTGGTGAACCATCCACTGCCGAAGCATGGCGCCTATTACGAGGGGGTATCCCGGACCGCCCTAAGCAAAGTTGAAAGGCCGCCCAAGAAGGAGCCAAGACGATGAGCCTGTTTTCCCTCGAGAAGCATCTCACCGCCCGCTTTCGGCCGGGGATCGCCGACAGACGCATCCTGTTCATCGGCCTGCTGGCGCTCTGCTCGGCCTACGTCCAGGGGCCGCTGACGAAGATATTCGACTTTCCCGGCGCGCTCGCCGAAATGGATCATTTCGGCCTGCATCCGGCACCGCTTTTCGCCGTCGGCGTCATCGTCTTCGAGCTATCGATGTCGGCGCTCATCCTTGCCGGCGTCTTCCGCTGGGCGGCGGCGCTTGCGCTTGCCCTCTTCACGCTCGCCGCGACCTTCATCGCGCTTCGCTTCTGGGAACTGCCGCCCGGTATGGAGCGCTCGATGGCCATGAACGGCTTCTTCGAACATGTCGGACTCGTTGGCGCGTTCACTCTGGTCGCCTGGAACGACCTGCGTGAACATGGCGCGCCCGGAAAGGGACGGGCTTCATGAGCTCTCTGTCTGCAACCCCGGCGGCTGGCGGCGGGTTCGCGCCGCTTCGCCAGAAGACTTTCGCCATTCTCTGGGTGGCGACCATCGTCGGCAATGCCGGCAGCTTCATCCGCGATGTCGCAAGCTCATGGATTGTCACCGACCTCTCGAACGCCCCCGCCGCCGTCGCGGCGGTGCAGGCTGCGGGGACGCTCCCGATCTTCCTCCTCGCGATCCCTGCCGGTGTGCTGTCGGACATTCTCGACCGCCGCAAGTTCCTGATCATCATCCAGCTTCTGCTTGCCGGAGCCAGCATCTGCCTCATGTTGCTGTCTGCGACGGGGTTGCAGACTATCACGTCCCTGATTGCATTCACCTTCGTCGGGGGTATCGGAGCGGCGCTGATGGCGCCGACCTGGCAAGCCATCGTTCCCGAACTCGTCCCAAAGCAGGATCTCAAAGGTGCCGTAGCGCTCAACTCGCTCGGCATCAACATCTCCCGAGCGATCGGGCCGGCAGTCGGCGGCCTGCTGCTTGCCTGGTTCGGCGCAGCCTTCACCTATGGCGTTGACGTTATCAGCTATGTTTTTGTCATAGCTGCCCTCATCTGGTGGAGGCGCGCGCCTGATGTCGACGACGGCTTGTCCGAACGCTTCTTCGGAGCTTTCCGCGCCGGTCTGCGCTATGCGAGAGCGAGCCGCGAACTGCATGTCGTGCTTCTCCGGGCGGCTGCATTCTTCGCTTTCTCGAGTTCTGTCTGGGCGCTTCTGCCCCTGGTCGCGCGAAATCTCCTCGGCGGCGACGCCGGTTTCTATGGCATCTTGCTCGGCGCGGTCGGCGCGGGCGCCATTGGCGGCGCGCTGGTGATGCCGAAACTTCGCGCAAAGCTCGATGCGGACGCGCTGTTGCTCGGCTCGGCGCTCGTCACGGCGGCCGTGATGGCTGGGCTCCCCTTCGCATCGGCTCGGTGGGTCGCCATCGTGGCTCTGCTTGCACTGGGAGCCGCCTGGATTACTGCGCTGACCACACTGAACGGGGCCGCACAGTCGATACTGCCGAACTGGGTTCGGGGCCGTTCGCTCGCCGTCTATCTCACGGTGTTCAACGGTGCGATGACCTCCGGGAGCCTCGCCTGGGGTGCCGTCGCGGAAATCGCCGGCGTTCCGACGACCCTTGTTCTCGGCGCCGTTGGACTTGCCGTGGCAGGGCTCATCTTTCACCTGGTCAAGCTGCCAAAGGGCGACGCGGACCTGGTGGCATCCAACCACTGGCCGGAACCTCTCACGGCTGCCCCCGTCGAGCATGATCGCGGTCCCGTGCTCGTGACGATCGAATACCGGGTCGACGAAAGCGACCGGAGCGATTTTCTGATGGCGCTCGCAAGGCTCTCCGGGGAGCGTCGCCGTGATGGCGCCTATGGCTGGGGCGTTACTGAGGACGCCGCCGATCCGGAAAGGATTGTCGAGTGGTTCATGGTCGAATCCTGGGCCGAGCACCTCCGGCAGCACCGGCGCGTCTCGAAGGCGGACGCCGACGTTCAGCAGGAAGTCCGCCGTTTCCACAAGGGTCCGGAGGCGCCCGTGGTGAACCACTTGTTGTCGGTAAATCTTCCTCATCTCCGCCGAAGCTGAACGCGAGCATTCGCACGCGGCGCGGGTGCTTTTATCCAAAACCCAAGCGGAACCGACAAGATTGAGCCGGGGCCAGTGCTTAAAGTTGAGGTGCGATGGGATGAGGGGCAGAGCAGCCACTACGGCAGTGGTCTGCCCCGCGTCGCTTAATTAACGGCTCAGGAGAGAGAAGAATGACCACTCGCAGAACGGTACTTCAGGGAACGCTGTCCCTCATGCTGGCCGCGACAGCGATGACGACGCTTGCGCCACTCAGCGCGACGGCGAAGGCGCCGCAAGTCAAGACCGAGGCGCCAGGCTACTGCCGCATCATGCTGGGCGACTTCGAGATCACCGCGCTTTCCGACGGTACGGCGAAGTTCCCGGCAGAGACCCTCTACATTGGCGCCAAAGACCAGATCGCCGCCATGCTCACGAAGGCTTTTCTCGACTCGCCAGTTGAGCTGTCGGTCAATGCCTTTCTGGTCAACACAAATGACCGGTTGGTGATGATTGATACCGGCGCCGGTACCTTCTTCGGGCCGACGCTCGGTAAGCTCATTCCGAACCTCGTCGCCGCTGGCTATCAGCCGGAGCAGATCGACGACATCATCCTCACCCACGCCCACGTAGATCACCTGGGCGGCCTGGTCGCGGGCGACAGAATCGTTTTTCCCAATGCGACCGTCCACGTCAACAAGCGCGATGCCGATTTTTGGCTCAGTGCCGCCAATCGCGACGCTGCACCGGAGGCGAAAAAGGACTTGTTCTCGGCAGCGGTTAAGGCACTTACGCCATACCGCAATGCTGGCCGGCTGAAGACCTTTGGGGACGGTGCCGAACCGGTGCCGGGGTTCAAGTCAACCCTGCGCGCCGGCCACACTCCCGGCCACAGCGCGATCGCGGTCGAAAGCAAGGGCCAGAAGCTGGTGTTCTGGGGCGACATCACCCATGGTGACGTCGTACAATTCGACGCACCGGACGTGACGATCGGCTTCGATGAGGACCAGACGGCGGCCGCGACTGCGCGCGATGCCGCTTTCGCCGAGGCCGTTAAGGAGAAATACCTTGTAGCTGGCGGCCATACGCGGTTCCCCGGCATCGGCCACGTCGGCACGGACAGCGACAATTTTGACTGGGTTCCCCTGAATTATAGCGGGACACTCTGATCCTTTGGCGCCCCGTCGCTTCCGGGCGCCCGTCGAAACCTCCGTATTTTGCCCGATGATCGCGACGGCCCGGCGCCATTGCGGCGGGAAAAACTCTACCTCGAACCAAGCAAAGGAAGGTTCAATGACCCAGAACTTCATCAAGACCGAAGACGGCGTGAAGATCTTCTACAAGGATTGGGGCTCGGGGCAGCCGATCGTGTTCCACCACGGTTGGCCGCTCTCCTCCGATGACTGGGACGCGCAGATGCTGTACTTCCTGAACAAGGGTTACCGCGTCATTGCCCATGACCGCCGCGGCCACGGGCGCTCGACCCAGGTCAGCGACGGGCACGACATCGCCCACTACGCCACGGATGTCGCCGCGCTTGCGACGCAACTCGATTTGCGCGATGCCATCCACATCGGCCACTCCACGGGCGGCGGCGAGGCGCTGGCATATGTGGCACGCCACGGTGCGGGACGTGTCGCCAAGCTTGTGATGGTCGGAGCCGTGCCGCCGATCATGCTCAAGACGGAAGCTTATCCCGGAGGCCTGCCGATGGAAGTGTTCGATGGTCTGCGCGCCCAACTCGCGGCGAACCGCGCCCAGTTCTTCCTCGATCTGCCGACCGGTCCGTTCTACGGATTCAACCGCTCCGATGCGAACGTCTCGACCGGCGCGATCCAGAACTGGTGGCGGCAGGGCATGATGGGCAGCGCCAAGGCGCATTACGACGGCATTAAGGCATTCTCCGAAACCGATTTCACCGAGGACCTCAAGAAGGTCGAGGTGCCGACGCTGGTCATGCATGGAGACGACGACCAGATAGTTCCCATCGACAACTCCGCGCGGCTCGCCGTGAAGCTCCTGAAGCATGGTACGCTCAAGGTGTACGAGGGCTATTCGCACGGCATGCTGACGACGCATGCCGATGTGATCAATCCAGATCTGCTCGCGTTCATTAAGGCCTAGCAACAAAGGGCCGGCGGCGACGGCGCCGCCGGCTCCCGCAGCAGCGCTGCCTGGTGCATTTGCGACCGCCGAAGAACTGCGGAGTCAAAGGATCACGTATCCGATCCCTTGATCGCCCTAAGTGCGCCCACAAGCGCGTCGATGAAGACGCGAATCTTGGGAGGAACGAGCCTGCTCGTCGGATAAACGGCCCAGATTGCGAGCGTTTCAGGTTCCGCGTCCTCCAAGGTGACGCGCGCCAATCGCCCGGACGAGAGATCGTCGGCAACGTTCCAATCGGACAGCAGTGCTATTCCTGCGCCTGCAAGGCAGGCCGCATGACATCCTTCAATGCTCGTCGACGAAAAACGACTCTGCAGTCGCAACGAGCTTTCAACCCCGTCATTGAGGAATGTCCAGTGTGTTACTCCGTAGAGAGGCAGACAATCGTGGTGCGCAAGCTCGCCGGCATTACGGGGCGTGCCGCGTCTTTCAAGATAGGCAGGCGAGGCGACAAGTGAGCGGGGGTTGTCCGCGAGCTTCCTGGCGATGAGACTGCTGTCCTTTAGTCGCGCAATTCGTATGGCGAGGTCCGTCCCTGAGGACACCAGATCGGGCATGCTGTCGCTCATGTCGAGCGAGATCCTAAGCTCCGGATTGATCTCCAGAAGTGAGGGAATGAGCGGAGCGATCACTTTGATCGAAAACGCCACAGGGGCCGATACGCGCAGAAGCCCGGCCGCTCCCGCGCCTTCGCCGCGCAGTAGTGCGAGCGCCTGCTGCTCCGTTTCGACCAGAGCCTGGGCATAAACAAGGAAGCTCTCTCCTTCGGGAGTGAGCGACAGCGATCTCGTCGTGCGGTGCATAAGCCTGACGCCGAGCGAACGCTCCAGCGACGCAAGCCGCCGCGTTGCGATCATCGGTGTAAGGCCCAGGCGCCGGGCAGCCTCGGAAAGGCTTCCGGCGCTGGCCGCTGTGGCAAAAACGGCGACGTCATCAATGTTCATTATATCAGTTTTCGATATTCCGGAATGTCACGTCGGATCTCTAACACATCCTTCGATAAAAAATTAGGTTCAGCACAGTTTTCATCAGCGGAAAGAGCATCAACCATGAACGTGTTCAATGAGAAGCAGCTCGGCTCTCGCTCCGAACTCGGTCGACGTCGCCTCTACGCCATGGCCGTTGCGAGTGGCATTGCCGTCGCGAACATCTATTACAGTCAGCCGATCCTCGGCCTCATCGAAGCCGAGTTCCCGGCCCAATCTGCGACCGCAGTCGTTCCGACCGCCACCCAGCTCGGCTATGCTTTCGGCCTGTTTCTGCTTTTGCCGCTTGGGGATATTGTTCACCGCCGGCGGCTGATCATCGGGCAGTTCCTCGCTTTGGCGGTCGCCTCCGTTCTGGCCGCGGTCGCGCCTACTGCCGCGCTCCTAGTTGTCGCCTCGATACTCCTTGGGGCGAGCGCCACTGTTGCCCAGCAGATCGTCCCCGTCGCCGCGGCGCTTGCTGCGCCCGAGCGCCGCGGCGCCGCGATCGGCACGGTCATGGCCGGCGTCCTTTCCGGCATACTGCTCAGCCGCACGGTGTCCGGTCTCGTTGGTGAGCACTTCGGATGGCGCGACATGTTCTGGATAAGCGGACCGCTCGCGCTTGTCGGCGCAGCCACGATGCATATAGCTCTGCCTAACCTCACTCCGGTTTCGGGCCTCTCCTATCGCGCGGCGCTTCGATCGCTGGCCCACCTATGGCGGCGCCATCCTGATTTGCGGGCGGCCTCGATCGCGCAGGCGGTGCTTTTTGCATCGTTCAGCTCCTTCTGGACCATTCTCGCCCTTTACCTCGCAACGTCGCAGTTCAATCTCGGGGCAGACTCCGCCGGCCTGTTCGGCATTGTTGGTGCAGTCGGCGTGCTTGCCGCGCCCTTGGCTGGGAGGATAGCCGACCGGCGGGGCCCGCATTCGGTAGTTGGGCTGGGAGCCGCGCTGACACTGTTCGCCTGGGGAGTGCTCGGCTCTTGGGCATCGATTCCAGGACTTCTCATCGGCGTCATCGTCCTCGATGTCGGCATTCAGATCGCCTTGGTCTCCAATCAGCACATTATTTACGCGCTCGATCCGCAGGCCCGCAGCCGCATCAACACCATCTTCATGACGAGCATGTTCCTTGGTGGCGCGGCCGGGTCGGCACTTGCCGTCGCGGCGTGGAGCTACGGCTCCTGGAGTGGTGTCAGCCTGCTCGGCTTTGCACTCGCCTCTGTCGCGCTCTGCATCACGCTCCGCCGCCGTGACCCTGGTGCACACCACCGTCTCCCCTGACTCCAGACTGTCTTGAAGACCTGCCATAGGTACGACACGAATTCGAACCAGAACTTCCGGTTTAGATACAGGTGACCGACCGTTTGGAAACACCGGGGCAGGGGGCTTGTTTTTGCGATGAATCGATTGGCTGCAATGAGCCGAACCGAGCCATACCTGCACCTGTTCCGAATGTCCTTAGCGGGTGGGACTTTGCCCTTCACCTCATCTGCCGGAACGGCGTGATTGCGGACTTTTCGGACGCTTGGGGATACTACGTCGAACGTCGTGAGTGGGGCCGGTAACGGACCGTCCGCTGACGGCAGTTTAAGGCTCGAAAGCGGACGATCTGCTTTGGGGGTCTGCGGACCTAGTGGCCGCCGTGAAGACTAAGCACCGAAGCCGCCGTCTATCGTTTGCATTGAGCCAGTGATCATCGCGCCGTGCGGGCCGGCGAGATAGGCGGTCAGCTCGGCGATCTCGTCGCCGCGGGCGTGGCGTTTGATCGCCATGAAACCGTGCATCGTGTCCGCCATCGGCCCGTCGGCAGGATTCATGTCACTGTCGGTCGGCCCAGGCTGGATGCTGTTGACCGTGATCCCGCGTCCGCCGAAGTCACGCGCCAGGCCGCGAACCATGCCCTGCATCGCCGACTTGGTCAGCGCATAGGCGGCCCCGCCTGCGAACGGCATGCGGTCGCCGTTGACCGAACCGATCACGATGATGCGGCCATCATCGTTCATCTGTCGCGCCGCCTCGACCGAGGCGTGGTAGGGCGCGCGGACATTGATATCGATCATCCGGTCGATGTCGTCGGAGTTCAGGGTGAGTGGGTCGCCCATGACCAGCGTACCGGCATTGATGACAATGACATCGAGCGCCCCGCGGTCAGCGACGGTCGAAATCAGCCTGTCGCGATTGGCGCTATCGGCCTGGATGGCCTCGGCGCCCGTTTCCGCCGCAAGCGTCTCCGCCGCATCTTTCGAACCGGCATAGGTGAAAGCGACATTGCCGCCAGCCTTCGCAAAGCGCCGCACGATCGCGGCCCCAATTCCGCGGCTGCCGCCGAGGACCAGCACATTTTTTCCAGTGAAATCGTTCATGTCCGTTGTTCCTATTCCGTTAGATTTGCTCAGGGCCGGGGATCGGCGGCTTGATCGATGTAATGGGTGTCAGTTGGCCCGAAGCCGTGAATGTAGAGGACGACGGGCTTGGCGGATTTCGATCACTCCAGGAAGTCGCGGACGAGCTTGATGGTGGCGGTCGGGTTTTCTTCCATGATCCAGTGGCCGGAATCCGGAACGAAACCTTCGCGGACGTCTTCTGCGGCCGCGCGCATCACGGTCGCCATCATCGGTCCGAAGGATTTTTCACCGCCAAGCGCCAGCACTGGCATTTTCAGCTTGCCACGCTCAGCCAGGAAGGCACGATTGTCCGTCACATCCTGGTCGAACGCCGCGAACTGGGCAAAGCCGGAATGCATTGCGCCGGGCATGGCGTAGAGTCTCGCATAATGTTCGCGCGAAGCCTCGGTGAAGCGCGACGGAGTAGCCGAGAATTCGTTCCAGAAGCGGTCGAGGTAGATGCGCTCCCTACCGGCGACCAGCCGCTCCATGTCGGGCCCGCCGAAACGGAAGTGCCAGAGCAGCGGACTCTTCAATATATCTTCCCACGGACCGACGCCGGGAAGCGGCGCGTCGATCAGCACGAAGCGCCGGACGCGATCCGGGTTCTGCGCGGCGAAGGCGTAGCCAACCATGTTGCCGATATCGTGGGTGACGAGGTCGGCCTGCTTGACATTCAGGCGATCGAGAACGGCAGCCACGTCACCTGCCTGGGTCTTCTTGTCGAACCCGCCAGCAGGTTTCGATGACAAGCCCAGACCGCGCAGGTCGGGCACGATCACCGTATGGTCGCGCGCCAGATCGGCGGCCATCGTCGACCACATGTCGCCGGTTTCCCCATAGCCGTGCAGCAGGACGACGGCTGGACCCTTGCCGCCGATGCGGACATGGATGGTCGCGTCCTTGGCCTGGACATTCTCGGTACGGAAGCTGCTCGGGAAGGGCGCGACCTGCGCCGGTGCAGGAGTGGCGGCGAACAGCAAAGCCGCTGCGCCAATTGCAGAGAGTTTGAGAAGCATCACACATCTCCAGATCTTTGGCGCCGCCCCCTGGCGCGCCTTCTGGACACGTAAATGCTCCTGATGCATTGTTCGTACTAGCCGGAGAACTCCGAAAATGGCCGACGGAATTTCCGAACAATGATGAAGTTTGACGGGATTGCCGCTTTCGTTGCCACCGCCGAGGCAGGATCGATCAGCGCAGCCTCAAGACGGCTCGGCCTGGCCAAGTCCGTAGTCAGCGAGCGCCTGGCCGAATTGGAACGTATTCTCGGCACCAAGCTGATCCAGCGGACGACGCGCAAGCTTTCCCTGACGGAGAATGGGCAAACCTTCCTGCCGCGCGCTCAGCGCATCCTTCGCGAGGCCGACGAAGCTGCCGCCGAACTGGCGGCGCGGAGCGGGAAGCTCGCGGGCCCGCTGAGACTATCCGCACCGGTCAGCTTCGGGATCCTCCATCTGGCGCCGGCGCTCACCAAATTCATCCAGGAGCATCCCCAGATCGAAGTCTCGCTGGAGCTGGACGACAGCTTCGTCGATGCGGCCGCCGGCGGGTTCGACGCAGTCCTACGGCACGGCGCGATCGGCGACAGCCGGCTCATTGCCCGGCGCCTGGCGACGAGCCGCCGATTGCTCGTCGCCTCCCCCGCCTATCTGGAACGGGAAGGGCATCCGGCGTCGATAGACGAGCTGCAGCATCATTGCGGCATCCTCTATTCGATGCGCGAGGGCGATTGGCGCTTCTCGACCGACCATGGCTGGCAAGTCGTCCGCCCGAAGGCCGCGCTCCGGGCCAACAATGGCCTGGTCATGAGGGAGGCGGCGATGGCGGGCCTCGGAATCACGCTACTGCCGACCTTCTTCATCCATGAAGCCGTAAAAACCGGAGTGTTGGTGCCGATCGACGTCGGCGCACGGGCGGAGGGCGCAGAGCTTTTCATAACTTACCCCCGCGATCATGGCGCCTCGGCGAAAATCCGCGCACTGGCCGACAGCTTGCAGCGGAGCTTCGGCAACCCACCCTACTGGGACCGGCTGGCCAGCTAGATTGATTTTCCGGCGGAGCTAATGGCTCGACTGGGGCCGTTAGCCGGCGGACTGCCTTCGGGGAGCAGGCGCTGAAAGCTGACATTCGTTCATGAGCGGCTCGAAGGTCCACTTGGCCCGCAGCAGACGATTTTGCTGCCCGCGCCACGGCGCACGACCTCGAATGACCGGTCTACGGCAGGGAAAGTTAGGGACGCTTGCGCTTCCTGCGTGAGCAGGTTATACACTGAACTATATGGTTCAGTATGGAAGTTCTCCCCTCGATCTCTCGTTCGCGGCGCTGTCCGATGCGACCCGCCGCGGAATCATCGATCAGCTTGGGCGAGGGGACGAGTCGATCACCAGTCTCGCGGATAAGTTCCAAATGACGCTGACTGGCATGAAGAAGCATGTCCAGGTTCTTGAGCGGGCGGGGCTCGTCGTCACCCAAAAGGTCGGACGGGTGAGAACCTGCAGGCTTGGGAAACGCGGCCTCAAGGCGGAGGCCGCGTGGATCGAGGCGCATCGCAAGCTCTTCGAGGCCCGCTTCGAAGCATTGGACGACATCATCAGCGAAATGAAACAGGAGGGAAGCGATGACTCAGCAAGTTAACAGTGCAGGTGGCGCGCAGAACCGCACTTCAGTCGAGCGCAGAGGGGATCGCGAACTCGTCGTAACGCGGACATTTAATGCACCGCCGAGCACGGTTTACAGGGCGTGGAGCCAGCCCGAGCTGTTCCAGCGCTGGTGGGTGCCAAAATCGGTATCCGGCGTTTCGCTCGTATCGTGCGATATGGACGTCCGTACCGGCGGCAAATATCGGCTAGAATTCGGCGCCGGCGGTTCGGACACCATAGCCTTCTATGGCAAGTATCTCGAGGTGGTGCCGAACGAGCGCATCGTCTGGACCAACGACGAGGGCGAAGAGGGCGCGATCACGACTGTGATCTTCGAAGACCAAGGCGGGAGGACACTACTGACCTTCCACGAAGTCTATCCGTCCAAGGAGGCGCTTGAGGAAGCACTACAGGGCTCGGCGGCCGCATTGCCGGAGCAGTTGGAGCAGCTCGACGAATTGCTTTCCAGCCTAGGCGAGTAGCGCGGGTCGGCAAACTCGCGTCGAGGGTACCTGAAGTCCTAAAGCTGAATCGGATGCGAAGCGCTCGATCACTGTTGGAATTGCACTAGCCGCCTGAACGCTGATTGGCGGCATTGTCCCTTCGTAGCCACCGGCAGCTTTCAGAGCGACAAACGGCGTGTCGTAGTGGCTGTAATGGGCGCGAAGCGGAATGCAATTCCGCTGTTGGCCCGAAGCGAGCGCGGCGTAGCGATTCAAACCACCGTGGCTTCGCTGCGGCAGACATCGATAAACGCGCGTAGCGCCGAGGAAGCGAAACGGCTCGGATAATATAGCCGAGGCCCCTCCAGCTCAGCCCACCAGTCGGGGAGTACAGGAATGAGCGTCCCGGCCCGGAAGTCGCTTTCAAGCCAGTTGCGGAAAGTGCCGATGATGCCCAGTCCTGCTCGCACATAGCTCAACCCTGTGTTCAACGCGTTGACGCTTAGAACAAGGCAGGTCGTAGGCTCTATGTTTGCCGTGTCGTCCCCACGTCGCAACGACCAGGGAATGAGCATTCCGTCGGACAGTCGGTATCTGATCGCACAATGGTCCGTCAGCTCCAGCGGGTCTCTAGGCAGTCCGTGCTGCTTCACATAGGAGGGCGACGCGGCAAGTGCAATCTGCTGCAGGCGAGGACCGATCGGGATGGAAATCATGTCCTTCTGGATGGAATCGCCATAACGGATGCCTGCATCACATCCCGCCGCGATGATGTCGACGAGGTTGTTCTCCACCACTATCTCGACCTGTACCTTCGGGTGCCTTCGCTGCAATTCAACGATCAGCGGCGGGAGGATGTCCGGTACAACCGCACCCGGAACGTTGAGTCTCAGGTGGCCCTGTATGTGGTCCGCCGAATTCGCCACCTCGAAACAGGCTGCGTCCATTTCGGTCATCAGGGGCTGAATGCGTTCCGCCAGCGTGTGGCCCTGGTCCGTGGCCCGGAGACTTCGGGTGGTACGCAAGAGAAGCGGCACGCCGAGTTGCTTCTCGATCCGCGAAACCGTGGTGCTGACTTTCGAAGGCGCAATGCCCAGCCGCTTCGCCGCTGCGCGGAAGCCGCCCTCGTTCAACACAGTGAGAAATACCTGAAGATCGTTCGGCGACACATTGTTCTTCATGCAGAACAGGCTATTCAAAATCGAGCGGATTATCAACGAAAGGAGTACCAATTAACGTTTCTCCAATACTCGCTATCCGGCGGGTGCGTTGACAAAGGGAAATATGCCATGTTCATCGTCACGGGCGCTTCCGGCAAACTCGGCCGCAAGATTATTGAAAACCTTTTGCTTCACGTGCCTGCCACAAGCATTGGAGCCAGCGTCCGTGACCCGTCGAAGGTGACAGATATCGAGGCAAGGGGCGTGCGTGTGCGGCAAGGCGATTTCAGCGATGCCGAGGGCCTGCGCCACGCCTGGGCAGGTGCCACGCGACTTCTCCTGATTTCCTCCAATGCCGCCGCAACAGGTGGCGACCCGTTGGAGCAGCATACGACTGCCATCCGCGTTGCGCGAGAAATCGGCGTCGAGCGCATCTTCTACACCAGCCAGGTATCGAGCGCGGCGAGTTCTCAATTTCCACCCGGCAGATGCCACGCAGCGACGGAAGAGATGCTGGCACGGTCAGGATTGGCCTGGACTGCCATGCGGCACGGCTTTTATGCCGAAAGTGCGCTGATGATGAACAAGCGCGGCTTCGAAGCCGGCTCTCTTGAAGGACCGGAAGATGGCCCGGTTGCATGGGTGACCCACGAAGACCTCGCTGCTGCAGACGCCGCGCTGCTGGTCGGGAGGGAGGATATCGATGGCCCGACGCCGCCCCTGACGGGAAGCGAGGTCCTGGACCTTGCCGGTCTCGCGGAAGTGGCTGGAGAGCTTCTGGGCAGGCGCGTCTCAAGAACGATTGTGAGCGAAGAGACTGTGAAAGCCAGAGCGTATGCCGCAGGCGCACATCACGGGACAGTCGCTGTAATGCTGGGATATTACCGCGCGGCCCGTGCGGGAGAATTCGCAGCCACCGATCCGGCACTTGCCAGGATACTGGGACGGTCACCCGAGACCATGAGGGAGTTCCTGAAGGCAAACCTTTAGCGCGATTTCGTTCCCCGACCGACCGCTCGTTACCTCGGTGTTGGCGCATCAGCAACATGACGGCGCCGCTGGGACGCTGTCCGCTTCCGGGCAAGCGCTCCGATGGCTTCTATGACCGATATGGGCCGATTCCAGCCGTGTCTCCGGAATGGGCAGATTTGCCACGCATGTCGCGCCCTAGTCGCGCAAGCTGATCCACACCGGTGCGTGATCGCTCGCCCCTTCGATGCCGCGAACGTTCCGGTCGATACCGGCCCCACTCAGTCGGCGTGTCACCTTTCGGCTCAAGAGAACATGGTCGAGACGCAGTCCCGCGTCGCGCTGCCAGCGGTTCCGGCGGTAGTCCCAGAACGTGAAGAGCTGCTCATCCGGATAGATTGCGCGCAGGGCGTCGAGCCAGCCCTGGTCAAGAAGGTGGCGAAAGGCGGCACGGCTTTCGGGCTGGACGAGTGCGTTGTCGTCGTAGGAGCGGGTCGGATAGATGTCGCGCGGCTCGGGCACGGCGTTGTAGTCGCCGGCAAGCACCACCGGCAAACCGGTCGCCAGCAGTTCGGCAGCATGCAGCCTCAGGCGTTCGTGCCAGGCCAGTTTGTAGTCGAATTTTGGCCCGGGCTGCGGATTGCCGTTGGGGGCATAGAGCGAGGTGATGAGAATGCCGTTCACCGCGGCTTCGATATATCGGCTCTGCGTATCGGAAGGATCGCCGGGTAACTCCGCCCGGGTCAGGATCGGTTCGCTGTCACGCGCGAGAATCGCGACGCCGTTCCAGGCCGCCTGTCCGCGCCAGACGGCACCATACCCGGCCGCCTCGATCGCTGCCTTCGGGAATTGGGCGTCCGTGGCCTTAAGTTCCTGCAGGCAGACGACGTCCGGTTGGGCCGTGGCGAGCCAGGCGAGGAGGTTTTCTAGTCGGCGGTTGACGCCGTTGATGTTGAAGGTCGCGATCTTCATACGCTTAGCGCATCAGCCGGTCGGTCCAGGTGCGAACGGTCTCGGCCACCGTCATCAGATGGTCGGCAGCCGAAAAGCCCGACACGCTCTTGCGCGGTTTGAGATCGTGGTCGCCGTCCTCGAGCCACAAGATTTCGATCGCCTTGGAGAGCACATAACCGGCGACGTCCTCGCGGGTGCCGAACTCGTCGCGTGTTCCCTGGCAGATCAATGTCGGCGTCTTCAGGTCAGCGAGATGTTTTGTGCGAAGCTGCTCCGGCTTGGCCGGCGGATGAAACGGGTAGCCGAGACAGAGCAGCCCGGCGATTTTGCCGTCCGAGTGAAGGCCGTCGGCGATCATGCTGGCGACCCGTCCTCCCATTGATTTGCCGCCGATGACGAGCGGCCCGGTCGCGCCGAGGGCGGCAACGGCGGCCTCGTATTCGGGCTTCAACGTCTCAGCGCGGGGCGGAGGCCTGCGGTCTTCCGAGGTCCGACGAGCCGCCATGTAACCGAACTCAAAACGGGCGACGCGAACGCCGGCGGCGGCAAGGGCCTTCGCAGTCGCAGTCATTGAGGTCGAGTCCATCGGTGCCCCTGCGCCGTGGGCGAGGAGAATGGTGACGGCGGCGTCGTTCGGTCCGTCGAACAGGAATTTTTCGCCCATCTCAGCCAGCCGTCCTTGGAAGGAGATGGAGGTCGACGAACTGTACGCCGCGTTCTGCAGCTCGCGCCCACTCCGAGTCCTTATCGGCTCGAGATAGCGCCTCCACCAGCGTCGTGCCTCGGAGAGATTGTCCGCGTCGAATTCGAGTTTCGCCAGGTTGAAGACAGCGTCCGCATAGTCGGCGTCAAGCTCGATGGCTTTGTTGAGGTATCGGCGCGCAGCATCGACCCGCCCGCGGTCGCTCATGAGCCCGGCAAGATTGAACCACGCCTCGACGAAACTCGAGTCGAGCTTGAGCGCGCGGATGTAATCATGCGCCGCTTCCAACTGACGGTCCGCTGCCTTCAGGCAATTTGCGCGGTTGAAGGCGGCGACGGAGTCCGTTGGGTCGATGGCGAGGCAACGTTGATAGAATGCCGCCGCTTCGTCGTAGAAGCCGTCCTCCTCCGCGGCTTCTGCCTGGGCGAAGAGGTCTTCAAGCTCCGCATCGCTGGACGTTCCAAGATCGAACAATAGTTGCCCGTCGAGTTCGCTGAGGCCCTCGGCGCGGCGAGCATAGATCGTGTCCGCACCTTCGTGATGGAGCGAGAGCGCGGTGAGCGCCGCCACGGATCCGGAGCGATGAACCGACCGTGCAATCGCACTCCAGGTGGCGCCGCTGTCGATCAGCCCGGCATATTTCCGGGCGAGGATCAGGTCGCGGAAGGAATAGGGTTCGCTGTCGTGCTCGAAGGCGTCGAACAGCGAAAGAAGGTCGAAGGTGCGTGCCGCAAGCCGCGACTGCTCGAGCAGCGATTGCCGCGTCAAAGCCGATGTCTCCGGTGCTGTTATCAGTCCGAGCATCCGAAGAAAGCCGTTCTCGCTAAGAGGACGTCTGTTCTGGCGTATCTCGGAGTCGAACCGTGTTTCGATCTCCGCCTCGCTCGCCTTTGAAAGCAGGCTGCGGCCGAAGACGAGGTGCGAGGTCTGGCGGGTGATGCCGCGCCTCAGATGGCCGAGCTGCCGTTCGACCTCGCGCGCCGCCAATCGGCGGGGAAACGCGGCAAGTGCTCCGACGATGCCGAATGTCTGCCCTGCGACCGCCATCAGACTTTTTTCTTGGACGCCGGCTTGCCGCTGGTCGTTGCCGCCTTCGCGGTGGTTCGCTTGACCGCCGGCTCGGCCTTGGGCTTGCTCTTGGCGGGCGGTTTCGATTGAGAAAGGCTCGCCTTTAGAGCATCCATGAGATTGATGACGTTGCCGCGCTCGGGCGCCGCCGCAATGATCGGCTTGTGGCCCCTGAGCTTCTCGCGGATCATCTGCATCAGCGCGATCTCATAGCGATCCTCGTAGTTCTTGGGATCGAAGGTCGTGAGCTTCTGCTCGATGAGCGCTTCGGCAAGCTGCAGCATCTCAGGGTCGGGGTTTCCGACCGGAATATTGTCGAAATACTCCGCGGTGCCGCGCACCTCATTCGGGTTCCGAAGCGTGCAGACGAACATGCCGGTCTCGCGTGGACCGATGGTGATCACCCGTTCGCGACTGGAAAGCACGAGACGCGCGATCGCCAGCTTGCCGGTTCTGCGCAGCGCTTCGCGCAGCACGACGAAGGTTTCCTCCGCCATCGCGCCGTCCGGTGCAAGATAATAGGGCGCGTCCTGGTAAATGACGTCCACCGATCCCTCATCGACGAAGGCTTCGATGTTCATCGTGTGGTTGGATTCTATCTTGACGCTTTCGAGGTCGGTGTCCTCGATGATGATGTATTTCTTGTCCTCGTATTCGTAGCCCTTCACCAGATCCGACCGTTCGACCAGCCCGAGCTCCGGATCCACAGGTTTCATGTTGATCCGGTTGTGGGTCTTCTTGTGAAGCTGGTTGAAGGTGATGCGTTCGCTTGAACTGGTGGCTGGGTAGAGCCTGACTGGACAACTTACGAGACTGAGCCTGAGATAACCTTTCCAACTTGCCCTGGGCGCCATGATCGTCTCCTGCGCGGCAAACACAAACTACTTTCCCGCCTCGGACAACTGAGGCAGATCCCTGGCGAAAGCATCTATTTCCGCCCATGGATCGCCGGACGTGACCAGGAGGCCAGGCAGCGAAGAATAGTTCAAATCCTCCGGAGCGTCGATAGATTCAAGATCGCTCCAGCTTACCGGGGTTGAGGCCGGCAAATTCGTCCTCGCGCGAAGCGAGTAGGGGGCGGCTGCCGTGTGGCTGCGCGCGTTGCGATGGAAGTCGATGAAGATCCGCCTGATGCGGTTTTCCTTGCCCATCGTCGTGGTGAAGACCTCGGGCGCGGTCGCAGCGAGGCGCGTGGCGATCGCGCTCGTTGCTTGATGCACCTTTTTCCAGTTGAGTTTCGGCGCGATCGGCACGACCACGTGGACGCCCCTGCCGCCAGATGTCTTGACAAAGGGAACGAGGTCAAGCGCCTCCAGCTCGCCGCGCACATGGACGGCGGCCTCGACCACCTCGCGCCAGGTGATGCCTTCGCCGGGGTCGAGGTCAAAGACGACGCGGTCGGCCTTTTCGAGCCGCTTGCTAACGGTCCCCCAGGTGTGAAATTCGACGACGCCGAACTGCGCGAGCGCGAGATAGCCCTTGGCGTCTCCCACCGAAAGATAGGATTTCGTCTCGCCTTCCGAGTTGGTCGATTGAAAGGTTTCCACCGAGGCCGGCATGCCGGTGAAGGGATGGCGTTGGAAGAAGCAGTCCTGGGCTCTTCCCGTCGGGCAGCGTACCAGCGAGACCGGGCGGTTGAGGATGTGGGGCAGCATGAAATCGCCGACGAGCGCATAGTAGACGGCGATGTCGAGCTTGGTGGGGCCGGACTTTCCGAAAAGGCGGCGCGTGGGATTGGTGATCGAGATGCTGGCGAGATCGGCGTCCGAAATCAGCCGCTTTCGCTGCGGCGCGGCGGGCGTCGACAGTTCGATTTCGCGGAGCCCCTTGAACACGGCATGGCGAAGCACATTGTCGGCCGTGCGGTTGCCATAGTGGATATGCGCCCACAACACGGGCCGGACCCAGACGATCTCCTTTGGCCCACCCTCGAGTTTTGCCGCGCCGGCTCGAAGCGGCTCCAGCCGCGCAAGCAATTCTTCCGCCGTCTGCGCGTCAAACCCGGTTCCTACCTTGCCCCGATATTGCAGCTCGCCCTCGACCCATTCGCCGAGCGCAAGCGCAGCAAGTCCCTCCGCCGCCTCCGAGGTGGTGTATCCGGCGATCACGAAGTCGTCCGGCTGGAGCGCCTTGGTCTTGGTCCAGGTTTTCGACCGGCCGCTCTGGTAGGGCGCCGACGCGCGCTTGGAGATGATGCCTTCAAGCCCCATTTCCGACGCCCGGTCGTAAAGCGTTCGCCCGTCGCCAGGCACATGGTCGCTGAACTGAATGGCAGAACGTGCAGAGACATGTGCGGACAGCAATTGCGCGAGCAGCGCCTTGCGCTTTTCGAGCGGAGTAGCCAGTAGACTCCAGCCATCGAGGTGCAGAAGATCGAAGGCATAGAAAACAAGCTTGTTGCCTGCGCCACTCGAAAGTGCCTCCTGCAACAGCGAGAAACGGCTGATTCCTTGGTCGTCGGGAACGATGATTTCGCCGTCGATAATGGCCTCACGGCATGGTAGCCGCCTGAAGGCCTCCGGAAGGTCGCCGTAGCGCTTCGTCCAGTCGAGGCCGCCACGGGTGATAAGACGCACTTCGCCGTCCGTGATGCGCGCCATCGTTCGGTAGCCGTCGAACTTGATCTCATGGAGCCAGTCGCCGCTCTCGGTGCCGCCACCCGGCGGCCTGTCAGCAGGCGTCGCAAGCTGCGGTTCGATGCGCGCGGGTGCTGCACCTTTTACGGCGCCCGGTAGTGCGCCCGGATTGAGCTTGACCGGCTTGACCGATTTGGCCGGTGGTTTCGGCTTCTCCACCAGTTCCTCGATCCGCCGTCCGGATTTGACGCTTTCGGGGCGCGCGGTGAGGATGTCGACCGTGGCGTCGGCGGCGATGTCGCGTTCCTTGAACAGAAGCCAATTGCGCTGGTCTTCATCGCCGGGCTTGGGTTTCAGCCGCGCCAGCATCCAGCCGCCATTGAGCTTTTCGCCCGCAAGGCGGAACTTGAAGGCGCCCGTCTGCAAGCTCTTCTCTATGTCGTCCATCGGCGCCCACACGCCCGTGTCCCAAACGATCATCGGGCCGCCGCCATACTCGCCTTCGGGGATAACACCCTCGAAGTCGATGTATTCCAGCGGGTGATCCTCCGTCTCGACCGCGAGCCGCTTGTCGGCCGGATTGAGCGATGGCCCCCTCGGGACCGCCCAGCTTTTGAGCACGTCCCCCACTTGCAGCCTCAGGTCGTAGTGGTCGGCCGTCGCATGATGTTTGTGGACGACAAAGCGGTTACCGCTCTCACCGGCAAGGCTGCCGGGCGGCTCCGACGTTTTCGAAAAATCCCTTTTCTTGCGATAGACCTGTAGCTTCGACGTCGCCATTTCCCTACGCTATGGCTTATAGGGCGAACCCGCAATATGACGTGCAAGCCATCGCGGTAAGCACGCGCTGAACATCGAGGGAGGGGGAAGCGGAGATGGGAGAAGACCATCGCTGGTTGAACGAGCCAGCTAGCTGGCAAGGCGACCAAAAGGCGCTGTCGCTCACGACGGACGGCAATACGGATTTCTGGCGCGAGACATTCTACGGGTTCATTCGCGACAACGGCCACGCCTATCTCCGGTCGGTTTCCGGCGATTTCACCGCATCCGCCACGATCAAGGGCGCCTACGAGCAACTCTACGACCAGGCCGGGCTGATGCTTCGGCTCGATCAAGAGAACTGGATCAAGTGCGGCATCGAATATACCGACGGGCTGATGCATTTCAGTGTCGTCGTCACGCGTGGCGTTTCGGACTGGTCGGTTATTCCCCTCCACGATGTGACGCCATCCGACGCGATCGAGGTGCGGGTGACGCGCCATGGCGACGCCGTACGGGTGCAGTTCCGCTTCGGCGGCGCACCCTGGCAGATGGCGCGGCTTTGCCCGTTTTCAGCGGCGGATGCGGAGATCGGTGTCATGGCCTGCTCCCCGGAACGCGCAGGCTTCGCAGCAAACTTCTGCGACTTTAGCGTTGGCCCACCGATTGCCCGTGCGCTGCACGAGGATTGATGGCGGGGTGTGCAGAAAGCGGGAAGCGGTTCCGTCCGGAACTGCGTAGGTTCCGGGAGTTAGATCATTTCCCATTTAACGGATGGGAACGATCCCACCACTTGAGCACCCGCATCGCCCGTAGCGTCACCCAGCGTGAGGGCTTGCCTGGCCCTTCGTCGACCTCGAACCACACTCGCCCCGTCGGGCTCCAGTCGAGCGGCCAGGTGCCGTCTTCCAAGCGTCTGGAACGCACGTGCTCGATGGCGTCCACTAGTCGGGGATCGGGGCCGGCGCCGGTAAGCATCGCGGAGGAGCGGAAATAGTCGAGGGCACGCATGACGTCGTAGCGCCAACGGTTCGGGTGCACGAAGCAAAGGAACCGCTCGTCTGCCGGTTGACCCGTACTGAGACGGCGGAAGAGATTGCGCTCCAGCAGGAATTCCTCGCCCGACCTGCGCGCCTCCTTGGATAGAGGCGTGCCCCCAGTGGCTCTCTCATACTCCAGCAGCCCTTCCAGCACGTTGATCGTGCTCGCGAAGGACGATCGGAGCGAGCCGTTGATCCTCTCACAGTTCCAGCCGCCATCGTCGAGACGCTCGCCTATCAGCCTATCGACAATAGGCGAGACGTCGACCCCGAAATACGCGCCATCGGCAACGGTCCGGCCGTTGATACACTCCTCGACTTCGCCCTCCCAGTAAGGCTGGCCGCCTTCATCCCAGCGGGAGTTGGCGCCGATCAATTCGACGGTTCGCCTGGCGCGGTCCGACGAGGGATCGAGACCGAACTCGCGAAGCTGCGACAGCGAAAAGCAAGTCGCCGTCCATGGCTGGCCGTGCTCCGACCACTCGCGAGGGTCGAAACCCGCGGGAACAAAGGCTCCACCCGCCCATTGCCCATCCGTGTCCTGGAAAGAGAGAAGCTTGGCTCCCCAGCCGTCGATCTCGACTCTGGCCCGCTCCGCCCTCCACTCCGGCTCCGGGACCTCGAGCAGGTCGCGCATTACCTGCCATCGGATCGACGGATCCGAGTCGAGAAGCCATTCGATCACCGGGCCAGGGTCAGTCATGATGCGAGCCTATCAGAAGGTCGGGTCGATTGCTCGCTTGTAATCACTTCAACGGAACTGCGCCAGCCGATGAAATTGTGGGAAAGGTCCTCGGCACCAAGCTCCTACGCGATCGCGCGCGGTGTCAGGCTGATCGGCCGGCAGGACTCGCGGATCATCAGGCGGCCCTGCAGCACGAGCCGGCGCGGTATCTCCGGGCTCTTGCCTGAAAGACGGTCGAGAATCAGTTGCGCCGCCTGCTCGCCGATCGCCTGAACGGGCTGGGCGATCGTCGTCAGATGCGGCTGGAACACGTCCGCCCAGGGGAAATCGTCGAAGCTCGCGACGGAGACGTCTTCCGGGCATTTGAGACCGATGTCGCGGATCGCCTTCATCACGCCGATGACCATCAGGTTGTTGGCGGAAAAGATGGCGCTCGGTCTTTCGGTGCTCGCAAGCAGTTGCATCGTCGCCTTGTAGGCGTCTTTCTCGCGGAAATTACCGAACCGCACGAGGTCTTCCTCGTAGGGCAGATTGGCCGCTTCCAATGCGGCCTTGTAGCCAGCAAGGCGCTCTCGACCCGTCGATGTCTCGAGCGAGCCCGAAATATAGCCGATGCGGCGATGTCCGAGGCCGAGCATGTAGTGGGTCGCATCCTGAACCGCACGGCGGTTGTCGAGCACGACGGCATCGGTGTCGATTCCGTCCAAGAGCCTGTCGATCAAAACGGTCGGCAGATTGGCGCTGCCAATGATGCGCTTCAGCGTCTCGTCGTCTCCGGCGGGGGCGATGATCAATCCGTCCACACTGCGATCGATCAAGAGCTCGATCTGTTCATCCTGCATGTCGACGTCCTCGTCGTTGCAGCAGAGCATCACCGCGTAGCCGGCGCGATGGAGGACATCCTGGATTACTGCCACGACATCGGTGAAAAACGGGTTCGTGATATCGGCCACCATCAGCCCGACCGTGCGCGTGGTCCCGAGCTTGAGGCTGCGGGCGATCGCATTGCGCTTGTAGCCGATGACCTGGATCGCCTCTTCGATGCGGCCGCGCAGTTCGGGGCTGACGGGCGCAGACCCGTTTATCACCGCAGAAACTGTCGCCACGGAGACGCTCGCTGCCTTCGCGACGTCGAGCATCGTGGGTGCGCTGGATTTTCGGGAACGACGGCGCTGCATCTTTGATCAAAACGTTTCGAAACACGGCTGGAACGAACCTTATGTGAGCAAGGGATTTTGTGCAATAGGCGCGATGCAGCGGCATTTTGTAGCCGCTTGACATAGTCGAAACGTTTAGAATAGGCTGCGCAAAAGATGCGAATTGATCGTCGGATATCGGTGGTGGGGAGGCCGCCAATGTCATGCGCGATGATAACGCGATTTCGCCTCATTCAGGTCCGCAGAGCGGCGCTGAGCGCGTCGTTCTGACGGCCGAAGGCGCTTCGAAATCCTTCGGGGGCGTCGCGGCGCTCAGGGATGTGCGCTTCGATCTGCGCGCCGGCGAAATCCACGCCCTCATGGGCGAAAACGGCGCCGGCAAATCGACGCTGATGAAGATCCTTTCCGGCGTTTATCCCGAGTACGACGGTCTCGTACGCGTC
Source organism: Ensifer sp. IC4062 (assembly GCF_020193575.1). Taxonomy (GTDB): domain Bacteria; phylum Pseudomonadota; class Alphaproteobacteria; order Rhizobiales; family Rhizobiaceae; genus Sinorhizobium. The sequence goes on from NZ_JADYVD010000050.1 coordinate 46,769, forward strand.
GATGGCATGCCTGTGCGCTTTTCGACAGTCAGGGACGCTGAAGCGGCCGGGATCGCCATCATCCATCAGGAGCTGAACCTCGTTCCGGAGCTCCGCGTCGCCGATAACATCTTTCTCGGCCGCGAACGGGTGATCGCCGGCCTCTTCGTCGATCGCAAGGCAAGCCTCGATGCGTCGCGCGTGCTGCTCCGGCGCCTCGGCATCGATCTCGACCCCGAGGCGCGCGTCAGTCAGCTGAGAGTCGGGGAGCAGCAGCTTGTCGAGATTGCCAAGGCGCTCTCGCTTGAGGCGCGCATTCTCATCATGGACGAACCGACCTCGGCGCTTTCCCCCGGCGAGTGCCAGCGGCTTTTCAAGATCATGCGGCAGCTCGCTGCCGATGGCGTCGGCATCATCTATATTTCCCATCGCATCGACGAGGTGATGCATTTGAGCGACCGCACCACCGTTTTTCGCGATGGCCGCCACGTCTGGACCCGACCGAGGGCCGACCTCGATGAAGAGACGGTCATCGCCGCCATGGTGGGGCGCAGCCTGCTGGACGCAGAGCGTGTCGAGCGATCGACGCAGGGCGGTCCCGTGTTGTCGGTGCGTGGTCTCTCACTTTCGACGTCGAGCCGGCGCGGCTGGCGCGATGTGCTGAAGGGCGTGAGCTTCGACGTCAAAGCGGGCGAGATCCTCGGCATCGGCGGGCTGCTTGGGGCGGGGCGCACCGAGATCCTTGAAACGATCTTCGGTTCGAGCAATGGCCGGCGCGGCGGCGAGGTCAGCCTCGATGGCACGCCGGTCGACATTCGTTCCCCGCTTGATGCGCGCCGCCTCGGTATCGCACTCGTGACGGAAGATCGGAAAACCCAAGGGCTGCATCTCCATGACTCGATCACCGACAACGTGGCTCTGCCGCTGGTCGGTCGGCTGGCGCGTTTCGGATTGCGGTCCTTCGATGCGGAGAGTTCGCTGAGCAGGAAGGCCGTTCAGACGCTCGGTGTGCGTTGCGGCAGCATCGACCAGGTCGCCGGAACGCTCTCGGGCGGCAATCAGCAGAAGGTGGTGATCGGCAAGTGGCTTGCCACCGGGCCACGGGTGCTACTGCTCGATGAGCCGACACGCGGCATCGACGTCGGCGCGAAACGCGAGATCTACGACCTCATCTTCGCGCTCGCGGGGGAGGGGTTGGCGATTGTGGTGGTGAGTTCCGAACTGCCGGAGCTGCTGCATCTTGCGGACCGCATCCTGGTGATGGCGGAGGGCCGCCAGACCGGGCTAATTTCCCGGGAGGAGGCGAGCGAGGAGCGGATCATGCAGCTCGCCGCGCCGCGGGGCGGTGCGCTTGGAAGGGCCGTTGCATGACATTCTTGAGACTTTTATCCCAGACGAAACTCTATTGGGGCCTGATCGCCATCTTCCTGATCGGTGTTCTCTCCTCGCCCATGACGTCGTCGGGGAGAAACATCTTTCTTTCTTCCGGCAATCTTCTCGACGTGCTGCGGCAGGTTTCGACAACGGGTCTTGTCGCCACCGGCATGACGGCCGTCATTCTCACCGGCGGAATAGATCTCTCCGTCGGTTCGCTGATGGCGATCTGCAGCGTCGTTTGCGCCATGCTTCTGACGGTGCCTGGCGAAACGCCTGCCGTGTTCCTGGGGATTCCGGCTGTCGGATTGGCGTCGCTGCTTATCGGCGCGGTCGTCGTTCGGTTCATTTTCGTCAACATCGAAAAAACGCGGGGTGGCGTCGCCAATATCAGGGACGTCCAACTCGATCGGATGCGCGGCACGCTGCTGCCTGCAGTCGGCGGCGTCATCCTGTGCGCTCTCGTCTTGAGCTTCCTGCTGCCGCAGGTGCAGACGAAGTTCGGCGTGTTCGGGGTCCTCCTGGTCGCGCCCGCCGTAGGCTTGCTCTTCGGGGCGATCAATGGCGTGATCATCGTTGTCGGCAGGCTGCAGCCGTTCATCGTGACCCTGGCGATGATGGTGACGGCACTTGGCATCGCGCGGCTGACGGCCGGCCAGAATAATGCGGTCCTGCCGGTTTATACCGGTAGCAACGCCACCGCGAATTTTGACGTGCTTCGCCAGCTCGTCTTCGGCATCGTACCGATGCCGGGCATCTTCTTCATCGCCGCGATCATCCTTTATAGCGTCGTGCTTCGCTTCACGCCCTTCGGCCGCTACGTCTATGCGATCGGGGGTAACGAGGAGGCCGCGCGGCTCTCCGGCATCAATGCCGGGCGGGTAAAGATCGTCACCTACGCGATCTCAGGCCTGCTCGCCGGCGTCGCCGCGGTTCTCTATGTGGCGCAGTATCGGCAGGGGAAGCCGGATGCCGGCGCGGGGCTGGAGCTCGACGCGATCGCGGCTGTGGTGATCGGCGGCACGAGCCTCATGGGTGGACGTGGAAGTCTCGCCGGCACGTTCTGCGGGGTTCTGATCTTCGGTCTGCTCTCCAATATCCTGCAGCTGCACAACATCAACTCCAATCTTCAGCTGGTGCTGAAAGGCGTGATCATCATCGGCACGGTGCTCGTCCAGGAGCGCAACGCCTACGATGTGCTTACCCATTTGCGGCTGACAAGCCGCCGCCCAACGCAACGGGAAACGGCCGCGGAGGAGCGACCGTCAAGAGAGACCTTGTCTCTAACTATGGGAGGAAAGGAAGAATGAAACGTCGTGACATCGTGAAACTGGCGGCCTTTGCGGCCGTGCTGGCGGCCACCAGCGCCCTCTTACCGGCCAAGGATGCACTCGCCCAGGACAAGAAGTGGCGCATCGGCTTCAGCCAGGCGACCACCATCGAGCCATGGCGCGCGCAGTTCAACAAGGACATCATCGCCGAAGCAGCGAAACATCCGGAAGTCGAGCTCATCGTCACGGATGGCGAGGACAAGACGGAAAAACAGGTCGCTGACGTCGAGAACCTGATCCGTCAGGAAGTCGATGCGCTACTCATTTCGCCGAAGGAATCGGCGGGTCTCACCGGCGTCGTCCAGCAGGCGATCGACGCAAAGATCCCCGTCTTTGTTCTCGACCGCAACGTAGAGACCGATCAGTACACCCAGTTCGTCGGCGGCGACAACAAGCTGATCGGTCGGGCCGCGGGTGAATATGCGGTCGAACTGCTCGGCGGCAAGGGCAAGGCTCAGGGCAATGTCGTCGAGATCTGGGGCGGCATGGGCACGCAGCCGGCGCACGACAGGCACGATGGCTTCCATGAGTTTACCGACAAGGAACCGGGCATCAAAAACCTGCTCGACCAGCAGTCCGGCGACTGGAAGCAGGACCAAGCCTATAACATAATGGCGACGGCGCTCCGCAACAACGAGAAGATCGACCTCGTCTACGGCCACAACGATCCGATGGCCTACGGCGCCTATCTGGCGGCGAAGGACGCCGGCCGCGAGAAGGACATCAAGTTCATCGGCATCGACGCTCTGCCGGGCGAGGGTGTGACCTGGGTGAACAATGGCGAACTCACCGCGACCTTCCTCTATGCGACACCCGGTGCCGAGGGGCTCCGTCAGGCGATCAAGTTCCTGAACGGGGAAAAGGTTGAGAAGACCGTGACGCTCGACACAATGAAGGTGACGAAGGAGAACGCCGCCCAGATCATGAAGGACAACGGACTGTAATCCCCTGGCGCCCGTGCCTCGTGAATCGCCCCTGGGGTGCCCGGCAGCAAGGGGTGTCGCCAAGGCAGTTCAGAGGCGGAACGATCCAACCAGATCGGGTATTGACGCATGTTGCCCAAAAGCGTGAAGCGCTTTTGGGCATTTCGAATGGCTGCATGTCCTTCAATCGGCTCCGAACCGAGGGACGCATGAGGCAGCGGGCGGCGGGGGACGGACGAGGGGCGCTCCGCCGCCCGCTTTATCGCATCATCCCGAGCGCCGCGGCGAAGAAGTCGTCGCCGCCGAAATTGCCGGATTTGAGCGCCATAAGCATCTCGCCCTGTGAATTGCCGATCGTCCGGAGCACCGGCACGCCGGGCGCGATCTCCGGGCCGATCAAGAACGCCGGAATTCCCAGCCTGTCCACCGTCGCGCCGGAGGTTTCGCCGCCGGCGACGATGAGGCGACGCACGCCCCTTGCCACCAGTTCGGCGGCAATCGCCGAGGTCGCGGCCTCGATTGCACGCCCCGATATTTCCCGTCCATAGCGTGATTGAAGGTCGGAAACGGCCTCCGGCGTGGTGCTGGCGGCAATGATGACGGGCCCTGCCTCCATTCGCTCCCCCGCCCAGGAAAGCGCGGCTGAAATTTCGTCCGGCGCGGCGGTGAGCAACCGTTCGGGGTCGAGCCTCAGGACCGGCATCGCTTGTTCGGCGATGGCAAGCTGGCGAAGGGTGGCCCTGGAGCAACTGCCGGCGACGACGGCTGCATGCCCGCCGACGGAGCGGATGGCATCGGCCGTCGCGCTGACCCTCGACGACAGACGACCGGAACGAACGAGTGCGCGGGCGAGCCCAAAACCGAGGCCGGATGCCCCGGTCGACACCGGTGTCCGAAGCGCCACTTCGCCGAGTGTCTCCAGGTCGCGTTCGAAGATCGCATCGGCTATCACCGCGCTGGTGCCCTCGGCGCGCAGCGCGTCTAACCGCGCCTGTACGGCATCGGGTCCGGCCGCCACGGCCGGCAGGTCGATGAGGCCGATCGCGCCACGCGACTGGCGGGCCAAAACCCTGGCGAGATTGGCGTCGTGCATTGGATTGAGCGGATGATCCTTGAGCGGGCTTTCGTCGAGCGGCTGGCCGTTGACGAAAAGGTGGCCGAGATACACCGTGCGCCCGGTTTCCGGAAAGGCTGGAGTGATGAGCACCGTGCCGGCCCCCGCGGCTTCCGCGAGTGCCTCCGTCACCGGGCCGATATTGCCCTGATCGGTCGAATCGAAGGTCGAGCAGATCTTGTAAAGCACATGCATCGCTCCACGCCCGCGCAGCCAGCGTTCGGCTATGCCCGCGGCGGCGACCGCCTCCTCCGCGGCGACCGAGCGGATCTTCAGCGAAACGACCACCGCGTCGACATCCGGCAAGGCGAGGGACGGATCGGGAATGCCGACTGTCTGCACTGTGCTCAGTCCGTTCTTCGTCAGCGTGTTGGCGAGGTCCGAGGCGCCGGTGTAATCGTCGGCGATCGATCCGAGAAGGATGCTCATCGGTCAGCTCCTTGCATACGGCTTGAACCAGTCGAGGCCGTCGAGGGTGCGGCCGCGCGGGGCATATTCGCAGCCGACGAAACCGTCATAGCCGATCCGGTCGATCTCCGCGAATAGGTAGGGAAAATTCAGCTCTTCGTCGTCCGGCTCATTGCGCGAGGGGACGCTCGCGATCTGGATATGGCCGGTGATCGGCATGAGCCGCCGGAGCGCCACCGTGACGTCGCCGTGCATAATCTGGCGATGGTAGATGTCGAACTGAAGCTTCAGATTGGCAAGTCCAAGCTCCGCGATCAGACGTTCTGCGGTGCCGAAATCATTGAGGAAATAGCCCGGCATGTTACGGCCGTTGATCGGCTCGATCAGGAGATCGATGCTCTTCTCAGCCAACCGCTCGGCCGTGTAGGCCACCGAGCGGCGATAGCAGGATGCGACCTGCGGGTCCGAGGAATCGGCAAGACCCGCCATCAGGTGCAGCCGCCTAACGCCTGTCGCCGCCGCATAGTCGAGCGCCCGCTCAAGATCCGATTTCAATTCCTCGAAACGGCCCGGCAGGACTGCAATGCCGCGCTCGCCCGCCGCCCAGTCGCCCGGCGGCAGGTTGAACAGCGCCTGTTGCAGGTTGTTGCGGGCGAGCCGTTCGGCGATCGCCTCCGGCGGCGCCTCATAAGGAAAGAGATATTCGACGGCCGTGAAACCGGCCTCGGCTGCCGCGTCGAAGCGGTCGAGGAAGGTCCACTCGTTGAACATCATCGTCAGATTTGCGGCGAAAACGGGCATGTCGGTTTACACCTTGTTTTGGGTGGGCAACTGCGCGCCCGAAAGTTGAGCATAGAGCCGCGCGAGGGAAGAATCGTCGTCGCGCCCCATGCCGGAGCCGGAAGCCGCGAGATACATCTGCAGGGCAGCCGCCACGAGCGGCACCGGATAGCGCTCCGCGCGAGCCATATCCTGAACGATGCCGAGGTCTTTCACAAAAATCTCGATGGCGCTGAGCGGCGTGTAGTCGCCCGCGAGCACGTGCGGGATGCGGTTTTCGAACATCCAGGAATTGCCGGCCGAAGCGGTGATGACCTCGTAGACCTTCTCGAGATCGAGCCCCTGCTTGGCGGCGAAGCTGATGGCTTCGCATGCGGCGGCGATATGCACGCCGGCAAGGAGCTGGTTTATCATCTTGAAGGCTGCGCCGGTGCCGGCGGCGTCGCCGAGTTCGTAGACCTTAGCGGCCATGGCATCAAGGGCAGGGCGGGCCGCGGCGAAAGCCTCAGCCGAACCGGAAGCCATGATCGTCAGTTCGCCCTTCGCCGCTCTTGCGGCGCCGCCGGAGATCGGCGCGTCGAGGTAGTGGAGGCCGAGCGCCTCGACCCGCTGCGCGAGATCACGCGCGATCGCCGGGTCCATCGTTGCAGACGAAATGAACACGGCGCCGGGCTTCATTGTCTCGGCGATGCCGTCGGTGCCGAAAAGGACGGCTTCCGTCTGAGCGGCGTTTACAACGACTGAAACGACGATGTCGGCATCGCGAACGGCCTCTCCGAGCGAGCCCGCCCCGCGACCGCCTTCCGCGACGAAGCGCGCGACGGCGGCCGGAGCGACATCGTGTCCAACGACGGCGAGGCCCGCACGCTTCAGCGACTGCGCCATGCCGAACCCCATCGAGCCGAGGCCGATCACCGCGGCCGCGGCACTATGGCCGGGATTTTCAACATGCAATGTCATGACGAATTCTCCAGTGTCTCGGATGTCGTGTAGACCCCTCCGCAAGGGCCGGAGGGGTGCAGTTTCCTTGGTTCTAGCGGTTGACGGTCTTCGCTGGAACCGTCAGCACGGCAAGCGCGCCGACGATAAGAGCCGCGGCAAGGAAATACATGCCCGCGCTGTTGCTGCCGGTGAGGTCCTTCAGATAACCGACCAGGAACGGCCCCAGGAAGCCTGCGAGGTTGCCGACCGAGTTGATCCAGGCGATCCCGGCCGCAGCCCCGGTTCCGGCAAGAAAGGCGGTCGGCAGCGACCAGAAAAGCGGTGCGCAGCTGATGGCGCCGGCGGCGGCGAGCGAGAGGCAGACGATCGCGACGGGGGTGCTCGTCGCCATGGTTGCCGCGACGAAACCGCCGGCGGCGATGGCGGCCGGGACGATGAGATGCCAGCGCCGTTCGCGGAAACGGTCCGAGGAACGTCCGAGTGCGAGCATGGCGACGAAGGTGCACAAATAGGGGATCGCGGAAATAAGACCGATATTGAAGTTTCCGGTCACCCCGGTCGCCTTCACGATCGTCGGCATCCAGAAATTCAGGCCATATTGGCCGAGGACGAAGCAGAAATAGATCAGGCACATGAGCCAGACGCGGCGATCGGTCAGCGCTCCAGCGATGCTATGCGGGCTCGACGATTTCGCCCGGTTCTCGGCGTCGATATTGGCCGCCAGCACGTTCTTTTCCTCCTTCGTCAGCCACTTTGCGTGGCCGATGGTGTCGTCAAGATAGAAGAAGGTGGCGATACCGAAAAGGATGGCGGGCACTGCCTCGATCAGGAACATCCATTGCCAGCCGGAAAGCCCGTGCGTTCCATGGAAACTATCCATCAGCAGGCCGGAAAGCGGATTGCCGAAGATGGATGAGATCGGGATTGCCGACATGAAAGTGGTGATGATCTTGGCGCGGCGATGCGCCGGGTACCAGGTCGTCAGATAAAGGATGATTCCGGGGAAAAACCCGGCCTCGGCGACACCCAGCAGGAAACGCAGGACGTAGAACACGCTTTCCGACGTCGTGAACATGAAAGCGGCCGAGATGACGCCCCACGTGATCATGATGCGGGCGATCCATGCGCGGGCGCCGACCTTGTTCAGGATGACGTTGCTCGGCACTTCGAACAGAAAATAGCCGATGAAGAAAATGCCGGCGCCAATGCCATAGGCCGCTTCCGACAGGCCGAGCTCGCTCGACATTTGCAACTTGGCAAAGCCGACATTGACGCGGTCGAGATAGGCGACCACGTAGCAGAGCATCAAGAACGGAACAATTCTCCAGAAAACCTTGGTATAGGCGCGATCCTCGACCGTCCGTTCGTGACGCGCGCCAGCGGCCGCCGCCTGCGTTTGCAGTGTCATGATTTCCTCCTCTTCCCGGGACCCTTGCTCCATCCCGGCTGGCGCCGGCACTGATTGGCAGCGCTGCCATTCTCCTCTACTCAATTTTGGCACCGCTGCCAAATTAAAAATGGTAGCGCTGCCAAAATTTCTCGTTATCTATTGAATCGAACGACAGATCGCGGGCGCCGAGCGGCACCAGGGGCCCGAGATGGAATGGCCAGGTTGTCAGGAGGCGCGTATGTGACTTTGGAGTTCAGGCACCATCCGGCGGTGACGCTTGCCGAGGTCGCGGAAGCCGCGGGCGTCGGCGAGAGTACGGTGTCGCGCGTCCTGCGCGATCACGGCTCATTTTCCAAGAAGACGCGGGACCGGGTGATGGAAGCGGTCGAACGGCTGGGCTATGTTCCGAACCGCATCGCCGGTACGCTCGCCTCCGCCGGATCGCGGCTCGTCGCCTTCGTGATCCCGTCGCTCTCCAACATCGTCTTTCCGGATGTGTTGCGTGGGGCGAGCACCGTGCTGGAAGAAAATCAGCATCAGGCTGTCTTCTCCGTCACCGACTACGACCCCGAGCGCGAGGAGGCGCTCGTCGCCGCAATGCTCGCTTGGCGGCCGACGGCGGTGATGCTGGCCGGCTTCGAACACAGCGAACGCACGCTGAAGATGTTGCGTGCGAGCGGCTGCCGGGTTGTCGAACTGCTCGATCTCGACGGCACGGCCCTGGACCTCGCGGTGGGCTATTCCAATCGTGCTGCCGGACGTACAAGCGCCGAATTCCTGTTGAAGCGCGGCTATCGTCGGATCGGCTATGTCGGGCACGACCTTGATCGCGACACGCGCGCCGGCAAGCGCTTTGCCGGCTTCTCTGAAGCGCTCGGCGCGGCGGGTGCTCCGCTTGCTGATCGGGAAATCCACGCTGGCGGATCGTCGGTGGAAAGCGGGCGGCTGGGACTGGAGCGGCTGCTGGCGAGGCGTCGCGACCTGGACGCGGTCTATTTTTCGAACGACGACATGGCGCTCGGCGGCTATTTTCACTGCCTGGCGCACGGAATTGCGGTTCCCTCACAACTGGCGATCTTCGGTTATAACGGCCTCGATATCGGCCGGGTGACGCCGCAGCCGCTCTCGACCATACGGACGCCCCGCGTCGCGACTGGACGGATAGCGGCGGAACTGGTGGTCACCAACGCGCCGCCGCAGGTCGTTGATCTCGGATTCGAACTGGTTGAGGGCGCGACCACCTGATTTGAAAGGATTTTGCCTATGTCCGAGACACGTCTGCGCGAGGAGATCTGCCGTTACGGGCGATCGCTGTTCGAGCGCGGTCTGACGCCCGGCTCGTCGGGCAATATATCGCTCAGGCTCGACGACGGCGGCTGGCTGGTGACACCGACCAACGCCTCGCTCGGCTTTCTCGACCCCGCCCGCATATCGCGGCTTGATGCGAGTGGCCGGCTCATTTCCGGCGACAAGCCGACCAAGGAAATTCCGCTTCATTCCGCCCTCTACGAGACGCGCGGCAGCGCCCGGGCGATCGTCCATCTGCATTCAACCCATGCGGTGGCGCTTACCATGTTGCCGGAAATCGATCCGCGCGCCGCGCTGCCGCCGATGACGCCCTACTATCTGATGCGCGCCGGTGAGACGGCGCTCGTGCCCTATTATCGCCCCGGCGACCCGGCGGTGGCCGATGCGATTCGCGGACTTGCGGGGAAGTACTCTTCGGTGTTGCTCGCCAATCACGGCCCGGTGGTGGCGGGCGACAGCCTCGAGGCGGCGGTGTTTGCCACCGAAGAACTGGAGGAAACGGCAAAGCTCTATCTGCTGCTGCGCAATCTCAACCCGCGTTATCTCAGCCCGGGGCAGGTGGATGACCTTGCGAAAACCTTCGGGCTCGACCTGCCGTCCCGTGGCGGTCATGAAGGGCATGATCACGACTGATACCTGCTGGCGAAACGGCGCGTTACACGCATTGGCGGCTGGCAATCCTGCACCGCTTCTTCGAACTGCGCCTTGCAATCCGCGTGCGGCGCACAAGACGTGCACGCATTTTTGGTGCGCTGCCGCGACGAACTGCCCTTGACCGTCTCCTCCTTTGCGGCGTCTATTTGTATTACTGATCCGGTGGACCAACCAGTGGATCAGTGGGGAGGTGCGGCGCAGTGAATGGCAGTCCCATACTCACGCAGATGCCGAAGATCGGGCGGAGCCTCGAACGCCGCACCGCGCGTGATGTGATTGCCGACAAACTGATGGTTCTCGTTGCGACCAACATGCTGCATGCGGGCGACGAACTCCCCGGCGAGCGCGAACTCGCCAACGTGCTCCATGTCAGTCGTGAGACCGTGCGGGGCGCCATCCAGGCGCTTGCCGCGCGCGGCATCATCGAGGTCTCGCAAGGCAGCCGCAGCCGGGTTGCCAATGTCGATCTCAGCGACGTCACGGTCACGATCGCCTCGCCGAACGCCATCGATAGCTACGATCTTGAGGCGGTTCATGCCGCGAGGCTGCATATCGAGTTGAAGGTCGTGGGTGATGCCGCCGAAAACATCGACGACGACACGCTTGGCAAGCTGGAGAGCCTGCTCGAAGCGCAGCGGTTCGGCGGCGACGATGCCATGCGATTCCTGATCTGCGACCGTGAATTTCATGTGGCGATCTATCGGGCTTGCGGCAATCCGCTGCTCTCCGACTTCGTCACCGATCTCTACACCTACATGATGAACTTCCGGCGCAGCGCCATGTCCCGGGCCGGCGCCATAGATGCCAGCTACAAGGACCACAGCGAGAT
>NZ_JADYVD010000051.1 GCF_020193575.1 Ensifer sp. IC4062
AGCAGCAGCGCGGCGATCCAGAACAGATGATTGTGGGTGAAGAGCGCGATCAGCGCCAGCACGCCGATGATCTGCAGCTGCGCCTTGCTGGCGCCGTGCGCCATGTGTTCGGGCAGCGCGTGCAGCCTGAGATACAGGATGCCGACCAGGAAGACCATGAGCAGCACGAAGACGACCATGACGTTGAACAGGACGTCCGTCTGTCCCGGCGCGGTGATGAAAACAGGCAGATGATCCACTGCCGCCGGATGCAACGACCGCTCCATCTATGCGCTCCTTTTTACTGATGGTCGGCCGTGAATTCAGTCGCTGGGAGAAAGCGCCCAATTCCAACCAAGACTGAAAATGCTCGGGACTGATCACCTTGATTATTCAAGTATAATGATACGCAAAATTGTCCCCCGCTGACATTGATCACAATCAATATCGACGCGTGACACGGTTGATTGAATAGGCTCGATAAGCCGTCTCGTCCCATGGTCCCTAAGGCGAGACCTTCGGGGAATGTCGAATAGCGGAAGCTCGAGTATGTTACTGCAAAGCCGCCGCAGGCGGCATAACATCCACGGGGTGAGCCGCGGAAAGGCGGACTCGCCGCGCCTAAGTTGAAGCGTGCGGAAGACATGTTCGCCGAAAGTGCACCTGTTGCGGCAAGCCGCGGACGTTCGGACGATCTGTTCTTGCCTTGTCGTTCTGCTGGGAAAAGGGGAGGGACGAGAATGGATGCCTGGCGGGCGCATGCACCGCATGGCCCAACTCGCTCTGTGGTTCATTTCAGGCTCAACTTTCGGGAATCGGTACGCCCGCCTCACGCAACCCTTCGAAGAGCTGCCGCTGATCCTCGGGGCGACGGATCCGCAGTGCGACCTCTCTTCGGATATTGTCGAAGAAGCCCGGGAGGTTGGTTTCCAGCCATTCCCGCTCTACTCGAGCCTCTTCGATTTTGCGGAGCTTTCCAAGGGTGGCGAGCAATATGATGTGATAACTCGGATTGGCGCGAAGGTCGGCCAGGGAGGCCCATCGCTCGGCGGCGACGTAGTCCCGCTTAAAATAGGAGCAGACCGCCAGAGCGGCCTCAAAATATCCAACAACGGGACCCGGATTGTCTGCGACGGTTCTCGACACGAGATCGCAGCCCCGACGCCATTCACCGGAGAGGGCGAGGCGGAAACCATATTCGCCGGAGAGTTCGGTGTCGTTGGGATTGATCGCAAACGCGCGCGCGCCCACCGCCAAGGCGGCATCAACCTCGCCGCGGAAGAACAAGGTGAGCATTTCCGCCTGCAAGGCACGGACATTCTGAGGGTCCAGTTCGACGGCGCGTGCCGCTGCCTCGATCGCGTGCTCCAGCGATGTGGGCGGCGATCGACCGAGACGATATCGGAAACGAAGCTCGTCAATGTATGTCATCGACAGGAGTGCCCAAGCCGTCGCGTAATTGGGAAACTGTCTTGTCGCATGCAGCAGGCATTCTTGAACGGAAGCATGCGTCTGGGGGTTCAAGTCGCTTCGATAGCCGTAGTAGGCCAGAGTACACGCGTACGCTTCCCAATCATCCGGAACCGAGCCTGTGAAGTGTGTTGCGTTCGCTTGGAAGATGACGCCGTACGGTTGCGCGACAGCGGTCGCCACGGCTGCAGCCGCGTTCTCCTGCAATTCAATGATCTTGTGCACCCGCAGATTTTCGTCATAGTTGTTCGCCCACACCACGGATCCGTCGGATCGCTGGATTAGCCGTATCCCAAGACGAAGCTTGTCGCCCTCGAGCCGGACCCGACCTTCTAAGGTGTAGGTTGGGCCATCGCCTGCGGCACTCGGCCGCGCCGCTGTCTCACCAGCGGCGACGATGATCTCTTTGAACTTGGCAACATTGCTGATGACCTCGTCGGCGAGCCCTCGCGTGATCATCGCCGATTGTTGCGTTCCGGAGAGATCCTCGAATGGCATCACAACCAGTCTTGGGATGTTTGGCCGGATGCCGCTGGACCTCGCGAGGTCCTCGTCCGAAGCAGGGCGGACGAGCGCGCTGGTCGCCAAGCCGCCGACGACAAGAGCGGCCGCGCCGACGCCGAACCAAATCCATCGCTGCCGGGAACTTTGAATGGACGAGACCGATCTTGCCAACGCTGAGGGACCGGGGTCTGCTTCGACCTGCGCGTCGGTTTGCCTTTCGAAGATCGGCACGTAGCCGCCTTTGGGAATGCGGATGACAATCGGGTCGTTGCGGCCAGCTACAAGATAATAGCGTTCCAGCGCGCGCCGAACACGGCCCGCTTCGATCCGCACTGCCGGATCCGTTTGCGCGTCAAACGAGGAGTCTCGACCGAAGACTTCGGTTGCAATCGAGTAGGCTTTGATGCGATCCGAACGACCTGCAATCGCCTGCTCGACAACATAGGTTAGAAATTTGCGGGCGCGACCAGGGACGTCGAACTCAGCGCTGAACCGAATTCGATCGAGCTGCGCAAGAATTTCCTCGTCGGAGGGTAAAGCAGTCGGTTCGACCCGAACGCTCTCCTGGCCAGCGATCGTCATGTCCGCCCCCATAACACTACAACGTACGCTTGTGTCCAGCGGCACTCGTAAACTCCCGTATCATACGTCCCCGCCGGCCCGGAGCGCAATATAGTGGTGTTGTATTTTCATTCCGGCCCAGAGGGGGAGGAGCGAAATGAATGCGCAATCAGGAGGGCGTGACGAAGAACATGGACTGGCGGCGGCATTGCGTCGATTTCCGACGCGCTCCTTGCAGATCAAGGAGTTGTCTATACGCGATGAGAGTTTCCGCGGGATGTGCGAGGACTTCGCAGCCGCCGAACACGCGCTTGCCAATGCGGATCAACTTCCGTCCGGCGTTCGCGAAGAGCGGCGCGCTGAGTTCAGGGGGTTGCTCGAAAGTCTGGCGGTAGAGATTGAGCAGGCGCTCGGGGCGGCGAAGGGTTTCACCTAACTCGGATGCGTTGGCTGCTTTAACTGGATTGTAGAGGCGCATGCCTGGCGATCTGGTTCTCTAATCAACACTGGCGGAACACGACGACGCGACGGCGCCATTCGTCGTCGCGGCAGGGCAAAGGGGACGCAGTCATGGGAGTTAAACAATGCATACGTCAATATTGGCTCCGCGATCGGGTATAAACGTCCTTCCCATGGAGTTGACTTTCGGGGGAGACGTCGAATCGAAGCCGACGAGCAGCTTTGTCGACGGACAAAGCATCTACTCTTCCGGTGAAAGGGCCGGCCAAGCCTACCGGGTCGAATTTGGGGCTGTCCGCGTTTATCGGGTGCTTGCGAACGGGCGGCGGCAAATCCTTGCGTTCCATTTTGGGGGAAACTGGTTCGGCCTGCAAAATGAGGACCTGCACCGTTCCACTGCGGAAGCAATCGGTGTCACCGGCATAAAAAGCATCAGCCTCCAGAACGATCCGCATACTTGGCAAGGATTGTTGCCCGCGGTACTGGAAAACTTCTCGTCCGCGCAGGAACATCAACTGGTTATCGGGCGCCAAAGCGCAGTCGAGCGGGTTGCCGCATTTCTCCTCGAGATGTCGGAACGTACGGGCGGCTCGCCCAAGTTCGAGTTGTTCATGCCTCGCGTTGATGTTGCCGACTACCTCGGGCTGACGATCGAAACCGTTTCGCGTTCGCTTACAAAGCTGAAAAACAAAGGTATTATCAAATTGCACGGCCCTCGCGGCATCGAGATTATTCGACATCGCGTACTTCAGGATCTATGCCTTTAGTGATTGTCGAACAGCGCATGGCGAGCGGAGCAAGTCCGAAGTTTTTTCGGCACTGAGAACTTCCTTCAAAATATGGGGTTCCGCGTACGCGCAAACTGACGACCGGTGGGATACCCGGCCTTGTTTGCAGGGGAATGCACGCAGGGGCCGCTTGAAGTGCGAACGCACGGGGGGAAGACATCTCGGCATTGCAGGTACCCCCATTCCTGACGTTACGTTGTCGATCCTGGTTTTCTTCGTCGGCAGCCGGCTGAACAGGTCAGTCTCTGCCCTTTCGCGTTGGAACATCCCGGAGGCCGTGACTGGAGGCCTGATTTCCGCGTTTCTCACATTGATGGCGTTCGCATTCCTTGGCACGGAAATACGCTTAGCGCTCGGCGCGCGCGATCTCCTGCTATTGTTACTTTTTCACCGGCGTGGGCATTAACGCGCGGTTCTCCGACCTGGTCGCCGGCGGGCGGCCGTTTCTCGTCCTTCTGGCGTTGACGCTCGTTTCTCTTGCATCCAGAGCGTGGTTGCCGTCGGCGGCGCGGCGTTTCTCGGCCTGCCTGCCGGCTTCTCGATCCTGCTCGGCTCGGTCTCGCGCTTGTCGGCGAGCACGGCACCACCACTGCCTGGGCAACGACGATCTCCACCCACCAATGCAATGGAAGTCGGCGTCACATTCCAACCTCTGAACGACCAAGCATGGATGTCGACGTCCATTCCGTGTTGGAAGGCCCGATCGCCTTCGAGGGCAGTATCAGTGGGAGGGGCCACTTGGAGATGAACGGGTACTAGCCGAACCTCTGAGTACCGGGAAACGGTAACGCTTTATGAAGGATGCCGCCAGCGCATCGTGCGCTTGTGACGCATCTGGGTTCCGTATTTTGTCCGCTTTACAGCCCAACTAAGACGTTCATCGCCTTCACCGCAGATGACCGCTCGGGTCGAAGGGCGTCGTTTATACCTTGCATGGGAGCGAGCAGTATTCGCCATGAGTATACGGTGCGCCCAAGCCGTTGGAAGCCAGGTCTGCCTGCTCCAGATTCGGCCTTGCCTTCAACACAGTGATCCTTGGACACCTGTAACGACACGCGCCCTTGCATCGGAACTAGGGAGACACGATCATTTCTGCCTGACAATTGCCACAGCGCGCACTGGTCCCGATAATCTCCGCATCGCGCGTGCCGGCGCGCAACTGACGGTGGCATTTCGGGCAGTTGAGGCCCGAGGAGGTTTTCGCGAAGTCGTATTGCGGACCGACATAGGCGCAAAGCATGTGGTGAACGATCGGGAAAAACGCCAACTGGGCTGTCCCGCAGGACGGGCATACCGACTGATCCCGTTCTATCTGCATTCGCTTGCGCCTCTCCGATGTGATTACGTCTGGACTGAGCCTAGCGTAGCCCGAGCAAATCCACGAGCGCGGCGGCGGCACGGGCGACGACGGTGCTGTAGTGCATGTGGATTCTGACGGCGGCATTGAGAGCGGGGTTCACGACATCCGGTGCGAAGCGGATGCGTGCGATCTGCCCGGACTGAGCGCCTGGACGACTGTCCGGTGCCTCCGAACCGGGCATCCCGGAGAGCGGCAGGATTTCGTCCACGACGCCCGGAATGCGCCTGTTGCCAAAGAGAACGAAGACATTATTGCCCACTTTTGGATCAATCAGGCGATAGTTCGGAATGTACCAATCGACATATATATCGGTGGTGTCGAAGATTTCAGCGATGGCAG
The DNA here is from genome assembly GCF_020193575.1 of Ensifer sp. IC4062. Taxonomy (GTDB): domain Bacteria; phylum Pseudomonadota; class Alphaproteobacteria; order Rhizobiales; family Rhizobiaceae; genus Sinorhizobium. The sequence continues at coordinate 5,461 of NZ_JADYVD010000051.1, forward strand.
TCTCGGGCGCCAATGACTGACCGACGCGGGCGACATTTCGTGCGACGATGCCACTGATGGGTGCAACCACCCGGCCGCCGGCGAATTCCCCTTCGGCCCGATCAAGGTGTTGCTGGAACCGCTCACGGACCGTGCTCAGGGACTCGATCTGTATTGCGGCCTCGGCGGCTTCCGCCTCCTGGGTGACGACCGTCTTCAGTGCCTGCGCGCGGGCGTTGAGAACCTCGATCTGATATAGGGTGCTGACGTTTGCGGCCTCAGGCGCGACTTCAAGGCGTTTCACGGCCTCTTCCGTGAGCTGAAGGTAAGAACGCGCTGCCGCAAGAGAGTCTCGCGCCACGCGTGCCCGGATCCTGAGCTCAGCCTCGCGGCCAGCAAGATCCGCGAGGCCGCGCATATAGGAGGCAATGATCTCGTCGTGTTGCGGCGAGCGAATTTGCGCGATTTCTTCGCCGGCTTCGACCCTATCACCCGGCCTGACGCGGGTTTGGGTGACTTGCACCACGTAAGGAAGCGAGATCTCGTGGCGAGGGGCGGAGACGATCCCGGGCCCGCCGAGAAAGACAAGCGGCGCGCCGAAGTAAAGGATAACGGCGGCAAGCAAACCGAAGATAAAGGTACCATAAACGATGCGGACGAATCGTCCGGCCGCGCGCCGCCGGCTCTCGACCGGATCGGGAACATTGGGATCAAGGCGATCTAGTCCGATGTCCATCGACATCTCCCTCCTCCCGACTGCCCGAAGGCTCGACAAAGCTTAACGGGCTTAGAATTGCGCTGATGTCGAGGCTGGGTGGAGTCGGCGCGCAGGTTGCCAGTTTTGTTATAAATGTGCGCCGCCTTCGTCCGCCTCATTGAATGTGTGCCGTAGCGCTTGGGATCAAGCCCGATGCTATGGCGGCTTGGCTTCGCACCTAGACTAGCTGCCGTTAACGCCCTCCAAGTAGCGTTGCAGAGCGGTATGTATGCTGAAGAAAAGCCGCTCGCGGCCGAGTTTGTCGGCGAGTCCGGAGGCCCGAACGTAGTCGAGCACATCCGGATTCAATCCTGCCAGCCACACCGCGATGCCCTGAGCGGTAGCGCGCCGTTCGCTCTCAATCATCATCTGAATGGCGGAATACTCGATGTCAAAGACACCGCTCATATCGAGCGCGAGCACTTGCGGCTTATGCTTGGTGACCAGCGACTGGATCTGGTCCGCAACCTGCTGAACGTTGGCGAAGAAGAGCCGGCCCTCTGGACGGAGGATCAGCAGGCCCTCGAACGTTTCATCGTCGGGATGATCCTGTGACTTCGGCCGGAGCACATCGGTGCCCCGCTTGCGGCCGATGACGTGGACCTTCGGCTTTGCCGACTGACTGGCCAGTCCGATCAGCGAAAGGACAATCGCGACCACAATGCCTTGAAGCGTGCCGACGATAAGCACGCCGAGGAACGCCGCCAGCGCCCAGCGGAACTCCATTCGCCGAACCCTACGGATGGACGCAAATTCGGCCGGAGCGATTAGTCCGACCGAGTAGATGATCACGATCGCGGCGAGCACAGCTTGCGGCAGCAAGCCCAGCAGCGGGGCGAGAAACAGCATGGTGGCCGCAGCGGCCGTGGCGGTGACCAGAGAGGCCTTTTGCGATTGTCCGCCGACGGCTCGAACCACCGCCGTCTGGGACGTGCCACCTCCCGCCGGCATGGAGCCAAAGAAGGCTCCGGCCAGATTGGCAGCTCCCGTTGCGATGAGTTCGCGGTTGGGCCTAATGGGCTGCTCTGCAGAGGCCGCGAAGGCCCGTCCGGCAGCAATCGTTTCGGTAAAACTCATCAGCGCGATGCCGAGCGCACCGGGTAGGAGTTGCTCGATCAGGTCGGGACTAGGGAGAGTGATTGATGGGAGCGACCGCGGGATGAATCCCACCGTTGCAATGCCTAGGGCATTGAGGCCGGCGAGCCAGGAAACGACGATGCCGACGCCGACCACCACCAGCGGAGCTGGTGAATGGGGCCACAGCCGCTCCATCGTCCACAAGGCGATCAGCGCCGTGGCTGCGATCGTCACCGTGAGCAGCGACGTTTCCGGTACATGGTGCACCACGCTCACGATATCACGGAAAAAGCCCGTCTTTTCAATATGCATACCGAGCAATTTCGGCACCTGATCCAGCACGATCACCAGCCCTATGCCCGCTTTGAAGCCGGTCAGCACGGGAGACGAAATGAAGTTAGCCACAAACCCCAGGCGAAGCACGGAGGCTGCGATCAGCAGGGCGCCGGTCAGTGCGGTGAGCGTCGCGACGGCGGTGATCAGCTTGGCGGGATCACCATCCGGAACGACGGTCCCAAGCTCGGTTCCCGCCAGGATTGCCAGCGTGGTCGTCGAGCTGACGCTTAGCACGCGTGACGTGCCGAGCAACGCGTAGACAATCATCGGAACGAAGGCCGTATAGAGGCCGACGCTCACCGGCAGTCCGGCAACCGTGGCATAAGCCATTGCCTTGGGCAGGACGACCGCCGCTGCTGTAAGACCGGCCACCACGTCGAGTCGAAGGCCCGGTGTCAACGAGGCACCGCCATGTGTTTCGGGGATCACTGGAAGTTTGCTCCGTGCAGACAAATATCGGCTAGCTATAACATTTTACGCAGCATGTTTACGATGCCATAATTTCGTCCTTACCTCGATTGGTGGCGGCATTACTTGACTCGGTTCACTCCATGGGCCTCGTCGTTGCTTGCGGGCGCAGCAGTGGGTCAGAATACTCGGAAATTCAATATCGTTTTTAAGTATAAAAAAGACCTGGCCTCTTAATGACACTAAGACGACTACGCGATACACCAAGTGCAATGGGTGAATATACCCGCGCCATCGATCCGCGGATCATGGGCCTGAGCGGCAGCGAGCGGCAGATCGCTGCCGTCTCACGCGAGTATGGCGCCTATGGCGAGCCGCGGGCGTCGGGGCCGCATGGTGATCACCTCTTCGATCACAGCACGTATATCTACGTCATGAACCCGCGCGGTGAGTTCGTGCGTGGCATGGAGGCGGATGCTTCGGGTGATCAGATCGCGGACACGCTCCGGCTTCTGATGGCGCAGGCCGAGTAGGGGAGCAGGCGCCGCAAGACGACGCAACCTGCGCGGCGGAGGCAGCAAGTCGAGGTGTTGCAGCGCCTTTCGCGCGTCTGATTAGACACGCGGGGCTGTAGGGAGGAGGAAGCCATGACCGCCAAGGACATCAAATTCGCCTTCGGAGCGCGCGACAGCATGATGCGTGGCATCGAGACGCTCGCACACGCCGTGGGCGTCACCCTTGGGCCGCGCGGGCGGAACGTTGCCATCAGCCGTTCCGTCCGCACCAAGATCACCAAGGACGGCGTGACGGTTGCGCGGGAGGTCGATCTGGAGGACCGGGTCGAGGAGATGGGAATCCGCCAAGGCCTGCTGAAGGCGGGATTGCCCGAAGTGAAGGCAAGCAATCCCGCCGCCCGCATACTCCGGCGGTCTGATCTGCCAGCAAGGCAGGTGTCCAAGTTTGGCCAGCGACCGACCGCCATAGCCTTGTGAGCTTGCGCGGCCGCGAGGGGGTCATTATGTCAATGTCGCCGCTCGACGGTAACCAGGCAGCCTGCACCGCGATGCGAGATTTTGTCGCTCAGTCGAGGCTGGCCGGCGATGAGAACGATTGGCGTCCACCACGAAGATGGCCAGCTCGTCGAGATCGGTTGTGCCGGCGTTGAACACCTCCATCGGCGTGTCTGGCCCGTGTCCGACCATGGTCATGCCGGCTTCGGTATAGGTCACGCCGTGGGGCGTTTTCTGACCGAGCTTGCCGGCCAGCACATAGAACACCTCGGATCCCGGATGCGTATGGACTGACGACTTGGTGCCGGGCGCTCCACCGGCGCGATTGACGCGCAGCAAATACTCGCTCGCGCTGATCGGCGGAAGGGGGCCGATTTCGACGACCGTGGTTCCGCCTGCTGTGGATCCATCTTTGGGTCCGAGGGTGAACAGCCAGACCTTACCCCCAACTTCTGCCGCAAGTGAGGTCGGACCCGCGGCGTCCTGGGCCTGCTTCAGCGTTGGGAAATTCTCCAGCAGCCAGTACAACGGCCCAGACGGCAGCTCTGTTATCTTCTTCTCGGCCACCGGCTTGACGAAGAACTTGCTTTCTTCGGACAACGCCGCTGACGTCATCAGCCCGAAAGCAGATAGCGAAAACATGAGCACGCCGATACGGCGCACGCTGAGTGAACGCAGCTTCATGGTTTGTCCTCCTATTTGTGCTTCGTTGGAGGTCGCTCGACGTTGAGTGCAGGGCACGTTCTACAAGCGGGCGACCGAGGCGATGCGCCCTTCAGTCTCGCACTGTCAAGGCAGAGCGATGGCCGCAAGCAGCGCAAATATCGTTGCTCGAATGTCGTGGAGAAGTGACGAACGGCAATGACGGCCGTTGATGGCAAACACCTAACCCGCCCGCATAGCCATGCGCTCCCCCTCGACTGCTGGGCGCGAGTATTTCTGAAGGTCATTCTACCACAGTTTTGCAAGCTGAGGGGGGGGCCATTCCAGAATGGCTCCGTTCGCAAAATCTCGGCAGTTCTTGGAATGATCGGATGACGGAAAGCGGCCTGAAAGAGATCGCCACGCCGCTCAGCCTGCCCGAATGCGAATAGCATTTGAGGAACTGCCAAGGAACATGCGCAAGCGGCATCCGGCGGCAGGGCGGCTCGACCTCGAAACGTAATTTCTCTCTCCCATCTCCTGGTTTCACCAGAAAACGAGCGGGGCGGCTGGTCGATGTGGGGCTTCAGAAGCTCGGCCCGTATCGGCGACTGGCGTTGACCCTGCCGCAGATGGTGGCGACGGCGATGGAGATGTCGTTGGCGGCATCGGGCCAGCTCGGCCGGCTCACGATCCGCCGCCGCCGTGCACCCTGACCAGAGGTAGTTCTGTGATTGCATTGCCGGCCTTGCCCAGCAGCATTATGACTTCAGGGCTGACCCAATGGAGAAGTACGGCCAAGGGCCGGGGATTTCGGGCAGATCGAGCTGTCCACGTAGATCAAAGGAAAGGTTTGCGCCGACAACGAGATCTCGCACGGTGCGGGAGGCGATGATATCGCCCGGTCCCGCGCAGCCGGCAAATCCTGCGGCAAGCCGCAGGACCGGACCTGCATAGAGGCCGCCGTGCCGTTCGCATTCGCCGATGTGAATGGCTGCACGAACATCCAGGCCGATGTGTTGCAGGCGGCCGCGAAGATCGAATGCACAGGTGATCGCCTGGCTGGGCTGCCGGAACGCGGCGACAAGTCCGGATTTCCACATTTCGATCGCCTCGCCGTCGGCGGCACGAAGCTGTCGAACGGCGTCGACCTGCCAATCTTTCACCCGACCGGAGGATGCGCCTTGAACATCCAGGTGCAAGACCGTCAGCAGGGCGCTCTCGGTCGGGGCAGGCGGGGCGGAAACGAGGAACTGCTGGATTTCGTCCATCAGCCGATCGGAATCGGCGCCCCAGATGATATGGTCATCGCCGGGAAGCTCGACATATATCGCGCCGGGAATGCGGCTTGCTAGATATCGCCCTTCTTCGGGCTTGACCCAGCGGTCGCCGGTTCGCTGGGTGATCAGGGTCGGAACGCGGATCGCCGGAAGGATGTCGCACGCGTCGATCTCGACGCTCCAGCGCCACAAGGAGATCGCCTCGGCGGGGGATGCCGAATTGCGCAGGTAAGCCGCAAACCATTCGCGTTCCACCATGTTGTCAATGAGGCTCGGGGCCGCCCGGCTGAGGTCCGCCGGGCGACCCCACTCCCGCTCGATGGCAAGTAGTTCCTCGTCGAGCTCCTCTCGGGTACGCCCCCAGGGATAGTCCGGTGACCAGAGACCCCGCGCATAGGCTCCATGTAGGATGAGGGCAGCCGTGCGTTCGGGATAGCTTGCGGCGAACAGCATGCACATGACGCCGCCTTCCGAGCTGCCGAACAGGACCGTCTTTTGCGATCCGACCGCATCCAGCACGGCGCGAACATCCTGCATGCGCTGTTCGAGTGTCGGAAAGCCGGTGCCACGATCCGAAAGGCCCGTGCCGCGCTTGTCGATGCGGATGAGGCGGCAGAAGGAACCGAGACGGTGCAGAACGCCCGACAGTCTCGGCGAATCCCAGGCGTAGTCGAGATTGGAAACCCAGCCTTGCACATAGACGAGGTCGAAGGGGCCGTCGCCCGTCACCTGGTAAGCGATGTTGACCCCGTCCGATTTCACGTAGCGGGTCTGAGGACGGGCTTCGAACGACGATCCTTCCTCTGGTGCTCGCCCGGCAGCCGGCGCCATGCGGCGCGCCAGCAAATCTTGGTAGAGAGCGCGCGTTTCGGGCTCGGGCTGCACGCCGAGCTGCTTGCGCAACCTATCGGCGCAACTCTGGTATTGTGAGAGGGCCAGATTGAAACGTCCCATCGCCGCATAGGCGCGCATCAGGGTGCGGTGCACGTCTTCCCGTAGCGGCTCCAGCGCTAGCAGCCGCATTGCCGCGTGGATGGAAGCGCCCGGTTCGTTCCCAGCGATGTGGCAAGTGATGAGCTTTTCCAGAGCGACAGTGGCGGTGATCCGTAGCCGTTCTCTTTCGGTGCGAAGCCAGTCTTCGAACGGCTCTTCCGCAAGGTTGAAACCTTCGAGGAGCTCCCCGGTATACAGAGCGATTGCCTGTTCAAGGTCCTCAGTCGCGGAGCCGGCAGCCAACGCCTCAAACCGCCTGACGTCGAGATCGGCGTCGCCGAGATCGAGCGCTACCCGATCGCCTTCGATCCGGAACCATTCCCGCCCCGACGCCTGCAGCGCTCGCCGCAGGACGGACAGGGTTTGCCGCAAGTTCGCGCGGGCCTGCTCTTCTCCCGTCCCGCCCCACAGCAAGGTGGCCAGTTTTTCGCGCGATTGGAACTGTCCGGCCTGGAGCGCCAGATAGGCCATCAAGGCACGCGCCTTGCGCGTAAACGCCGGCGACCCCGCGGTAAGGCCCGCGCAGTCGAACCCACCCAGAAGGGAGAGGAAAGGGCGCTTCATCGAATCCGCCATAGCCATCGCTTTTACGAATCCATCACGTCCAGCCTCACATCCCTTTGACGGGGATGGAGGAACGTTGCGGACGGCGCTGCACGTCGAAGTTGGAGGGTAGTGCAATGAGCTTCATGCGTAAAGGCGAAGAGGGCATGCTAGAGGCAGTCGAGGGGCGGGTCCGCTGGCGCGTGCGCCTGCATGATCTATGGACTGCCGCCATCAATCCGATCGTTCCGTGGCACCGGCTGAACGAACATCTCCTGCGCGATATCGGGAAGAGCGCGGCCGATGCCGAACGTGAGGCCTACATAAGAAGTTTTGGCTCGTTCCGCCGTTTTCGTTTTCCAGATCGCGAATAGGCCCGCTTTGCAAGCGGCTCTAACCGAGCGTTTGTCTGGATGCTTGAGCGAGAGGGTCCACTTGAAGCTTTGCTGGCGATCGAGCGAAGGGCTGCGGCGTGCCGTGGCAGCACCGTGCTACTTGCATTGGCAGACCTCCCTCCTGGTCGAATTCGCGGAACGTGCCGACAAGGCCGCCATATGGTGTGGGGCTGGTGCGAGCCACTGTTCACACCGCGTCCGCTCGGCCTCCTAAGCGACCGGGCGAGTTACCCTAAGCGACGTGACAACTTTCAAACGATAGGGATTTTGGCCGGTTTCGCTACACAACGGCCGTTGGATAGACTCCCTGTAGATCGAAAAGTACGACCGCAAGCGGTCGTCAGCGAGGGGGCGCAATGAACGGCTGGATTGAGCCCGAAGCCGAGCTCGGCGTCAGAATGCTATGGAACAAATCGCGTGGAACGTTGTCATTCGGGTGGGCTCCCGGAGCGGCCTGATCGCCCTAAGGAGCGATCATCTATGTTTCGGGTCGGCTATGACCGGTTCGCGCCAAACAGCGGACAGTGCCAAATTTCACGCCGAGAAGGACGCATACGTTCGATGTTGATGTCCCATCCCTTGCCAATCCGGTTCACTCGCCGATCCTTGGCGGGTCAGCGGGAATCAAATGTCGAATTCAGTCAGCGTTTCTGCTAACCTCTTGGCTATCATGCATGCGGCCAAGGAGCCTGTAGATGGTCCGGAGATCGCACTTGGCAGTGACTGGCGCCTTGCTGTTGCTGGCAGTCGCTTCGGGCGTGCGCGCCGACCCCTTTCAAATGGACTCCCTCTACGTTGCAGCGGGCGACGGCAATGTCGAGGAGGTGCGCAGGCTGATCGCCGAGGGCGCTGAAGTCGACCTCATGTATCGGCACGACTATCCGCTGCATGCGGCTGCTGCGGCTGGGCATGTCGACGTCGTGAAGGTGCTGATCGGCGCCGGTGCCGCCGTCAACAGCCGCGGCACGTTGGGTACGCCGCTGCACGCGGCGGTGGGCGGACATTTGGCGGTTGTTCAGTTGCTGATCGCCAAAGGGGCAAATGTGAATGCCCGCAACACGTTCGGCAGTACGCCGCTGCACTTCGCGGCGGAAGCGGGAAAAACCGACGTGGTCAAAGCGTTGCTGGCGGCCGGGGCTGACGTCGATTCAAACAAGGCCGGTATGTCGCCTCTCCTGCGTGCTGCCGGAGCGGGCAAGACCGAGACGGCTTTGGCACTGATCGCTGCCGGTGCCGACGTTAACGCTCGAGATTGCACGAGCTTCACGCCACTCTTGGTTGCCGCGCAGCGCGGCGACAGAGTGCTAGTGGAACGTTTGCTTAGCGCCGGCGCCGATCTTTCGGCACACAGTTTCCGGGGCGATACGCCTTTGAGCCTAGCGTCGAAAACCGGTGCCACCACGGTGGCCGATGCGCTGCGGGCAGCCGGAGCAGTGGAATGAATCGGCGCAGACCTATGTGCCGAATTGCCATCACCGCAATTCTCGCCGCGAGTGTTGGTACGCTAGGTTCGACGCAGTGGTCATCGGCACAGGGCGTCGACCTTCAACTTCTTCTTGCCGTGGATGTGTCGCCGAGCGTGGATGCGGACGAGTACGTCCTGCAGATCCACGGGATCGCCTCCGCCCTCCGACACCCTGATGTCATCGATGCCATTTCACGTGCGGCGCCGAATGGTGTCGCGGTGGCTCTGTTGCAGTGGGCCGGTCCGCGCGAACAACTTCTTTCGGTTCCATGGTCGGTAGTGCGGGATCAAGCGACCGCGAACGCTCTCGCGACGGAGATCGAGACGGTGGTGCGACCCGTCACAAACGGGGGTACGGCGATCGGTGACGCCTTGGCGCGCGGCGTGAACCTCCTCGCAGAGGGAGGCTTCCAGGCGAAACGGCAAGTCATTGATATCTCCGGGGACGGCAGCACCAACATCGGCGACTCTCCGGCGCCGGTGCGTGCCCGCGCGGTTTCGCTGGGGATAACCGTCAACGGCCTCGTTATCCTCACCGATGAGCAGCAGCTCGACGCCTACTACGTGAAGCGTGTGGCCGGCGGTCCCGGCGCCTTTGTCCTGCATATCCAAAGCTTCGCTGACTTCGCGTTGGGGATGCGACTGAAACTGATCCGGGAAATCGAAATGTCGATGTCGACTGATGTCTCACCGGCTCGGCGAACGGACGTCGCGTTGTTGGAGCTTGTCGCCGAACAACACCATGGCTGCCACCCTCAGTCGCAACCCAGGGCGCCGCAGCGCGCGCGAGGAATGACCGAACTGGCCAATTTCCAGACCTTCGGAGTTGATACCGCAAAGTCACGACGCGGGTCGCGACTATCCCTTCAAGCTCTCCAGCGGAAGGACGGGAATGGGTCGATCCTTCCGGTTCCCATCTGTCCTGGCAGGGTGGAATGCGGAAGTCAGGCGACGGACGTACAGTTGACAGACGCCCGGAGAGGCGCGGCGGAGAGGGGACACGTTGGTCATCGCTCCGCCGAGTGTTGCCGTGCTTGATTTTGTCACGCGCGAGACCAAGCCGTGTCAGCAAGCGGGCTATTTGCCGAATTCACAAAGTAACGTAGGGTGCCCTCGTCAGTTGGGGACGCAATGACGGGCGAAACGGACATTCTTGACGCCGTGGTCATCGGTGCTGGCTGGGCGGGGCTAGGCGTGAGTCATGCGCTGATGCAGCGCGGCTTGCGTCACAAGGTATTGGAACGAGGTCGTATTGGTGAGACCTGGCGGACGCAACGCTGGGACTCCTTTCGTCTAAATATACCCAACATCCAAACAGTCATGGCCGGGGATACCTATATCGGCTCCGATCCCGACGGTGCGATGACAAGCGGCGAGTTCGTCGCGCTGTTGGAGGACTATGCCGGCCGGCATCGACTGCCGGTGGAAACGGGTACGCCGGTGACCGACCTTGTTGCGAGCGGTGGCTTGTACCGGCTGACCATTCCGCGCGGCCTGCTGTGGACGAGGAACGTGGTGATCGCCAGCAGTAATCAGAATTGCCCGACGCGCCCGCCCTTCTCGGCTTTGTTGCCGCCCGACATCCACCAGGTTGACGCATCGGGCTATCGCAACGCATCTGATCTCGACAGTGGAGCCGTGTTGGTGGTCGGCAGCGCCCAGTCGGGCGGCCAGATCGCCGAGGACCTGGTCCTGGCGGGGCGAACTGTGTTTCTTGCCACCGGCCGGGTCGGCCGGCTGCCCCGGACGTACCGAGGTCGTCACATCAGTATCTGGATGGTCCTTACCGGACTGATAGATGTGACGCGACGCGAAATACTTGAACAGGGACCCATCCCAGGAAGGCCGCTGCAAGGCGCGCTCCAGACGATCAGCCTGCAATCCCTCAGTGCGCAAGGCGTTGTCTTGCTCGGTCGTCTCACGGGCGTCGACGACGGCTGCCTCTCGTTCACCGACGACGCGGAAGCGCATGTTCGCCATGCGGACGAGGGCTCCGCCAGGATTCGAAGCTTGGTCGACGAATACATCGCGCGCAACGGGATCGATGCCCCTCCAGCCGAGCCGGACCCGGCAGAGGTGATTGGCGCGGTGCTGCCGAATCCGCCTATCCGATCGCTTGATCTCGCCGCACGGGGGATCACAACCGTGATCTGGTGCACCGGGTTCAAGGGGGATTTCGAGTGGGTGCGCGTTCCCAATGTGCTCGATGCGCAAGGTCAGCCATCGTACGAAAACGGGTTGTCGAGCGTCCCTGGTGTGTATTTTGCCGGCCTGCCTTTCGCGATCTCGCGACGATCGGGCACAATATTGGCAATCGCGGAGGAAGCAGCCCTGTTGGCTGACAATATCCTGCGGCGATTAAACACCCACTAACACACCGGATTCAGTGATGAAGCGCACAAGCGAATGTCATCCGCGAGGCGGCTTCCCCCCTCTCGCGAGATTCAATCCGCAAAGGTGAATGGCCCCAATGGGCCGGAGTCTTCAGGTCCGACATGGACCGATCTCGATGGTTGGATTAGGGTCTCGCTATGGGTGGTACGGCGATAAATTCTGAGGATCAGCGGAGCTACCTACGGCGATTGGTATGTGTCGCCGGGGCTGTGGTGGCTTGTTTTCCTGACCGACTTCACCGGTGTTGGGCGCGATGGAGATCTTCCAAATGGGCCGGAAGGGGCTGTCATTAGGCTTATCGAAATGGGAGCACGCGGTTTTCAATGAGGTATTTCTTCGCGTCCCAGCGCCTGGTTGCTCGCCCCTTCACCCGGCTCGACCTCGACGTTCTCGTCGCGATACGCGCCGAGCCGGAAGTTGCCCGCTTCCAAAGCTGGGAATGCTTCACCGAAGATGACGGACGCGCATTCCTGGAATCGAATGCGCTGCGCAATCCGGGCGAGCCAGGATGGTTTCAGTTTGCTCTGGAGCGCACGGAAGACCGAGCAGTCATTGGCGATTGCGGTCTCAAGACATTCGAGAGCGATATTCGGCTGGCGCAGATCGGGTATACTATAGCGCGACAATATTGGGGCCAAGGTTACGCCACGGAAGCGGTACGCGGTCTGATCGAATATGCCTTCGGCAACTTCCCCATCCACCGCATCACTGCGTCTGTCGATCCGCGCAACGCGGCTTCTCTCCGCGTCCTCGAGAAATGCGGCTTTGTTAAAGAGGCCCACTTCAGGCAGTCTGAATGGTTCAAAGGCGCTTGGGTAGACGACGCGGTATACGCTGTGTTGTCCACCGATGAGCGTTTGCGGCAGTACTTGTAGCGGATCGATTTCGGCTCACTTTCCATGAGACTATAAAATCGCCCCGGCAAACGGCGCATTCGCGCTTCGAGGGTCAAGGCATCGGATTTTCGTCGTCAGTAGGTCTTCATGGCGCGATGGGGCATGCCTCCATCGATAAATTCCGGCCCATAGGCGGCGAATCCGAATCTCTCGTAGAAGCCGATTTTGTCGACCTGCGCATCCAGGTGGAAGCGGCTTTCGCCCCCGGCGGCCACCATCTCCATGGCCGCGATGACCATGGCTTTCGCGATGCCTTCGCCCCGATGATCCCGGCGTACGACGACGCGGCCGATCTTCACATGTTCGGGCTTCCTGATGAGCCGCATGGCACCGCAGCCTTCGCCATCCCGGATTGTGACAAGATGGGTTGCGGTGAGGTCGTCGGCACCGAACTCTTCCTCATCGGGCACATGCTGTTCGCGAACGAAAACCTCACGGCGCAGGCTGAAACCGGCATTGCCGAGCATGCTGAAGACGGGGGCAATAAGAACAACCGTATCGCTCATGTTCGTCACCTTCGGTTGAATGCCAAGCCTTGAAAAGGATCATCGCCGAAGGCTGAAATTTCGTCCAGCATTGAAATTGCGGTGGGTCGTTTCGATCAAGATTCCTTCTTGTACCGGCCACCGCCGGTTCCCGCCGCAACCGAGAGAGTCGAAAATCGACGCAGGGACTTTTTCAACGAAATCGGCCGATAGCAGAAGCGCCGAAATTTCCGCAACGCGGAGATAGTGTTGAAAAAGTCCGGTTCTACGGCGTCTGATTTTTTGGAGGGGCGTAGAAGCCGACAAAAAAAGTTGACATGGGGGACCTGCCAATTTTGCGTTCAAGCAGCGTGTGAGCCGTGTAGCGGAAGTGAGACAGCATCGAGCGGCGACCTTTGGTCAGATCGCGAATTGGCCGACTTTTGGGTAAGGCCCGGTTTTTGACTTTTTCAACGATATCCGGACATAGCGGACGTTCGGATTGGCGGCTGGTTGGGCCGAGTTCGGCCCGGAATCCGAGGAGACTTCTACCCTATTTTTCATCTGTTGTCTCCATCACTTCACTTCCTCAAAATCCCCCCGGCTTCCAGCTTCCGTCGAAAGCCGGCCCTTCCGGTCCATACAGGCGGCTATATAGGCGAACCAGCCCTGGCGCGGATTGGTCTATCCACTGGTCTTCCTAGCCGGCCGGCGCTGTGGGGCCGAAGTCGAGATCGGTGCTGCCGGTCTGGGCGCGATCGACGAAATGCAGCCCCTTACCTTCTTCGCCGGCATCTGGACACCACGGAAGGGCGCGGCTCTGACGGGGAGCCATTGATGCTCAAAGCCGGCCCCGTCCTCAGCTTCAGCACATTTGAACCAGGATCTGCTCTCATGCGTTTTGGCTTCGGCCGCATCGGAAGGGAGGGACCTGCATGCGCCACACCGCCGGAATGATCCTGTTGTCCGTCTTGATCCTTTCGGGCGCCAGCCTTCCCACGAAGGGCCCGGTGCCGGTCCCGAAACCCGCAAGCCCCGACGAGCGAGCAACGCCAACGCCGGCCCCGAAGCCAGCCGTGCCGCCCAAGGGCGCCGAGACCAATGGCAAGACAGGTGCTCAGCCGCGCGAAGAAAAGAGAGAGGGCATCCCCGGAGATACAAAGGACGGCAGCGTTGAGGAAGTATTCCTGCCAGTGAAGGAGGAGCCTGCCGAAGAGCACGCATCGTGCCTGGCCGACCTCAAGGCGCTCGGGGGGCACATTCACTGACACCAAGCGCATCGACGATGGCAAGGGCTGCGGCATCGACAAACCGATTCGCGTGACGGCGATCTTGCCGGGCGTTGCGTTGAAGCCAGAGGGAACGATGCGCTGCGCAACGGCATTGGCGCTTGCCCGCTGGACCAAGGAATCGGCCTTCCCCGCCGCCTCGGCCGCGTTTTGGCCGGAGACGCGGATCACGGCGCTGAACCAGGCCTCGACCTATGTCTGCCGCCGGCGCAACAACGCAACGACCGGCAAGACTTCGGAACATGCCCACGGCAACGCTGTCGACATCGCCTCGTTCACGCTCGGCGACGGCAGAACCATCGCCATTCAGCCGCGCGACGAGGATGGCACGCTGACCGGCGCATTTCAGCGCGCGGTCACGGCGTCGGGCTGCCTCTATTTCACAACAGTCCTCGATCCGGGCAGCGACGCCGCCCATGAAACGCACCTACATCTCGACGTCATTGAGCGCAAGAACGGCTATCGCTACTGTCGATAAGCGGCCGTCACGTGCTGTCTGTGCACGTTGTCGCCTTTTCGTATCCAATCGCGACAAACTTGCCGGGGAAACCGGTGGCCTCTTCTTCCGCAAGCAGATCGGCCGCAGCGGCGCTGCCCGCGACGGTGCACATCCACGCCGACGCTGACGCCGGAGGTTTCCGAGACCACCACCGAGAGTGGCTGGACGTTTCCGTCGCGCCTTATTTCTGGGCATCACCATGATCAAGACGGGCAGGCGATCAAACTACGCTCACAAGAAATTGGCGCCACGCGTGCCTCGCGTAGTGTATAGTGAGCATTGGTCATCCCTTCGTTGAAAGAAGAAAAGTGAAGTCGATGAAGATTGCGACCACCATCGTCCTGGCGGTTCTGACTGCGGCTACGAGCGCGTCGCAGGCCCCGGCCCAGACGTGCATCGGTGATTGCGGCACCTACCGGCACGATCTTTTCGTCGAGGGGCAATATCAGCAGTTCTTGCGGAACCGCTACTTGAACTCCGGTCCGCGTTTCGCGCCTGGCACCGACATCAACATAGACGCAGGTGTAACTCTTGGGCCGCCGCTCGGTACAATCAACGAACTGCGCTCACGTCGGCGGCAAACGGTTCTCTCGGGCGAAGATGCGCATGCACGGTGGTGCCACGGCCGCTATAGATCGTATCGCTCCAGCGACAACACCTTCCAGCCTTTCGACGGTCCGCGCCGTGCGTGCAACTCACCTTACAATTAAACCTGGCGTGATCACGGCGGAAAGTGGCTTCACACTTTTCCCCAGCGATATGGCATAGCTCTGTCGCGTACGAGTTCCACCATACTTGGCGATGCCCCTTCAAAGCCAATCGGTGCGGCAGGGCTTCAACGTCAGTCGCTGCAAAGCCGGAGCAGCCTCGATACCGTCGGCTCTCGCCACCGGCACGATCGCACGCCTCGTGACGACGACAGTGGCATTAGTGCTGCTGGGTGAGGGGACGGAGCATTTTCCAGCAACCAATGCCATGAGCCATATGCTTCCTGGCCCGGATGCTGGGTACGCCAGGGTGCGGAGGTGAAGCACACGTTGCTCGGCTCCTGCACTCATCATCTGTCGGCGATCTTCTGGGCTCTGCCATTCGAAGCATGGCTGGCGGCCGACCGCTCCAAGAAACTGGCCGTTATGCTGCGGAAGGCTGCGCTGACCGCCGCCGTTTTGCGTATGTAGTCGATCACGATTTCCGAAGCGGCTGACACCCGGTTGGGAGACCGTTCTCTCGAAGAGATCGGTCGGAACGACCCACGCCGCGCTGGCGCTTGGTCTAGCGAGGAAAATTGACGTTCTTAAGCGGCCAGCACTTTGGCGGATTGGTTCTCGTCAGCGATCCGCTCCATTTTGCGAGGTCTCCGGAAGCTCGATGTCGATCGTGCAGACCACCCCATCCGGCTGGAAATCACGATGAACCGTAGCTCCGGGCAAACTCTTTTCGATCAAGACGCCACCGAAACCATGCTCGGCAGGTGGTTCGACCGGCGGCCCACCGCGTTCCCTCCACGTAACGGTCAGTTGACGGCCATTGTTCCCGCGCGCCCAACTGAGTTGGACCTGTCCGTTTGCCGTTGCGAAGGCTCCGTATTTGGCAGCATTGGTGGCAAGCTCGTGAAGAACGAGGCCGAAAGGCGTGGCAGTATCCGCCGGAAGCTTCACAGGCTCACCTTCAAGTTGCAGCCTTCGCCGGTCATTGCTCGCATAGGCCTCGAGCTGGCTACGTGCCAGCGCCCCGAGCTCGGCGCCGCTCCATTCCGAGTCGAGGAGCAGCTTGTGCGCGCTTGCGAGTGCTGTCAGGCGCCCTTCGAAACGCTCGACGAAGTCCTCCTGCGAATCCAAGGTGCGCAGCGTCTGGCGCGCGAGTGATTGCACGACGGCCAGCGTATTCTTGATGCGATGGCTCAGTTCGTTCACCAGGAGCTGCCGACGCCGCTCCCATCGCTTGCTGGCACCCCCTCTTGAAAGCACGACTCCTGAAGTCGGCGCCGTTGTCGACGTGCAGTATCTCCGGAAGACCGGCGACGGGCCACGGCTCGGTAATTTCGCGCTCCCGCAACCAAGCCGATTTGTTGAAGACGGAGTGCAGCAGGCACAGACTGGTCGATAGGCGGGAAGGCGTGTCCATCGTCAGATAAAACCCTGTCACCATACGGCTGCAGACATCCATCGCCAGCGTCAGCCAGGGCCGGCCGATCGGCTGCCGGGTTTCCTCGTCAACGACGAAGATGTCCGCCTTCGTATGGTCGACCTGAACGACCTGCAAAGGTCGGGAGGCGCCAAACGCCCCAGGAACGGCCTGTGTCTGCTTCACGATCTCGTTTTCGCCGCGTCGTTTGGCGCGCTTCTGCAGGTCGATGTCTTCGAGTCGAGCATTGATCGTTCGGCGATGCGGCGGCTTGAGCCCGGCCGAGATGCAGTTCGTTTGCACATCCCGGATCAACTGCGAAACCGTCGGCCGGTTTCGTGTCAGGTAGTATCTGCTGATCGTCGTGCGGATGATCTCTTCCCGCTCGTCATCCAGTACCCGGTGGCCTTCTGGTCGACCGCGTTTGCGCTCCACCAGTGACATGACCGTGCCACCGGCCCGAAACAGCTTGATAAGGCGGTACGCGGTTGCCCGACTGATTTCGAGCTCGGTCGCAAGCAGTGCCACATCGCTGGCTGTCATCTTGCCAGTCCGGTGCTTCAGGAATTCCCGAATTACGTCTGCGCGCCGGCTAGCTTCATCCCAAAGCGCCTCGTCGACCTCGTCGGGAAATGGGTCACTCATTGCAGAAACACCGTCGATTACGTCGACCGCTTGATTCTCACATTAAGTGACAAAATCGAAGCTGGAATCTCAAACTAAGTGCCCATTCTCGAATTAAGTGTCACGCCAACCAACTGAAATCATTGGTACAGCGATCTCATAATTAAATGCCAAGCGACACACGTGGTCAGGACGCCGCACAACGCGGAGGAGAACGTTGAGCGCGAGCCCGGCAGGACTTCCTTCGGATCCAGCCTTCAGGTCAGCCTGAGATCGACGCCGCGATGCAGTTTCTTGAGGTTTGGCAGAGACTTCGATTGCCAAGGATACTCAGAGCTTCCGCGGACGGTGAATTGGGTGTTCGGCCGCTTGCGTGCTTCGATCGTGAGTTTTGCGAGCAGGTTGATTCCGGATGAATTGAGAAACCGCAGTCCGGTGAGATCAATGGTCATGCGATCGGGATCGGTCTCAAGCACGCTCATCACCAAGGAGAAGATCGGGGCGTAGGCCTCGGTGCTGGGCAGGCGCATGCTCCCATCGAAATAGATGTCTTTGTCTTCCAACCACACGCGATATTCGTCTTCCTTGATTTCCATATTTTTCGCTGTCCATCAGTTCGAAAGATCGGGGACCGTGATCGAGGCATAAGTCTCCAGTGGGATCTCGCTGTTCTGTGCGCCGCTTCCAAAAACCCAAGCGAAGTGAGCACCATAATCGCTCATGAGGGTCAGAAGTCCAAGCCCGGAGCCTGCGCCCGAGCCCGTGGCATTCGCTTCGATCCGTTTTATGAGAAGATCTCCCGGATCGCCCGTGGTTATTTCTGAAAGCAAGTGCTGGAATCGCTCGGCTGTGTCCCCATCAATGAAATTGGAGACTTTTGCCCGAAACGCATTGGCCGCAATCGTTGCTTCGACGACAATTTCGCCGGACGTACGAAACTTAACCGCGTTTTCTATGAGCTCGTTGGTCAGATAGCCGACATTGTGCCGGACCTCCTTATAGAGGCTGCGGGACGTTCGATAGCGTAGTGCGACGAACTCGGCAACGAAATCCGACGTGATTGCGCAGTGTTTCCAACCGAGATCGAGCGGGCCCTCGAAGAGACGAAGTCTCGTCACATCTTCGCCCGTGCCGATCGCGAGGTCCTCCAGTCCGTATAAGGTCGTCATCTGATTACCTGTGCCTCATCACCACCAGCGTGATATCGTCATGGATTTTCTGG
Organism: Ensifer sp. IC4062; assembly: GCF_020193575.1. GTDB lineage: Bacteria > Pseudomonadota > Alphaproteobacteria > Rhizobiales > Rhizobiaceae > Sinorhizobium. The sequence goes on from NZ_JADYVD010000051.1 coordinate 23,858, forward strand.
GTGCCGATGTGTGCCATCAGATCGTCGATGATTCCGGTTTTGACATCCTCGGCGCTTCGACCATAGCAACGACGCGCGCTCTCACAGAGTCTTTCAATGCCGAAGAGTTCTCCGTTCCGGTTCTCCGCCTCTGTTACTCCGTCAGTGTGGAGAACGATCATATCGCCACGGCCAAAGGAGATATCGCGGGTCGCCACGAAGGGCGAAATGTCCGGCTCCAACCCGATCGGCAGCCCGAGGTCAAGGGTGTCGATGCGCTCCACATTTCCGAGATTTCTGACCACGATGAGTTCCTCATGCTGGCCAGAGAGCGTCAGGCGCGCGCCGTCATAGTCCAGGAAGGCAAGCGAGAGATGCTTGTTGGTGTTAGTCCGGACGATATTCTTGTAGATGGCGCGATTGACCCGGTTGAGGAATTGCGACGGATCCATGTCGCCTGCCTCCTGCAACGCGCGTGCCACCGATTGGACCATCAGCATCAGCACGCCGCTTTCCAGGCCGTGGCCGGTGACGTCGCCGATGCCGATCTTCAGCCGCTCGCCGTCCCTCAGGACGTCATAATAGTCGCCACCGACTTCGTCGGCGGGCCGCATGTAGGCGGCAATCTCCACTTCGGAAATCTCCTCGAGTTCGCCGGCCTTGGGCAGCACCATCATCTGGATCTGCCGGGCGACCGCGAGTTCCGCGCCGAGGCGCAGGTTCTCGCTGCGCAACTGGGTGTTCAGCGCCGAAATCTGGTGGTTCGCGTCCTCGAGCTGTTTCGTGCGCTCGGTCACAAGGTTTTCGAGGTTCTCGGTGTGGTAGCTGATTTCTTCCGCCATGCGGTTGAAGGCGATGCCGGCTTCCCCGACTTCGTCGCGCGTGGAGATCGGAACCCGGACCGAATAGTCCTTGGCCTCGATCCTCGTTGCCGCGCCGGCAAGGGCGCTGATGCCGCGGGTAACGCGCTTGGATATGCCGAACACGGCGGTGATAACGAAGAGCAACGAAGCGAGCAAAGCGAGGGCCTGATAGATCAGGATCCGGTTCGCCGCCTCGGAAATTCCGGCCTGCGCCGCAAACAACGAGGCGTAGATTTCGCGCTCGGGCACGACGATGCCAAGCGACATGGTCTCGCGGCGAACGGGGCCGGATACCCAGAAATTCTCCGGCTCGAGCTGCTTCAGGAGAATGAGATAGGGCACCTTCTCGCCGTCCTCGTCGAGCAGCACGCGCTGTATCGCGCCGTCGCCGCCGAGCGGCAGTTGCGCGATCGCCGGCTGTACGCTTTGGCGCAGCGAACGATTAAGGCCCGTGACACCCTCGCTGCCGGTCTCGCTCGACCGTTGCAGGCCGATGACCTTTTCTCCTACGCCGTTGATGGCAAGCACGTTGCCGTCGGACATAGCGAGGAAACCGAACCCGCTGCCGCCGACTTTGACGCTTTCGACAACCTCGGCCAGCTGATCGAGCGTGATATCGGTCCCGGCCGCTCCGGCGACACCCTTGCGGTCGCGCGTCCAGAGCGGTTGGAAGAAACTGACGATCAGTTTCCCCGTGGCGGCATCCGTATACGGTGCCGTTTGCGTGGTATCGGCTGCAACGGGCCTGAGGCTCGGATCCTTTGCCCATCCCTCCCAGGACTGGTAGAGGCCGGGGAAGAAGAAGTTCCAGAAGTTGGCCTCGTTGTGACCAGGGTAGAGACGGTCGAACGTCTGCGCCTGATTGGCATAGGGCGCCATCCGCAAGATCGGCCGCTCCTTTGGTCCGACGTAGTACATCTGAAGTTTGGAGCGGCCATGCGCAAGCAGGGCGGGAGCAACCAGATCGAGAACGGCGCTGTTCTCGATATCGGTCTGCACCTCGGGTAGCGGCCGGTGGTCGGGGCCAAGGAGATAGCCCCAAACGCTGACGCTCGAGAGCGGTCCCGGAAGGTTCTGCGCCCACCCACCTTTGGGATCGTAAGCCACGGTAACGGATTCCGGTGCCTGCCGCGTCAGTGCCTCTCCGATCTCGGACCTGCGCACGGGGCGGTCGATCTGCGCCTGGAGCACGCCCGCGAGCGTGGCGACGTCGGCGTGAACCTGGCCGATCAGAAGATCAACCCGCGCGGCCGTCGATTCCGCGTAGGTGAGCATGTAATCTTCGTTTGCCTTTTGCAGGCCCTGCCCGACCTCCGTCGTCGCGTCGCGCGACAATCTTTGAACGTTCCAGAGCGCCAGGCCGCCTGTTACCAGGAGGTCGAAGAGCACGGCGCTGCCGACGACCAGCACGAACTTGGCGCGAAAGGATCTCAAACCGAACCGGGGACGTTGGATATTGCTTTCGCTCATAGTGGTTTGCGCCCGGACGCTGCCCAGATCGGCCAGCCTGCATAGCCCTTCGGATGCAGTGCCGCGAAGATGTGATCCCGGAAGCCCTGGCGAAAACGGTCGATGAATTTGGGTGCTTCGCCGTGTCTCGCCGCCATTGCCGCAAACATCTTCTCCCAGCCGGCGATGACGTCGGCGAAATCCTGTGGGTCACCGTCCAGATTGGTGATCATGAAGGATTCGACCAGAATGTCGTCGAATCCGGCGTCGGCGAGATAGCGGCGGCTCTTTGGCCCTAGTTCCACATCCATCTCGAAATGGCTCAAAAGCCTCGCGAGCTCATTGTAAGTCCATTGGATGCTTTGCGCCCGTGGCTCGCCGAGGCAGTGCGAGTTCTTCTCGTTGGTGATGTAGACGCGGCCGCCCGGCTTCACGATCCGATAGAGCTCCTTGAGAAGCAGCTCCGGCTGATTGAAGACCTGCAGCGAATGCCGGCAGGTCACGAAGTCGAACTGGTTGTCCTCGAGTAGCATCTCCGACGCGTCGCCGTAGGTATATTCGATACCCGTCACGCCGAACTCCGCCGCCACCTTGCGGGCATAGGCGAGGCTCGGCTTCGAGTGGTCGAGGGCGACGATCCGCGCCGGCTGAAACTCCTTCTGCGCGAGCACAGCGAAATCGCCGATGCCGCAGCAGATGTCGGCCATGGCGATGCCGGGCCGCATGCCGTGGCGCGGCAGGATGGTGCGCTCGTGGCGCCAGGTCATTTTCGTCTGCGCGCGGAGGATGGGAATGAAGCTCGTATCCTCGACGAAACTTTGACCGGGATAGAATTTCGAATCATAGACCTCGACGGTGATCTGCGGTTCGATCTTGCCGAGATGGTGGAACATGCGTTCGGTCCAGCCGACGACGCTGGACGTGACGACGACGAAGCGGATATCCGAGCGCGTGCGGCAGGCATCCAGAACAACCCGGGAAAAGGCGTGGAAGGCCGTATTGTTCATCTGCGCGAGGCGCTTTACGTTGATGTAGAGGACGCCGCGCGCCTCGTCGATTGCTCTGCGGAACTCCGTAATGCTGTAAGCGATCTCGTCGACGGAGCGCGGCCGAATGACGCCGGCAAGGGAAAACTCCTGGCTATTCGCGTCGAATACTGCCTGGAAGGGCGCCGCAAGAACTGCCGTACTCAACTCACAATTCCTTCAAGCGGGAGATCCACAATGATCGATATCGACGGCGGGTCATCCTCTTCCAGACGAATCTCGGCGTCGAAATTGATCGCCAGGTCCAGGAGAACAATCTCCCGGCTTGGTGCGAGATCGGTTGAAATTGCGTCCAGATAGCGCGCGTATGCGTCGCCCTTGTGGGTTCTCGCGACCGCCTCGCCGAAGAACCGTCGCTGGGTGGGCGAGCATGGGAAGGAGAGCCTCACGCGCTCCTTGGGACCTTGGCGAAAGACCGAGCAGCCGATGCGGCCCTCCGGCGAACCGCCTCGAAACGAAACCTCCAGCAGCTCGTTGAGCGCGGAGGAGAAGAAATTCGAGTGTCGTACGGGATCGGTCCGGTTGTGACTTATCATCCGCGCCATGAAGTTGGATAGCTGATCGCAATGGTGCCAATCGGACAGGAACGTGCCCATCTCCATCTCGAACTGGAGCAGGGGTTCGAACTTTGCTTCCGCCGGCTGCCTTTGTGCTGCGTTCATGCTGCTTTCTCCGACTGCATGAGCGAATCCTGATTCGCTTACTCCCATGACTATATCCGACCGGCTGCGATGACCAGACTCTCTGGCCACTTCGAGCCTCGTCAGGTCCTGAGAGCCCCCACCATGGGCAGGGCCGCCGACTTGCGCAAGAATTCGCCGATTGCTTCCGCTGGGATCGGGAAGCCCAGGAAGTAGCCCTGCAGTCGGTCGCAGCCCGCCTTCTGAAGCCAGGCAGCCTGTCCTTCCGTCTCCACACCCTCGGCGGTCACGTCCATGCCAAGGCCGTGCGAGAGCGCGATTATCGACCTGACGATCGTCTGACTCTTCTCGTCATGCTCAAGATCCTTGATGAAATACTGGTCGATCTTGATCGTATCGAACGGGAAGTTCTTGAGATAACTGAGCGAGGAATAATAGGTGCCGAAATCATCGAGCGAAATCTGCACGCCCAGCACATTCAGGGTATTGAGCGTATCGAGATTGTTGGTCGTACGCTCCAGCAACACTGACTCCGTAATTTCGAGCTCAAGACGCTCAGCGCGGAAACCGACCAGATCAAGCGTTTGAGCCACGCGATCCGTGAGGCCCTCGTCCAGGAATTCCGCTGGCGACAGATTAACCGCGACTGTGAAGTGGGATGGCCAGGTCATAGCCGCTCGGCATGCGCGCTCCAGCAGCCACTGACCGATCTCGCTCATGAGACCATCCGCTTCGGCCATCGGGATGAAAACGTTCGGCGGAATGATGCCAACCAAGGGGTGGCGCCATCGCAACAGTGCTTCGAAACCGACGACCGCAGAGGATGTCTTCACGAGGGGCTGATATTCAACGAAGAACTGACCTTCTTGCAGGGCGGTGCGCAGGCTCCGGCGCAGCATTTCTCGTTGTTCGAGCACGACGAGCATGGAGCGGGTGAACGTCCGTGCCCTGCCTCGGCCGTCCTTTTTTGCCGCGTAGAGTGCGATGTCGGCCGCCTTCATCAGCTGCTCGACCTCGTTTCCGTCTACCGGAGCAACGGCAATTCCCACACTTGCCCCAACGAATACATTAATGCCCTCGACCGTGAACGGCACCTTGAAGGCGTTGACCAGTGCTTCGGCCAGACGCTCGGCCTCTTTGGGTTGCTCAGCCCTCCACTGAATGACCGCGAATTCGTCGCCGGCTAGCCGGTAAGCGAGTTCCCGGTCCCCCAGCACGCTCCTGATCCGCTCCGCCGCCATCTTGAGAACGGCATCGCCGGCGCCGTGGCCTAATGTGTCATTGATTGGTTTGAAATCATCCAGGTCGATTTGCATGAGGGCCAGTCGCACACCGTTCGGCACAGGCAACCCGCCGCGCAACTGATCGCCGAACTGTCGGCGGTTTGGCAGTCCGGTCAAGACATCGTGAGTTGCCTGATGCAACAGGAGCGCCCGATCGCTGTCGCTTTGACTGAATGTCTGGTGGTAGCTTCTTTCCGCTTCGAAGATTCCGATACCGTGAGCACTGCGGAAGATGATGAGTGTGCGACGATTTCCGGACGCCGCATCGACTATCTCGACGGTTCGCGGCAGTCCGCTTCCAACGACAAATTCGACGGCGGAGCGCGGGCCGGGCGCCAGTAGCTCAGGATAGATGTGCCAGAGCGTGGTCTCGACAAGCGAGTCGACGGCATATGCTTTCCTGTGTTCTGCCGAACAGTCGACGAGATGGAAGCTCTCGTCGTACAAAGAAACGAGCTCATCAGTATTGGTGAGATCGTAGCTCTCAGCGGAAGAAGAACCAGACATCGTCGCATCCGCGTCGGGCATTTTTAGCTCTCCGTTACCCGTTGCGCCTTAATCGAGCCGTCGATCGAGAGTTCGGTTTCAAAGCAATCGCTCATTCACCTTATCGAGGAAGATGTCGTGGTCAATGCCGCCCGGCTAGCGAATCAACTGCGCTTTTCACAGATTTGCTATTGAAAACACTCAATTTTAGGGGTTGTTTCGCCCTCGCGCGCGATGAAAAGTTGAGCCGCTGGGGCGTAGAGCGAGGAGGCGAGTTCCGCTGAATATTGGCAGAATCGCGCTGCATGGTTGTGTCAATAGCAAGGGAACATTTTCCGCAGCTACGCTGCTAGGCAGCAGGCAAGGGCGGTCCAGATGATCCTGAATCATCGCATTACACGTATCACGGTCGGCATACTGCTTCTGCTCCTTGCCGCCGTCGTCCTGCTGCCGGGATTGACGGGCTTCAGCAGCCTTGATGGCACAGTCAATGCGCGCTTTGCGACGATAAACGCGCCGATCGATGGCGAGATCGCCGGCGCGCCACCGCGGATCGGCACGCCAGTAGCCGAGGGCGAAGCACTCGCCACAATTCGCAACGGACGCGTTAACCGGGCCGTTCTGGCGTCGCTGCGCGCCGAACACCGAACCGCCCTCGATCGCGTTACGGCGCTGGAGAGGGAGCGCGACGAGCTTGTAAGCCTGCGCGACCAACTTGCCGAACGGCTCTCGGTCTTCCAGAGCGCCACCATCTCCAGCCTGGAACGGGAGCTGCGGATTCTGCGGAAGCGTGTCGAGGTATCGCGCGCTCAGGACGTGGTGGCAAAGGTCGATCTCGACCGTCGGCAAGAGCTGGAGTCGAAGGGAATCTTCACCCGTAAGATGGTTGAGGCGGCCGAGGCCGCCGGAGCCGCTGCCGGCGGTGAGCTCGAGATCAGCAATCTGACAGTGGAATTGCTACAGCAACGCCTCGACGCTGTGCGCCAGGGCATATTCGTCGTCGCGGACGGCCAGAACGATGTGCCTTATTCTCGCCAGCGTGAAGACGAGGTGATCGTCCGCATCAATGATCTCAACACCCGCATTGCTGAGAATAGGACGCGGGCAAACCAGACCGAACAGCAAATGATCGAAGAGGAGAAGCGCGTTCGCAGCCTGGAATCGGCAACTGTCCCGTCTCCGTTCGACGGCGTGATTTGGGCAAGGAGCGTCGTCGGCGGCTCGAATGTCGTCTTGAACAATGAGATGATGCGCATCCTCGATTGTCGCGAGTTGTTCGTCGATATTCTCGTTCCCGAAGTCGATTACGACGAGATCTATCCCGGCCGCGAGGCGGAGATCCGACTCTTCGGGCGCGGCGAAGTCTTCAAGGGACAGGTGCAAGCGCTCAAGGGCTCATCGGCTGTTGTCGAAAAGGACTCTCTTGCCGCCAACGAGCCGGAAACCGGTGAGCGCAATGCCCGGATCCGCATCCTGCTTGAGCCTTCAGCTCTTAACACGGATTTCGCCAACTTCTGCCAAGTGGGGCGGACAGTGCAGGTCCGCATCGCCAAACACAACCTTCGGCTCACGCAGTGGATCAAAGGCCTGTGGTTCAGTCTCTTCTAGCGCTCGCTCCGACCCTTGTGGTCATCGCCTTCTTTCTCATCGGGCCGTCCAATTGGTCGCGCCATCGGACGTGGGCGCGAGCGATCACCTGCGCCTTCGTTGCGGCCGTCGCGTTGCGGTATCTTGTCTGGCGGTTTTTCGAGACCGTCCTTCCTTATCCAAATGATGGCGCCAACTTCTACTGGGTTTGGTTTGTGTTCATCGTCGAGGTCCTCGCCTTCTGCGAGGTCGTGCTGTTCCTCATCCTGATGAGCCGCTATGTTGACCGCAGCGCCGAGGCGGACCAGCTCGGACGGCAGTTCTTCGCGCGAAGTGAAAGCGAGCTGCCGACCGTCGACGTTTTCATACCAACCTACAACGAGCCTCTCGACGTCCTGGAAAGAACGATAGTCGGCGCGCTGGCGCTCGACTACCCAAGGAAGAAGCTCACCGTCTATGTGCTCGACGACGGCCGCCGTGAATGGCTCCGGACCTTCTGCGAAGGGCGTGGTGCAATCCATGTGACGCGAAGCGACAATGCCCACGCCAAGGCGGGTAACATGAACAATGGACTTTCCGTCAGTTCCGGCGACTTCATTGCCGTGTTTGACGCGGATTTCGTGCCCTATCGCAACTTTCTCAGACGGACATTGCCGTTCTTCTCAGACGAGACGATCGGTATCGTGCAGACGCCGCAGCATTTCTTCAACGTCGATCCCGTGCAGTCCAATCTTGGCCTCGAGAACATCTGGCCGGACGAACAGCGCCTGTTCTTCGATGAGATCGCGCCAAGCCGCGATGGCTGGGATGTGAGCTTCTGCTGCGGCTCCTGTTCTATCGCCCGTCGCAAGGCGGTTGATGCGATCGGCGGCTTCCCGACCGAGTCGATCACTGAGGACCTGCTGACCACGCTTTCGATGCTGAACAAGGGCTACAAGACCCGCTACCTCAACGAACGGCTGTCGATGGGCCTGGCCGCCGAAAATCTGGCCGGCTACTTCGTTCAACGCGAGCGCTGGTGCCAGGGTGGCATTCAGACACTCTACCTGCATAATGGCCCCCTGCGCGGGCCTGGACTATCGCTCTTCCAGCGGATCATGTTTCTGCCGATGTCCTGGCTTGTGCAATACCTGGTGCGCTTCGCCGTACTTGTGGTCCCGATCGTCTATGTCTGGTTCGGCGCGCTTCCGCTCTACTTCACGGACGTCGCTGACTATGTCTCCAGTCAGGTACCAGTGCTGGTCGCCTATTTCCTTCTGATGTTGTGGATCACGCCCACTCGCTATCTGCCGCTGGTCTCCACCGCGGTCGGAACTTTTGCGACCTTCCGGATGCTGCCGACGGTTGTTTCGAGTCTTGTGCGACCGTTCGATAAGCCCTTCAAGGTGACCCCTAAGGGCAGCGGCAACGACGCGAGCGCTTTGGATGCTTATACGTTCACCTGGATCGCAGGCTTCATCGTCATCACCGCGCTCGGCCTCCTGATCAATATCGTTCCAGAAACCGCGCGCGTCCAAGGAGCATTTTCGACGATCGCGGCATTTTGGTCAGGGATCAACATCGTCGTGCTCGTCATCGCCTCGCTGATCTGTTTCGAGAAGCCGCGGCGTCTCCTTCAAGCCTTCAGGCTCGATGAGGCCGTGGTGGCGGATGGCATCCAAGGGAGCCTCGTCAGTCTTTCGCTCGACAAGGCAGTGGTGGCGGTTCCGGCCGAGACCAGGTTCAAATCGACACGCGTCGTGCTGAACCTCGAAGGTTTCGCGCCGCTCGAGGCTGACCTTAGGCAAGTGACCCAGAGGCGCGGGGATATTACCCGCTCTGGTGACAAGCGGCGTTATTATCTCCATCTGCATTTCGATCTACACGGCTTCGAGCGGGACAAGATGATCGTCAAGCTCTATACCGGGCGTTATTCCCGGGACATTCCCGACATCGACAAGGTCGCGGTTTCGGTGAACCTGTTGCTGCGCGCTTTTGGGCGCACACGCACCGCGTCGTAGCGGGATTTTTCGCGGTTCGTGTCGACTTCTTGTTCGGAAGAGGCCGACAACCGCGGTCAGGCTGGGCATTGGCGGTGGCAAGACGTGCCGGTCCCAAAAAGGCGCGCGTGGCGTTGGCCCGCAAGCTGGCGGTGGTGTTGCATTGCCTGCTCCGGGACAGAACCAACTTCATTGCTCATAAGGGGGCGCCAGCCCTGGCGGCTTGATCGACAGGAGACGACAAGACAGTCGGACGGGCACAGGCATCAGCCCTCCGCAGCAAGGTCCCTTCGCCGGGACGATGGATGGGTTAGGCCGCTATGCGATCAGCAGCGCGCGGTGACTGCGCTTCTAAGATTGGCCAACCGGTCCTCAGCAGCACCATAGAGCAGCGGCAAAGCTCCGACTGCGGACAGAAGCAAGCACCCGGCGAGGGATTACGCTCACACGGGATTGACGCAAAGCCCGTTACAGAAGATCGCATAAATGTATCGATGGGAACTGTCGGCGCCGAATTCGCAATGGTGGTCGGAAGAGTAGAGTTCGAGCCTGCTCTGGAATTTGTCGTGCATCTGCATTACATTTGCCGCAGTAAAGGAGATTGCCAGATGGCTTCGAATGCACTCGTCCAGACTCGGATAGATGCCGACGTCAAGGAGCGCGCTACCGCAGTTTTGGAAAACATGGGTCTGACAGTTTCGGACGCCGTTCGAATTCTGTTAACCCGGACAGCGAACGAAGGCGCCCTGCCGCTGGAACTTGTCAGCCACAGCGAAGCGCACGACGCTTGGTTCCGGGCGAAGGTATTGCAGGCTCTCGAGGATACGCGACCCGATCTCGATGATGCCGACGTCGAGATGCGCTTTCGTGCGCGCAGGGAGGCAGCCTTGCGTAAAGCAGGGGCGGGTGACCGATGAGGCTTGTCTGGGCGCAATATGCGCTGGACGATCGCATAATCCCACCCTCGATCACGACGCGCTAGCTTACGTACTTCCAAGGACGCTTGTGAAGGATCGTAAGCTCGATTTCATTTGTCGACAGCATAGGAAAACAGGAACTCCCGATCGGCATATCGACTCACATGCAACTAATGTCAGCAATTTGGACAGTTTGCTGACTGTCCTTGAGACACTTATTCCCGACCTGGGGAAGGAACTGCCGCTGTCGCACGCCCGCTGGACCGAGGACGCTGCTTCGTTTCCACTGAAACCATCATCGGAGATTACCGGCAAACCAAGGAGAGAACGCCTGTTCGAATCCCGCCACGTCGTGGTGCATGAGAAGTCGGCGGAGCCGGCATACGTTGCGCCTCCATAGAGAGCACCCGGCAATCCTCGCCAGTTGTGGAATTAGACCTCAATCTCTCTTTGGTTGCGGTGCCAACTCGCTGTCCGAAGTCGAGGGAACCGGAGTGGACGACAAGGATGATCGAGCCGTCCTCAGGCCGGCTGTCCTGGCGAATACGCCATCCACAACGTGATCGACATAGCCAAGTTCAACGAAGTGATTTCCGCCACCTATCGTACCGAGAATTGCATCACGGCGGTGCTCACTATTGATCTGCGCATAATCTGCAAAATCGGGATCGATGTGCTCGCATGCGAAAGCGCCATTGTCCGCATGGCGTTCAAGATCGGCCCACGCCCGCGAAAGATCCAGTTTGGCAAGCAGGCCCGTGCTTTTCCGCTGCAGGTTGTCGAGGAGCGCAGGTAATCCCTCGCGCAGAATCGCGTGCCGATCCAACCCCGTCAATGCGATATCGCGTCCACCCTGAAAGAAGAGATGCCGAAGATGATGGTCGAGCAGCGGCGTCGACAGCTGATCTGCCGTGACATCGTCGAGAACGACCATGCGCATCCCGCAACCGATGTCAGATCCAATCATGTGGGGAAGGACCGCGCCTTCCACGTCAGCTACAACGCCGACAGGTACGGGCTTGCCTGGATGGAAGTCGGGGGTCGTGGCTACGGCGCGAAGTGAGGCATTCTTCTGGGCCATCGCGTCAGGTGTCGGCAAAGCGCTCGCGAGATCTGCAAGTGAGTGCGAAAAAAACCTGTCCGGTTCGTCGTAGGCTACGACAGACCTGATGACATGCCCAGCAATGTTGCTGGTGCGGCCGATAAATGATGGCGCGTTCATGTTGTTCTCCGTGAGTGCCTAAGTTCAGCAGCCGCGGCAATACGGAGTGCGGGTGCGTATGGCATGGGGAGAAGGAGAACACAATACCTCGACTCAAGCGGTGGGCTTAGAATGCGGTCATCAGGTTTAAACAGCTCATTGGAGCGGAACTCCTCAGAAGGCTTATAAACGTCACATGACCTTCTTCGCTACGCAATTGATCAGCGAGAGACCATGCGCCCGGACGCAGAGCCGCCGCCAATCCCCGAAGTGCGGACCAGCGACGGCGGAAAAGTTCCGCTTCCGCAAGGGTCAGCAGCAAGTTTCGCTTTGATGGACGCAAAGACAGCGCGAAACTGAAAGTGCCAGGCGACAATTTAGCGGGAGGATTGCGCATGAAGCCCCGGATATCCGTATTGACGCTTGGCGTCGCAGATCTTGAACGGTCTCTCGCTTTCTATCGTGACGGACTGGGACTGCGCACCCAAGGCATCGTGGGTCGCGAATTCGAGCATGGCGCCGTCGCGTTCTTTGATCTTTCGAACGATATCAAGCTTGCGATCTGGAATCAGGACGATTTGGCTCACGATAGCGGCCTGACGAAAGCGCCCGCCAGCAGCACATCGTTCTCGATCGGTCACAACGTCTCGCAACGAAGCAAGGTGGATGAAGTCATGGAACAGGCACGCGAAGCGGGCGCGGTCATCGTGAAGCCCGCCCAAGAGACATTCTACGGGGGATATGCGGGCTACTTCACCGATCCCGATGGCCATCTGTGGGAGGTCGTGTGGAATCCGGCCAATTTGCCGGAGGGGGACTGAGTTGACGGCAACGGGTCGATTGCACACCTTCCTGTGCCGCGCAGGTCGTCTATTCTAAACCGCGCCGAGAGCGCCGGCGAAAACAGCCTGACGAATCGGTGATGTCCTAAAACGGTTCTCAACGACGAGATCATTGCCTTGTACTCGACCTGTCTATTTGCTTGCGCTTCCAAACTGTGAATCGGGTAATAGGTGAGCCCGGACTCACAGTCCCCGCAGAGCGCGCGTCGTGCGCCACGGCGGCTGCGCTGCCCGCCTACCCAGATGATAGCCATCTTTTGTTGGTTCTTAGGATCGAACGCAGGTGGTCTCCTCGAAATTGCACTTGTCAATGAATGCAATTCAGGGAAATCTCCGCCGGCTTCCGGGAGGACGACCATGGCCGAGACTATTCACACGCCTGAGCAGGCAGGCCGCCGCGAGTGGGTTGGCCTGTGCGTCCTGTCGATCGCATGCCTGGTCTACTCGATGGACCTGTCGGTGCTGTTCCTCGCTGTGCCCGCGATCGTCGCGGACCTCGATCCGTCCGCATCGCAGCTGCTGTGGATCAACGACATCTATGGCTTCATGGTCGCCGGCTTTCTCGTAACCATGGGGACGCTGGGAGATCGGATCGGCCGCCGGCGGGTATTGCTGATGGGCGCTTTTGCGTTCGGCGTCGCGTCTGCCTTCGCGGCTTTCTCAAACACCGCGGGGCAACTCATTCTGGCAAGGGCTCTGCTAGGCATTGCCGGTGCGACGATCGCGCCATCCACGCTGTCGCTCATCGTCAATCTTTTCAAAAACGAGGCGGAGCGAAACAGGGCGATAGGCATCTGGGGCACGGCCTTTGCGCTGGGTGGCCTCGTCGGCCCGCTCATCGGCGGAATTCTGCTACAGTACTTCCACTGGGGATCGGTGTTTCTGATCAACGTACCGGTCATGCTCTTGCTTCTGGCCGTCGCCCCGTTTCTGTTGCCGGAATACAGGAATAACGATGCTGGCCGACTGGACCTGCCGAGTGTGGTGCTTTCGCTTGCGACAGTTCTGCCGATCATCTACGGCGTCAAACATATGGCGGCCGACGGCTTTCAGCTTGCCCAACTCGTACCTATCGGTTTGGGGCTTCTGATCGGCGTTCTGTTTGTCCGGCGCCAGCGGCGCCTTGCCGACCCGTTGGTCGACCTCGCGCTCTTCCGGGTGCCGGCCTTCACGGCATCGCTGATGGTAAACCTCGCCGGTGTCTTCTTCGTCTTTGGCGTCTTTCTGTTTCAGAACCTCTTCCTGCAGCTTGTGCTCGGCCTGTCGCCACTGGAGGCTGCGCTTTGGTCTGCGCCATCGGCCTTCGTCTTCGCAGTGATGTCCTTCCAGGCCTATCGGTTCACCAATCGCTTCGGACCGGTTAGAACCGTGCTCGGCGGACTTTTGATCAATGCAGCGGGAGCCGCCGCCATGGCTGTCGCCGCTTACGCCGAAAGCCTTTTCGGAATCCTTGGCTCCAGCATGATCATCGGCTTCGGCTTCGTCCCTGTTGTTCTCACTACGACCGGCTTGATCGTGGGGACTGCACCGCCCGAACGCGCAGGCTCGGCTTCGGCGATATCGGAGACGAGCGCAGAATTTGGGGGCGCATTAGGCATCGCGGTGCTGGGCAGTTTGGCGACCCTGATCTATCGAATGGCGATGAACCGCGCCGACCTTAGCAGCCTCAATCCCGTACAAGCCGAGGCTGTTTCTGCAACTCTTGCCGGCGCGGTCGAAACAGCTCAGACAATGCCGGCTTCGGCTTCAGCTGTCTGGCTGGATACGGCGAAAAGCGGCTTCTCGCTGGGCTTTGCCGTATGCTGCGTTATTGCGACGGTGACGCTCTTCCTTCTCGCGATCATCGCACGGCGGGTATATGCCACAGCCCACATCCATGAGAGCACTTTGTCCCCTCATTAGGGCTCGCGTCCTCAACCGATCTGCATGCTCTGGCAAGGCTATCCTCGATCGTGCTGCGCCCTTGTCTATGGCTTCTGTCGCAGACTCGCGCATCTGGATGGATCAGACCACCCTCGTCGTAACGCTCGGACTGGCAGGCACATCCATTGGTCGACCCACATGCCTCCTGCCTGTTACCTAATCCAGCATCACCATGTGAGCGGGTATCTGCTCCTCGAAAAACTTGGAGAAGGAGGCGATCCGTGGGGGTAGCGCCTGATAGGGCGGATAGAACAGGGTCAGCCAGAGATCCGGCGGTGCCCATCCCCTGAAGACGTGGACGAGACGTCCGCTGCGAATGTGCTCGGCGATGTTGAATCCTGGGAGCAAGGCCACCCCCGCGCCGTCGGCGGCCATGTCAGCAAGGACTTCGCCACTGTTGGCGCTGAACGCCCGACCAGCCGAGATCGCTATGCTCGAGCCGCCGTCGGACAGGACCCAGTTCTCACGCCGGCTCTCGCCGCTATAGGCGAGGCAGTCGTCCGGCTTCAGCTCGTTCGGGTGTTGCATATCGACGAAACGGCTCCCCGGAGCCGCTACCAGGATACGCGGCACGACCCGGATTTTTCTCCATATCGTGAACTTGTCCGATGGCTGCGAGGAGATGCGGATTGCGAGATCGTAGTCGTCATCGACGATGTTCACCAATCCATCCGACAATGAGATCTCGAAGCTCATCTTCGGATATTTTTCCTTGAACCCTGACAGGATCGGCGGCAGCACGACCTTGCCAAACCAGGTGGGTGCGCTGATCCGCAACCGCCCCTGATCAGCCTTGTGCGCGTTCATCACGTCACGCCTTGCATCCTCCAGCGTTTTCACCGCCGGCTGAATCTGCGCTGCGAAAATCGCGCCGTCGGTCGTGAGAGAAACTTGGCGGGTCGTGCGCACGAAAAGCTGCACGCCCAGCTCCGCCTCCAACGCCGCAATCGCGCGCGTGACGGCGGCGGGGGTCATGTCGAGTTCGCGGGCAACTTGGGCAAAGTTCCGCTTTTCTGCGGCAAGGAGGAAGGTTCGAAGGGCTTTGTAGTCGTTCATATAATTGTTTCATTTCTGGCAATTCACTAACAAGGAATATTGCAATTAATCTGCTGAATCAATCGTCGTAAATTTTTGATCACAGACAAATCAACCGCCGAATGAAAGGCACCGAAATGATTAGGGATATCAAGGGACTGCATCACGTGACCTCGATGGCATCGGATGCGCGGCAGAACAATCGCTTCTTCACAGAGACGCTGGGCTTACGACGCGTAAAGCAGACCGTCAACTTCGACGATCCGAGCGTGTATCACCTCTATTACGGTGATGAGAGCGGATCTGCTGGAACGGTGATGACCTATTTTCCCTTCCAGAACATGATGCTTGGTAGGCCGGGCGTCGGCGAAGTGGGCGAGACGCAGTTCTCCGTTCCGAAGGATTCCCTGAAATTCTGGCAGGATCGATTCATCGCGCAGGGTGTCGACGGTCTGGTAATGGACACCGTCTTCGGCGCAAGCCGTCTTCGCTTCAAGGGTCCGGATGGCGACAGTCTCGCTCTGATCGAGTCCGCAGACGACGCTCGCGGTCCGTGGCTGGCGCAAGGAATTCCGAGTGATGCAGCCATTCGCGGTTTTGCCGGAGCTCGCTTAAGCCTGCATGATACCGCAGCGACGGAAGAACTGCTCGGCTTCATGGGCTACCAGCGTGCCGAAAAGGAGGGCGAAGTGACTCGCTTCATCATTCCCAACGGTAACGGCGCGGACACGATCGATCTCGCGGCACTACCGAAGACGCCGTTTGCCCGGCAGGGTGCCGGGTCCGTGCACCATGTCGCGTTTGCCGTGGACGACCGCGAGAAGCAGCTCGAAGTCCGCAAGGCACTGATGGATACGGGTTATCAGGTGACCCCGATCATCGACAGGGACTACTTCTGGGCGATCTACTTCCGCACGCCCGGCGGCGTACTCTTCGAGGTCGCCACGAACGAGCCGGGCTTTAACCGGGATGAAGACACGGCACATCTGGGTGAGACGCTCAAGCTGCCGAGCAGGTACGAGAACTTCCGGGATCAGATAGAAGCCAACCTCGTGCCACTTGCCGCTTGAGCGGCGGATTCTGACATAGGCAAACACCGAAGCGCCGCGATCCGGAAGGATTCGCGGCGCTCGGCATATGAGCGCCATGAGATGCCGTCAGCGCCGGACCAGACGCTCAGGCATTGTTGCGGTTTTCGTAATTCATTCGAAATGTTTGTTACAATTCCGCGCGTCGCGGCCGCCCTATAGGTTTGTTTTCAGCAGCCAAGACAACGAGTGAAAGCCTCTCCTAAAGGCGAGGGTGACACTCCAAGGATTGCAGGACGAGCGTCGAGACCCGTCGCCCGAATGATCGCTGCCGCCCATTCATGACCCCGCAGAAGCGGCTACAAACAAGAGGAACTGACCATGTCCAAGCTCGAAGTCCTGACCCCGGCAAACAGCCAGCTCATCTTCATCGACCAGCAGCCGCAGATGGCCTTCGGCGTCCAGTCGATCGATCGCCAGACACTGAAGAACAATGTCGTCGGCCTTGCCAAGGCGGCCAAGATCTTCAACATTCCGACCACGATCACTACCGTCGAAACCGAATCTTTTTCCGGCAACACTTTTCCGGAACTTCTGGCCGTCTACCCCGAGAACGACATTCTCGAGCGTACCTCTATGAATTCCTGGGACGACCAGAACGTCCGTGACGCGCTGGCGAAAAATGCTGCGAACGGCCGCAAGAAGATCGTCGTCTCGGGTCTGTGGACCGAAGTCTGCAACACGACCTTCGCGCTTTCGGCTCTCCACGATGTTCCGGACTACGAGATTTACATGGTCGCCGATGCTTCTGGCGGCACCTCCGCGGACGCCCACAAGTACGCCATGGACCGCATGGTCCAGGCGGGCGTCGTCCCGGTGACCTGGCAGCAGGTGCTGCTCGAGTGGCAGCGCGATTGGGCCCACAAGGAAACCTATGATGCGGTCACCGCCCTGGTGAAGGAGCACTCGGGCGCCTACGGCATGGGCATCGACTACGCCTACACTATGGTTCATGGCGCGCAAGAGCGCGTCAAGCATGGGAAGCGCATCGGCCCGAACCCCGCCAACTAAGCGCCTGCCTCAAACCGCTCCGATTACCCCGTCGGAGCGGTCCTGCGCTGGGCTGGATCTTTGGCCCTTAGTGCTTTCACTCTTCTTGCAACCTTCATCGCCCTCCGTTTCTGGGAGATGGCGCTGGGCATGGATCGCATGATGGCGACCAGTGCCTTCTTCGAGCACCTCGGTCTCGCAGGCGCATTCGCTCTGGTTGCGGCATTTGATCTCAACAAGGGAGCAGGCAAATGACCGCTGCGAAATCCTCCGGGGGCAGCTTTGCTCCTCTCGCACAACCCGCGTTCGCAGTCCTCTGGACTGCCACGGTCCTCGGTAACACCGGAAGCTTCATGCGCGACGTCGCCAGCTCCTGGCTGATGACGGATCTCTCTGCCTCCCCGGCCGCCGTCGCCATGGTTCAGGCGGCTGGAACCCTGCCCATCTTTCTGCTTGCAATTCCGGCCGGCGTGCTGACCGACATTCTCGATCGACGCAAGTTTCTGATCGCCGTCCAGTTATTGCTTGCATGCGTCAGTATCTCGCTGATGGTTCTCGCGCAGACCGGGATGCTTTCCGTGAGCGCCCTGATAGGCCTGACCTTCCTGGGCGGCGTTGGTGCGGCACTGATGGGGCCAACCTGGCAGGCGATCGTTCCTGAACTGGTCAAGCGCGAGGATGTCAAAAGCGCGGTGGCCCTCAACTCCCTCGGGATCAACATTGCGCGCTCTATCGGTCCTGCCGCAGGTGGCCTCCTTCTCGCAGCCTTCGGAGCAGGGATCACCTACGGAGCCGACGTTGCCAGCTATCTCGTCGTCATTGCCGCGCTTGTCTGGTGGCCACGCGCCAAGAAGGCGGATGACGCGCTGCAGGAGAACTTTTTCGGGGCATTCCGTGCCGGACTTCGTTATACCCGCTCCAGCCGTCCTCTCCATGTCGTGTTGATACGTGCCGCCGTCTTCTTCGCCTTGGCCAGTGCTGTCTGGGCGCTGCTGCCGCTGGTTGCTCGCCAGCTCCTGGGCGGTGACGCGAGCTTCTACGGAATTCTGCTCGGCGCGGTCGGCGCCGGTGCAATAGGCGGAGCGCTTGTCATGCCCAGGTTGCGCGAGCGCCTGAGTGCTGACGGTCTGCTTCTGGTCGGCGCCCTCATCACCGTCTCTGTCATGGGAATCCTCTCCCTTGCTCCGCCAAAGTGGGTGGCAATCGTTGCCCTTCTCTTCCTCGGAGCCGCATGGATCACCGCCCTGACCACTCTCAACGGCGCAGCGCAGGCGGTCCTTCCTAACTGGGTGCGGGGTCGAGGCCTTGCCGTCTATCTTACCGTCTTCAACGGCGCGATGACGGCTGGAAACCTGGGCTGGGGTGCAGTCGGCGAGGCGGTGGGGATCAGGTCTACTTTGCTGATCGGAGCCGCAGGTCTTCTCGTTGCCGGGTTCATCATGCACCGGCTGAAGCTTCCAGCAGGCGATGCCGACATGGTGCCATCCAACCACTGGCCGGAACCACTCGTTGCCGAACCTGTCGCTCATGATCGCGGCCCAGTCCTGATCCTGATCGAATACAAGGTCGAGAAGCAGCACCGCAGTGCATTCCTGCACGCAATCGACGGCCTGTCCCACGAGCGTCGCCGTGATGGTGCCTACGGATGGGGTCTCACGGAAGATTCGTCCGATCCAAAGAAGATCGTGGAGTGGTTCATGGTCGAATCCTGGGCGGAACACCTGCGGCAGCACAAGCGCGTCTCCAACGCCGACGCCGACCTGCAGGGCAAGGTGCTCGCCTATCACTCCGGGCCGGATAAGCCAGTCGTCCGCCACTTCCTGACCATCAATCGTCTTGGCACTGGGTAACGAACAGGGAGGCGGACCAGTACGACTCCCTGATAATTGCAGAAACGGCAATTAATTCGAAATCATTGCTGCAATTGTTGGCCGGCGCGTTTCCCGACAATATGGATCCGTCAGAAGAACACCGGGGCCTTTGAGACAAAGCAACGATGATCCGCTTTCCGGAGTTGCCATAGCCGCCGCTTTCGCAATGCCCGCCTCCCTTTCCCTTGCAGCCGACGCTGCATCCACGGAACCCAATTCAGAAGGAAACAAGACCATGAGCATTGTAATCACCAACGACGGCGTCGAAATCTTCTACAAGGACTGGGGGCGCAAGGACGCACAGCCGATCGTCTTCCACCACGGCTGGCCGCTGTCATCCGACGACTGGGATGCCCAGATGCTGTTCTTCCTCTCCAAGGGCTATCGTGTCGTCGCCCACGACCGCCGTGGCCACGGCCGTTCCGCCCAGGTCGCTGACGGTCATGATATGGACCACTACGCCGCCGACGCTTTTGCTGTCGCCGAACATCTCGACCTGAAGAACGCGGTCCATATTGGTCACTCAACGGGCGGCGGCGAAGTCACTCGCTACGTTGCCAAGCACGGCCAGAAGGCCGGCCGCGTAGCCAAGGCCATTCTCGTCTCCGCAGTCCCGCCGCTGATGCTCAAGACCGAAGCCAACCCGGAAGGCTTGGCAATGGAAGTCTTTGACGGTTTCCGCTCTGCGCTTGCCGCCAACCGCGCACAGTTCTTCCGCGACGTTCCTGCCGGCCCGTTCTACGGCTTCAACCGCGAAGGCGCCCAGGTTCAGGAAGGCGTGATCCAGAACTGGTGGCGTCAGGGCATGATGGGTGGCGCAAAGGCGCATTACGACGGCATCAAGGCCTTCTCGGAAACCGACCAGACCGAAGACCTGAAGGCGATCACGGTCCCGACGCTCGTTCTACACGGTGAAGACGACCAGATCGTCCCGATCGCAGACTCTGCGCTGAAGTCCGCCAAGCTTCTGAAGAACAGCACGCTCAAGACGTATCCCGGCTTCTCGCACGGCATGCTCACCGTCAATGCCGACGTGCTGAACGCCGATCTTCTGGCCTTCGTCCAGAGCTGATCCACTAGAGGCGACGGTTGCGGCTCCCGTGCATCCGTCGCCCGAGGGATTATCCACGATCCAAGCTGAGGTGACCATGACAAGCGCACCGCCACGTGAAGGCATGGCAAGCCTGATTGCCCCGGTACTCGAACCGATGGCGGTGATGCTCGAGTTCCTCGGCCTCGTCGTAATCATCCGGACATTACTGAGCTTCTCGCTCGAGGCGGAGATCGATGGTGAGTGGCCGTGGCGGAGAAGGTGGCGCGAAGCCCACCAAACACGAGTCCGTCCCCACAAATTCCAGAAACCATTAGCGAACATCTTGCTGTGAAAAGGAGACTACCATGACGAACAACAAGCTTGCCAAGAAGGTCGCGAACCTTGGCGTCGCCTGGGAAGGCGCTTTCGGATACGTGCAGGCCGTGCAGGTGAAGGACACGGTCTATATCTCGGGGCAGTTGAGCCACGATGGGGAAGGCAATCTCATCGCTCCGGCAAAATTGGATGCGAGCGGGAGACCGGCCGACTTCTCGCAGATGGAGGAGCAGATCCGCCAGACATACGTCAACGCAAAGAAGCTTCTTGCCGAATTCGGTGCAACGCTCGACGACGTCGTGGAGGAGACCTTGTTCGTCCTCGACGTCCCGGCCGCTTTTACCGCAGGCTCGAAGGTTCGCAAGGAAATGTACGGCACGGAAATGCCCCAGTGCGCCAGCAACCTGATCGGTGTATCCGCACTGGCGTTCCCCGAACAGATCGTCGAGATCACGTTTCGTGCCGTGCTAGATCAGCCCGCCAACTGATCTCATGGCGCCAGAACCCAACGCCCCCGGGAGTAAGCAGTTTTTCTGCCGGGGGTCAATCAATGAAACGGCATGCGACATGACTCGGAATCTTGTCACCAGGCGACGCTTACCTGCTGCCATGAAGTTAACTCCTGAACTGGTAGCGAGAACGTTGAAGGTTGTCGAAGACCATGGCCCAGAACCGAATTGGACCCCGATCTCGCCTCAGCAACTGGACGAACTTGTCGACAGGGTAAAGAAGGGAGCTGGTGACGACCAAATCTGGGTGTTCGCTTATGGATCCCTGATGTGGAACACTGGGTTTGCCGTGTCAGCCAGTGCGCCGGCTGTAGGTTATGGATGGCACCGTGCCTTCTCTCTGAAGATTGAGCGGCTGAGGGCCACGACGGATGCTCCAGGATTGATGTTGGCGCTCAGGCCGGGAGGGAGTTGCTCCGGGCTCGTTTTGAAGCTGCCTTGCGATACAAAACGGCAGGATCTGCGTACTCTCCTCGCCCGTGAAATCCGCTATACCGAGGTTTGTGACATGGTGCGATGGATCCCCGTCAAAACATCAACGGGCACGCGTCGGGCTTTGACATTCTGGGCAGGCACAAAACGATCTCCGCTGACAGAGAAGATCCCTCTCGATCAGGCGGCCGTGCTGATTGCTCAAGCTTGCGGACCGGCTGGATCCTGCGCGGAATACCTTCATCGCACGGTGTTGGATCTTGCGGAGAGAAATATCCTCGACCGCAACCTGTGGCGGCTACAGGAGATGGTCGCCACGAGGCTACGTGAGTTTCCCGAGGCACCTGCCGCATAGCCGAGAGGACTACTTGAGAAATCCATCAGCTGCGAACTCGTCCGAGCCATGCAGACCGGAAGTGTCAGCGTCTCCTCCATGAGAAGATTTTGCATCCGGCCTTTTTTAGTGTTCGCGTCAGCCTCGCCTTTATGGCAGAACGCCGGCTGTTTTCGGAGGCTGCGGCGACGTCGTCCTCTCGCCATTCATCAACGGCATCACGGGCAAGGAGGCACCACGGTCGCGTCGAAGACATGAAAGGTGATCTGCTTGGCGCGGCGCGAGCCGAACCGTGTCCCTGCGCTCGGGAGCCGGCCGTCGGCCAGCCACCGCCGCCTCTCATTGGCCGCGTTCCCGACCAGGCTGGTCGCATCGTGATCGACGCCAATAATCCGATCGAGGGGCACTCTTCAGTGCGGCCGAGCTGAATGGCCGACTGTCGACCGAAATCTTCGCTGGCCAGGTGCTGGTGCACGCGTGGTGAGGGCGTTCAACCACCTTCCGCCGCATCTGGTCCCGCTCATACCCGGCTGATGCCTAAGACGCCCGATTTCGTCGGGACCAACCCATACGGGGCCAGCGACGTCGAGACGGCCATTGACTATTCTGCACGCGAAGGAGGAACCGAGGTCGCCCTCGGCTTTATCGACGCACTTCAAGCGGCGTACGCTTTGATCGCAAGCCATCCGGAGTCGGGATCGTTGCGGTATGAATACGAATTGGGACTGCCTGACCTGCGGAGTGTCTCTATGAAGCGATGTCCCTATCTCATTTTCTATCGCGACCAGCCAGTTCATGTCGATGTGTGGCGCGTGCTACATGCCGAGCGCGACATTCCGCAATGGATGCAGGAGCCGAATAATCACTGACCGCTCGGACATTCCCGCCGAAGCTATTAGTGGGCCGGCGGTTCGATACCTTCCAAGTCGAGCACGTAATGGCAGAGGCCCTCTCTACGAGAGCCTTCAGGCCCGTCGATTGTGAAGGGCAGAAGCGCTCGCCGCCTCTGGAAGGACTCAGGGCGAGCGCTTCTATCGCGCATCTACTCTTTAACGTTCGCTGTGACAGCTTCGATCACCTGCGACGCCATGGCGAACTCGCGGTCCCGACTTGAAATTCGATGCCGTTTAGCGATCCAGTCGAAGTCTGTGTACGCCGCGTAGACGGATCCGTCCTTCGCCTGATAGACGAGGACCCGGACTGGCCAGTCGAGTCCGGCGAGGGGATTGGCGGTGAGGAAAGTCGTGCCGAGCGCCGGATTGCCAAACATCACCAGGCGCGACGGACGCACCTCGTTGCCGGCGGCGTTGCCGAGCTTGGCCTGGTCGATGACGCCGAAGAGGGTGATGTCCTTTTCCTCGACGCTACGTTTGATGCGGTTCACTGTCTCGCTGACCGAATAGCGGCTTTTGACCGTGACGATGCCGTCGCCGTCTGCGGCCCCTGCGGTCGAAACTTGAGCCAGCGTCGTGGTTGTGGCGATCAAGGCGGCCGACAGTCTGGCAATGCTGATCTTCATCATTTCAAAGTTCCTCTCTCTAGCCCCCGATGGGCTTATTCAAGGATGCGGCTGCCTGCTGCGATTTGATAATGCCGTCTCTTGTCCATTTCGATAACTGTCCCTCATGGCGCGCAGCGGTACGGCAAAGAGCATGCCAAGCACAAGCATCGCGACGAGCACCAAGACTGAAGTATTCCATCCGAAACGATCGTAGATCTGACCGATCACCAGGCTGCCGAAGAGCCCACCGGTGTAATAGGAGGCGAGATAGGCGCCGCTTGCTGCCGCCTTCTCCGCTTCTGCGATGCGGCCGACCTGACTGGTCGCAAGCGCTTGCGCGAGAAAGGTGCCGACGGCGACCATAGAGAGGCCCGCAAGCACCACGGCGAGGCTGCTGCTCATGAGGGTGATGAGGCCGAGCGCGGCGAGGAGGAGTGTCAGCACAATGCCGGCCGCGGCGCCGAGACAGCGCGAGATCAGCCCGCCCAGCGGCGTGGTGAACAGCGAGGGCAGGAAAACGAAATAGACGAGGCCGAGTTGCATCGGTGAAAGCCCGAGTTCGACGAGCCGGAAGTTGACATAGGTGTAAGTCCCTATGAACACGAAGAGGATCAGGAAGCCGATGGCGAGCACGCTCTGCAGGCGTCGATTGCCGAGCACCGAGCGCCAGTTCCCGTTCCTGCTTCGCCTGTCTCGGTCGGGCATCATGCGTTCCGTCCGTTTCAATGTCGTCCAGGCGAGGGCCGCTCCGGCCAGATTGAGTAGCGCGAAAGTCTGGAAGTTGATGGACAATCCGCCGAGGTCGGCAACGGCCGCCGAGAGAATGCGGCCGAAGAGATTGCTTGCGACATTGCCGGTGACATAGGCCGCAAGCGCGCCCGTCGCCCGCTCGGCCGGGAAATGCTCCGCCAGATAGGCCATGGTGAGTGTGAAGGCGGTCGCCATGCACAGCCCCTGCGCCACACGCAAGCCGGCAAATATCGCGATGTCCCGGGTTGTCGAGAGCAACAGGGTCGGTACGGCAAGCAGTGTGAGACTGATCCAGATGCCGTTCCGCCGGTCCAGGTTGCGTCCAAAAATGCCGACGGCGAGGCCGGCGGCCGCCATGCCGAAGGTGCTGGCATTGACCGCGAGACCCATTGTGGCGCGACTGACCCCGAACTCTCGCTGCAGCGACGGCAGGATCGCCTGAGCGGCGAAGAGATCGACCAGGGTCAAGAATGCGATGAGTGCAATGATGCCGAAATGCCATCGGTTGGCCGCCGGGCTTGCAAGAACCGACACGGGCGCCGGCAGCGTGGCGCGATCGAGATTCGCCATCGCCTATCCTCCTTAAAATCCAGACGTTTCCCGCCAGCGGCCGGAAACGTCCGCGATGTTGGGGTGCTACAGCGTTGCGGCTCACATGACGTGGTCGTCATCCTGCATCGGCGGCAGGATGTCGGCCGAATAGAGCACAGCCGGTTTTGAGCCGTTGTTCTTCCACCAATGGGCAAGCGTGCCGAATTCGGCTGTGACTTCGCCCGCCTTGTGCTCGATCGGAACCTTGCAGGTGCTGCGATATTCGGTGATCGAGCCTTCGACGATCAGGATATTGGCGGGACGGGCCTCATGCGAATGCCACGGTACGACGCCGCCCGGCTGCACGACCAGTTTGCGCAGGCGGAGCGCGCTTCCATTCCAGTCGCCGCCCTTGGATGAGAGATCGATCGAGGCGAGGACTTCATCGGTGACGCCGTCAGGTGCGGTTGCGCCCGGCGCCATGGCGTCCGTTGCAATTTGATCCTTGGGGCATTCACCCGCCATGACCGACGGAGCGGCAAGGGTCGTAGCAACGAGGCCGAATGTAGCAGCCACGGCCAAAGGCAGGCGGCCTGCAATAAACTTCTGAGGCATGTCCGGATCTCCTTGTTCGGTCCGGCCGGAGAAATTCCGGCGGCACAAGAAGATTGCGGGATATTCGAGCGACACTGAAATGCCGCCTGTTTTTGAATTCGATAGCTTACAACTATTGCAGGCGGTCCGTCCGCCGCATGTCTATGCCGGAATGAATGGCCCAGCCATAGGACTTCACGGCGCCGACGAAGGTCGCCATGGCGGGCGAGAAACGCCGGCCTGCTACAGTGACGAGGCAGACCTCTCGGGTAACCTCCGGGTCGGTTACGGGGCGGACCTGGAGTCCCGGTATGACTGCGCTGTATTCGGGGAGAAAGCAGATCCCGAGGCCGCCGGCGACCATGTTCTGGATCCAATCCTCGCGCTCGCTCGAATAGGAATCCTGCGTGTGCACACCACAGGCGTCGCAAACATCGGAAAGGTAGTCGTTAAATTCGCAGTTCACCCGTTTGAGGTAGACTTCGCCGTCGATCGCTGAAACGGGGATCTTATCGAACTGGCCAAGGCGATGTCCGGCGGGAAATGCCAGCATGAACCTTTCTCGAAAAAGCGGCGTCACGTCGAAACGCTCCGGGAAGCGGTCACTGCTGGCCATAATGGCGACGTCTATTTCTCCCGTCTCTAGCAGCTCGGAGAGCCTGGAGGGCACACCTTCGACAAGCTGAAGCTGGATGCCGCGGTGGCGCATATTGAAGTCGGTGAGCAGGCCCGTGAACCGGCGCGGCCCGATCGTGCACATGATGCCGACCTTTACATGCGCGTCTTCCAGACAGAGAAATCGGGACGCCTCCTGCCGCACACCCGACAACTCATCGACAACCAACTGAAAGCGCGGTCTCAGCAGATTTCCAAGGTCGGTCAGATGGGTGAGGTTTCGTTCACGCCTAAACAGCAGGCCTCCGACTTCGTCCTCGAGCTGCTGGATGGCGCGGCTCAATGCCGGTTGCGTGACATTGCATTTCTCAGCGGCGCGCGTGAAGTTGCGCGTGTCGCATACCGCGAGGAAATAGCGAACGTGGTGAATGTCCATACCTGCCCCCCGGAAGGCTTATACGGCATATTGCTTCGGATCGGATCCGATCTGAAAAAGGATTCATTTCAAAGTGCTACAGCTGCCCATGATGCGTTTTGAGGGACGCGAAGCGCCGAAGTCGAGGCGATGAACTTCCTATGCGCGCGCCGCCCTCGCCAATGCAATTCACCTATCGAATTCATAGCACAGTGGCATTTCAGTTGAAATGAATACAGCGCCATTCTCTTCCTGGAAAAAGCCTTAGGCCCAAACACGAGGAGATCTGGATATGCTCAAAAGTACCGACGCAGAATTGGACGCAATGTTCGGGCGGAGGGCGCTTGAGGGCCGCAGCGCTATCGTGACCGGCTCGACCAGCGGCATTGGACTCGGCATCGCGCAGGCGCTTGCCAGAGCGGGCGCGGCGGTGATGCTCAATGGCTTCGGCGATCCAGGCGAGATTGATCGGCAGCGTGCAGATATAGCCGAGGAAAATGACGTCGACGTCGCCTATGACAGCGCCGACATGTCGAACCCGCAGGCGATCCGGATGATGGTCGAGCGCGCTAGCGCGCGCTTCGGTCAAGTCGACATCGTGGTGAACAATGCCGGCATCCAGCATGTTGCTCCTATCGCCGAATTCCCTGCAAAAAAGTGGGACGCGATCCTCTCGATCAACCTGTCCGCGGCCTTTCATCTCGTGCACGCGACCTACGGGCAAATGTGCGCTCGCGGATACGGACGCATAATCAACATCGCCTCGGCTCATGGTCTCGTCGCTTCGCCCTACAAGTCCGCTTACGTGGCCGCCAAGCATGGTCTCGTCGGGCTCACCAAGGTCGTGGCCCTTGAAGGCGCGGAATTCGGCGTCACGGCCAATGCGATCTGCCCGGGCTATGTCTGGACACCGCTCGTCGAACAGCAGATCGACGATCAGGCAAAGTCGCACCGTATCGCGCGTGATGCGGTGATCCGCGACGTGTTCCTGAAGAACCAGCCGACCAAGCGCTTCGCTACGGTCGAAGAGATGGGGGCGCTTAGTGTCTTCCTGTGCAGCAACGCTGCCGCCTCCATCACGGGCACGGCGATCCCCGTCGACGGCGGATGGACGGCCCATTGATTGCCGCAGCGAAAGAGGAGGAGAGCATGAACGAGCACGCCAAAGTGGATCTGCCGGCGCCCGTAAATCAGGAAAGACCTACCATGGCCGATGTGCGTACGGCACGAACGATAAACCTTGCTCTTCAGGGCGGCGGTGCGCACGGCGCCTTCACCTGGGGTGTCCTTGACAGGCTGCTAGACGAGCCGCACCTCTCGTTCGAAGGCATTGTCGCCACCAGTGCCGGCGCGATGAACGCCGCCGTCTTGGCCTATGGGCTTGCGGAAGGCGGGCGCAGCGGTGCGCAGAAGGCGCTCGCCAATTTCTGGCGCCGCATCAGCCATGCGGCGGCCTTCAGCCCGCTACAGCCGAGCTTGCTGGATCGCGTAACCGGATCGAAGTCATTGGAGTTTTCGCCGGCCTTTGTCATTTTCGATGTGGTGACGCGGCTGCTCTCGCCCTATCAGTTCAATCCGCTGAATTATAATCCGTTGCGCCAGGTCCTCGAGCAATCGATCGACCTTGACGCCATCCGCATGTCCCGTTGTCCGGTGAAGCTCAACATCTGCGCGACAAACGTGCGCTCCGGCAAGGTCAAGGTGTTTTCCAATGACGAGATCACGATCGACGCCGTGATGGCTTCGGCCTGCCTGCCGTTCCTGTTTCAAGCCGTCGAGATCGACGGAGAGGCCTATTGGGACGGAGGCTACATGGGAAACCCCGCCATTTTCCCGCTGATCTACGGCTGCGATACACCGGATGTGCTGGTGGTGCACATTAATCCTCTGGAGCGAACGGAGTTGCCGCGGACCGCCGCCGAAATCCTGAACAGGATCAACGAAATCAGCTTCAATTCGTCGCTGCTCAGGGAGATGCGCGCTATCGCTTTCGTGACGCAACTGATCGATTCCAACGCGGCTAATTCCCTCGGGCTCAAGCGCATCTTCGTGCATGGCATCTCCGACGATGAGACGATGAGAAACCTCAGCGTATCGAGCAAGCTTAATGCCGATTGGGGAGCCCTCGTAGACCTCCGTGACCGCGGTCGACAGTGCGCGGAGGACTGGCTGATGGCGAACTATGACGCGATAGGGAAGCGTTCGAGCGTCGATATCAGTACGCGTTACCTTTAAGGCGGATCAGCGCTTCCCGACCAATCAGGCGCGTCACCACGGAGTGTGCGCATGCCCTCGCTGCCATCTCCCTCCCAATGGCAGTCCTGCCCCCCGATACGGCCCGAAGGGCCCGATCCGGGGGGCTTTTTTCGTCTCAGGTGCGCCGTCACCTGCGGATAGTTCGGCCTATCGAAACCATGCCTGAACAGCATTTCAAAGAGCTCGAGCGGTCTGAGAAGCTTGTCAGTATCAGGCCGATACCCGGTCTGAACAACGTCAGATCCAGGAGATGTTCAATGATCAACACTCGTACGCTCATCAGTTCCGCGCTTGCTGCGATCGCCTCCGTCTCGGCGTCGACCGCATCGGCAGGACCGGCCGCCCAGCCAGAGTTCTCGTTCGAGAAGTGCTACGGCATCGTCAAGGCCGGGCAGAACGACTGCCAGACAGCCACCCATTCCTGCGCGGGCACCTCGACGATGGACGACCAGGCCGACGCCTGGATCTACGTGCCTGCCGGCACCTGCGGAAAGATCGCCGGGGGCAGCAATGCCCCCAAGGCCTGACGGCCTCCGACAACAAGCAAAAGGGAGTAGACCGATGCCCAAGTCGTTTCCAACCCACCCGGTGCCGTGCGCTGCGGGCATCGGCCTCCGTTCGATACACATTGCCGAGATGCTTTCCCGCAGGCCTGCTGCGGGTTGGCTGGAAGTCCATGCCGAAAACTACATGGGCCAATCAGCAGCCGTGGATGCGCTCGAGAAGCTGCGCGAGGTTTATCCGCTTTCGGTGCACGGCGTGGGACTGTCGCTTGGCAGCGCCTCAGGTCTCGACCGGGCGCATCTGGAGCGGCTGCATGGCGTCTGCGAACGTTTTCAGCCAGCAATCGTCTCCGAGCATCTTGCCTGGAGCGTCGCCGACGGTGCCTACCTGAACGACCTCCTGCCGCTCCGCTACGACGAAGAGGCGCTCGCCATCGTGTCCGGCAACGTCGGACGATTGCAGGACACGCTCAAGCGCCAAGTGTTCATCGAAAACCTGTCCGCCTATCTGGCCTTCGCGGAATCGAGCATGACCGAGGCCGAGTTTCTGGGCGAGCTCGTTAGCCGAACCGGTTGCGGTTTGCTGCTGGACGTCAACAACGTCCATGTCTCCGCAAGCAACCTCGATTTCGATGCATTCGCCTTCATCGACGCTCTGCCTGCCGACGCGATCGGTGAGATCCATCTCGCCGGCCACGCGATCAACGAAGTGGATGGCGACGTCATTCTCGTCGACGATCATGGGTCGCGCGTGCCACCGGCCGTCTGGTCGCTTTATGCCCACGCTCTCCGCAGGATCGGCCCGCGACCGACACTGATCGAATGGGACACGGATGTGCCGGCGCTCGAAGTCTTGTTGGGCGAAGCGATGTGGGCCGACATGCTCGCTCGCCGGATCGCCTTCGACCAACACCTTGAGGAGCCGCCTGCCGCCACACCTGACGGCCGTTTCGAAGCCATGAGGTTGCCCGGCCGCGACGACGCAACAGGCATCCGGTTCCCAGCGCTTGCCGCAATCGCCGCCGTCAAAGCCGCTTGCGGCAAGTGCGCATCGGATCATTTCAGGAGGGACGGCCATGTCTTCCATTGAAACCCTGCAACGTGTCGTCGCGCGTGCGGTTCTGACGACTGGGCCGGCAGATATCCTGCCACTGCTCGCGCGGGGTCGTTTCGATCCCGCCAGGCGGCTCAATATCTACCGCAACAATACGCTGGTCTCGCTCACGACGACCTTGAAGGCCGTCTTCCCCGTGACGGTGCGGCTGCTCGACGAGCGCTACTTCAGTTACGTGGCCAGCTGCTTCATCCGGAGCAGCCCGCCACATGAGCCACGCCTTTCCCGTTACGGCGCAGGATTTGCAGCGTTTCTCGCCAGTTCCGAGGGGACCGCTCACATGCCCTTCGTCTCTGAGGTGGCGCGCCTCGAGTGGAAGATCGCCGAAGCGCTCGACGCGCCCTTGCAGCGTCCAAGCACACTGATCGAGCTTTACGAGGGGCTTTCGAGCGGATCCTTCGCGCTCTTCCTGCAGCCTTCGCTGCGGCTCGTTTTCTGCCGCTGGCCCGCCCTCAGCATCTGGGCGGCGCACCAGCAGGGAGGAGATGCTGATAGTCTCGCGGATCTCAACCGCGAACCGGAGCGCATTGCGCTGTGGAGACATGGCGACACCGTTCGCTTCCTGCGCCTCGACGCCGCGGAGTTTGCGTTTTGGCACATGTTGATGCGGGGCAGGGGACTTGAGGCTGCAGTCGCCCGCGCCTGCCGCTGCTCGCCCGAGTTCAATGTCCCCAGAGCACTGACCGGCCTCTTCGTCAGCGAGCTCGTCATCGGCATCCATCGCATGAAGGAGCCTTCCAACCAGCAGGAGAGAGTGTCATGAACACAATGCGCGCAACACCGATGAGTTTTTCCAGAACGATATACAGGCTTCACGAAGCAGTCGTGGACTGGTCGACAGCCCTGCCGCTATCGATCGTGCAGCTGGCGTCCCGCATTGCGGTCGCCGAGGTTTTCTGGCAGTCCGCCCAGACGAAGCTCGCCTCCTGGCCGGTCACGCTCCAGCTGTTCGCCTTCGAATATCGCTTGCCGCTGCTCGATGCCGGACTGGCCGCCATCATGGCGACCGCGGCGGAACTCAGTGGCGCGGCGATGCTCGCCTTGGGACTGCTTGCGCGGCTCGCCTCACTGATGCTGCTCGGCGTCGTCGCCACGATCCAGATCTTCGTCTACCCGGATCATTGGGCCGAACATCTGATGTGGACGAGCCTGCTCTTGCTCATCCTCTCGCGGGGCGCCGGGGTCTTTTCCGTCGACCATCTGGTCGCCCGACGCATCCGTGTTGGAGGCTGAGCGATGTCAATGTCGTCCGTTCCGAGCGCTTTCGTGCCGGGTGAGATCGCGACCGGCACGGACGAGGCAAAGCGCCGGCCGCGCGTGGTCATCCTCGGTGCTGGCTTTGGCGGTCTGAATGCGGCGATGGCGCTTCGCCGCGCGCCGGTCGAAGTCACTGTCGTCGATCGTCGAAACTATCACCTGTTTCAACCTCTGCTTTACCAGGTTGCGACCGCAGGGCTCTCGCCTGCGCAGATTGCCATGCCGATCCGCCGCATTCTTTCGCGGCAGTCGAATGCCACGGTCCTGATGGACAAGGTTGAGGCGGTCGATACCGTCGCGCGATGCGTTGTGACCGGCGGCCGGCGTATCCCCTACGACTATCTGATCGTCGCGACCGGCGCCCGCCACACTTATTTCGGCAACGACACCTGGGCGGAGCACGCCCCGGGGTTGAAGACAATCACGGATGCGACCGCGATCCGCGCGCGCATCCTCTCCGCCTTCGAACGGGCCGAGGTGACCGACGACCCCCGTTTACGTCAGAAGCTGTTGACCTTCGTTGTCGTCGGCGGCGGACCGACCGGCGTGGAGCTCGCCGGCGCAATCGCGGAGCTTTCCCGAAGGACGATTGTTCGCGATTTCCGGCGCATTGATTCATCCTCGGCCCAGGTCGTGCTCGTCGAGGCGGGTGAGCGGATCCTGCCGGCGATGCCGCCCTGCCTTTCGAGAAAGGCTGAGAGACAACTCGAAAGGCTTGGCGTCGAGGTCGTGCTCGGCAATGCCGTCGCTTCCTGCGACGACAGCGGTGTGCGGCTGGCCGACGGAACTGAAA
>NZ_JADYVD010000052.1 GCF_020193575.1 Ensifer sp. IC4062
CTCGACACCGCGGAAGTGCCTCGGCTACCGAACGCCGGCGGAAGTCTTCCGCAAGAAACTACTCGCGCAAATGCGACATGTCGGCTAGCGTCACACGCGCAGGTCGCAGTTCGGCATGAACTTACAGAAGGGGGGTTCAAGGATGAAGTGCGACATGCCCACTCTCCGTGGAGACTTCTGGAATCGTCGCCCTGCTGCACGCAGCCACCCTTTCTCTACTTCGACGACTTCGTCAGCTCGTGGAGCGCACGCTCTCCCGTTGCCAGTTGGTGAGATCGCCCGAAAGCTCGGCGCATGCGGTCTGTCGCGGTCGGAGTCGTCTCCCAGTTCGCTCGAACCTGATCCGGCTGGCTGTGCACCGCAGCCGCTCGCGCCCCGACACGGCACAGACCTCTGCTAAGTCGCCGGTTCAGTGTCGTCGTTCGCGAGAATTCCTGCGCGCTCGCCTCGTTGGATGCTGGTCTCGTCTAAGCACCACCGCGAGACATCCTTGAGAACGCCAAGAACTGTGCCGGTTCCACGTAAGCTGGAAAACGCCAGCGCCTGCGTTCGGATCTGCGTTGCAAACCAAAAGTCGTTCGCAACCGCGGCATCACGAAGTTATGATGTTTGCGATCCTAGGTTAGAAGTGTTGCATAGACCATTGAAATACTACATATATTAGGATTGCAGAAACAACTAACTGGCGTGTGTTGCGGTCGCAAGCCACTTACCGGCGTCAGCATGAGGCCTATCCTTGGTGACAAGGAAGCGGTTGGAGGCCTGTGATGGTCAGAATCGTTCTTGCGCTTTGTCTCACGCTTTCGATTGGAGCGGGCTCCACCCTCGCCGATGAACCTGTCGACACAGCGCAAGCCATCATCCGCGCTCAAATCAAGGCTTTCCTGGAAGACGATCCGGAGACGGCCTATTCTTTCGCCTCGCCGGCTATCCGGACAAAATTTCCGGATAAGATTATCTTTTTCGACATGGTCAAGCGCAGCTATCAGCACCTCTACCGTCCGGGCAACTTTGCCTTCGGCCGCTCGAAGGTGGTCGGCGAAGAGGTGTTCCAGGAGGTCCTGATTTCAGGATCGGACGGCAAGGATTGGACGGCGATCTACGATCTCGTTCACCAGCCGGATGGCAGCTACAAGATCAATGGCGTGATGATGCTGCAGACCGCGTCCGGCCCTCAACTCTGACAGGCTGAAGCGAGGTCAGACGGGCGGCAAGTCGCCGCGCTTCCAGTTTTCCTGCGTCTCCGCCATGAAATCCGCGTAACGCCCCTCCTCGATCGCTTGCCGGATGCCCGCCATAAGGTCCTGATAATAGGCCAGGTTGTTCCAACTGAGCAGCATCCCGCCTAGCGATTCATTCGACCGGATCAGATGATGTAGGTAGGCGCGTGAGTAATCGCGCGTCGCCGGGCAGGACGATTGCTCGTCGAGTGGCCGCGTATCTTCCGCGTGGCGCGCGTTACGAAGATTGATGCGGCCGTAGCGGGTGAAGGCCAGGCCATGGCGACCGGAGCGGGTCGGCATGACGCAGTCGAACATGTCGATGCCATGCGCGACGGATTTCAGGATATCGTCCGGTGTGCCGACGCCCATCAGGTAGCGCGGCTTTTCGGTAGGCAGCGCCGGGCATGTGACGTCGAGCATATCGAGCATCACCTCCTGCGGTTCGCCCACAGCCAGACCGCCGACGGCGTAGCCTTTGAGATCAAGGTCCCTTAGCGCAAGAGCCGAGCGCTCGCGAAGCTTCGGAATGTCCCCGCCCTGGACGATGCCGAACATGGCCTTGCCCGGCTGGTCGCCGAAGGCCACCTTGCAGCGGTCCGCCCAGCGCAGCGACATTTCCATCGCCCGCTCGATTTCGTTGGGTTCGGCAGGCAGCGCCACGCATTCGTCGAGCTGCATCTGGATATCACTGTCGAGCAATCCCTGGATCTCGATCGAACGTTCCGGCGACATGTGATAGAGCGCGCCGTCCACGTGGCTCTTGAAGGTCACGCCCTGCTCGTTGAGCTTGCGCAGGCTGGAGAGTGACATGACCTGGAAGCCGCCGCTATCCGTCAGGATCGGCCGTTCCCAGCGGATGAAGTTGTGCAGTCCGCCGAGCCGGGCAACGCGCTCGGCGCCCGGACGCAGCATTAGATGATAGGTGTTCCCAAGAATGATGTCGGCGCCGAGTTCCCGCACCTGGTCGAGATACATGGCCTTGACCGTGCCGACGGTTCCGACAGGCATGAATGCAGGCGTGCGGATCGTGCCGCGGGGCATCGAAACCTCGCCGCGGCGCGCCTTGCCGTCGGTTGCAAGCAGCTTGAATTGGAACGTCTCGGTCATTTAGTCTTTCCGGAAAAGCAGGCTTGAATCGCCATAGGAATAGAAGCGGTAGCCGGCGTCGATCGCGTGCACATAGGCGGCACGCATCGTGTCGAGCCCGGCGAAGGCCGAAACGAGCATGAAGAGCGTCGATTTCGGCAGATGGAAATTGGTCATCAGAATATCGACCGTTCGGAAGCGATAGCCCGGCGTGATGAAGATGCCCGTCGCGCCCGACCAGGGCCGGATTTCCCCTTCTTTCGTTGCCGCGCTTTCGATCAATCGAAGCGACGTCGTGCCGACGCAGACGATGCGCCCGCCCCTCGCCCGCACCGCATTCAGGCTCGCCGCAGTTGCCGCGCTCACGTGGCCGATTTCCTCGTGCATCACGTGATCGTCGGTGTCATCCGTCTTGACCGGCAGAAAGGTCCCCGCACCTACGTGCAGGGTTACGAAGTGCCGCTCGATACCGACCTCGTCGAGCTTTGCGAAAAGGCGTTCGGTGAAATGGAGTCCGGCCGTCGGTGCCGCGACGGCTCCCTCCTCCCGCGCATAGACGGTTTGATAGTCGGTTCGGTCCTGCGCGTCGTCCGGGCGTTTGGATGCGATATAGGGGGGTAGCGGGATATGGCCCACGGCCATGATCGCTTCGTCGAGTGCCGGTCCGGAAAGGTCGAAGTGAAGCATAACCTCGCCGGCGTCGGCCTTCTCCTCGACCGTGGCGTCGAGAGTGCCGAGCAGGCAGCTGTTTCCGCCGTGGCCGAATGAAATGCGGTCACCGGCTTTCAGCCGGCGCGCCGGTCGCGCGAAAGCCTTCCAGCGGTCGGGTGCGACCCGCATATGCAGCGTTAGCGAGACCTGTGTGACGATCTCTTCGCTGCGCCTGCGAAGGCCTTCGAGCTGCGCCGGTATCACCTTGGTGTCGTTGAAAACCAGAGCGTCCCCGGGGCGCAGGAAGGATGGCAGATCGAGAACGCCGTGATCGCTGAGGACAGGCTTGCCGTCGGGCCGCACGACAAGCATACGGGCATTGTCGCGCGGGCTTGCGGGCCGCAGCGCAATTGAAGTTTCCGGCAGGTCGAAATCGAACAGGTCTACACGCATCGATGGTTCAGACAAAAGCAAACCCGCCCCGGCGTCCTTTGACGCGACCGGGGCGGGTCTGTGCATTAGCGCAAATCAGGCGTCGGCGGCAACCCGCATCGACACGATGGTGTCGGGATCGCGCACCGGCTCGCCCCGCTTAATCTTGTCGACATTCTCCATGCCTTCGATCACCTGGCCCCAGATCGAGTACTGCTTGTTGAGCCAGGGAGCATCAGTGAAGCAGATGAAGAACTGGGAGTTTGCCGAGTTAGGCATCTGGCTGCGGGCCATCGAGCACGTGCCACGCACATGGCTCTTGTCGGAGAACTCGGCCTTCAGGTCGGGCTTGGAGGAGCCGCCCATGCCTGCGCGACCCGGATTGAAGTGTTCGCTGCCGGTCTTCCCGTACTGCACGTCGCCGGTCTGCGCCATGAAGTCCTCGATCACGCGATGGAACACGACTCCATCATAGGCGCCTTCGCGAGTCAGCTCCTTGATACGAGCGACATGACCCGGAGCGACGTCCGGCAGAAGCTCGATCACGACCCTACCCTTCGTGGTCTCCATGATGATCGTGTTTTCCGGATCCTTGATCTCGGCCATGGTTCTTCTCCTTCTGTTTGACTTACTTGCCGACCTTGACGCTGATCATACGGTCTGGATCGGCGACGGCGCCGTTGTTGGCGTCATCGCCGAGCTTGATCTTGTCGACATTCTCCATACCTTCGACCACCTTGCCGACGACCGTATATTGGCCGTTGAGGAAGTCGCCCGGCGCGAACATGATAAAGAACTGCGAGTTGGCGCTGTTCGGGTCCTGCGAACGGGCCATGCCGACTGTGCCACGCTCGAAGGGCACATCGGAGAATTCCGCCGGCAGGTCAGGCTTGGAAGATCCGCCTGTCCCAGCGAGTTCGGCCTGATAGCCCTGCTCCATATCGCCGTATTGTACGTCGCCCGTCTGAGCCATAAAGCCCTTGATCACGCGATGAAAGGCAACGTTATCGTATTCGCCTGCGGCAGCGAGCGCCTTGATCTGCTCCACGTGCTTCGGCGCGATGTCCGGGCGCAGCTCGATGACGACGGGCCCATCCTTGAGCTGAATGGTAATCGTACTATCGGTGGACTGCGCGAAAGCAGTCCCCGTCAAGGTGGCGAACGCCAAGGCGCCGGCAAAAGCGAATTGGAGGATTTTCATGAGTTCTCCCTGAGTGGTGTGAGCTGTCCGCGCCTTCAGGCCTTGCGCTTCGCCTGCAGCGCCTCGTGGACCGCACTGGGCACGAAGGCGCTGACATCGCCGCCCATCGCCGCGATCTGGCGGACCAATGTGGCCGTAATGGGCCGCGATGCGGTGCCCGCCGGTAAAAACAAAGTCTGGATGTCCGGCGCCATCTGCCGGTTCATACCCGCCATCTGCATCTCGTAGTCGAGGTCCGTGCCGTCGCGCAGGCCCCGCACGAGCAGGGTCGCGCCATGATGGCGGGCCGCGTCGACCACCAAATTATCGAACGAAACAACGGCGATATCACCTGCCCTTTCAGGCAGAGACTCGGCAAGCGAGCGCCGGATGAGGTCGGCGCGCTCTTCGAAGGAGAAGAGCGGCGCCTTTCCGGGATGAATACCAATCGCCACGATGACCTTTGCCGCGACGTTCAGTGCTTGCACAAGCACATCAAGATGCCCGTTCGTCATCGGATCGAAGGAGCCGGGATAGAATGCCGTGGTCATCGCACCTGTTTCCATTTGGTGAAGCCTTTTGTCACGGACAGCGGCTAATCGCAAGGGCAGCGCGACCCGCGTCTTGCCTGTTCCCTCGGAAACAGCACGCGGGAAAGAATGAATGCTAGATGAATGCAGTGTTCAAGATGGTTTCACACCGGAAGTTGTACCGTGAGGCAAGAATGAACGGAACCTTTTTTGGAGACATGCCGTTTAGGAATTGAAAGGATTACGGCCATGGGACTTGCTCTGTTTTCGATGACCATGTTTTTCGCGATGTCCGTCGCCACAATCCATGCGCTTCGCAACGAAGTGCGTGTCCGCAACGAGCAAGACCGCGGCTTTAATCTGTGAATGCCTCCAGGAACTTCTGCCTGAAGTTTCAAAATAAGCGACCTCATATCTTCCCCTGATGAGGTCGCTCTTGTAAGCCGGACGGCCTCCCCTGCCCGTCCGGCATTTCTTTTCTTCCCTTAGCCGCGCAGCGTGGTTTGAGGCTCTCCGCGGGGTCCAAAGGCTTTCGCCTGCATCGAACGAAGCAGATGGAAGAAGCGCCAATTGAGCGACAAGGCTGCCGCCGCAAGCCCGAGCACAAAGCCGAACCACACGCCGACGCCGCCGAAGTTCAGCGGAAATGCGAACGCCCAGGCGCAGAAAAAGCCGATTGGCCAATAGGAGATCATCGCTAGGATCATCGGTACCGTGGTGTCCTTGAGGCCGCGCAGCATGCCGGCGGCAATGGCCTGGAGACCATCGACAAGCTGGAAAGCCCCGGCAATGACGATCAACGGACCTGCAAAGGCAAGCACTTCCGCCGCATCGGGCCGGCTCGTATCCAGATAGAGGGCTGCAAGTTGGCGGGGAAATAGCGCGAAGATCGCGCTGCCGATGGCGGCAAAGAGACAGCCGAGGACGAGGACGGCGATGGCAGCCCGTCTGACGCCCAACATGTCGCCGCTTCCGTAGGCAAGACCGACGCGCACTGTTCCAGCCTGCGCGAGACCAAGCGGGATCATGAAGGCGATCGATGCGAATTGCAGCGCGATTCCGTGCGCAGCCAGTTCCATCGTGCCGATATTGCCCATGAGCAGCGACGCGGCTGTAAACAGGCTGACTTCGGCGAGGATCGTCACGGAGATCGGAATACCGAGATAGATCACCTCGCGGAATGCCGGCCAGTCCGGCCGCCAGAAGCGCACGAAGAGTTCGTACTGGTTCAGTTCCGGCCGGCTGCGGATATAGGCGATCGTGAGCCCTGCACCGAGCAAGGCGACGCCAAGGGCCGCGAGCGCGGCGCCGAATATGCCGAGCGCCGGAAAGCCGAAGTGCCCGTAGATCAGTACGTAGCAAAGCAGCGCATTGAGAACGAGAGTTACAAGCGTCACGTAGAGAATGATGCCTGCCCGCTCCAATCCGCTCAGGAAAGCTCTCAGCACCATGAAGATGAGGCTCGGAAAAATCGCCCATTGTGCGATATGCAGATACTCCCCGGCGAGCTTCGCGACCTCGGGCCTTTGGCCAGCAAAGAGAAGAATAGGCTCTGCCATCCAGAGGAGCGGTGCCGTGAGGGCACCGTAGAGCAGCACCACCCACATGCCCATTCTCACCGCGCGGCGGACGGAAACCTTGTCGCCACGTCCCTGGGCCTGCGCGGCCATCGGCACCACCGCATTGGCAAAGCCGCTGCCAAAAATGAAGACGGTGAAGAATGTCTGCGTCGCAAGGATGATTGCCGCGAGTTCGGTAGCCCCTAACTTGCCGACCATCAGCACATCGGTCGTATTGATTGCCAACTGTGCCAGCTGCGCACCAATGAAGGGCACGCCGAGATAGAAGGTTGCACGAAAGTGGTTGCTCCACGAATTATCATTCTGCAGCTGCATTCGGGTCGTGTTCGTGGTCAGCATGGGGAACCTGGCTCCAGATCACGTTCATGACCTTGGACGCATCCAAAATCACAAATGTTATCGATTTCAAAAAATTAGAGCGGGATGCGGGCGGAAACCGCTCACACTTTTCTTTATCCCGTTCTGTTGCGGCAGATCGGCTGCAAATCAACTCGGTAGAAGAACATCCGAGATAGAGCAGCGCCGATGAAAGTGCCAGCGAGAAAGGCCTGACTGCTCAATTTTTCATCGAAAGATCAAGAAAATTGATAAATTTGAAGGCGTTGCCTCATCGAGCCTCAGGCCTGCGTTGGTTTCGGCACGCCATCCTTGAATGCCTTGTCGGGTAGAGGACGCACGCGAAGCAGGAAGACAGCAAGCCCAGCGGCAATGAGGCAGGCTGCCAGGGCGTAGGGCGCACCGGAAAACGAGTAGGCTGCCACCGGGCTGGTGAAATATCCGAAGATCTGCGTGAAGATCAGCGGCCCGACGATCGTCGTAATGCTCGAAATACTGGTGAGCGCCCCCTGCAGTTCGCCTTGGGCCGACGGCGGGACATGAGCAGATGCGATGCTGCGCAACGGAGGATCGGCAAGGCTTTCGAGTGCCGTCGCGACGATCACGGCATACACCATCCATCCTTGCCAGGCGGCGGCATAGCCGGCCATTCCGAGAGCCGTGAAGACGAGACCGAGCGCAGCTGTTCGTCTTTCTCCGAACCGCGTCACGACATGCGGCAGGACAACGGCCATGACAAACGCTCCGCCGACACCGAAGATTCCGAGAGACAACCCGATCTGCCCCTCGCTCCAGCCGTAACGATAGGATGAGACGAACGACCAGACCGCCGGATAGACCGCATGGGCGAGCCAGTAGAGGAAGAAGACAAGCCCAATCCAGCCGATGCCGGGATAGTTGCGCATCTGTTTGAGCGCGCCGAGAGGATTGGCGCGCCACCACTCGAAGCGCCGCTTGTTGGCGCTGTCCAGCGTTTCGGGCAGGAGGAACAGACCGACTATGAAGTTGATGAAGGACAGCGCGGCGGCGCCGTAAAACGGCACTCTTGGGCCCAACTCGCCGAGAAAGCCACCGATCACGGGGCCGAGCGCAAAGCCGGTGCCGAAAGCGATGCCGATCAATCCGAAATTTTTCGCGCGATTGCTGTCGTCGCTGATGTCGGCAATATAGGCGGACGCCGTTCCGAAGCTCGCGCCGCTGATGCCGGCCAGCATGCGCCCGACGAAGAGCATCCAGTAGCTCGTTGCAAGCGCACAGATCAGGTTGTCGATCGCGAAGGTGAGAACGGAAGCAAGTAGGATCGGTCGCCGTCCGAAGCGATCGCTCAGGTTGCCGATCAGGGGTGCAAAGAGAAACTGCATCGCCGAATAGACGAGCAGCAGCCAGCCACCGTCGATTGCGGCTTCGCCGACGTCTGCGCCGGTCAGTTCCTTCAGATAGGTCGGCAGCACCGGCACGATGATGGCGATGCCCATGATGTCGAGAAAGAGGATGAGAAAGACGAGAAACAGTCCACGCCGCACGAATTTCTTGTCGAGCATAAAGCCCCTCCCCGCTGTGTATCTTCAGTGTGGAGACAGAACGTGAACGACGTCACCAAATAAGGTGTATCGCATTGTTAAAAACGAAACAATGCGTGAACATTTCAAAGTTTATGATCGAAGCTATCGCTTCCGCTAATGCTTCAGCTTGCGGCCCTACTGTTCCGAGCGCCGTTGCTCCGCCTTCAAGAAGTCGACGAAGGCCCTGAGCGGGGCCGGCATATGCCGGCGGCTGGCGTAGTACAGGAACGGCCCCGGGAAACTGGTTACCCATTCGTCGAGAATTGGCACGAGCCGCCCCGCTTCAATCTCCGGTGCCAGAAATTCCTCGAACGTTCTGATCACTCCGAGGCCGTCGACCGCTGCGCCGACTTCGAGATCGATCGCGTTGGCGAGGACGACCGCGGGTGGCGCGATGGTCAGGGCGGCATCGCCTTCTCCGAATTCCCACGCCAAGGCAACGCCGCTTGGGAAACGGTGGCGGATGGCGGCATGTTCGAGAAGGTCGCGCGGATGTTGCGGTATGCCATGTCTGGCAAGATAATCCGGCGCAGCGGCGGTGAGGTAACGCTGCACGCGCGGGCCGATCGGAATGGCGATCATGTCTCGCTCAAGTCGTTCCTCATAGCGCACGCCGGCGTCGAACCCGGCAGCAAGAACGTCGATGAAACCATCCTGTGCCGTCACCTCCAAGGTAATTGCCGGATTGGCTTTGAGGAAGCGACCGACAAGTGGCGGCAGGATTTCGCGGGCGACGATTGTCGGCACATTCAGCCTGAGCGTCCCCGCAGGGCTGTCGCGGAGGCTGCCGACCTGATCAAGCGCGCCGGCGATCTCTCCAAGCGCCGGCGACAAGCGCTCGAGCAGCCGCGTTCCCGCCTCCGTCGGCGTGACGCTGCGGGTAGTGCGATTGAGCAGTCTCACGCCCAACCTTGCCTCCAGCCGCCGCAGCGCCTCGCTGAGCGCAGAGGCTGAAACGCCGCGTTTGCGGGCAGCAGTGCGAAAACTGCGTTCACGGGCCACGGCGGCAAAGGCATCAAGATCAGCGAGCGGGATGTCGTTCATTGTGCGGAATTATGGACAAGCTGTTTAGCTTGCGGCTGATTATCGCACACCGCGACCTGAAGTAAATACGGCGGCGAACGAAATGGCCGGACAGCGGCCCCCTCGAAGGCGAAGTGAATGCAAAAGGTTTCGCTTGGAAAATTCGGCCCGGAGGTTTCCGTGATCGGACTTGGCTGCATGGGCATGTCGGGCATGTACGGTCCATCAGACCGCGCGGAAAGCATCGCCACCATTCATGCCGCGCTCGATGCGGGTGTCACCCTGCTCGACACCGGTGATTTCTACGGCATGGGTCACAACGAGATGCTGATCGGAGAGGCCCTCAAGGGGCGCGATCGCGACCAGGTGCAGTTGAGCGTGAAGTTCGGTGCGCTGCGCGATGCTGCCGGCGTGTGGGTCGGTTACGACGGCCGCCCGAAGGCCGTGCGCAACTTCCTTGCTTATACGCTACAGCGTCTGGGCGTCGATTACATCGACATCTACAGACCGGCGCGCCTCGATCCCGATGTCCCGATCGAAGACACTGTTGGTGCGATCGCCGATTTGGTGAAGGCTGGCTATATTCGCCACATCGGCCTGTCCGAGGTTGGCCCCGAGACGATCCGGCGCGCTGCCGCCGTCCATCCGATCGTCGATCTTCAGATCGAGTACTCGCTGATCTCCCGTGGGATCGAGGCGGAAATCTTGCCGACGTGCCGCGAGCTCGGTATCGGCATCACCGCCTATGGCGTCCTTTCGCGCGGCCTGATCAGCGGCCATTGGCAGAAAGGTGCTGCCAAGGGCGGGGATTTCCGGGCCATGAGCCCGCGCTTCCAGGAAGGCAATGTCGAGCAGAACCTGGCTCTCGTCGAGGCGCTGCGACGCGTAGCAGATGCGAAGGGCGTCACCGTCGCGCAGATCGCGATTGCCTGGGTCGCGGCGCAGGGTGACGATATCGTGCCGCTTGTGGGTGCGCGCCGCCGCGATCGGCTAGTCGAAGCACTTGGCTCGCAGGCCGTTCGCCTCGATGCGGATGATCTGGCGGCGATCGAGCGTGCCGTGCCGAAGGACGCCGCCGCTGGCGCCCGTTATCCGGAAGCGCAACTCGCGCACATGGACAGCGAACGGCATGCCTGAACCTATGCGTGTCGCCCGCAAGTGTGCAGCGGTTTCGGGACAACGACATGCATGCAACAAAGACGTGAAACGCCTCACCGGCTCCATGTGACGCGCTTCAGTTTTCCGGAGCGGGCTCAAACGCCCGGTCCGGACGATCCGATCAGACAGACCCGGAGAAGGTATCGCAAGCCGACATCTGGCCGCTGTCGAAGCCGCGCTGGAACCATCTCATCCGCTGCTCGGATGTCCCGTGGTTGAAGCTCTCCGGGACGACATAGCCTTGCATGCGCTTTTGCAGCGTATCGTCGCCGATCTGCGTGGCGGCATTCAGCGCCTCCTCCAGATCGCCGCGTTCCAGCAGTCCCTTCTGCTCCGTATATTTGCCCCAGATTCCGGCGAAACAATCGGCCTGCAGCTCGACGCGGATCGACATCTGGTTTGCCTCGACCTCGCTCATGCGCTGCCGCATCTGGTTGAATTTCGGCAAGACGCCGATCAGGTTCTGCACGTGATGGCCGACCTCATGGGCAAGCACATAGGCCTGGGCGAAGTCGCCGGCGGCATCGAACTTATGAGCGAGTTCGTCAAAGAAGCTCA
Organism: Ensifer sp. IC4062; assembly: GCF_020193575.1. Lineage (GTDB taxonomy): Bacteria > Pseudomonadota > Alphaproteobacteria > Rhizobiales > Rhizobiaceae > Sinorhizobium. The sequence continues at coordinate 11,320 of NZ_JADYVD010000052.1, forward strand.
TATCGAGATAGACCTTGCGGTCGCCCGGGCAATAGAACGGGCCCGAGGCGGCCGACGCAAAGCCGCAGGCCGAGCGGACGGAGCCATCGAACAGCACCAGCTTAGGCTCCTGATACTGCTCGCCGCTCGCTTGGAAGATACCGTTCCAGGTGTCTTCCGTTTCCGCCAGTACCGTCGCCATGAAGGCCTTCATCTCTTCCTCTTCGGCCGAGCCTTTCGGCACCTGCGAACCGTCGCTCTGCTCGAAGCCGGGCATGCTCATGGGCCCGCCTTCAAGGATCTGCAGCATGTCGATGCCCATGGCCCGGAGCACGAAATAGAGGATGACGAGAAAGATGATCGTGCCGAAGCTCAATCCCCCGCCAGCGCGGCGCACGCCGCCCCCGCCCGGCAATCGGAACCCGCCGCCGCGGCCGAACGGGTTGCCTCCGGGGCTTGCCCCGCGCTGATCTTCGATGTTTCCGGATTGGCGGCGGCCCTTCCATTCCATGATCAGTCCTCCAGGCGTCGCATCGGCTTAATGCATTGAATGATTTATATGCCCGAGCGACGATCCTTGTAAAACGCTATCGCCACTGTGCCGTTTCATCCGGTCGATCTTTTTATTGATTTAGCGAGCTGATTTCGGAGGCATGAAGTCGAGTTCCGGCGCGCTGAAAAATTCCGGGCTCTCTTATCTTCCAGTGACCGTTTGAAGGATCTGGGAGTGGGCGCCGCAAATATCTTCGCTTTATTGTCGATTCCGAAACTTTCGGGGTTTCGCTTGCAGAAACATTTGCCTATAAGCCGCTTCTAGCCTGAAAAGACCACAAATGCGCGCGCCGGCCGGTGACCTCCCACCCTGGCCGGTTTTTCGCGCAGCTAGAGACGGATAAGAGCCATGCCCAAGCGCCAAGACATTAAATCGATCCTCATCATCGGCGCGGGGCCGATCGTCATCGGCCAGGCATGCGAATTCGACTATTCCGGTACCCAGGCCTGCAAGGCGCTGAAGGAGGAAGGCTACCGGGTTATCCTCGTCAACTCCAACCCGGCGACGATCATGACCGATCCCGGGCTGGCGGATGCGACCTACGTCGAGCCGATCACACCGGAAGTGGTTGCCAAGATCATTGCCAAGGAGCGCCCGGATGCGCTCTTGCCGACCATGGGCGGCCAGACGGCACTCAACACGGCGCTCTCGCTGCGCCGCATGGGTGTGCTCGACCGCTACAACGTCGAGATGATCGGCGCCAAGCCGGAGGCGATCGACAAGGCGGAAGATCGTGCCCTCTTCCGCGAGGCCATGGCGAAAATCGGTCTCGAAACGCCCAAATCGCGGCTTGCGAACGCGACCGACATCAAGGATCTGGACCGCAAGGCGCATGAGGCGGAACGGGCGGAGCTGAAAGCCAGGCTAACCGGCGCCGAACTCGACAAGGCGCTCGACGAGCTGGAAAATCAGTGGAACCTCGGTGAAGGAGACCGCAAGCAGCGTTATCTCAACCACGCCATGGCGATTGCCGCGCAGGCGCTCGACGACGTCGGTCTGCCCGCGATCATTCGTCCTTCCTTCACGCTCGGCGGCACCGGCGGCGGCATCGCCTACAACCGTTCCGAGTTCTTCGAGATCGTCGGCAGCGGCCTCGATGCGTCGCCGACCACGGAGGTCCTGATCGAGGAGTCGGTCCTCGGCTGGAAGGAATATGAAATGGAGGTCGTCCGCGACAAGGCGGACAACTGCATCATCATTTGCTCGATCGAGAACATCGACCCGATGGGTGTGCACACGGGCGATTCGATCACCGTTGCGCCGGCGCTGACCTTGACCGACAAGGAATACCAGATCATGCGCAATGCCTCGATCGCGGTGCTGCGCGAGATCGGAGTCGAGACCGGCGGATCGAACGTCCAGTTCGCCGTCAACCCGGCGAACGGCCGCCTGGTGGTCATCGAGATGAACCCGCGCGTGTCGCGCTCGTCGGCGCTCGCATCCAAGGCAACCGGCTTCCCCATTGCCAAGATCGCCGCCAAGCTTGCCGTCGGTTACACGCTCGACGAATTGGAGAACGATATCACCGGCGGCGCGACGCCGGCGTCCTTCGAGCCCTCGATCGATTATGTGGTCACCAAGATCCCGCGTTTCGCCTTTGAAAAGTTCCCCGGCGCCGAACCGACGCTGACGACGGCGATGAAATCGGTCGGCGAGGTCATGGCGATCGGCCGCACCTTCGCAGAATCCCTGCAGAAGGCGCTCCGCGGTTTGGAGACGGGCCTTACCGGCCTGGACGAGATCGACATTCCGGACTTCGACGAGAACGGCGACGGCCGCAACGCCATCCGCGCCGCGCTCGGTACACCGACCCCGGACCGCCTGCGCATGGTCGCCCAGGCGCTGCGCCTCGGCATGAGCGAGGCGGAGGTGCACGAAGCGTGCAAGATCGATCCGTGGTTCATCGCCCAGTTCAAGGCGATCGTCGACATGGAAGTACGCATCCGTGAGCACGGTCTGCCGCAGGATGCGGAAAATCTGCGCATGCTGAAGGCCATGGGCTTCTCCGACGCTCGGCTTGCGACGCTCACCGGAAAGCGCCCGAAGGAAGTGGCTGAGTTGCGCAATGCACTGAACGTCCGCCCGGTCTACAAGCGCATCGACACCTGCGCAGCCGAGTTCGCCTCGCCGACCGCATACATGTATTCGACCTATGAGACGCCCTTCGTCGGCGCGGCGCGTTCGGAAGCGCAGGTTTCCGGTCGCAAGAAGGTCGTTATTCTCGGCGGCGGTCCGAACCGCATCGGCCAGGGCATTGAGTTCGACTATTGCTGCTGCCACGCGGCGTTCGCGCTGAAGGACGCAGGCTACGAAGCGATCATGGTGAACTGCAATCCGGAAACGGTTTCGACCGACTACGATACGTCCGATCGGCTCTATTTCGAGCCGCTGACGGCGGAAGATGTGATCGAGATCATGCGCGCCGAACAGGAAAACGGCACGCTGCACGGCGTCATCGTTCAGTTCGGCGGCCAGACGCCGCTGAAGCTTGCCGAAGCGTTGGAAAAGAACGGCATTCCGATCCTCGGGACGGCTCCCGACGCGATCGACCTCGCCGAGGACCGCGATCGCTTCCAGAAGCTCTTGATGAAGCTTGATCTCAATCAGCCGAACAACGGCATCGCCTATTCTGTCGAACAGGCCCGCCTCGTTGCCGCGGAAATCGGCTTTCCGCTGGTCGTGCGTCCGTCCTATGTTCTCGGTGGCCGCGCCATGCAGATCATTCACTCGGAAAGCATGCTGCAGACCTACCTACTCGACACTGTTCCGGGGCTGGTGCCGGAGGACATCAAGCAGCGTTACCCCAACGACAAGACCGGTCAGATCAACACGCTGCTCGGCAAGAACCCGCTGCTTTTCGATAGCTACCTGACGAATGCGACCGAAGTGGATGTCGACTGCCTGTGCGATGGCACAGACGTTTTCGTCTCGGGCATAATGGAGCACATCGAGGAAGCTGGTATCCATTCCGGCGACTCCGCCTGCTCGCTGCCGGTTCATACGCTCGACAAAGAGCTCGTCGACGAGCTTGAACGCCAGACGACGGCGCTTGCCAAGGCTCTCAACGTCGGCGGCCTGATGAACGTGCAGTTCGCGATCAAGGACGGCACGATCTATGTGCTCGAGGTCAACCCGCGGGCGTCGCGCACGGTGCCCTTCGTGGCGAAAACCATTGGTGCGCCGATCGCGAAGATCGCAGCACGGGTGATGGCGGGCGAAACGCTGGAGACGGCGATCGCCGCCTATGGCCGGAAACCGGACCCGCGCAATCTGAAACACATCGCCGTGAAGGAAGCGGTCTTCCCGTTTGCCCGGTTCCCCGGGGTCGACACACTGCTCGGGCCCGAAATGCGCTCGACCGGCGAAGTTATCGGCCTGGACACGGACTACGCGCTCGCCTTCGCCAAGTCCCAGCTCGGCGCGGGTGTCGATCTGCCGCGCGACGGAACGGTTTTCGTTTCCGTTCGCGACGAGGACAAGGCGCGCGTGCTGCCGGCAATCCGCATTCTTGCGGATATCGGCTTCAAGGTCATGGCCACCGGCGGTACGGCGCGCTTCCTCGGCGAGCAAGGCATCACCGCCACCAAGATCAACAAGGTTCTGGAGGGCCGGCCGCATGTCGAGGATGCTATCCGCAATCGACAGGTGCAGCTCGTCATCAACACGACGGACGGCAACAAGGCGATCTCCGACTCGAAATCGCTGCGCCGCGCGACGCTGATGCAGAAGGTGCCCTATTACACGACAATGGCCGGCGCCGAAGCGGCGGCGCTTGCTATCAAGGCCTTGAAGGCCGGCAACCTCGAAGTGCGTCCGCTGCAGAGCTACTTCGACGCCTGACGATGTGCGCGGCTGCGCGCCCGACCTCGGGTGCGCAGCTTCATGGCTTGCGCCTCCGTTCCCGTCGCTATTTATCATTTTGAATGCAACCTGAACGTTTGGTTCAGGCTGCATTCGAGCGTGACGTGGTTCTATGCCGCCATGCGCGTTAAAGCCGGCGTCTGCAGGCAAGGCGCAGGACTGGGGCAAACGACGTGCAGCTGTATTTCTTTGATCTTCGTTGGGACGATGAGCGCTTCGTCGACGAGGAGGGCATCGCCCATTTTGATGAGGGTTCGGCGCTCTATTACGCTCAGCGCATTGCCGACCGGATCGGTCGCGATGCGGATTACGCGTCGCTGACGGTCGAAATGCGCTCGAGCGACGGCATCCTCCTTGCGACAGTCACCCCATCGGAGGGCCGTCGCCGTGAGCAGCTTGCCTTGATCGGCCGGCGCCATCCGGGCCTGTTCCGCCATCCGTCCGATAGCGCCGTGAGTCCAGCGGCTGTCTGGTGAGTTTATCTTCTGTCAAACTCATTAATCAGAGCGACTCATTCACCGAACCAGCACTGATACGACCTCAATTACGGTTGAGGTAAAGAGGCTTCTTTGCGCCTCACACCTGTTGTTTGATCGGCTTCAGGTTGTACTTTGATCTTTTGGCTGCCTCTTGGACGGTCGCGAAAAATCTGGCTTTCGCACTTCCGTTTCTGTTATAAGTGCGGTTCGGATGTTTCGGACGGTTCCGACGCTGGCGCGCCGGAGGCCGTTTTCTTTTGCGTTGGCGCCGCCGCAAGGTGGCGCCGCGTGTTTGATGAAGGATGATGAAATGGTCGACAAAGTGCCGATGACACAGGGTGGATTCGCCAATCTGCAGGAAGAACTGCGCTGGCGGCAGCAAGGAGAGCGCCCGCGAATCATCGAAGCGATCGCCGAGGCCCGCGCCCATGGCGACTTGTCGGAAAACGCTGAATACCATGCTGCCAAGGAAGCGCAGAGCCATAACGAGGGCCGGATCACCGAACTCGAGGATCTGATTGCGCGCGCGGAGGTCATCGACCTTTCCAAGATGTCCGGGTCGAAGATCAAGTTCGGCGCCAAGGTCAAACTCGTCGATGAGGACACCGAAGAGGAAAAGACCTACCAGATCGTTGGCGATCAGGAAGCCGACGTCAAAGCGGGTCGCATTTCGATTTCCTCTCCGATCGCCCGTGCGCTGATCGGCAAGGAAGTCGGCGACTCGATCGAGGTCAACGCGCCAGGCGGCTCCAAGGCCTACGAAATCCTCGCCATCCACTGGGGCTGAACGGCTCCGACGTCGCGGTGATTTGGGTTTTAGCAACCCGAGACGTGGCCGATGCTACCGGAGCGGGGGCGCTCATCCCGCTTTAAGGGGCGTGAGGCTCGCTCCGTCCCCTTCCCCTTTGCAAACGATGATTGTCGCAGCGCGAGGAGTGCGCTTACGTGGCCGATATCCGGGACATCGAGGTCATAGCGCCCAATTTCAAGCAGCGCCTCTCCGGCGTCACTTCGACGATCATTCAGCTCGTTCCGATCCAGCGTGCGCTCGGCCAGAAGATCGCGGTTCTTGGCCCTGGACTTCCGACGACATTGCCGTCGATCCGGTTTCGGGATCTGATCCATCTGTGGAAAGCTCCGGCGGGCCGTCCTTGCCGCGTCTGGCACGCTCGCCGCAATGTTGAAATGCTGCCGGCGATCATCCTGCGCGATCTTCTGCTCATGAAAATCAGGATCGTCTTCACTTCCGCGTCGCAGCGGCGGCACACGGGGTGGAGCAAGTTTCTCATCGGCAGGATGGACGCGGTGATTGCGACAAGCGGCAAGACGGCCGCCTACCTGCAAGTGCCGAATACCGTCATACTGCATGGGATAGACACGAAGCGGTTTCGCCCGGCGACCGACAAAGCGGAAGCAAAACGAGCAGTCGGACTCGATCCCAGCAAAAAGATTGCAGGCTGTTTCGGACGTGTGCGCCGTCAAAAGGGCACCGATCTGTTCGTAGACAGTATGATTGCGCTCCTGCCCAGCCGCCCGGATTGGTGCGCGGTCGTTGCGGGGCGCGCGACGGGGCAGCATCTCGCCTTCGAGGCGGAGTTGAAGCAACGGGTCGCCAAGGCGGGCCTTGCTGATCGCATCCTGTTCGTCGGAGAACATACCAATATTCCCGACTGGTACCGGGCGCTCGACCTTTTCATTGCGCCGCAACGCTGGGAGGGCTTCGGTCTGACGCCATTGGAGGCCATGGCAAGCGGCGTCGCTGTGGTGGCAACGGACGTCGGTGCCTTCTCGGAGCTGATTGCCGGCGGCGTCGACGAAACGGGTCTTATCATTCCAGCCGATGATGTGGACGCCATGGTCGAGGGCGCGGCCGCCTTCATGGATGACCTGCCGAGATTGTCGACCGCTGGCGCCAATGGTCTGTCCCGAACCTCGAGGAGTTTCGCCATCGAAGGCGAAGCGCGGGCAATTGGCGCCATTTACGAAAAGCTCATGCGCTGAGCGACGGGAGAAGACTACCGCTTCGAGGCGAAAAGCTTCAGGTAGGCGTCGGTGATGGCCTCTTTGGAAAATTGACTGATCAGCGTCTCGTGCCCACGCTCGGCAAGGCTTGCCCGCAGCGCATCGTCGTTGACAATCCGCTCGACAGCACGCGCGAAGCCGTCCGCATCGCCGATATCGACCATCAGACCGTTTTCCCCATCCCGCATGAACCACTGCGGCCCCTCGGACCGGCTTGAGACGACCGGTGTTCCCTGCGCCCAGGCTTCCAGAATGACATTGCCGAGCGGCTCGTGGCTCGAAGCCATCACGAATATATCGGCTGCCGCGAGGAAGGACCTCGTGTCCTTCTGCCATCCGGCGAACCGCACGCGGGCGGCGACACCCAGATCGGTTGCGAGCTTGTGAAGGTTGTCGCGCTCCTCACCATCGCCGAGCAGCCAAAGGTAAGCGTCGGGCACTTTGGCGATCGCCTGGATCAAGGTATGGAAACCCTTGCGTTCTACAAAGCGCCCCATCGACATGATGACCGGAGCCCCGTCAGGCGTGTTGAGCGTTGCCCGACTGACTGGTTCAACACGCTCGGTGTTCGTAAAATTCGAGATGATCTCGATGTCCCGCTTCCAGCCGAGCTTGCGAACATGCTCGGCAATGCCGGGCGTATTGCAGACGAGGCAGTCCGTGTTGCGAAAATAGTCGAGGCGTGGCGGATAATCGCCGAGCCGGGAAATCTTGATGCAACCTTTGTAGGCCGGCATCAGTTCGCTGGCGCGGGGCGCCCAGGCCATCAGGGCGTCGGGCCTGTCGCGCCGCGCCATATGCATCACCTTGCGTGGCAGGAGCAGGCGATCCAGCGACATGTTCCGGAAGTGGCTCTCCACAATCCTGGTTGCGCCTTCGATTTCCGGGCGCCAAAGACGGTGCGGTCGGATGACGGACTTCTGCTCCACGCCGCGTTCGGCAAGCGCATTGACGAGATGGACGAAGAAGCGCTCGGCGCCACCATCCTTGCCGAAATGGAAGTGCATGACCTTCATCGTTTATGCCGCACCTTTGGAGAAGAGTTCGAGGTAAGCGTCGGTGATCGCCTGCTCGGAAAAGCGCGTACGTAAGGTTTCGCGGCCGCCGGCGCTCAATCTTTCCCGAAGCTCCGGATCGTCGCGCAGTCGGCGGATTGCGTTTGCCAGACCCTCGTCGTCGCCACGGTCCACCATTAGCGCGTCGACTTCGTCCGTCATCACCCAGGATGGCCCCTCCGCGCGCGAGGAGATCGTTGCCTTCCCGGCACCCCAACCTTCGAAGCAGACGTTGCCGAGCGGCTCGTGCGAAGAATTGATGACGAAGACGTCCCCGGCAGCGAGATAGCCGTAGGCATTGGTCTGCCAGCCTGCGAACCGGACGCGATCGCGAAGCCCCAACTCGTCCGTCAGACCTTCGAGTCGTTCGCGCTCCGGCCCGTCGCCGACGAGCCAAAGATGGGTCCCGTCGACTTTCTTGATCGCACGGATAAGCCCGTCGAAGCCCTTACGTTTGACGAACCGGCCCATGCCGACGACCACGAATGCGCCGGCCGGCGTCTGCAGCTCTTCACGCGCGATGGGAGCGACCGGTATGGCCCGGGTGAAATTTGCGATGACTTCGATGCCGCGCTTCCATCCGAGCTCGCGAACCTTCGCCGCCATGTCCGGGGTGATGCAAACCAGCGTCTCCACATTGGTGTAGTAGCCGAGATGCTCGGGATAATCGCCGAGACGTGAGATGCGGAAGGCGTCCCTGTATGCCGGCATGAAACGGCTTGCTCGCAATTGCCAAGCCATGATGACGTCTGGCCGGAACTCGCGGAGAATCCGCCGCATCCGCCACTGCAGAAGGAAGCGCGAAAACGAAATCCTGCGGAAGATACCTTCGTAGACCGTCGCGCTGCCTTCGATATCCTTGCGCCAACTGCGGCCGGGGCGGATGAGCACGCGTTGTTCGACGCCCCTGTCATGCAGGGCATTGACGAGGTTGACGAAGAATCGTTCTGCTCCGCCTTCCTGGCCGAAGTGAATATGCATGACCTTCATGGCTTACCTTTCGAGGCTTGGACTACGCTTCCCGGAATCGCCCTAGTGAGAAAGCGCGTCGTCGGTATTCGGCCGTGCCTTGAGAGCGTGCCTTTGATAGATCTTGGCCGCCGTCAGAAAAGCATAAACGGCTCCTGTCATAGCCTCGATGAAGCCCGGCAGACCGCAGCGCCAAAGGCCGTTGCGAAAATAGAGGCGCAAGAAATAAAGCAGTGGACCGAAGACGAGCTTGTAGGACCTGGGTGGCAGGCCCGCTTCAAACCGCTGATCGGCTTTCAGGCTTGAGTACTTGTTTTCCTTGAGGATCTGCTCGTCCATCACCAGCGGCCTGAAATGAAGAAGGCTGCCAGCGCGGGCGTTCTCGACCTTGCCGTCCGGTACAATGCCTTCATGCACCTTCTGGCTGAGATCGTATCGTCCCCTACCCCGGCGGATCAGGCGCAGGTTTCGCCTCTCACGCACCTTTACCGGCGTGTAGCCATAGCCGATCAGATAAGGTCGTCGCGCGACGCGCCAGCCCACCGTGTCCGCGGGAGCCTGGAGAAGGTCAGGCAAAAGCTTGCGCAGCGGCGCATCCAGCCGTTCGTCCGCGTCGATGTTAAAGCACCAAGGCTGGCTGCATTGCTCCAGTGCGAACTGTTTCTGTCCTGCATAGCCGCGCCACGGCTCATACATGAACCGGATTGGCCAGCCGTTGTCGATATAGGACTGCACCAGGGATGCCGTGCCGTCGGTGGAGCCCGAATCGACGATGACGATCTCGGCGCATTGATCGAGGCTTTCGATGCAATTGCCCAGGTAGCTCTCTTCATTGAGGCAGATGATGAAAGCGGAAAGGGGAAGCTTGGAGGTCACGCCGATGCCTTTTCAAGCTGTTTGCGAAATGAGCCGGCCCGGCCTACGCAACATTCCGGTACTTTCCCCGAGCGGGAGCGTGCTTTCACGAGTAACTTTCCTACGGAGCCGCCGGCTGAACGCGGCGAACGCCTGCCGCGCGGCTAGATTTCGACCTGGCACGCGTCCTTCACCTGACGGATCGTCAGCATCGTGCGCACCGTATCGACATTGTCGGTTGCCGTTAGTTCCTCAATAACGAAATCCTGGAAGCTCGCAAGGTTCTCGGCTACGCACTGCAGCAGAAAATCGGATTCGCCCGAGACCAGCCAAGCCTCGCGAACGAGCGGCCACGAGGCCGTGCGCGCGGCGAATGCTTTCAGGTTCGCATCCGATTGATGCTTGAGACCGACCATGCAGAAGGCAACGAGATCGTAGCCGAGCGCCGAAGCGTTGAGCAGCGCGCGGTAGCCGCGAATGACGCCGGCTTCCTCCAGCTTGCGGACGCGACGCAGACAAGGGGGCGCCGAGATGCCCACTCGCTCGGCAAGCTCGACATTCGTCATGCGGCCGTTGCTCTGCAGTTCGCGCAGTATTTTCATATCGATGGCGTCGAGCTCAACGCGTATGACCATTGCCTAGCTTCCCCTTTTTCATCGGCCTTGGCGAGGAGGCCTTATATGCCGCCAGCTGGATCGTCGACCGGACCAGGCAGCTTCGCTGCAACTGCCCTGACGAACTTGCGCCAATCGCCGCCTTCAAACCTGCATGTGGACGATACCGCCGTCGCCACGAATGCGACAGGTCTGCCATTCCTGCAAGCGGCTAATTCCGTTTCGGTGAGTAGCATGCAATCAGGCGCTAAAACGAGAGCACGCACTGCCGCATGCACAAAAACCTTCGCATGGGCGTCTGTGAGAAAACCGAGCGAAAACAATCGTGGCTCCCAAAGGGCGGCCGTGTAGCCGACGCATCGGAGAGCTCCTCTGTAATGGAAGCAACGCAACAAAGCAGGTTGCTGTTGCGGCGGACGCGCGCACGGTGGGTCGGCCGAAGCCTTGAAAACGATGCAAAAATGCCCGATCTGGTGCCAAAACGCTGCCCATGCCCCAAGCACTTGTGTGTATCGGCGGCCGCACCCTTGAAAGTACGAGCGGTGAATACCTAAAGTAAGGCGATATTTTGCCAGTAACCACGGAACCGGATGATGCTACCCCGGCTCTCCGGCCTATCAAGGACACGTTCATGACCGCCCGCCATACCAAAGTGCTGATCATCGGCTCCGGCCCTGCTGGCTATACTGCGGCGATCTATACGGCACGTGCCATGCTTTCGCCGGTGCTGATTGCGGGCATGGAACAGGGCGGCCAATTGATGATCACCACAGACGTGGAGAACTATCCCGGCTATGCCGATCCAGTCCAGGGCCCTTGGATGATGGAACAGATGCTGAAGCAGGCGACGCATGTCGGCGCGGAAATCGTCAACGACCTTGTCACCGATGTCGACCTTTCCGTCCGTCCCTTCCGCATCAAGACCGATAGCGGCAACGACTGGACGACGGACGCATTGATCATCGCCACCGGCGCCAAGGCGAAGTGGCTCGGCATCGAAACGGAACCGACCTTCATGGGCTTCGGTGTTTCCGCATGCGCCACCTGTGATGGTTTCTTCTATCGGAACAAGGATGTCATCGTCGTCGGCGGCGGCAATTCCGCCGTGGAAGAAGCGCTTTACCTTTCGAACCTGGCAAAGACAGTAACCGTCGTTCACCGCCGTGATTCGTTCCGGGCGGAAAAGATCCTTCAGGAGCGTCTTTTCGCCAAGCCGAACGTGAAGGTCATCTGGGACCACGAGGTCATCGAATATCTCGGCACGCCTGCAAAGCCGCCGATGCCCGCTTCGGTCAACGGCGTGAAGCTTCGCAACACCAAGACCGGCGAAACCACGGACATGGTGACCGATGGTATTTTCGTCGCAATTGGCCACGCACCGGCGGTAGAGTTGTTCAAGGGCAAGCTTCGCCAGAAGCCGAACGGCTATCTCTGGACCGCACCGGATTCGACGGCGACCGATGTCGCTGGCGTGTTTGCTGCCGGCGATGTCACCGACGACGTCTATCGCCAGGCCGTCACGGCCGCTGGCATGGGCTGCATGGCGGCGCTGGAGGCGGAGAAATATCTGGCGGGTCATATGCCCGTCGCAATTGCAGCCGAATAGAAGCTGCGAATCGGGGCGTGCGCCGTGAGGCGCCGCGTCTCGCGTGGGAACAGATGCATCAGCCGCAACCGGAGGACGATTACACAGTTCCCCGGTAGTGGTCGTTTATGGGGGCATTCATGTCGTTAGACTGGGATAAACTGCGCATATTTCATGCGGCGGCCGAGGCAGGCTCGTTCACGCACGCGGCAGACAAACTCCATCTTTCGCAATCGGCAATCAGCCGTCAGGTCAGTTCGCTCGAACAGGACGTCGGCATCAAGCTGTTTCATCGCCATGCCCGGGGCCTGATCCTCACCGAACAGGGCGAGATTCTCTACCGCACCGCGCATGAGGTGCTGATGAAGCTCGAGAGCGTGAAGGTGCAACTGACCGAGACGACCGACAAACCCACCGGCAAGCTGCGCATCACCACGACGGTCGGCCTCGGCCAGGGCTGGTTGACCGATAAGGTACAGGAATTCATGTCGCTGCACCCCGACGTGCAGGTCCAGCTGATCCTCGACAATGAAGAGCTCGACGTGAACATGCGGCACGCCGATTGCGCGATCCGGCTGCGCCAGCCGCAGCAGTCGGATCTGATCCAACGCAAGCTTTTCACGGTGCACATGCATGTGTATGCCGCGCCCTCCTACATCAACAAATACGGTGAGCCCCAGTCCGTCGAGGACCTGGACAATCATCGGATCATCACGTTCGGTGAGCCGGCGCCAAACTACCTGCTCGATGTGAACTGGCTGGAGATCGCCGGACGCGATCATGACAGTCCGCGTATCTCGCACCTGCAGATCAACAGCCAGACGTCAATCAAGCGCGCCTGCCTGCTCGGAATCGGCATTGCCATGCTTCCGGATTACATCGTCGGCCGCGACCCGGGGCTGATCCAGCTTCCGATCAGCGCGGACATCCCCTCGTTCGACACCTATTTCTGCTATCCGGACGAAATGAAGAACGCAGCGAAGCTTAAAGTCTTCCGTGACTATATCGTTGCCAAGGCGCGCAACTGGAATTTTTGACGCCTACCTCAATTGCTTGAATTCTGAGCAATTGCTCACTGTTGTCGTAAGTCGCTGTTTAAAAAAGATATATCTTAACGCGGAACAAGGATTCCGTAGCTCAGAAACATTGTTCGCCGCAAAAATGTGCAGGGATGCGCGCACGACATGGCTGTCATGCATATTAAATGATTGCTGCGCGCCCAAAAAAACAGCATACCACACCCAGCTGATGCATCTTTGGTGGCTTCTCCTCCCAGTGCCACCGCAGCAGCTGTTCCCCTCTGGAGGTTCTTATTACCTTCACAACTACAAGGGCCCAAGTTTTCTTGCGGCCCTCTTTTTTTGTCCGCTATCTACTCACAGCCGTCAGTTGAGGAAAACGCGGGGCGATCTATTGAAAGCCGCGATTGCCATCCCCATATATCTTTTGGCTGATGCATCTGGCGGCATTCTCCTCCCAGCCGCCGCAGCAGCTGTTCCCCTCTGGAGGTTTGAAACCTTCACAACTGTCAGGGCCCAAGTTTTCTTGTGGCCCTCTTTTTTTGTCGTGAAACAGCTGATTTCGGATCATCCCTGGAAATCACGGGTATGTGACTTGTATATCGAATTTGAACGATACATATATCGATACAACTAGGTACGGCGATTTACAATGGACAAAGACGAAATCCTGAAGGCGCTGGCGCATCCGGCACGTATGGACATCCTCACCTGGCTGAAGGAGCCAGAGGTGCATTTTTCCGGCCAAGAGCATCCTTTCGAGATGGGGGTGTGCGCCGGGCAGTTCGAACGTTGCGGACTGTCGCAATCTACTGTGTCGTCTCACCTGGCCGTGCTGCAGCGTGCCGGTTTGGTGACGACCCGCCGTGTTGGCCAATGGGTCTTTTACAAGCGCAACGAAGAAACGATTGCCGAGTTCCTGAAGGCTATCGGCAATCTTTGACGCCATTCTTCCTCCCCAACTCTCAACCGAAACGGAAAGGACACTTTATGGCTTCTCTTTTCGACCCGATTACGATCGGCGACATCACGCTCAACAACCGGGTCGTGATGGCTCCGCTCACACGCAATCGCTCGCCGAAGGCGGTCCCCAACACGCTGAACGCCACCTACTACGAGCAGCGCGCTTCCGCCGGCTTGCTCATTACGGAAGCGACGGCGATCACGCAGCAGGGGCAAGGCTATGCGGACGTTCCGGGCCTCTATACGCCCGAGGCACTTGAAGGATGGAGCAAGGTGACGGATGCCGTTCACAAGGCTGGCGGCAAGATCGTGGTCCAGATGTGGCATGTCGGCCGCATCTCGCACACCTCTCTCCAGCCAAATGGCGGTCAACCCGTGGCTCCGTCGCCGATCCGGGCAAAGTCGAAGACCTATCTTGTCAACGCAGACGGAACCGGTGGCTTCGCCGAAACATCCGAACCGCGCGCGCTTGAACTGTCAGAAATTGCCGGCATCATCGAAGACTACCGCAAGGCCGCCCGCGCCGCGATCGATGTCGGGTTCGACGGTGTCGAAATTCACGCCGCCAACGGTTATCTTATCGACCAGTTCCTTCGCTCCAGTTCCAACACGCGCACCGACGCCTATGGCGGCTCGGTCGAGAATCGCGCGCGCTTTCTCTTCGAGGTCGTTGACGTGATCACGAAGGAGATCGGCGCGGGGCGCGTCGGCATCCGTATTTCGCCGGTCACTCCGTCGAATGATGCCTTTGACCCGGAGCCGCAGGCGCTCTTCACTTACGTGGTGGAAAAGCTCGCTCGTTATCCGCTTGCCTATGTTCACGTCGTCGAAGGTGCAACCGGCGGGGCGCGCGATCACCAGCAGGGCGATCGCCCCTTCGACTATGCCAGCCTCCGCGCTGCCTACACCGCGGCCGGCGGCAAGGCTGCCTGGATGGCGAACAACGGATACGACGGCGACCTCGCTGTCAGAACCGTCGAAAGCGGTGAGGCCGATTTGGTCGCTTTCGGCAAGCCTTTCATTGCCAACCCGGATCTCGTCCGCCGGCTGAAAGATGGCGCGCCGCTCAATGCGCCCGACCAGGCAACCTTCTACGGCGGTGGCGCCAAGGGATACACCGACTATCCGTTGCTTGAGCAGGTGGCTTGAAACCTAAACCCGGACAAGGGGGCCCCGTGACGCGGGGCCCTTTCGTGTAACGATATGCCCGTACTGTCCTGATGTTTGCTTCGTGGATTAAGAAATGGTCGCTCGTGCCAGATGGCGAGGCGATCACCACCCGTTCGAGTCAGCTGCTGCCGGTACGCTGGCGCGGCCTGCCGGCAATGCTCAAGGTTGCGCGGGAAGCGGAGGAAAAATTCGGCGGACGGCTCATGCAATGGTGGGATGGTCATGGCGCGGCACGGGTCTATGCCGAGGAAGGTGACGCAATCCTCCTTGAACGCGCGGAAAGTCGGCGGTCCCTTTTCCACATGGCCATGACCGGTGGCGATGATGCTGCAACCCGTGCCATTTGCCGGACGATCGCCGCGCTGCATGCTCCACGCTCAACACCGCTTCCGGAACTCGTCCCGCTCGAGCGATGGTTCGAGGCGCTGGAGCCGACGGCACGTGCCGAGGGCGGTCTGTTCGAGATCTGCGCTGGCGCAGCGAGGGTGCTTTTCACTGATCCTCATCCGCCGAGCGTGCTGCACGGCGACATTCACCATGGGAACATTCTCGATTTTGGCGAACGCGGCTGGCTCGCGATCGATCCGAAACGCCTCCACGGCGAGCGTGGCTTTGACTACGCCAACCTTTTTTGTAATCCAGAGTTACCGATCGTCACCGCTCCCGGCCGATTGGAGAGACAACTCGTTGTCGTAGCGGATGAGGCACCGCTCGACCCGCGGCGGGTTCTTCAGTGGGTTCTCGCCTATGCCGGCCTATCGGCCGCCTGGTTTCTTCATGGCGGCGAACGTGCCGAACGCCCGCTTGCGATGGCGGAGATTGCAGCGGCCGCACTGAACCGTTAATGCTCACGGCATTCTCGATGGCTGATCGAGAACCGTCAGGGAGAACGAGATGCACATTAGGGAGGCGGCCGACGGCGATCTCGCGGCTATTCGCGACATATACAACGATGCGGTGGCGAACACGACAGCGATCTGGAACGAAACGCTCGTGGATGTCGCCAATCGTGCCGCATGGCTCAAGGCGCGAAAATCGGCCGGTTTTCCTGTGCTCGTTGCCGTCTCCGACGCGGCCGAAGTCATCGGCTATGCCTCCTTCGGCGAATGGCGCGCCTTCGACGGCTATCGCCACACTGTCGAGCATTCAGTTTATGTGCGCAGCGACCGGCGCGGGGGCGGCATCGGTCGGGCGTTGATGGTCGCGCTCATCGAGCGCGCCGAGGCACTTGGCAAGCATGTGATGGTCGCCGGGATCGAATCGAGCAACCTCCCTTCGATCCGTTTGCACAAGCGGCTGGGGTTCGAGCAAACCGGCCATATGAAGGAAGTCGGAGCGAAATTTGGCCGCTGGCTTGATCTGACCTTCATGCAACTAACCCTGCGCACCGGTTCTCCGACCTGAGATCATCTTCGCCTGTTTTTCGTTGCCGGCGAAGATGCTATGTATGCTCACTCGTTCGTCACTGAGGAGCCGCATGGTCGAACAGAGCAGAGCGCGCAGATGCCGCATCTGGGGCAACCGAATGGGACGTCTGGCGCGCGCTGCCGCGTTGTCGGTCGCAGGTGCGCTCTGCGCTACCGTCGCCGGGGTGGCCCAGGCCCGTACCGATGCGCCACCGGCTCCACCGCGAAAGTGCCTCTATTCGGGCGTGTCGGCGGCGAACCCGTCTCTTCGTCTCTGCATCAGCCCCGATAATTTTGCCCGAGATGTTTGCGGCATCATTGAACACTATGCCGAAGCGAACGACCTGCCTGCCCCTTTTTTCGCCCGATTGATCTGGCGCGAAAGCCTTTTTCAACCGGACGCCATCAGCCCGAAGGGTGCCGAGGGAATTGCCCAGTTCATGCCGGCAACGGCAAAGCTGCGCGGCTTGTCGGACAGTTTCGATGCTGTGGCGGCGCTCGGCAAATCAGCCGAGTATCTAAGTGAGCTGAAGGCGCGTTATGGCAATCTTGGCTTTGCCGCGGCGGCCTACAATGCCGGCGAGGCGGGCCTCGAGCGTTTCCTCGAAAACGACCGGCTGCCCTACGAGACGCGCGACTACGTTTTGGCGATCACAGCCTATCCCGTCGAAGACTGGCGTGACAATCCACCGAAGACGCTCAATCTTGAACTCGAGAAGGATAAGAGCTTCCTCGATGGCTGTGTCGCGCTGGCCAATACCCGTCGGCTGCGCGAGCTCGTTATAGCGGACGAGGCCGTCTGGGCGCCCTGGGGTGTCCAGCTCTCAGCGCATTACCAGAAATCCGTTGCGCAACGGCTTTTCTTGCACGCGGTGAAGAGGCTGCCGGCGCCAATCAACACCGAAAAGGCGGTCCTCGTGCGGGAGCGCAACGGCGCCTTTGGAGTGAGAAGACGCTACGCGGCCCGCATCGGCCGGCAGACGCGCGCCGAGGCAAACGAGCTTTGCGCCGCCATTCGCAAGAGCGGCGGCGCCTGCGTCGTTTTCAAGAACTGACGCTCAGGCGTCTCGGAGCGATCGACAACGGCGTTCCGCAATCCCACGGAAGGCAACCGAGCGAGCCGAGAGTTGCCGTGACCGCATCATCTATCGGCGTCTGCGGCTCCTCACCGAGCGTGGCGATTAGCCGCTCGTTGCGCATCTCGAGGGGCTCACGCCAAAGATAGCGCATTTCCTTGAGCTCCTTGAAAAGCGGCACGACGGGCGACGCAAAGGTCACTAGCCACCAGGGAAACCGTTTGACCTTGAGATCAGGCTTCCCGACAGCGCGCCGGATGGCCGCAATCATCCTGGTGCCGTCGTCATCGAAGAATCCGCGCATGTGGTAGACCGCAAATGGCGGAAGAACTTCCGCCCGCTCGATCAGCCTAATCATCGTCTCCGCGACATCCGGCAAATAGGCCCATTGGTGGGCAGTTCCCTTCTTTCCAGGATAGGTGATCGCCCCAAGCGGTTTTCCGGGCTTCACCAACCCTTGAGAGAACCAGTTATTGGCGGCGTCCAGGCCGAAGAAGTCCCCTGCCCGCAGAATGATGACGCTGTTGCCGGATTGAGATGCCGCTTTCAGCATTGCTTCCATTTCCTTGCGGATGGCCCCCTTTTCCGTTCGTGGCTTCTGTGGCGCAGCTTCGTCGAGTACGGGGAATGCGTCTGGCCCAAAATTGTAGATCGTACCGGGCAAGACAATGCGCGCACCGACAGCCTTGGCCGCGGCGATCGTGTTATCCAGTATCGGCAATACGAGTTTGCCCCAATCGCGATAGCCGGGTGGATTGACCGCATGGATGATGAAGGATGCGCCCTCGGCGGCTGCTCTCACGTCGGCGGCGTTCAATGCGTCGCCCTGGATCCACTCGAAGGCCGGTGCCTTTCTGAACGCTTTCGCTGCGTCCCGGTTCAATGCCCGGACCGCCCACCCGCGAAGGTGGAGACCGCGGGCGACCGCGCCGCCTATTCCGCCGGTTGCGCCCAGCACGAGAACCGTTCCTGTCTTGTCCTGCGTTTCTGTCATTTTTCTCTCCATCGTCTTGGATGGATCGCAGCATCGTCGGCTTTGGCGTCAAACGGAATTCTCTAAATAGCTATAGCGGTTATACTTAAATGGATGAACACCGAGCCGAGTTGGGATTTTTACCGCACCTTTCTCATGGTGCTCAGCGAAGGGTCGCTTTCGGGGGCAGCGCGCGAACTTGGGCTGACGCAGCCGACCGTCGGCCGTCACATCGACGCGTTGGAAGATGCACTCGGTTTCACGCTCTTCACGCGCTCGCCACAAGGGCTGCTGCCGACTGATGCAGCCGTGGAACTGAAGCCTTATGCCCAGTCCCTGGCGGCTACCTCCTCGGCCCTGCTCCGTGCCGCCTCCGGCCAGAAGGGCGTGCTTGGCGGAACCGTTCGCATAAGCGCCAGTGAGGTGATCGGCGTCGAGGTTTTGCCGCCGATCCTTGCCGAACTCAACCGGGAATATCCGGACCTCTCCATCGAGCTTTCCGCATCGGACGCCGTCGAGGATCTTTTGCACCAGGAGGCCGATATCGCCGTGCGTATGGTCAGACCGGAGCAGGATGCGCTAGTCGCTCTTAATATCGGCGCGGTGCCGCTCGGCTTCCATGCGCATCGGTCCTATCTCGACCGCCGCGGCGAGCCTGAAAGCATCGATGATCTCTCCCGCCATAGCCTGATCGGTTTCGATCGGCAAACCGCGGCAATTCGCGCTATCGTGGCAAGGACGCCGAACTTGCCGTCAGCGCGATTTGCATTGAAGACCGACAGCAATGTCGCGCAACTCGCGGCGATCCGCGCCGGCTTCGGCATCGGCATCTGCCAGAATGCCCTTGCCATCCGAGATCCTCAGCTTGTCCATGTGCTTCCCGACGCGTTCGAGATGAGGCTCGAAACCTGGCTCGTGATGCACGAGAACCTGCGCGCGAGCCCGCGCTGCCGTGTCGCCTTTGACGCTTTGGCCGAGGGACTGAAAGCCTACATCCGGCAGTAAACGCCAACGGATGGCGACCAACGAAAAGCCCGCCAGCGTAGGCGGGCTTTTCAAGTTTCGCAGGTACGCGCAATCAGTCTTCAGTAGCTTCTGGTGGCTCCGGCGCGATACCTTCGCCAAGCGCAGCTTCCACAACCTCGTCCTCGCCGTCCGGCTCGCTGATCCGCTCGACCGAAACGACCTTCTCATCCTTGGCCGTCGAGAAGATGGTCACCCCCTTCGTCGCACGGCTGGCCAGACGGATGCCGTGGACCGGCACGCGAATGAGCTGACCGCCGTCGGAGACGAGCATGATCTGATCGTTGAGTTCGATCGGGAAGGCGGCGACCAGTTCGCCGATCTCCGCCGTTTTCGACGTGTCGGTGGCGCGAATGCCTTTGCCGCCACGGCCGGAGGTGCGGAAATCATACGAGGACGAACGCTTGCCGAAGCCCTTCTCGGAGACCGTCAGCACGAACTGTTCGCGTGCCTTCAGTTCCTCGTAGCGTTCGTTCGAAAGCTCGCCGCCGTCGGTGACTTCTTCACCGACCAGTGCGATTTCTTCTTCCTCGCCGTTCGTCGTGCGCCTCTCGGCCACTGCGCGCTTCAGATAGGCCGCACGCTCCCAAGGCTCGGCATCGACATGGCCGACGATCGCCATCGAGATGATCCGGTCGTTGTCGCCGAGCGAGATGCCGCGTACACCGATCGAATTGCGGCCGGCGAAGACGCGCACGTCGGAGACAGGGAAGCGGATGCATTGCCCAAGCGCCGTCGTCAGCAGCACGTCGTCGAACTCGGTGCAGGTGTCGACTGACAGGATTTCGTCGCCTTCCTCATCGAGCTTCATCGCGATCTTGCCATTGCGGTTGACCTGGACGAAATCCGAGAGCTTGTTGCGGCGCACCGTGCCGCGCGTTGTCGAGAACATCACGTCCAGGTTTTCCCAAGTCGTTTCGTCCTCGGGCAGCGGCATGATCGTGGTGATGCGTTCGCCGGGTTCGAGCGGCAGCATGTTGATCAGCGCCTTGCCGCGCGACTGCGGCGTGCCGATCGGCAACCGCCAAACCTTCTCCTTGTAGACGATGCCGCGCGACGAGAAGAACAGCACCGGCGTATGGGTGTTTGCAACGAAGAGCCGGGTAACGAAGTCTTCGTCCCGCGTCGCCATGCCGGAGCGTCCCTTGCCGCCGCGTCGCTGTGCCCGATAGGTCGTCAGCGGCACACGCTTGATGTAGCCGAGATGGGATACCGTTACGACCATGTCCTCCTGCGCGATCAGGTCTTCGTCGTCCATATCCGGACCGCCTTCGGCGATCTCGGTGCGGCGCGGCGTTCCAAACTCATCACGGACGGCTTCCAATTCCTGCTTGACGATCGCCATGATGCGCAAGCGCGAAGAGAGGATATCGAGGTAGTCCTTGATTTCCTCGCCGATCTTGTTGAGTTCATCGCTGATTTCGTCGCGGCCGAGCGCGGTCAGTCGCTGCAGGCGCAGGTCGAGGATGGCGCGGGCCTGCTCTTCCGACAGGTTGTAGGTGCCGTCCTCGTTGATGCGGTGACGCGGATCGTCGATCAGGCGGATCAGAGCATCGACGTCATGCGCGGGCCAGCGGCGTTCCATCAACTGCTCGCGTGCCGTCTGCGGATCAGGCGCGTGACGGATCAGTTTTATGACTTCGTCGATATTGGCGACCGAGATCGCGAGACCGACCAAGACATGGGCGCGCTCGCGCGCCTTGCGCAGCAGGTATTTTGTTCTCCGGCTAACGACTTCTTCGCGGAATGAGACGAAAGCGCGGAGCATGTCGAGCAGCGTCATCTGCTCCGGCTTGCCGCCGTTGAGCGCCACCATGTTGCAGCCGAATGAAGTCTGCAGCGGCGTGTAGCGGTAGAGTTGATTGAGGATGACCTCGGCATTGGCGTCGCGTCTCAGTTCGATGACGACGCGATAGCCCTGGCGGTCGGATTCGTCGCGCAGGTCCGAAATGCCTTCGATGCGCTTCTCGCGCACCAGTTCGGCCATCTTCTCGATCATCGTCGCCTTGTTCACCTGATAGGGAATCTCGGTGATGATGATCTGCTCGCGATCGCCGCGCATCGGTTCGACATGGGCGCGTCCGCGCATGATGACGGAGCCGCGGCCGGTCTCGTAGGCTTGGCGAATGCCCGAACGTCCGAGGATCAGCGCGCCGGTTGGAAAATCCGGCCCGGGAATGATCTGCATAAGTTCCGGCAGTTCGATCGCTGGATCGTCGATCAGCGCGATGCAGCCGTTGATGACTTCGCCGAGGTTGTGCGGCGGGATGTTCGTCGCCATGCCGACGGCAATGCCGCCTGCGCCGTTGACCAGAAGGTTCGGAAACTTCGCCGGGACGACGACGGGTTCATGCAGCGTGCCGTCGTAGTTATCGCGGAAATCAACTGTTTCCTTATCGAGATCGTCGAGCAGCGAATGCGCCGCCTTCTGCAGCCGGCACTCTGTGTAACGCTCTGCTGCCGGCGGGTCGCCGTCGACGGAACCGAAATTGCCCTGGCCGTCGATCAGCGGCAATCGCAGCGACCAGTCCTGCGCCATGCGCGCCAGTGCGTCATAGATCGCCATGTTGCCGTGCGGGTGATATTTACCCATCACATCGCCGGTGACGCGGGCGCACTTGACGTATTTCTTGTTCCAGTCGATGCCGAGCTCGCTCATCCCATAGAGGATGCGCCGGTGAACGGGTTTCAGACCGTCGCGCACATCGGGAAGCGCGCGGGAAACGATCACGCTCATGGCATAATCGAGATAGGACCGCTGCATTTCCTCGATGATGGAAATCGGCTCGATGCCTGGCGGAGTTTTTCCGCCGCCGGGAGTGCTTTGTTCAGTCAATGTTGATCACGATCTTTGTTCAGAATCAGTCGGTTTTTTATAGCCGAATGCGGCTCTAAGCGCCAATTTTTGCAGTTGGTTGTGAACAGTCTTTTGCCGCCAGAACAGGCTTTTCTAGGGCATTCGCACGGAAATCGGAACGATATCCGCGGCCCATGCGCACCTCCGTCCCCATCGATTATGGCCATGCCATGCGCCCGAGACGATTTAAGCCATTGATCGGCCCTTGGCTAGCCGCCCCTTTCCAACCTCGCTGCGCTTGCCTAACAATGCGTCCACTCCACCGGGAAAACCTGGGGTAGCAATCCGGAAGGGGAAACGGATGTTCAATGTCGATCTTTTGATCAATGCACTGACGACTCTGCTTGTCACGCTCGATCCGCCGGGTCTTGCGCCGATCTTCCTAAGTCTTACCGTGGGTTTGAGCGGCCAGGAGCGTTTTCAAGTCGCCACCCGCGGTTCGATGATCGCCTTTTTCATCCTTGCTGCCTTCGCTCTCTTCGGTGATGGAATCCTTGGTTTGCTCGGCATCTCGATCGGTGCCTTCCGCATTGCTGGCGGTCTGCTGCTATTTTGGATCTCCTTCGAAATGATCTTCGAAAGGCGCCAGGAACGGAAGGAGAAGACAGGCGAAGCCGCAGTTACCAAGGACCATATTCACAATATTGCCGTCTTTCCCCTTGCCCTGCCTTTGATCGCGGGCCCGGGCGCGATTTCGGCCACGATCCTGCTTGGCAGTTCATCTCCTTCCGTCATCGCCCGTGTCCAGCTTCTTATCGTCATCGCTGCGTCGATGGCTCTTTTGTTTCTGGCACTCGTGATCGCCGATCGCATCGACCGATTTCTCGGGGCCACCGGACGAGCGATCCTGACGCGCCTTCTTGGTGTGATCCTGGCTGCACTGGCAGTACAGTTCGTCGTCGACGGCGTGAAGTCGGCCTTCTTAGCTTAACACGTCTCGCATGGATGAATCGAAGCCGGCAGAGCAATGACGTGTCGCGTCGACGCCGTCTCGTCCCTTGCACCCGCACCTTCCAAAACCGGGGACGGTCAAAACGCAAAAAGCCAGCCCCTAGGACCGGCTTTCCTGCTTCAGACAATCGTGAACCGCCCCTAAGGCGGCGACCGTCAGAACGGTAATAGAGAGCTTAAATTGTAAACTGAGAGAGAGAGACCCTGGTTTGCAGGGCTTCCGGCTCGCACTGTCAGCCGCTCAGTGTGGTTTTCGTAAACTTCTGGCGTTATAGGCGCTTCACCTGCGGCCCTTTGTTTACATTTTTGGACGACGCGTCTCCCCTATCACCGACGCAATTTAATGTACGACTCCGACAAGTTCATAGACGAGCGTGTGGCCCGACCGGAGTTTCCCTCAGCTTCCCCACGACGAATCTCAGCGCTTTCGAAACGAGCCACGGGTCTCGTTTCGATCGCCTTCGGCGACCAGCGCTTCCGATTAGTCGCGTGGCCCCGCGCTTCGGTGACGCCCGTCCGGCGCGCTCTTCTCACGCTCCTTCGTCGCTGCGGCCATCCCCCTTGCGGGGCATGCCCTTCGAAAGAGCCTATGCGCGCCGGACGGGCGTCAACCCCGGCCTACCTTTGCGGACGTCAGATTACCTTGAATGCTGGCGTCATGCGTCAGCGCCAGCGCCACTTGCCTATCAAGGGAGCGCGGGTATGGGACAACAGCGCTGATGAGGTCGGGCTCAGCCCCAATTATAATGACGCGGTCTGTCGCGCGGGTTACCGCCGTGTAGACCATGGCTCGGTCCATGTTCGCGGAAGGCTGCACCGACATCACGACGTTTTTGAACTGGCTACCCTGCGCTTTGTGGACGCTGATGCAATATGCAAGCGCCAGCCTGTCGATCTCGCTTGGACCGACCCGGTGTTTCCCCTCCTCGAACTCGACGACCAAGGTATCGCCGTCGAGGCCGACCACCCGACCCATGGAACCGTTCCAGAGGTTCCGATCATAGTCGTTTACGGTCCAGATGCAGGGATCGCCCTCGGCAAACCCGTTCGTCGACGGAGCGCCGGTGGCGACCCGTGCCGCATGGAAGTAGGCGTTGATGGCATCAATTCCCGCCGGACCCGCGTAAACCGATCCTACGACCTGAACTTCCTCGCCACGAAGGTCGTGCAGAACATCCTCGATCGCGTGGATGACCTCGCTCCCGTCCGCGCGGATGAGGCTGCATCCGCCACGGCGGGACGAGTAGCGAGGCAGGTCGGGCAGTACTCCGCCACGGATGGCAACAGACACTTGGGGAATTCCCGTGCTCTCGGTCGCCCTGAGGATGCGGGTCAGTTCGGTTTTCGGAATCCGCTTCTCTTTGACAAGCCTGTGGAGTGTCAGCCCGAAGCCGATGGGTGGCAACTGAGCGGTGTCGCCGACCAGCAGACAACGCGCCTCCTTCGGAAGATGGAACAGGATGCGGTAGAGCGTCGGAAGGTCGAGCATCGACGCCTCGTCGATGATAACGATCGTATGGCGGCCGAGCTCAATCCTCCCATCCGCCGCGCCCTTCAGCCAGGACGCGACCGTCTGCGCGTGTTGGCCGGTCGCCTCGGCGATTCGCTTGGCTGCCCGTCCGGCTATGGCGAGTTGATAGACTGCCATTCCAAAATTGCGCGCAGCGGCGTTGACCGTTTTCAGCGCCGTGGTCTTGCCCACGCCCGCGCCACCGACTAACAACGAGAAACGATGGCCGATCGCCATCTTGACCGCCTCGCGCTGCTCGTCCGTCAGCGAGCCTCGCGGGTCAAATACGTCGAGGAAGTCCGCTACATCCTGCGCCGTGATCCCGTCGAGGAACAGATCGTTTCGATCGACAGTCGCGATGTGATCTTCGATGCGGCTCTCGATGAAGCGTTCCATGTAGGCCGCTCCGGCGGGCTGATAACCGCCGTCGATCGGAAGAGCCGCCATGTCGTCTACGGCCGCCTCGATTGCCCGTTCCGCCTCTGCGCTGCTGATACCAAGCCGTCTTGCCGTCTGGGCAACCAGCTCCGCGTGCGGACACCAGGTATGCTTGCGGTCTATCCGGTCGTACAGAACCGACTCGACGGCCGCTACCTGTCGCCTCGCGTCAGCCGCCGGGATGCCAAGATCGGAGGCGACCCGATCGACCTGACGCCAAGAGCAGATCGTCAGCAAACGATAGGGATTGTCTCTGATCTTCGCCAAGGCGTCGGCACCCCAGAAGTCCACCGCCTTACGCGCGACCTTAGGATCGATACCGTTCTCGTCGAAGAAGACCACGCAATCGGCCAGGGCGAGCTGGTTGGCCCACGCCTCGACAACTATGGCGGCTTGGTTTCGATCCAGTACCTCGGCCAGCCGATCGATGTCGCCGTCACCGAGAACGATGTAGAGATCGGGTCCGAAGTGCTTCCAGAGACGCGCGGCCGTTGCCTTGCCAACACCGGCAAACTCTGGCCGCGAAGCCAGGAATTCCACGATGTATCTACCGCGCGGGATGACGTTCAAGGAATGACCCTCCTGCCCGTCAGGGTCGAATGCTCGTACCGGGCGACCTTATGGCGAAGTTCCAGGTTCTCGCTCCGCAACGACGCCAACTGCTGTTCAAGCGCGGTTATCCTCGCCTTGTCGCCACTATCGCGGGTCGGCTTCTCCGTCGACTTCGGTGGTTCAAGGCCCAAATCCTCGACTGCTTTGATAAGCCGCTTTTCGAAGCGCTCATTCTGGTCGAACGTTTCCCTGTTGAAACCGCAGGCGCTGGCAACCGCGGTCTTGTTCACCTTGCCGCCACGGCTCGGGAGTTTCAGTCCGGCCGCCTGCAGGCGCTCGATATAGGTTTCGAGTTTCGAGAAGTTCTCTTCGCTGATCTGCTGGAAACGATTGAGGCTCATTTCGCCGTGCTCCGATCCCGTTCGACCTTGGGCAAGGGCATGTTCAGCTCGGCTTCCGAGATGCCTCGACTCCTCGCGTTATACTGCCAGGTGGCGAACTTTTCGTGGAAACGGTTCCTTTCCGCTTTGAGGACGGCGACCTCCGCCTCCAGCCTGTCAACCCGACCGAGTGCCATGGCCAGTTCGGCTGACATCTCCGAGGCCGACGGCGTCGCTGGCGACGAGCGAAGTCTGTCCTTGGCCTGCTGGAAGGCAGTTCGGATGTTTTCCTGCTTGTCCAATCCCTGACGTGTGAAGGGCCGCTTGAGCATGACCCCCACCTGCTCCGTCAGCAGCTCCCAGCTCAATTTTCCCTGCCAAGAGATCAAGAGGCCGACGATCCGTTCGATCTCGTCGTCGGTGAGACGCGCCTTCGCCATCGACTAATCCTCCCACATCGCGGCGAGGATACCATCGGCCCCGGCGTCCTCATCGGAGGGGGCTTCATTGCGTTTTGGACGGTGTCCCTTGATCGCCTGCCGGTCGCGAAGGGCCATGGCCACTTCGTTGTCTTTCGAGCCGCCGTCGATGTTCACGACTGTTCCGTCCGGAATGGACGGATCATCGTGAACATCCAGCATCTTGCGCAGCTTCCCGATGCTCTTCTCATGAGCCTGAACCCATCTGTCCGCGCCGTAAAAGTCACTTCCCATAGCCCGAATAGCGTCGTCGAGTTGCTTCTGGTTCAATCCAAGACGCTTTCCTACGCGCTCCTTGTGCTTCGGGTCGCCCTTGATGAAGACATTCTCGGAACAACCGAGGCAGTCACCATGGGTTTGGCACGGCAAGAGCGAATAATCGTGAACGCAGATGCCGAGTTCGGTGACCAAGGCCGAACCGATCTGGGCATCGAGAAACTCGCGCTGGTCCACCGGCCGCCTATTACCCGTGACCTTGGCCGCTTCGAACATCGGGCCGATCCCCTTGCCGTCATCCAGCGCATCCCTGATCCGGTCGAGAACCTCGTCGGAGGACACGTGATTGTAAGCTTGGTTCTGCTCGACCTTCCGGCCGCTCCATTTCGCGATATCCAGGTCGCTCATTCCCTTCAACTGGGCGACCGTGTTCAACCAATGGCGGAAGCCATGGCTGCTGAT
The DNA here is from genome assembly GCF_020193575.1 of Ensifer sp. IC4062. Classification (GTDB taxonomy): domain Bacteria; phylum Pseudomonadota; class Alphaproteobacteria; order Rhizobiales; family Rhizobiaceae; genus Sinorhizobium. The sequence continues at coordinate 38,767 of NZ_JADYVD010000052.1, forward strand.
CTGGATCGGGCTGCCGTCGCTTTCCTTAAAGTCCCAGCGGTCGAACACGCTCGGCTTTTTCCCACCACCGTGTCCCGATAGCCAGTGATCGAAAGACTGGACCGTTGCCTTCTCAACCAGGGTCGGATTGGTAGTTCTCTGAAGATGCCCTTGATTGAAGAGCAGCAGGATGAGGGTCTGGGAGTACCTCTGATCCTCGATACCGTTAAAATAAGGAAACTCCCTTGGAAGTTCCCGGAGCAAGCGCTCTTCCAAAACATTGAAGCGAACGCGGCATTGCCGTTTTTCACTTCCAGATGGAGCATTTAGCCCCCAGACTCGCAGGAACTGATTAACGCCAGTTCTCGAAGCGATACCGGTAAGCTCCTGTAGTTCGGAATAGTATAGCCAATCGGCAGAGCGGAACCTTTCAAGCTCTCCAGGAAGACACAGCCTCGTCGGATTCGCTTCGTACCAGGCGGCCACCGCCCGTGCCTCCGAGCACATTTCCCGGATGCGGGAGACGGCTTCCTGAACCACGGATGCCATCTGTCTCGGCACCCACTTGACCTGAGGAGGGTTGTCCTTCCCCGGAAACACGCGGATGCCGTATGCGTCCACCATCTCCCCCGTATCTGGGTCGTTGACCTTCTCGAAGACCTCGCAGTCCACGCGAAGCTGCAGGACTTCGTGGACCCTGATCGGGATGGAGACGAAGATCGCACTGATCGCGGAGTAAAGCCGATCGAGGAATGTCTCGGAATGGCGATAGATATGAGCCAGCGCAAGATAAGCCTCGGGACTGGGGAGCTTTTCCTCGCGCCATTCCTTGGCCTCCCGCCCCAGGGCCTCGGTCTTCTCTTTCGGCTTTGTCACCCCGTGTTTCCATTGGAACGGAGCGTTCAGGAATTTCCGCTCCATGCAGAACCGGTGAACCTGCTGGATGTAGAGCGCGAACTGGTAGTGGCGGCCGGCTCCGACGCCGTCCTTCGCCATGGCGACGGCGGTGTTGAGGACGGTGACGTTCAGATTTTCGATGGCCGGTTCCGTTCGCAGGGACCTGAAGGCCGCCTCGATGAACTGCAATGCATCCAGCCGCTTCACGGTGTTTTCGAATGCGACGGGGGACGACGAATGCATGTACCGGACGTACGCCTTGGCGAACTCCTTGATGCCGTCCGCCAGCGGCGCACCGCCGACGATCTCCTGCCTGTTGGTCAGCGTGCTGTCCCGGTTATAGAACGCCAGCACACGATTGTCCCTGTTCTGACCTTTCGTAAGAAACGAAGCCCCGACCTGCCATAGGTCCTGCGACCACGATCCGTGGGGGATCAACCCGTCGATCGCTCTCGCCAAGGCAATGAAGCTCTGGACACGGTCTGCGGGATACTCGATGCCCTCGGCTATGAGCTTGACGACATTCCCGGTCATGCGGCCACCTCGGCCCTGATTTCCTTCTCAGCAGCACAGAGCTGGATGACCTCGGCGGCCGCCAGAATGGTCCGATCCCTGATCGTGTAAATCTTGGAGGAATAACCTTCCGCTTCCATCCGGTCGCGGTCGGCGATCAGCGCCGCCATGAACTCCTCGTGCGGGCCGTCGATCCACGGCTGGAAGTGGCGACAGGTGTAGCAGGCAAACGGAGCGGCCAGCCCGCAAAAGCTCATCTGACCGCACGTCCCGAGCGCTTCCGCGACGTTGTTGAGGGACCGGTCAAAGATGCGGCTGGAGCGATCGTCACCGCGTAGCGCGTCCTGTTCGGTGCTGACGACCACACCGGCGAAGGCGTGGGCGAGCGGTGCCATCTCCATCGCCAGGTGACGATCGAGACGGAGGACCATGGCGGGGCTGGCTTCGTAGTAGACTTCGACGTTCTGCGTATCCGAATGGTCGAGAAGCTCGGCGACCGTATGCTTGTCCTTGCCGTCGTCCACGGCGCGCTGGGCCAAGGTGATGCGGAACCTGCGAGCGTTCGTCTTGAGCCCGGTTAGGTGGCCAATCGTGTTGTTCACAACTCGACCGACCTCGTCCGATGTCATATGGAAACGTAGGTTCGGGAGTTGCCCCTCTTTTCCCGCGATGAACATAGGGCAGTCCTCAGAGAAGCCCAACTCTCGGCGGCGACGCTGGTTGTCCTTGACCACTTGCTCCAGCAAAGTGCCGACCTGCTTACCGCAGTAACGAATTTTGAAAGAATCTCTTGCCCTCTCACCGCGTTGTTTCGCCCGCGGCATTCGCAGCGCGTACAGACGACCCTCGTCGTTCTCGGAAACGATGAGGTCCTTCTCTTTCATGGCGGCGATCTGGATCGGTCGCGGTCCGTAGGCGAGAAAGAGCCACGTGATCGCGAACTCGGTGAGGTCTATGTCTCCCTGTGCATAGGCATCATTCAACGCCGACTGTATTGCTAGAAGCTCGGTGTCGGTAAAAGCGCCCTTTTCGGCATCACGCGTTCGTATCGAGGTTCCTTTTCTATTGCCACGGATGGTCGCGGCGGCGAGGTACTCGAGCGCGTCATTCGATGCGATGCCGAACCCGAGATTTTCCATGTCGGTCAGCAGAATGCGAACAACACCGAGTTTCCATTCGGTTGCTGCGTCGAGACGGCTTTTGAATGTCAAGATATGAGAGAGTTCGATCCTGTGGTGAATAGTATCGGCGTCCCGTAACACCAGCCGATAGAAGAGAAAAAATTGGTTATGCAGATTGCTTGAATGCGAGAACGATTTGTTCTGCAAGGAGATAGTCAGTCCCCACTTCAAACGATGGACCATCCTCCTTGAGAGCCTGTCGAAGATGCCGAACTTCATTCGCTCGCTACGAGTTAGCCCGCCAACAGGCCAAATGTCACCTCTGGGATCGAATTCGACGCCCTCAAGCGTCCTCGCGGTAGACGGCAAGGGCGGCAACAGGTCGGACGGATCGACTTCCTCACGTAGAATCATCGTTTTTGCCCCTCGCTTTCGACGCGGATATCAAGATCATCGTGCAATTCCCTAAGGACTGCATTGGATCGTCGGGCGACGGTTCGGCGAAGGTAAAACCGCGCCGATGCCTCGTCGCGCCAGCCCATGATCTTCTGCCGCCACTTCACTTCGTCCTCCTCGGAGATGCCGTTCTTATCCATGTACTCGGAGAAGGTTTCGTTCCATGAATGCCGGAGGACATGCGGCGCGACGTCGTCGGGCAATCCGGGGACGCGCCTCCGAAGGGCCTCGAACATCTTGTTGACGTTCGATGGCGACATGGGCTTGCCAGTCGGGATGCTGAGGACCAGAAACTGGCCCTTGCCTGTCTTGGCTCCCGGCATTTTGCTACGGTGGTAAGCGATCCACTCGTAGACGAGCTGCGTAGTGCGGGGACTTAGCTCCAGCTTGCGCGCCGCAGTCTTCGTGCTGGCTCCCGGAGCCATTCGCGTGTCGTCCGCATTGTCAGGACGACGATGGATGGTGATGTAGCCTCTCGGACCGGTGACGTCGCAGTCCTCGAGCATGATGCCGAGAAGCTCGCCGCGCCGGATGCCCAGTTCAATCAGCAACCGGATCATCACGAAGTTCCTGAAGCGAACCTGTGGCTCGAAGGGATTCTCCGGGTGATCCGGATCGATTACCGCGCGCAGTCTGGCTAGGACTTCCGGATCAAGCCCTTCCCTCTGGCCCACGTCGTCACGGTTCGGCGCACGTAAGCCGCGGATATAGGTGCCGAGACGGTTCAGGAACTCCTCCCGCATGTCGCGGTATATCGGCCACCGGTTCGGCCATGCTTGGAGCCGTGAGAGATGGTCGGCGCTGGTGAACTCGAGAAACGACCGAATGACACTCAGTCGGTTCCGCTTCTCGCCCGATTGAACGCCGCCGCTCGGCACGTGGCGGGCCAGCGTGATCACGTTCGACGATCGGCGCTCCAGCGCGGAGAGTATGTCGTCGAGGTACCAGCCACAGACATTCGCCAGGTCAATGATTTCGGAAAGCTCGAGGAACGTGCCCTCCTGCAGGCGCTCCCCGACATCGATACCGCGCAGGTCCGCCCAAAGGTACAGGACCATCAGCGACCGAAGCTCGTTGAAGAGCGTGTTGGGCTGCGCGCCGACCGCCCTTCGGTGGGCGGTGATCCAATAGCTGGGAGCGTCCAGAGGGACGCCGACGGCCGCCGGAACGAGGAAAGGCATGCGTTCGCCGTCCGCGAACTTCGACCATCGAATGGCGTATGGATTTTCGTGCTTAGTTGACAATAAAATTGAACTCCGCTCCCACCGGAAAATCGCTAACCGGCGGGAAACGGAGTGTCAACTGGAAAGCTGTTTATTTACAGTGAGTTCGGCTTCATAGTTTACAAAACCTAACTCGCTCTCTGCTAGAACGGAATGTCGTCGTCGAGATCGCGCGAGAAGTTGCCGCCGCTCTGACTGCCTTGGCCGCCGGAGCGCCCACCCGACGACTGGCGCGGCTGGTCGTAGTCCTCGTAGCCGCCCCCGAATCCGCCGCCGTAATCGTTGCCGCCGCCACGGCTGGCACCGGCGCCGCCGCCCTCGCCGCGACCGTCCAGCATCGTCAGTGTCGAGTTGAAGCCTTGCAGCACCACCTCGGTCGTGTAGCGGTCGTTGCCGTTCTGGTCCTGCCACTTGCGGGTCTGCAACTGGCCTTCGACGTAGAGCTTGGCGCCCTTCTTCACATATTGCTCGACCACCTTGCAGAGGCCTTCGTTGAAGACGACGACATTATGCCATTCCGTCTTCTCGCGGCGCTCGCCGCTGTTGCGGTCGCGCCAGTTCTCGGAGGTGGCGATGCGCAGGTTGGCGATCGGGCGGCCATCCTGCGTCCGCCGGATTTCCGGGTCGGCCCCGACATTTCCGATCAAGATCACCTTGTTGACGCTACCAGCCATATCGCTTTTCCCGTGCTTTCCGCCGAACCGCTGGCCCGGCTCTCCAATATTTCAAGAACGCGCATCTTAGCGGCCCGCCGCCGTCGATACGCCCCGCATCGTGCATAATCCACAGCTGATTTGTGAGATTACATCTGCTATTTGTTCATTTTTTGTTCTAGTATTTCCCTATTATCCTGTCAACCGAATCGCAATTGAGCCGCCTCTTTGCCGATTGCGCCTCGACATGGGCGTTGTCGTCATTACATAGGGGGCTTTCAACGACATGCAAAGCTGGCTTCCGATGAGCGAACTCAATACCATCTCCATTCGCGGTGCGCGCGAGCACAATCTCAAGGGCATCGACCTTGATCTGCCGCGCAACAAGCTCATCGTGATGACCGGGCTTTCCGGATCCGGCAAATCCTCGCTCGCCTTCGATACGATCTACGCCGAAGGCCAGCGTCGTTATGTCGAGAGTCTTTCGGCCTATGCCCGCCAGTTCCTCGAAATGATGCAAAAACCGGATGTCGACCAGATCGACGGCCTGTCGCCAGCGATCTCGATCGAGCAGAAGACGACCTCGCGCAACCCGCGCTCGACGGTCGGCACTGTTACAGAGATCTACGATTATATGCGCCTGCTCTTCGCGCGCGTCGGCGTGCCCTATTCGCCGGCCACCGGCCTGCCGATCGAGAGCCAGACCGTCAGTCAGATGGTCGATCGCGTGCTGGAATTCGGCGAGGGAACGCGTCTCTATATCCTTGCGCCCCTCGTGCGCGGCCGTAAGGGCGAGTACAAGAAGGAACTCGCCGAGCTGATGAAGAAGGGCTTCCAGCGGGTTAAGGTCGATGGGCAGTTCTACGAGATTGCCGACGTACCGGCGCTCGACAAGAAGTACAAGCACGACATCGATGTGGTCGTCGATCGCGTCGTGGTGAGGCCTGATCTTGCGACGCGTCTTGCCGACAGCCTCGAAACCTGCCTGACGCTTGCCGATGGTTTGGCGATCGCCGAGTTCGCTGACAAGCCGCTGCCACCGGAGGAAACCGCGGCTGGCGGCTCCGCCAACAAGTCCCTGAACGAAACGCACGAGCGGGTGCTGTTTTCGGAAAAATTTGCTTGCCCGGTCTCCGGCTTCACAATTCCGGAGATCGAACCGCGGCTCTTTTCCTTCAACAATCCCTTCGGTGCATGCCCGACCTGCGACGGGCTCGGCAGCCAGCAGAAGATCGACGAAGCGTTGATCGTCCCGGAGCCGAACCGAACCCTGCGCGACGGCGCGATTGCGCCCTGGGCAAAGTCGTCCTCGCCTTACTACAATCAAACGCTGGAGGCGCTGGGCAAGGCCTTCGATTTTAAGCTCGGCCACCGCTGGAGCGAACTTTCCGAGGAGGCGCAGCGAGCCATTCTGCATGGCACGGAGGAAAAGATCGTCTTCCATTATGTAGACGGTGCGCGTTCCTACAACACCACCAAGACCTTCGAAGGCATCGTGCCCAATCTCGAACGCCGTTGGAAGGAGACCGACAGCGCCTGGGCGCGCGAGGAGATCGAGCGCTTCATGTCTGCAGCCCCCTGCCCGGCCTGCGCCGGTTATCGGCTGAAGCCGGAGGCGCTTGCCGTCAAGATCAACAAGCTGCACATCGGCGAAGTCACGGATATGTCGATCCGCGTCGCTCGCGACTGGTTCGATGTCTTGCCTGAACACCTCAACGCCAAGCAGAACGAGATCGCCGTGCGCATCCTAAAGGAGATCCGCGAGCGGCTGCGCTTTCTCAACGATGTCGGGCTCGAATACCTCAGCCTCTCACGCAATTCCGGGACGCTCTCAGGTGGCGAAAGCCAGCGCATCCGGCTTGCCTCCCAGATCGGTTCCGGGCTGACCGGCGTGCTCTACGTGCTCGACGAGCCCTCGATCGGCCTGCATCAGCGCGACAATGCCCGCCTGCTCGACACGCTCCGGCATCTGCGCGACATCGGCAACACGGTCATTGTCGTGGAGCATGACGAGGACGCGATCCTGACGGCCGACTACGTCGTCGATATCGGTCCGGCGGCCGGCATTCACGGCGGCGAGATCGTCGCGGAAGGCGCTCCGTCCGACATCATGGCCAATCCGAAGTCGCTCACCGGAAAATACCTCTCCGGAGAACTCGCCGTTGCCGTACCGAGCGAGCGGCGGAAGCCAAAAAAGAAGAAGGAAATCACGATCGTAGGCGCGCGAGCTAACAACCTGAAGGATGTTACGGCCTCGATCCCGCTCGGAGTCTTCACCGCGGTCACTGGCGTTTCCGGCGGCGGCAAGTCGACCTTCCTCATCGAAACGCTCTATAAGGCGGCCGCGCGCCGCGTCATGGGTGCACGCGAGAACCCGGCAGAACACGACCGGATCGACGGCTTCGAGCATATCGACAAGGTGATTGATATCGACCAGTCGCCGATCGGCCGCACGCCGCGCTCGAACCCGGCGACCTATACCGGTGCCTTCACGCCGATTCGCGACTGGTTCGCAGGACTTCCCGAGGCGAAGGCGCGCGGCTATCAGCCGGGGCGCTTCTCCTTCAACGTCAAGGGCGGCCGCTGCGAGGCCTGCCAGGGCGACGGCGTCATCAAGATCGAGATGCACTTTCTCCCGGACGTCTATGTCACCTGCGACGTCTGCCACGGCAAGCGCTACAATCGCGAAACGCTCGACGTGCATTTCAAGGGCAAGTCGATCGCCGACGTGCTCGACATGACGGTCGAGGAAGGCGTTGAGTTTTTTTCGGCCGTCCCGTCCGTGCGCGACAAGCTCGTGACGCTGAACCAGGTGGGCCTTGGCTATATCAAGGTCGGCCAGCAGGCAAACACGCTTTCGGGCGGCGAAGCGCAGCGCGTGAAGCTTGCCAAGGAATTGTCCAAGCGCTCGACCGGCCGCACGCTCTACATCCTCGATGAACCGACAACAGGGTTGCATTTCCACGACGTAGCGAAACTTCTTGAAGTTCTGCATGAGCTTGTCAATCAGGGAAATTCGGTCGTGGTCATCGAGCACAATCTGGAAGTCATCAAGACGGCCGACTGGGTCATCGACTTCGGCCCCGAAGGCGGCGACGGCGGCGGCGAAGTGATTGCCAAGGGTACGCCGGAAGAGGTCGTGAAGGAGCCCCGCTCCTACACCGGACAATTCCTGAAAGAGCTGTTGGAGCGCCGGCCGGCACGGAAAATCGAGGCCGCGGAGTGACCGGCTCGCGGCCGGTCCGCACCTCCGACAATTGCCGGGAAGGCGGCTCGCGGCCGCCGGAACGCGGATCGCGGCGCTTCGTTCGGACAGTGCTCGCCCCGCAAACGGGTGGCCGTGCTGACCGGGAACGGCGACGCTGATTGCGCGATTAGTCGAGCGGCTTGGCGGCAGACAAGATGAATCGCCCGGAGGGGCCTTGAGGAGGAGACGATGACACAATCCGGTAAAATCCGCGTCGGCATCGGCGGCTGGACCTTCGAGCCCTGGGAGGGCACATTCTATCCTTCCGACCTCCCGAAGAAGCGACAGCTCGAATTCGCCGGCAAGGAGCTGCGCACGATCGAGATCAACGGCACCTATTACAGTTCGCAGAAACCGGAAACCTTTGCCCGCTGGGCGGCGGAGGTCCCCGACGACTTTGTCTTCTCGCTCAAGGCCAGCCGCTTCGTGACGAATCGCAAGGTCCTCGCGGAAGCGGGTGAATCGATGGGGAGATTCCTGACCCAGGGCCTGACGGAACTGGGCGATCATCTCGGTCCTATTCTCTGGCAGTTTGCGCCGACCAAGAAATTCGAGCCGGACGATTTCGAAAGTTTTCTGAAGCTTCTCCCGGAGAAGCAGGACGGTTTGAAGCTTCGCCACGTGGTCGAGGTTCGCAACGCCTCCTTCCAGGCACCCGACTTCATCGAGCTTTTGAACAAATACAATGTGGCGGTCGTGCTCGCCGAACATGCCGACTATCCGATGATCGCCGACGTCACGGCGGACTTCGTCTATGCGAGGCTGCAGACAGGCAGCGATGAGATAAAGACCTGTTACCCGCCGGAGGGCCTGGATCTCTGGGCCGAGCGACTGAAAACCTTTGCGGCAGGAGGCGAGCCGGAGGGGCTCGAAAAGAGTGCACCGGATCGCGAGGCAGAGAACACGCCACGCGACGTCTTTGCCTTCTTCATTACCTCGGGCAAGATAAACGCACCGAATGGCGCAAGGGAGTTGCAGAAGCGGGTGAGTTAACCTCGCCAGCCGGCATCGCGGACGGGATGACGCCGTGCGCAGGTAGATTCGTGTGACCGCCGCGGTGGCGCTAGATCTAGTAGCGCTCTCTCAAATCGCCACGGTGCGGCCTGATCGATGTTGCGGCACGACCGAATCACCAGGTACGCGTCACATCCAGACCGCCTTTGCAATCGCGGGTAGCGCTGCGGCATGCCCTTTATTTGCTTTTTTACCCCTGAAATTTTTGATTTTGCGCCTGCCGTTGGGGCATCGTCGCAGGCAATCTGCTGAAGTCCCTGATTTTCAACGGATTGGCCGATGTCCCCGTTTTCCACAGTCGGTCCACACAAGATATAGCGCTCAAACTTCCGTCACAAACCACCCCTTGACGCCCCGAGCCGATTCACGGTTAATGGGTTTCACGTTGCGACGGCGGCGGACCGGGAAGTTAAGAGGCCGGTTCATCTCCCCAAATCGTCGGTCCTGGCATGCGATCGGCACGGATGATCCGTGTGGCCGCGGCAGGGAAAGTTTTGCGCGATTTTGGGTCGCCGAGACAACATTCAGGCTGGCATAAACGACTTGTTAATACTATATTTAGTGTTTGCAGCCAGCATCATCACAAGATACAGGGTAACCCAGGGCATGGGTTTCCCAAATGACGGAAGCTGGAGCTGGCTGCAGAACCTTGCGGCCGGGCGGGGATGTTTGCGCCTTGGCGCATGGCAACAAAGGACACGGGACAATGAAGATCGAACGCCGTTTCACAAAGGCCGGGCAATCCGCCTACGCCGAGATCGATTTCCGCAAGGCGACGAGTGAGATCAAGAACCCGGATGGGTCGATCGTCTTCCGCCTCGAGAACATCGATGTCCCCGCGCAGTTCTCTCAGGTTGCCGCCGACATTCTTGCGCAGAAGTATTTCCGCAAGGCGGGCGTGCCGGCCAAGCTGAAGCGTGTCGAGGAAAACGACGTGCCCTCCTTCCTGTGGCGCTCGGTGCCCGACACGGATGCCCTGAAGGCACTGCCGAAGGATGAGCAGTACGGCTCGGAAACGGATGCGCGCCAGGTTTTCGATCGCCTGGCCGGCACCTGGACCTATTGGGGCTGGAAGGGCGGCTATTTTGACACGGAAGAAGATGCGGCCGCTTTCCGTGACGAACTCGCCTATATGCTCGCCACCCAGCGTGTCGCGCCGAACTCGCCGCAATGGTTCAACACCGGTCTGCACTGGGCCTACGGCATCGACGGCCCCGGCCAGGGCCACTTCTATGTCGATCCCTTCACCGGCAAGCTGACGAAGTCCAAGTCCGCTTACGAGCACCCGCAGCCGCATGCCTGCTTCATCCAGTCCGTTGCCGACGACCTCGTCAACGAGGGCGGCATCATGGACCTCTGGGTGCGTGAGGCGCGCCTCTTCAAATACGGCTCCGGCACCGGCTCCAACTTCTCGCATCTGCGCGGCGAAGGCGAAAAGCTGTCGGGCGGCGGCAAGTCCTCCGGCCTCATGAGCTTCCTGAAGATTGGCGACCGCGCCGCCGGCGCCATCAAGTCGGGCGGCACGACGCGCCGCGCCGCGAAGATGGTCGTCGTCGACATCGACCATCCGGATATCGAGGAATACATCAACTGGAAGGTCAAGGAAGAGCAGAAGGTCGCCGCCCTCGTCACCGGCTCCAAGATCGTCGCCAAGCACCTGAAGGCGATCATGAAGGCCTGCGTCAATTGCGACGGCAGCGACGACGCCTGCTTCGACCCGAAGCAGAACCCGGCGCTGAAGCGCGAGATCCGCGCCGCCAAGCTTGCGCTGGTTCCGGAAAACTACGTCAAGCGCGTAATCCAGTTCGCGCGCCAAGGCTACAAGGACATCGAGTTCAAGACCTACGACACGGACTGGGATTCGGAAGCCTATCTGACCGTCTCCGGCCAGAACTCCAACAACTCCGTCTCGATCAAGGACGACTTCCTGCGCGCCGTCGAGGCCGATGGAGAGTGGAACCTGACCGCCCGCAAGGACGGCCGCGTGCTGAAGACGCTGAAAGCCCGCGATCTCTGGGAATCGATCTCCTACGCCGCCTGGGCGTCGGCGGATCCGGGGCTGCACTTCAACACCACGATGAACGACTGGCACACCTGCCCGGCTGCCGGACCGATCCGCGCGTCGAACCCGTGCTCGGAATACATGTTCCTTGACGACACGGCCTGCAACCTCGCCTCGCTGAACCTGATGCAGTTCAAGGATGCCGCCACCAAGCGGATCAACATCGGCGATTACGAGCATGCCGTCCGCCTCTGGACGATCGTTCTCGAAATCTCGGTGATGATGGCGCAGTTCCCATCCCGCGAGATCGCCGAGCTCTCCTATGAATACCGCACGCTCGGCCTCGGCTACGCCAACATCGGCGGCCTGCTGATGTCGTCCGGCATTCCTTATGACTCGGCCGAAGGCCGCGCCATCGCCGGTGCGCTGACCGCCATCATGACCGGTATTGCCTACGCCACTTCGGCGGAAATCTCGGCCAAGCTCGGCCCCTTCCCGAGCTTTGCCCCGAACCGCAACAATATGTTGCGCGTCATGCGCAACCATCGCCGTGCGGCCCATGGCGAAACCGAGGGCTATGAGAGCCTGTCCGTCAACCCGGTTGCCCTCGTCCACGCCGATTGCCCGGACCAGGACCTGATCGCCCACGCCAAGAGCGCCTGGGACAAGGCTGTCGAACTCGGCGAGAAACATGGTTACCGCAACGCCCAGGCAACCGTTATCGCGCCGACCGGCACGATCGGCCTCGTCATGGATTGCGACACCACCGGCATCGAGCCTGACTTTGCGCTGGTCAAGTTCAAGAAGCTCGCCGGCGGCGGTTACTTCAAGATCATCAACCGCGCGGTGCCGGAAGCGCTGCGTACCCTTGGCTACTCGGAAAGCCAGATCGCCGAGATCGAGGCTTATGCCGTCGGCCACGGCAACCTCAACCAGGCGCCGGCGATCAACCCGGCGACACTCAAGGCCAAAGGTTTCACCGACGAGAAGGTCGAGGCCGTCAATGCTGCGCTGAAGTCCGCCTTCGACATCAAGTTCGTCTTCAACCAGTGGACGCTTGGCGCCGATTTCCTCAAGGGCACCCTGAAGGTTACTGACGAGCAGCTTGCGTCGATTGACTTCAACCTGCTAGAGCACCTGGGCTTTTCCAAGAAGGACATCGAAGCCGCCAACATCCATGTCTGCGGCGCGATGACGCTCGAAGGCGCGCCGTTCCTCAAGGCCGAGCACCTGCCGGTCTTCGATTGCGCCAATCCTTGCGGCAAAATCGGCAAGCGCTACCTTTCGGTCGAAAGCCACATCCGTATGATGGCGGCCGCCCAGCCGTTCATCTCCGGCGCGATCTCCAAGACGATCAATATGCCGAACGAGGCGACCGTCGAGGATTGCAAGAACGCCTACATGCTCTCCTGGAAGCTGGCGCTGAAGGCGAACGCACTCTATCGCGACGGCTCGAAGCTGTCGCAGCCGCTGAACGCCTCGCTCATCGAGGATGACGAGGAAGAGGAAGCAATCGAAGAGCTGATGCAGGCGCCGGCGGCAGCCCAGGCAGTCGCCGTCACCGAGAAGATCGTCGAGCGCGTGATCGAAAAGGTCGTCCGCGCCCGTGAAAAGCTTCCGAATCGCCGCCAGGGTTACACCCAGAAGGCGATCGTCGGCGGCCACAAGGTCTATCTCCGCACCGGCGAATTCGGCGATGGCCGCTTGGGCGAGATCTTCATCGACATGCACAAGGAAGGTGCCGCCTTCCGCGCGATGATGAACAACTTCGCCATCGCCATCTCGCTCGGCCTGCAATATGGCGTGCCGCTCGAAGAATATGTGGAGGCCTTCACCTTCACCAAGTTCGAGCCGGCGGGCATGGTTCAGGGTAATGACGCGATCAAGAACGCGACGTCGATCCTCGACTACGTGTTCCGCGAACTCGCCGTTTCCTATCTCGGCCGCCACGACCTTGCCCATGTCGACACGTCCGACTTCGGCAATACCGCACTCGGCCGCGGCATTCAGGAAGGCAAGACCAACCTTGTGTCGACCGGCTGGACCCGCGGCTACAAGCCGACGATCGTCGGCGGCACGGCCGATCGCCAACTGTCGGAGCCGAAGGGCGCCTCGACCGCCGCACCGGCACGGGCATCCGGTGGTGCCACGGTCACCTCGATCGCCGGCAACACCGTGCGCAAGCTCGAACCGGCGGTAGCGGCCGCGGCATCGGAAGTCCTGGCCTTCAAGCGCGACTATGAAGAACGCGCCGCCGAGCTTGCCGAGGACATTGCGGCCGAAGCGGAGCAGGACGTAACCGCCCTCTTCTCCGACAAGGCCGCCGCCGAAGCTGCTTCGGCAAAAGCCGACGCTAAGAAGGTCGAAGCCGAACGCCGCGCCCGCTCGATCATGCAGGGCTACACCGGCAACATGTGCTCCGAGTGCCAGAACTTCACGATGGTCCGGAATGGCACGTGTGAGAAGTGCGATACGTGCGGCGCGACGAGCGGGTGCAGCTAAGGCCCGACAGCTTGGCGCCGCCGCTTGGCAGCAGAAATCGCAGAAGAAAAGTCAGAGAGCGGCCACTTGGCCGCTCTTGCGCGTTATATCGCATGTCTGGTGCAGATTATTCGCTCCGATGAATATCGGGCGGCTGCGGGAAAGGACTTGCACCGCCCGCCCCGGGGGACGAATGGTTCCCTATCCTCAATCTCTTCAAACGGAGGCCTCGCCCGTCCATCCGCACGAGCCGTGGAAAGGAAACGACAATGAGCGATATCGACGGAAAGGAGTTCGTTCTTGCAGGCGTCATCATGAAACGCCTGCTGTCCGGAGAACATACCGCAGGGCAGTTCTGCCTCTTCGAGAACAGCAGCGACGGAAATACGAGAACGCCGATCCATGTCCATGCAAAGGACGACGAGACGGTTTACATCATCGCAGGCGAAATAACTGCGGTGATCGACGGCCAGCCTCGATGCCTGCGAGCAGGCGAGAGCATCTTCCTGCCGCGCGGCATTCCGCACCAGCTTATGAACATCAGCGGCAATGCTTGCAGGTACATCTTGATCGGGACCCCCGCTCTGTTCGACCGGTTTGTCGAGGAAGCTGGCCACGAACTTCAGCCGGGCGAAGTCGCAGCACCGCCGACATCCGAGGAGATCGAGCGCCTGCGCGAGGCTTCGCCAAGGTTCGGCATCACCTTGCTCTCGGATTGGCCTCGCTCAAGTGACGCAGCGTCTTAAGGATCAAGACATTTCCTGACCAGCAGATCGATCTCCCTCGCCTTTTTGTCGCTCGCCGTAAGAGGCGATGAGGATCTGATACCCCTTCCGGCGGGCATCAGTGGAAACGATCCGTCGCCTTGCGAAAGTCGGTGGTTTCCAAACTCAGCCTAAGGGCTGAGCTGAAAGGTTGCACCGCCTCCGAAGCACGACCGTGAGACTCACAGCCTTAATGCGTGTGCAGGCACTGGCGTGCCTCTCGGATTTCTCCTATACACTTCAGCAAACGGGGTCGTAGCTCAGTTGGGAGAGCGCCGCAATCGCACTGCGGAGGTCGAGGGTTCGAATCCCTTCGACTCCACCAAAGCTTTCTTTGTCCAGCCCGAAGACATAGGTAACAGTTTGTACCTAAGACATGGGTGACAACCTCGTGCCGAACGGGTTGTCGATGGTTTGCAAGGTCCTCTGCTCCAGGTCGATATATCCCAAATCATAATGCAT